>CAZETQ010000024.1:12176-60861 GCA_964515165.1 uncultured Solibacteraceae bacterium | reverse complement strand
GGCCGAAAGTTACGGCCGCAGAAGATTCGCGAAGGCATGTTAGCCGCAGCGGCTGTCGGGTATCTCTGCAAGCACAATGCGACGCTCTCCGGCGCGGAAGGCGGTTGCCAGGCGGAGATTGGAGTCGCTTCGGCCATGGGCGCTGCCCTCGTGGCTCAAGCTCATGACTTTCCCAATCTTGTGGTGGCCAATGCAGCGGAATCTTCGCTGCAACATCATCTGGGAATGACCTGCGATCCTGTCGCCGGTTTCGTCCAAGTGCCCTGCGTGGAACGGTGCGCCTTCGGCGCTGTCAAGGCATGGACGGGCTTCATGATTGCCAGCAACGAGGTGCCGACCAATCGCCGTGTCGACTTCGATACGACGGTCAATGCGATGGCTCTTACCGCGAAGGAAATGAACTCCAAGTACAAGGAAACTTCTGAGGGCGGCTTGGCGGTATCGCTGGTTCTTTGCTAGACACTGAATGACTGCGAACACTCGAAGAGCGGGGATCGCCTGGCTGCTGGCGGCTATCTATTACTTCTACCAGTACGTTATGCGATCGGCTCCTTCGGTGATGCTTCCCGAGCTTTCCGGCGCGTTCAGTCTGGATGCTCTCGGCGTTGCGTCGTTAGTGGGATTGGTTTACTACGGCTATGCGCCCTTCAGCCTGATCGCCGGAGCGGCGCTCGATCGGTTGGGGGCGCGAACTGTTATCCCGGTCGGCGCACTAATGGCCGCAACGGGAGCAGTCTTGTTCGGAACGGGAAACCTGGCGCTTGCGCAAGTTGGCAGATTTCTACAGGGTGCCGGCGGAGTTTTCGCATTGGTGGGTGCTGTGTACATTGCCAGCCGGAGCTTGCCCGCATCTCAAGCCGCGACTCTTATCGGTGTCACCCAAATGTTTGGCATGGCCGGAGGATCGGCGGGCCAGTTCGCCGTCGGGCCAATGCTCGCCGCAGGTCTGACATGGCATCGGTTTTGGTGGGCCATGGGCATCGTGGGGTTGGCGATCGCGGCGATTCTATTCTTCGTAATTCCGCGCGAGGCCAACGTGACGAGGCAGGGCGGTTGGATCGCCGGCGCGGCGAAAGCGACGGGCGCCGTTTTCAGGAATCGACAATCCATACTCTGTGGCTTTATCGCAGGATTGTTGTTCATTCCAACCACGATCTTCGACATGGTCTGGGGTGTCCGATTCCTGCAGGAGGCGCATGAACTCGACTACGGCGCAGCAGTGCTGCGTTCGGCGACAGTCCCGCTGGGCTGGATCCTGGGAGCACCAGCACTCGGCTGGCTGTCGGACAGGTTGGGCAGGCGAAAGCCGGTGATTGCCGGTAGTGCGGCCGTGCTGCTGGCATGCCTGGCGTGGATTTTATTTAAGCCGGGAGTGTTCCCGCCTTATGTACTGGGAACCGTGGCCGGCTTCGCATCTGGCGCGGCGATGATTCCTTACACCGTTATCAAGGAAATAAATCCGCCACAATATAGCGGCACCGCAACCGGCGTCATCAACTTTCTCAACTTTACAGTCAGCGCTCTACTGGGACCCGTTTTCGGGTGGGTCTTCCGGACCGTTTCCGGACAAGCTGAGACGCCGCTGGAAGCCTACCAAATTACATTCCATGTCCTTCTTTATGGAGTGGCGATGGCGATTGCTCTCACCTTCTTACTGAAGGAAACCGGGCCTGCGGCACAGAAGATGCAAGCACAACCCCAGGAGATCTCATGACAGGAACCGGGAAATACGAACTCCTTCTGGAGAGGTGCAGGAGTCTGGAGCCAGTGCCGACCGCCGTCGCGCATCCATGTGAAAAATCGGCGCTCGCAGGTGCGATTGAAGCCGGAGAGTTGGGCCTGATCCGGCCGATTCTGGTGGGCCCGGTGGGGAAGATTGAGGAAGTTGCCCGCGCCGCGAACATCAACATCGAGAACACACAGATCGTTGACGCACCGCATAGCCACGGCTCGGCGGCGAAAGCCGTCGAGTTAGTGCGGCAAGGCCAGGCTGAGTTGCTGATGAAGGGTAGTCTTCATACGGATGAGCTGTTAGGAGCAGTGATAGCGCGTGAAACCGGTCTTCGCACCGGCCGCCGCATCAGCCATGTGTTCATCATGGACATTCCGACTTACCACAAAGTGTTGATTATTACCGACGCGGCTATCAATATCGCGCCCGTCCTGGAAGACAAAGTCGACATCTGCCAGAACGCGATCGACTTGCTTACCTCTCTGGGCTTTAAAACTCCAAAAGTCGCGATCCTGGCAGCTGTGGAAACAGTGAACTCCAAAATGCAGGCCACTCTCGATGCGGCGGCCCTCTGTAAAATGGCGGAGCGCGGACAGATTACCGACGCGCTGCTGGATGGGCCGTTGGCGTTCGACAACGCTATCAGCAAAGAAGCGGCGGAGACCAAAGGGATCCGGTCCCTGGTAGCCGGCGATCCGGATATTCTCCTCGTGCCGGATCTCGAAGCGGGCAACATTCTGGCCAAGCAGCTCAGCTTTCTGGCAAATGCCGACAGCGCGGGAATGGTGCTGGGAGCACGAGTGCCCATCATCCTCACCAGCCGATCCGACAGCGTTCGTTCCCGGATCGCAAGCTGTGCCGTTGCGGTCCTGGCGGCTCACGCGCGGCGCAAGAAACTCTGAGGCGCAAGCGAATGGACGATTTCGCGCTGGTTCTGAACGCTGGTTCGTCGAGCTTGAAGTTCTGCGTTTATCGCCGATCGCCCGTGACTCCGTGGCGGCTGGAATCGAAAGGACAGATTGAAGGAATCGGAACAGATCCGAGACTCTCCGCCAAGAACGCGGAGGGAATTTCGCTGGCCGATAGCAGGCTCGGTCCGGAGGTTGACGATGGCCGCAAGGCACTGGGCGCGTTAGCTGCATGGCTCCGTTCGCAATACGGAGGATCGCGCGTGCTTTGTGTCGGACACCGGGTAGTGCACGGTGGACCGCGCTTCGCGGGGCCAGTCGTGATTACTCCGGAAGTTCTGGCTGAGCTTCACCAGCTAATTCCACTCGCTCCGCTGCATCAGCCGTACAACCTCGCCGCAATTGAAGCAGTATCCGAATCCCTGCCGGGCGTTCCTCAGGTGGCCTGCTTCGATACGAGTTTTCATCGCGGGCAACCAGCAGTTGCCGAAATCGTCGCTTTGCCGCGCGAACTCTGTCGCAATGGCATTCAACGCTACGGCTTCCACGGACTTTCCTACGATTACATTGCTTCGGTTTTACCGGAAATCGCGCCGGGCATCGCGAACGGACGTGTCATCGTCGCCCATCTCGGCAGCGGCGCGAGCCTTTGCGCTATGAGAAATCGCAAAAGCATAGAAAGCAGCTTGGGCTTTACGGCGCTGGACGGCCTTTGCATGGGAACCAGGCCCGGTGCCATCGATCCCGGCGTCATTCTTTATCTCTTCCAAACGTTGGGACTCTCGGCGAAGGAAGTCGAATCGATCCTCTACAAAAAGTCCGGGCTGCTGGGCATCTCAGAAGTAAGCAATGACATGCGAGTTCTGCTGGCCAGCGAAGATCCACGGGCCCGGCTGGCTGTTGACTATTTCATCTACCAGGCGGCAAAGCAGATTGGCGCCTTGGCCGCCGCGCTCCAGGGCATCGATGGTCTGGTGTTTACGGCGGGCATCGGCGAGAACTCTCCCGAGATTCGCCGGCGGATCTGCGAGTCCTCCAGTTGGCTCGGCATCGATTTGGATGAGGATGCCAACTTGCGCCAGGAATTGTGCATCTCCAAGCCGGCAAGCAGAGTTTCGGTTTGGGCGATTCCTACAAATGAAGAACTGATGATTGCTCGGCATGCCGGTCAGTTACTGGGACTGTTGGACCCGGTTCCGAAGCAATAAGGAGACCTTAATGGCTGCAACTATTTCTCCGGCTCGGTCCTCCGGAACCAATGACTCACCTTGGCGTGGGTTCCGGAGCGGACTGTGGCAGACGCAAATCAACGTTCGCGATTTCATTCAGCAGAACTACGAACCCTACGACGGTGACAGCGCCTTTGTGGCAGGACCCACACAAAGAACATTGGGTATTTGGAACAAATTGAATGAACTATTCGTCGAGGAGCGTAAGAAGGGAATTCTGGACGTCTCGCAAATTCCCAGTTCCATCACTGCGCATGCACCCGGCTACATCGATCGCGACAACGAGATAATCGTCGGCCTCCAGACGGAAGCTCCGTTGAAGCGGGCCATCATGCCAAACGGCGGATTTCGAATGGTTGCCGGAGCACTGAAAACTTACGGCTACGAACCGGACCCGCATGTTGTCGAGGCCTTTACCAAGTACCGAAAGACGCACAACGATGCGGTGTTCGACGCCTATACCAGCGATATCCGGCGCTGCCGGAGCTCGCACATTCTCACCGGCCTGCCCGATGCCTACGGACGCGGCCGGATTATCGGCGACTATCGGCGAGTCGCATTGTACGGCGTGGACTGGCTGATCAAGCGGAAGGAGTGGGAGAAGTCGAGCCTCGATCCCGCAATGTCCACCGATGAGATCATTCGTGACCGTGAGGAGTTGAGTGAGCAAATCCGGGCTCTTGCTGAATTGAAGGAGATGGCCTCCGCCTATGGATTTGACATTTCGGGCGCCGCGGGGACTGCAAAGGAGGCAGTGCAATGGTTGTACTTCGGCTACCTTGCGGCCGTGAAAGAGCAGAATGGCGCTGCCATGTCGCTGGGACGGACCTCCACTTTTCTGGATATCTACTTCCAGCGTGACCTTGCCGACGGTTCGATCACCGAAGCGGACGCACAGGAAATCATCGATGACTTCGTGATCAAGCTCCGCATCGTTCGCTTCTTGCGAACTCCGGAGTATGACGAGCTTTTCGCTGGCGATCCGACTTGGGTGACGGAATCGATTGGTGGCATGGGCGACGACGGGCGTTCACTCGTGACGAAAACCAGCTTTCGTTTCCTTCAAACGCTTTATAACCTCGGCCCTGCGCCGGAGCCGAATTTAACGATCTGGTACTCGCCGCGCATGCCCGATGGCTTCCGCCGCTTTGCTGCTCGAGTGGCGATCGACACCAGCTCTATTCAATTCGAGAGCGATGAAATCATGAGAGCGGCCTGGGGAGATGACGGAGCTATCGCTTGTTGTGTTTCACCGATGGCTGTCGGAAAGCAGATGCAGTTTTTTGGCGCGCGCTGCAACCTGGCGAAGTGCCTCCTTTATGCCATCAATGGCGGCCGGGACGAAATCAGCGGCAAACAAGTCAGCCCATCGTTCCAGGCGGTGCAAGGCGATTACCTCGATTTCGACGACGTAATTGCGAAGTTCGACGTAATGATGGAATGGCTTGCCGGCGTTTACGTGAACGCGATGAATGTCATCCACTATATGCACGACAAGTATGCGTACGAGCGCATTGAAATGGCGCTGCATGACTACTCGCCCCTGCGAACCATGGCTTTCGGCATTGCCGGCTTGTCGGTAGTCGCCGACAGCCTTTCGGCTATTAAGCATGCAAAGGTTCGAGCGGTCCGCGACGCGACGGGTCTGATCACGGACTACCAGACCGAAGGACAATTTCCGATGTTTGGTAACAATGACAACCGCGTCGATCAGCTGGCGGCATGGGCTGTCAGCACGTTCATGACGAAGCTGCGAAAGTATCCGACATATCGCCACGCGGTCCCGACGCAGTCGGTGCTGACCATCACTTCGAATGTCGTGTACGGCAAGGCGACTGGCAATACTCCGGACGGACGGCGTCACGGTGAGCCGTTTGCTCCCGGAGCAAATCCGATGCACGGACGGGACAGCCACGGAATTCACGCGTCTGCGGCGTCAGTTGCAAAGATTCCGTATCGGGATGCAGCCGATGGAATCTCCCTCACCACAAGCCTTGTACCGAGTGGATTGGGCCGTGTGGAAGGCGATCGAATCACCAACCTCACATCCATGCTGGACGCGTTTTTCAGCACGACCGGTTACCACCTAAACGTGAACGTATTGAACCGGGAAATGCTGATGGACGCGATGGATCATCCGGAGAAGTACCCGCATCTCACTATTCGCGTCTCAGGCTACGCCGTCAACTTTGTGCGCCTGAGCCGCGAGCAGCAAATGGATGTCATCAACCGAACCTTCCACGGAGACGGCCGGCATGCCTGACGCGATGACTTCTCTCGAAGCAAAAAGTCCTTTCGAACTTCGTGTCGATCAGGCCAAGGATGTTTCCGAATCCACGATGCGAAGCGCTTTGGCCTCAGGAGATGTCGGCTTCCTGCACTCGTTTACTACCGGCGCGACGGTGGATGGTCCTGGAATCCGCGTGGTTGCCTGGACTGCCGGATGTATGTGGCGTTGTCAGTATTGCCACAATCCCGATACTTGGAGCATGACCAACGGAATGCCCGTCACCATTGCCAGGGCGACCGAAGAACTGCGGAAGTACCGCCATGGCTTAAAAGTGATGTCCGGCGGACTCACCGTCAGCGGAGGTGAACCGCTGATGCAGCATCGCTTTGCGATCAAGCTGTTTCGCGCGGCAAGGGAGATGGGTGTTCACACTGCGCTGGACACAAATGGATACTTCGGTGACCGTCTTACTGACGGCGACCTGGATGCAGTCAGCTTAGTCCTGCTCGACATCAAGACATGGGATCTACAACGGCATCAGCGTTTGACAGGGATGGATGGACAACCCACGCGTGAATTCGCCCGTCGATTGGCGAACCTCAAAAAGCCCATCTGGCTCCGCTTTGTGCTGGTTCCGGGTCTGACGGATGACAGAGATGACATTGCGAACATCGCTAAGTTTGCGGCGAGCCTGGGAAACGTCGAACGTGTAGACGTCTTGCCCTTTCATCAGATGGGCAGGTTCAAGTGGAAAGCGTTGAAGCGGGATTACGCTCTGGATGACGTTCAACCTCCTTCGATCGAAGCCGCGGAGGAGACACGTGCTCAATTTCGGCTCCTCGGCCTGAATGCTCCTTAGCATGAGTAGAGAGATTTGTGAATGTTCAGCTCGTCCTTTAACGGGAGCATCCTGCGGCTCTTAACGCTGCATGCTCCAGGGATCTTTCCCATCGCGAAGCAAGGTCAACTGCACTAGCCAGCGTTCGACGATGCCGGACCAAGAGAACTGTTCTTCTGCCAGAGCGCGTCCACGGCGCCCCATCTCTGCACAAAGTGAGGGATTGTCTGCGAGTTCCTGTAGGATATTTGCCAGAGGCTCGGGAGAGGTATTGGAAACGGCGACTCCGCATCCATACCGGCTGAGAATCTCGGCCGACTCTCCTTCGCCGGCGTAGACCACTGGAGTTCCGCAAGCGAGCGGTGGAACGACTTTCGAAAGCCGCATTTTCGGCGCTGCAGACATTCTGGAAATCGTCGCGATTGACGCGCGAGTGATCGACATCAGCTTCGACATCTCGTCGAATGGCGATTGCCGGAATACGACGTTCGTCAGACCCCGGAGTTTCGCCTGCTCCTCCAGAGTCGCTCGAAGCGGTCCCTGGCCCACCATCAACAACGCGATATCCGTCCGGTTCCGAAGCCGCTCCGCGACATCGAGGACGATTTCCAGCCCGTGATAGGGAGCGTGAGTGCCGGCATAAGTGAAGACGGTTTTGCCGGCGACCCCCATCTTTTCCGCGTAGGCCGGATCGTGCGGAATCGGTTTGAGCGCCTCTATATCGGCGCCGTTTGGCAGGAAGGTGATATTTTGCCGCCGAACACCCCGAAGGCTCTCGAAATGATCGATGAACGCTTCGGTCACAGTGGAGACGCAGAGGGCCTTCCGCATCAGAAATCCTTCCAGCGATCCGGCAGCGCGAAGGAGGCTGTTCATCGCCAGCCAGCGCTTTTCGTCGGCAATTTCCACCTGTAAATCCGGCGTGTTGTAAATGAAGGGAACACCTTGTAAGACCGATGCAAAATATCCGGCCAAGGCGAGGGTGATCGGCTGCGCTTCCACGAAAACAACATCCGGTTTCGATAGAAACGGCGCCCGGGCGGCTGCACCGAGACTGAAGCTGAGATAGCAAAGAAGACGGTGCAGCGGCCGGCGGCCGGTCGCTGCATAAAGCCACTGGCGGTGGACGGGCACTCCGTCCACGGTGTCCTTCCGGAACAGGCTTCCCCGATATCCTTCAGTGATCTTACCGTTCGGATAATTCGGCAAAGCCGTCAGGACCTCGACTTCGCACCCGCGAAGGCGTAGCTCGCGCGTCAAGGCACGCAAGCGAATTTGAGGGGCGCCAGGCTCCGGGTAGTAATACTGCGTCAAAATCAGCCACTTCCGAAAGGGAAGGCGGGCCGCAGTAGTGCTCAATAAGTCCTGGGCGAAAGGTGGAGCCGAAGTCATCTCGAAGTGTCCGTCAGGGCCGGATGAATGGAGTTACCCGGTAAACGTTTTGTAAGCGGGCGTTCGTGCGAATACGAGCGCGAGTTGAATCGTAACCGGGAAGGAGCAGGCGAGTCAAGGACCAATCCGTCGTTTCCATAGATGAGTTATCGCCAATAATTCGGACTTTTTCAGGCTCTGCAACGTGCTGACGTCATTCGTCCAACACACAGTGCCGACTCAGTTGTAAAAATCTTGTAAACGTAGGTTAGTAGTGTCAATAACTGTACTATCTCAATACGAGATACGACCTAGTACTGTTACGCCTTCCACTACTAACCAGATAAGGTCAAAAGCATTGAAAGGCTCAGATAGATCGGCTAATCTTTCTTAGGCCAGCGCAGGTGCGGCTTGTTGCGCGCTTGGCGTGAATAGTCAGCGTAAATCAAGAGTCTTTGCAGTCCAGAGGCGCCGTGAATCACCGGCCGTCCGGCGATGGCTGACAGTATCTTCCAACGGAGAACTCATGACCCATCCTACTTCCGAGCGAGTTGCGATTTTTGGCTTAGGCTATGTCGGAGCCGTGACTGCCGCTTGCCTGGCCAAGCTTGGCCATAAGGTGATTGGTGTCGACCGCGATTCATTCAAGGTAGAGCGCATCGTCGCGGGAGAAGCTCCCTTCTATGAGCCGGAGCTGGCTGAGCTGCTCAAGGCGGGAGTTCAACAGGGGAATCTCACGGCGACCACTTCCGCGGAAGAAGCTCTGGGTCAGTCGGAGATTGTGCTGATCTGTGTCGGAACTCCGTCCGAGCGAAATGGCAATCTGGATCTGAGTCACTTGCGCACGGTGGCCAAAGAGATTGAAGCGCATCTTACCCACCGGACGGGCTCTCTGATTGTTGCGGTTCGAAGTACAGTGTTTCCAGGAACTTGCGAGGATGTCTTCCATTCGTTGACAAGCCAAAATTGTAAGCTTTCGGTCGTCTCCAATCCCGAGTTTCTTCGTGAAGGCACGGCGATTCGTGACTTTGTGGAGCCATCGCTAGTAGTCGTTGGTGGCTCCGATCCGGCGGCAGTTGGCCGGGTTTCCGGCTTGTATGCGAGTCTGGGTGTTTCCGCCTGCGAAGTATCGCTGCGGACGGCCGAAATGATCAAATACGCCTGCAACGCGTTTCATGCTGTGAAAATCAACTTCGCCAATGAGATCGATGCGGTTGCCGCGGCGCTTGGAGTGGATGGCACGGAAGTAATGCGTACCCTTTGCAACGACCGGAAGCTGAATGTGTCGGCAGCGTACTTGCGGCCGGGAATGGCCTTCGGTGGGTCCTGTTTACCGAAGGATCTCCGGGCGCTGACCTACCGGGCGCGCCAGATGGACGTCAAAGTACCACAGCTAAATGCCGCTTTGCCGGCCAACGATGAGCAATTACGACGGGCGATGGATCGAGTCATGGATATCCCGGCAAGCGCTCTGGGAATCTACGGATTGTCTTTCAAAGCGGATACCGACGATCTTCGCGAGAGTCCCGTTATTCATTTGATGGAGTTTCTGATCGGCAAAGGCCGCCAGGTTCGCGTATTTGATCCTCATGTCAATCTGAAGGTTATCTATGGAGTGAACCGCCAATACGTCCTAAGCGCCATTCCACATATCGGTTGCCTTCTGGAAGACGATTTGGAGAGCCTGATTCAAAGATCAAGCCATATCGTTCTAACGCAGCCTCCTAGCCAAGCCGCGTTGGAAGTCCTGCTTGCATCGGGCCGACCATTGATCGATATCGCAAGCAGCCAGTTGTTCGACATCCGGTGTCAGAACGCCCACAGTGTCGTTACGTCTGCATAGGCCTGCTTACTCAAACCGGCTCCTTTGCAATCCCGCGTTGACTCGCCGGAGACATGGGTGACACTTTATACCGGGAACATCTGGTCGCGAGAATGAACTAAGCGCGAAAAGGCCGCCGGTCCCACTCCCGAATACGTATTACGCCTCCACCGTCTGTATCGCGCGAAAATCCCTTCCGTTCGGAAGGGATTTTGTTTTTTTGAGACCAACTACTTCGAACAGCTCTTTCTGCGGCGGCGCCTTCTCTGCGGGATCCGTGGTAAATGGAAGACGGTCACTGCCAGAACGCTAACCAGTCTGGTCTGACTGTCGTAAACACGCACGAGGTGCCGCCGAATACACACCAAAAACGTACTAGCGGTACCAAGTGCAGGATTGTGGCGAATACAAACTAACGGTATCCGGCTAAGTGCAATAACTAAATGAGATACGAGTAGAGTACTACATCCGGCTTCGGCGCCCGCCTTGGGAAAAGCAGAATATAGGTTTACAACTAGCACTTTAGGTCCCTGTAAACACTATTCCAAACTATTTGCATTTTATAAGAGCTCCGTTATGATTTAGAGGTCATGACGCCCGCCCCGATCATGTCTAGTCGTCCGCGCTGTAAAGCGACGGCGATGTATTCGCTGTGTATGTGGCTTGCGGCAGTAACTGTGGGATCGGCCGCAAGTTATGGTGCTCCGATGATTGCACCTGAATACGCCTCCGAATACACTCTTACTGTACTCGGAACAGTTCCTGGGATCGATACCGCACATGGCGGATTTGCCGGCCTGACGATCATGCACGGAGACTACAACAGTCTTCTTCTCGGGGCCAATGGCGGTCATCGGACGGCCGCGATTCATCGGGTGGAGTTAATTAGAGATCCGCAGGGCAATGTTACCGGCTTTGGCAACTCTTCTCAGTTCTCCGAGGCGTATGGCCTGACGGGCGGCATTGATGGCAGTTTGCTGTACGGGCCGAATGGAGTTCTCTTTTATACCTCGTATCCGGACAACCACATTGGCCAGATTAAGCCCGGTAGTACGGAACCGGACAAACTGACGAATTTGATTCCCATGATGGGCGTTGCGTCATCGGTGGGCGCGATGACGTTCGTGCCAGACGGATTTCCGGGGGCTGGCAGATTGAAGATTGCAACGTACAGTGTAAGCCGTTGGTATGACGGGTTCATTACGCCGGATGGCGCCGGAACTTACACAATTACAATTCCGTTTAGCGAGGGTCTGTATATCGGCGGCAGCCCGGAAGGAATGCTGTATGTTCCCCTGGGGTCCAAGCTGTTCGAGCAGCCGACGGTACTTATCACGGAGTTTGCCAACGGGGTAGTGGCGGCCTACAACGTCGATGCGAACGGCGATCCGATTCCATCCACGCGGAGTGTGTTTCTCAGTGGTCTTCCCCAGGTGGAAGGCATTACGATGGACCCGCTGACCGGCGACCTGCTGTTGTCAACGTTTGAAAGAGGGAATCTGCTGGTTCGAGTAGATGGCTTCGCACCCGACGGAAGAGGTGTTCTGCTTCATTCCCCGGAGCCGTCTTCAGCATGGCTTTTCGGATCTGGCTGCACTGTTTGTGGTCTTATTGCGGCGGTTCGTCGTCGATATCTAAGAGAGGCGGATCGGTGTGAGGGTCGCGGCAAATAGGCGACTATAGCGCTCTACTGTTCGTAGAGGCGGGGTTCGTGATCGTGAATTGCTGACGCTCCAGCAAGAACCGTGTGGCAGGCGATGGAGTGGGAGTGGGCGCCACACGCGGTGTGCAGTTCGTGTTCCGGCTTTTGTAGCCCAAACGACGTCACTCAAAAGTACTCAAGAAGTACTCCTGTAAGTGGCCTAGCGGTAGCTATGCCAAAAAATGCATAAAACGTCATACAAACAGCAGACAAGTTAAATAACCATGATGTTGAGTAAAGAATGGCATGCCGTTCAGGTTGAATGGAACCGCGAAAAGGCGGTAGCGGATATATTTCGGTGTAAAGGAATCGAACAGTATCTTCCGCTTTACAAGGTTCGGCGGAAGTGGGCTGACCGTTACAAGACGGTAATGGTGCCGGTGTTTACCAACTACGTGTTTTGCCGGATTGACATGTCGGAGTATATGGCTGTTGTGACATCGATCGGCGTGGTTGGGATTGTTAGGAATGGCAAGGACTTGGCGCCGATTCCCGAGAAGGAAATAGCCGATTTGCGGCGGGTGGTCGATTGGGGATTGGATCTTGACATCGACGAAGGTTTTTCGCCGGGAGAGGCCGTTCGAATCAGGAGTGGCCCACTCAAAGGAGTAGTGGGCCGGGTTGTCAGAGAAGACAGCCGTATGCAGTTGGTGGTATCGATCACGGCGATGAACCGTGCTGTCCGGACGACGATCGATCCGACATGGGCGGAGCCTACGGCGGAACGGAGACATCCCCTTCTGGATGCGCTAGCCAATCGAACCTCCCTTCATCCGTGCTTGTAGTTGACGGCTTTCACTCCAGGCGGACAGCCCGTTATGGACGGCGGTGCGTTTGAAGGCCGCTGTTCGCTGATCAAAATTCGCGTAACACTTACGAGGCTCACGCGGTGCTGAACGGAAAAACAAGGACCCGGATCGTCACGATTCGTTTGGCGATGGACGAGTACGACCGGTTGAAAGAAGCGTGCATCGAGGAAGGTGCACGAAGCGTGTCCGATTTCTCGCGGGCGGCGATCATGAGGCGGGTATCCGGCCGTCTTACATTGCCCGGGAGCGAGGATGTCACGAACTTAGGAAGTCGTTTGTCGGAGGTGGACGCCGAACTGCAGCGACTGACGTTGCAGGTCAACCGCCTAATGCGCCGGCAGCGGTTGGACGGGACGGAACCGTCCTAGGCAGTCACGCCGAGAATACGGGTCGTCGGAGAACGGAAATAAACGATGTCATCTGTCGCACGCGCTCCACTGCGCGAAGCTCCGCAACAATACCTGGATTACCCCCGCCTTGCCGAACCGGCCTTCGCGGCGGAAAAGGGGAAGAATCTGGGCGAGTTGTGGGAGCTCATTGCGTCGCATTGGCTGTTGATTGCGAGCGTTACGGTGCTGTTTGGCCTGGCTGGTTTGTTGTACACGCTACCTCAGCCGTTTCTTTACGAAACGAAGGAACTCATCGAAGTTCGTGAGCCGAATGGAAACTTTCTGAATATGAAGACGCTGGACCCGAGCGTCCAAGGGCTCAGTGGGGAGGCTTATGTTCAGAATCAGGTTCGGATTCTGCAGAGCGGAATTCTTCGCAATGAAGCGGCCGAGCATCTCCGGAAATCCTCGCCGAAACCCTCGGAGTCGCGGCCGGACCGGCTGAGCTCGGTGATGCGCTGGATGGATATTCGCCCGTGGTGGCCAGCGCCGTCCCGGGAGAGCGCGATTCAGATGGCCGCAGCCACGATCAAAGTGCGCGATATTAATGCCACCAACCTGGTGCAGATCATCTGCGAGTCGACCGATCCCCGAATTGCCGCCGATTACACCAACTCGCTGGTCTCGGTCTACATCGAGCAAGCCCTGGACCACCGCTGGAGTTCCTATCAGCAGACCAGCGCGTGGCTGGCCCGGCAGCTGGAGGAGCTTCGCGGGCAGCTGCAGCGGTCGGAATCACAGTTGCAGGAGTACGCTCGCGCCTCGGGTCTGATGATGACCGCCTCAGGCCAGAACAGCGTCGCCGAAGAGAAGCTTCGCCAATTGCAGCAGGAGTTGTCGGCGGCCACGGCGGCGCGAGTGGCGATCGAGTCCCGTCAAACGATTGCGTCGAGCGCAAGGCCGGAAACGCTGCCGGACGTGCTGAACGATTCCAGCCTGCGCGGATACCAGGCGAAGCGGAACGAGCTGCGATCCCGGTGGGTGGAATTGAGCACACATTTCAAGCCGGACTATCCGACGATGCAGCAGTTGACGGATCAGATCGATGAATTGAACCAGGTACTGCACCGGGAGCAGGCGAACATCCTGTCGCGGATGAAGAACGAGTACGACCAGTCCAAGATTCGCGAACAGATGCTGCAGCGCGCCTATGCGACGCAGACGAAGATTGTTTCCGACGAGAGCAGCAAACTGATTTATTACAAGCTTCTCTCGCGGGAGGTCGAAACCAATCGACAGATTTACGAATCGATGCTGCAGCAGGTAAAAGAAGCGGGAGTCGCCTCGGCGATGCGGGCCACGCACGTCCGGATTGTCGAGCCGGCGAGCGTCCCCAACAAGCCCTATCGGCCCAATATGCTGCAGAATCTGCTGATCGCCTTGACGAGCGGACTGATGCTGGCGGTGGGCTTTGTAGTGGTTCGGGACCACACCGATCAGCGCTTGCGCGATCCGGGAGCGGATCTGCGGAATTTGCAGGTACCGCAGCTGGGTGTCGTTCTGTCGGCGGGGATGCGGAACCGGGCGAAGCTTCCAACCTCGAAGCTGCTGGGGCTGGGCAGCTCGGACGATTTGCTGAGCGACCTAGAGGAGCCTCCGCCGGTTGAGTTGACGACCTGGTCGGCGACTCCGTCGCCTCTGGTGGAGTCCTTCCGGGCGGTGCTGGCCTCGCTGGTATCGGGCGAGAACCAGAACAAGGTCATTGCGTTTACCAGCCCGTACCCGCGGGAAGGAAAGACGACGATCATCTCCAACCTCGCGGTGCAGCTCGCCGAGATCGATCGCAAGGTACTGCTGATCGACGCGGATATGCGGCAGCCCCGGCTTCACGCGGTGTTTGGAGTTTCGAATGCTCTGGGACTGAGCGACCTGATCGCCGATACCCGGGCGATCGAGACTTTGCCTGTCGCCAGCCTGTCGCAGGAGACTTCGCTGTACGGATTGCGTCTTCTGCCGAGCGGGCCGGGCACTCCGAGTATTGCGAAGCTTCTCTATTCCAAGGGATTTGACAAGCTGCTGGCCCGGCTGCGGGAAGAGTACGACATGATTCTGATCGACACTCCCCCGATGCTGACGGTGCCGGACGCCCGGATTCTGGCGCGGCGCGCCGACGGAGTTGTGCTGGTCTTGCGCGCCGGTCATACGACGAAGCTGATGGCCAAGGCGGCCGTGGAGCGGCTGGTGGACGACGGCATTCCGATTCTCGGCACGGTGCTGAACGATTGGAATCCGCGATCGCCGCGCCGCGGCTACTACCAGGGTTATTACCACTATCAGGATCCCGGATCGAGATCCTGAGTTTTTCGACTGACTCTTCCATGACAACTCATCCGCCCGCCATCCCGGCGTCCCGGCCGGCGCACCTTCCAACCATTCGAATCGAACGTTCGAGCGGTTGGGTGTCGCTGAAACTGCGGGAACTCTATGAATATCGCGAGCTTCTCTTCTTTTTCACCTGGAGAGACATTAAGGTTCGCTACAAGCAGACCGCTTTAGGAGCGGCCTGGGCCATCATTCAACCGGTGATGACCATGCTGGTCTTCAGCCTGTTCTTCGGCCGGCTGGGAAAAATGCCGTCCGACGGCGTTCCCTATCCGGTCTTCGCCTTCGCGGCGCTGGTGCCTTGGATGTTCTTCGCACACGGCCTGACGCATGCCTCGAACAGCCTGGTCGAAAGCGCGAACCTAATCCGGAAGGTTTACTTTCCCCGGCTGGCGATTCCCATTGCTACGGTCCTGTCGGGAGTGATCGATTTCCTGATTGCGTTTGCCGTTCTATTGGTGATGATGGCGATGTATAAAATCCCGCCCACCGTCAATATCTTGTGGCTGCCGCTGTTCCTGCTTCTCGCTCTGTCGACTTCTCTCGGAGTGGGGCTGTGGATCTCGGCACTCAACGTCCAGTTCCGCGATTTCCGGTACGTGGTTCCCTTTCTGGCGCAGTTCTGGCTGTTTGCGACTCCTGTGGCGTACTCCAGCAAATTGCTGGACGAACCGTGGCGCACGCTTTACGGAATCAATCCGATGGCGGGAGTGGTAACGGGATTTCGATGGGCACTTTTGGGAACCGACCCGCCGGGTCCGATTGTGTTTGCCAGCGCGGTGGCGTCTCTGCTGATCCTCGCCTCCGGAGCGTTCTATTTCCGGCGGATGGAGAAGACCTTTGCCGACGTGGTTTGATCCGGGGGCCGGTTGCCGCCTGATCGCGGAAGTCGCCCAGGCGCATGACGGCAGTTTGGGCGCGGCGCATGCCTATATCGATGCGGCGGCGCGGGCCGGCGTCGATGCGGTGAAGTTCCAGACTCACATCGCGCGCGCCGAGAGCACGCCGGGCGAGCCGTGGCGGGTGAAGTTCAGCCGCCAGGACGCGACTCGCTACGACTACTGGAAGCGGATGGAGTTCACTCCCGTCCAGTGGCGAGAACTGGCGGAACATGCCCGCGAGAAGGGCCTAATGTTTTTGTCGTCGCCGTTTTCGCTGGAAGCGGTGGAGCTGCTGGAGGAAATCGGCGTTCCGGCGTGGAAAGTGGGCGCGGGCGAGATTACGAACCTGCCGATGATCACGCGCATGGCGGAGACGGGCCATCCGGTCCTTTTGTCCAGCGGACTTGCTGGTTGGGAGGAACTGGACGCGGCGGTGGCGGTGGTCCGCTCTAAGGGTACGGAGGTCGGCATTTTCCAGTGCACGACGGCTTATCCTTGTCCTCCGTCCAAACTCGGGTTGAATTTGCTGGCGGAGCTGCGGGAGCGCTACCGGTGCCCGGTAGGACTTTCCGATCATTCGGGAACCATCTACGCGGGGCTGGCGGCGGCGGCGCTGGGCGCTCGGATGATCGAAGTGCATGTGGTGTTTTCGCGCGAATGTTTTGGTCCCGATACGCCGGCGTCGGTGACGATCGACGAGCTGGCCTCGCTGGTTGCGGGCGTCCGGTTTGTCGAAGAAGCTTTGGCCAACCCGGTGGACAAGCAGGCGATGGCTGGCGAGCTGGCCGGCCATCGGCGGATTTTCGGCAAGAGCGTGGTGGCCGCCCGGGAACTCCGGGCGGGACAGAAGATTGGGGCGGGCGATTTAACCGCCAAGAAGCCGGGAACGGGCATCCCCGCCAGCCGGCTGATCGAATTCCTTGGTTTTGAGTTGAAGCGCGACCTCGCGCCCGACGACTTTTTAACGGAGAACGACGTTGAACTTACCCGAGCCTCGTAAGGTTTGCGTGGTGTTAGTGGACCGCGCCAACTATGGTCGTCTGAAGCCCGTCATACGTGCGATCGACGCGCACCCGGACCTGACTCTGCAGGTGCTCTGCAGCGGAACGATGGTGCTGGAACGCTTCGATTATCCCGTCCGTGTTCTACATGAAGACGGCTTTCGGGTCGACGGAGAGATCTTCATGGAGCTGGAAGGATCGAATCCGACCACCATGGCGAAGTCCCTGGGATTTGGCGTGGTGGAATTTGCCAGCGGCTTCCAGCGGATCAAGCCCGATGTGGTCCTGCTGATCGGCGATCGCTATGAAGCGCTGGCCGCCGCCATCGCCGCCGCCTATATGAATCTGTGCATCTTCCACATCCAGGGCGGGGAAGTGTCCGGCTCGATTGATGAGAGCGCACGGCATGCAATCAGCAAGTTCTCTCAATTTCACGTCCCGAGCACGAAGAGATCAGCCGACTACCTGGTCCGCATGGGCGAGCGTCCCGACACCATCGTGACGACGGGCTGTCCGTCGAGCGATATCGCCCGCACGCTCAATCTGGAACTGGGCCCGGAAGTAGTGAACTCGTCCGGAGCGGGAGCGTGGATCGATGTGAACCAGCCGTTTCTGTTGGTGGTTTTCCACCCGACGACGACGGAGTACGGCGGGGAGCGTGTCCAGATGACGGAGCTGTTGCAGGCGCTGCAGCGTTTAGAGACACCCACGCTGCTGCTTTGGCCGAACATCGACGCCGGCGCCGACCATATCAGCAAAGCGATCCGCGTGTTCCGTAACGAGACCAAGGCGGACTGGCTGCGCACGATTACCAACCTGTCACCGGAGGATTACCTGCGGGTTCTGGCGAAGACATCCTGCGCGATCGGCAATTCGAGCAGTTTCGTGCGGGATGCGGGGTACTTCGGCACGCCGGTGGTGCTGATCGGCGGGCGGCAGGAGGGGCGGGAAACGGACGTCCATGTGACTCGGGCGGAGCCGCAGGAGAATACGATCGCATCGGCGATCGCGGCGCAGTTGGAGCACGGTCGCTATGCTCCCAGCCAGCTGTACGGAGACGGGTTTGTCTCCGAGCGTATTGCCGACGCGCTGGCAGCTCTTCAACCGTATGTGCAGAAGCGGCTGAATTACGTTTACGAGAAAGATTCAGAGACATTTACCGTGCCGTTTGCGGCTCCCGCCGCAGCAGGCGATTAACTTTCGGGAGGCCGAAACCGTGCAGGTTGTAACTGATTACTTGACTTATCCAGGCTACGCAGATAGCCCCGCGGCGGAAGCCGCCGAGGAACTGATTGCGGCCAGCCGCGAACTGGGCGATTCGCAAGCGGCGGCGATTCTTCGCGCTTGGGTGGTCCCCCATATTTTCGCGGAGCGCGAAGCGATCTTCGATTCCAACGAGGAGCCGACGGCGCCCTTCCGCGATCTGTTGCGGCGTACCGCGGCGACTCTTCGCAAGGTGGCCGACAGCGGACTGGCCACGCTCGGGAAACCGGCGGCGGAGATGCGCTTTCCTGCCGGACCCAAGGTGGAAGACGTCACGGGGCAGCATTACGGGAATCTCTTCCGGGGATTTTCGCCCGCGAGTTACTGGGATGAGACCGCCAGCCTGCTGAGTGTGCGCCTGGAGCGTAACGGCGTGGATCTGGTTTCGCTGAAGGGCAAATCACTGCTCGATGCGGGATGCGGCGGAGGCCGGTATACGGGGGCGTGGCGGCGTCTCGGCGCGACTCCGGCTCGCGGGATCGACATTTCGCCGATCAATGTCGCCGAAGCGCGAAAGCGGGCGGAGCTGAGCGAGCTTTCCGAGTTCGAGTTTGACCATGGCGACGTGCTGGATCTGCCCTATGCCGCCGGCAGTTTCGACGTGGTTTTCTCGAACGGCGTTCTCCACCACACGCGGGACTGGAAGAAGGGCATCGGCGAGAACCTTCGCGTGATGAAGCCGGGCGGGCTGGGATGGCTGTACCTGATTGAGAATCCCGGCGGGCTGTTCTGGCACTCCATCGAGATTCTGCGGGAAGTGATGCGCGGCGTGGATCACGAGACGGCTCGCCGAGCCCTGGACTCGTTGGGGCTTCCCGGCAACCGCATTTTCTACATGCTGGACCACGTGATGGTTCCGATCAATATCCGGCTGACGCCGGAAGAAGTGGAATCGGTGCTTCGGGACGCGGGAGCGACAGAAATTCGCCGGCTGACGCGGGGGGCGGATTTCGACCGCATCGAGCGTCTGTGGCAGGGTGAGCCGTACGCCGTCGAGAAGTTCGGCGTGGGCGAGAACCGCTACCTCTTCACGAAAGCCTAATTTTTTCACTTGACTGTTCTGGGAATCATTCCGGCGCGCGGCGGCTCCAAGGGGGTGCCTCGCAAGAACATCGTCCCGGTGGGCGGGCGGCCGCTGCTCGCCTACACCGCCGAGGCCGCTCTGGGGGCGAAGAGGCTTTCGCGAGTGGTTCTTTCGACCGAAGACGAGGAGATTGCGGAAGTAGGGCGGCGGTGCGGTCTGGACGTGCCGTTTCTCCGTCCGGCGGAGCTGGCGCTCGATTCGACGCCAACGTTGCCGGTTTTGGTACATGCCGTTTCCGAGCTGGAGCGCGCCGGATTTTCCTATGACGCCGTTTGTCTCTTGCAGCCGACCAATCCTTTGCGGGATGCGGACACGATCGACCGGTGTATTGAATTGTTCGAGCAATCGAAGGCGGATTGCGCGGTGACCGTCCTTCCGATTCCCGCCGAGCACAACCCGTATTGGGCGTTTCTTCCCAGTCCGGACGGGACGTTGCGGCTGGCGATGGGGGGCACGGTGCCAATCCCCCGGCGGCAGGATTTGCCGCCCGCTTACTTCCGGGAAGGGTCGGTGTACGTGACCGCGCGGCGAGCGTTGATGGAAGAAAAGAGTCTCTATGGCCAACGAGTGGTAGGTGTACCGCTCGCTCCCGAGGATTGCGTGAATATCGACGATGCCGCCGACCTGGCGCGGGCGGAAGAACTTCTTCGGGCCCGCCTGGCGGGAGGCGTGCGATGCTGATCGCCGCCAACTACCACTATGTTCGTCCGCGCTTCGACGAACCGTTCCCCGGAATCTTCGGCATCACGACAGAGGCATTTCGGAAGCAGCTGGAGCTGCTGGGGCGGGCCGGCGAATTCGTCAGCGCGGCCGCCGTTCTCGCCGCGGTGCGTGGAGACCGGCCGCTGCCGGAGCACGCCATTCTGATCACTTTCGACGACGGCTTGCGGGAGCACTTCGAATCGGCGTGGTCCGTGATGCGGAGCATGGGTGTCCCCGGGCTGTACTTCGTCAATACGGCTCCGATTGAGAATGCCGTTGTCGCCACGGTGCATAAGATTCACCTGCTACGCGCGTCGGTCGCTCCGGAAGCGCTGCTTGCGATGGTGGAGGAGAGCGCGCTGCAGTTGGGGCTTCGCCTGGACCATGCGTTCAATGAAGCGAACATGCGGGCGCAGTATCCGTTCGACAGCGACGCGGGGGCGCAGCTGAAGTATCTGCTGAACTTCACCCTTCGCCTGGAGGACCGGGCGAAGTTGGTCGATTCCTGCTTCCGCGCGCACTTCGGGAATGCCGAGGGGGAGATCAGCCCGAAGCTCTACCTGACGCGGGAGCAGATTCGCGAGATGGGTGCCGCGGGGGCGATCGGCTCGCACAGTCACGATCATTTGCCGCTGGGTCTGCTGAGTGCTCAGGAACAGACGGCTTCGATCGGCCGCTCGAAGGAACTGCTGACGGCGTGGATGGGACACGCTCCGGTGGCGATCAGCTACCCCTATGGAACGCGGGAGGCGGTGACGCCGGAAGTAGCCGCACGAGCCGCGGCGCACGGATTTGAGTTCGGGTTTACGGTCGAGATGGCGGGTAATGACGAGACGACGCTTGCCACTTCTCCTCTACTTTTAGCCCGCTACGACTGCAACCACATGCCGGGGGGGAAGGCGCAACTGTGGAGTGAAGCGGAGCTGTTTGCCTCCGCGCCGCTCAGTACCTGGCACCAAAGCGTGGGCGTGCAAAGCAACGCCGCCTAGAATCGATCTTTTCGAAAAATGCGAGTTATTCTCATCACCGCCCAGGAGAGACGCCACCGGTACGCCGCGGCTGAGCTGGACCGCCGCCTGCACCTGGCCGTCGTCGTTTCCGAAGAGAAGACCGACGGCATCAATTGGAGCGACCTGCCTTCCGCCGACCGGGACGTCCTGACGCGGCATTTCGCCGAACGGGAAGCCGCCGAAGAGAGATTGCTGGGCAATCCCGCCGATTTTCCGGACGGTCGAGTGCTGCGTATCCCGAAAGGCGGTGTCAACGATCCGGGAGTCTGCGCCTGGATCGACGCTCTGAATCCGGATCTCGTGCTGCTGTACGGGACGGGCCTATTGCGCGATCCGCTGCTTTCGGCCTTTGGGGACCGGATCGTCAATCTTCATCTGGGACTTTCGCCCTACTACCGCGGCGCGGGAACGAATTTCTGGCCGCTGGTGTATGACGAGCCGGAGTGCGTCGGGGCGACGGTTCATCTGGCGGTCCCGAAGGTCGACGCTGGTCCGATTTACCTGCAGGTGCGGCCGGATCCCGAAACGGGAGACCGATCCCATGAAATGGGCACCAAGGCGCTGCAGGCCGGCGTAGCCGCTCTCGGTACGGTCGCCGAAGCGTGGGCGAGCGGTGAGGTGAAAGGCCAAGTGCAGAATCTCGCCGCCGGCCGGACGTTTCGCCAGCGGGATTTCCACGCCGACGCGGTTCGCCGGATGTGGGCCAATCTAGACGGCGGAATGATGGAGCGGTATCTCGCTTCTCAAACGGAACGGATGAACCGGTTTCCGATTCAGACTTTGACTGCGGCGGGAGCGCCGGCGGCGTAGGCGTATGTGCGGAATCGCAGGGATTTTCGGTAGCGCTCCCACAGTCCGGCGGATGGACTCGATGCTGGCCGTGATGGCGCATCGCGGTCCGGACGACCGGGGGCATCACGTCGATGGTCCGGGACTGGCGATGCTGGGCCAGAACAGGCTGAGCATCATCGACCTGAGCTCCGCGGGACACCAGCCGATGCCGAACCAAACGCGAGACCGGTGGCTGGCCTTTAACGGCGAGATTTATAACTACGTCGAGCTGCGCAGGGAGCTGGACGATTATCCCTATCGCAGCGGGAGCGACACCGAAGTGCTGCTGGCTGCCTGGGAGCGCTGGGGCGAGGCGTGTCTGGACCGCCTGATCGGGATGTTTGCCTTCCTGCTGTGGGATGAGCGGGAGCGGAAACTATTCGGCGCTCGGGACCGATTCGGGGTGAAGCCGCTGTACTATTCGCAAAATTCCGGCGAGCTGATTTGCGCCAGCGAAATTAAAGCTCTGCATGCGGCGGGCGTGGATCGTTCATCGAATGAAAGCACCTGGGCACGCTATCTGACGACCGGGGCGAGCGATTGTGATGAACAGACGTTCTGGCGCGGCGTCGAGGCGCTGCCCGCGGGACACTGCCTGAGCTGGCAAGACGGCAGCCTGCGGGTCAGCCGCTGGTACGACCTGGCCGCGCGTCTGGGAACGGACTATGACAGCCGTCCGGAACAGACGGTTCTGGATGAATACCAGGCCCTGATGACCGATTCGGTGCGCCTCCGGTTCCGGTCGGACGTGCCGGTGGGAGTGAACCTCAGCGGCGGCCTGGATTCGGCCACGCTGGCGGGCACGATTCGGGCAGTGCAGGGGGCCGATGCTCCGGTGACGGCGTATACGTTCATCACCAACGATCCGAATTACGACGAGCTGCCATGGGTGAACCAGATGCTCGGGGAGACGGGCCACCGGGCGACGACGGCATTGCTCACCCCGGACCAGGTTCCGGATCTGGCGGAGCGAATTGCGGAGATTGCCGACGAACCGTACGGGGGCTTGCCCACGCTGGCTTATGCGCAACTGTTTGCGCGCGCGCGGCAGGAAGGCACAATCGTGCTGCTCGACGGGCAAGGCCTGGACGAGCAGTGGGGCGGCTACGACTACTACGCCAAACCGGAGGGAGCGAGCCTGGTGCAGGGGACGACGAGCTCGCCGGTGCGGCCGGAGACGCTCACCCCAGAGTTTCAAGGGGCCGCCGCGCCATTTGTTCCGGCTGCGCCGTTTCCGGACCGTCTTCGCAATCTGCAATACCGGGACATCTGCTTTACGAAAATTCCGCGAGCGTTGCGGTTCAACGACCGGGTTTCGATGGCCAGCTCGACGGAGCTGCGGGAGCCGTTTTTGGATCACCGGCTGGTGGAACTGGCGCTGCGCCAACCTGCCGAGCGCAAGATTGCGGGAGGCATCCGAAAGAAGGGGCTCCGCCGGATTGCCCAGCGGCTGGTACCTTCGGGAATCGTCGAGGCTCCCAAGCGGCCGCTGCAGACACCGCAACGGGAATGGCTTCGCGGACCTTTGGCGTCGTGGGCGGAGGATCAGATTGAAACTGCCCTGCGGCGGAACGCGGCCTGGTTTGACGCGCCGGGCGTGCGCCGGCTGTGGCGCGACTATCTGGCGGGAGCCAGCGACAACAGTTTCTATGTCTGGCAATGGATTAGTGCCGGGATGTCCGTGAAACCGGAGAGTGTGCTTGTCTGAGATCGCAATTCGAGTTCGAGGGTTAGCCAAAGGCTATACGCTGGGGGCCAAGCAAGAGTCGTTTCAAAGCTTCGGCCAGGCCCTTCGGGAAATGGCGGCCGCTCCGTTTCGGCGCTTCGGGCGAAATGGACCGGCGGCGGGACAGGAGTTCTGGGCGCTGCGGGATGTCAACTTCGACATCGCCGAGGGAGAAGTTGTGGGCGTGGTCGGGCGCAACGGCGCCGGCAAGAGCACGCTGCTGAAGATCCTGTCGCGCATCACCGAGCCGACGCGTGGCGTGGTGGAAGTCCGGGGCCGCGTGGGATCGCTGCTGGAGGTGGGAACCGGCTTTCATCCCGAGCTGACGGGACGCGAGAATATCTTTCTCAACGGGGCGATCCTCGGCATGCGCCGGGCCGAGATTGCGGGCAAGTTCGACGAGATCGTCGCCTTCGCCGAAGTCGAGAAGTTCCTCGATACGCCGGTGAAGCACTATTCGAGCGGGATGTATTTGCGGCTGGCCTTTGCCGTTGCCGCGCACCTGGAGCCGAACATTCTGCTGGTGGACGAGGTTTTGGCGGTCGGCGATGCCGCGTTTCAGAAGAAGTGCACCGGCAAGATGAGCGATGTGGCCCGGCAGGGCCGGACAGTAATGTTCGTCAGCCATAATATGGCCGCGGTGCGCCAGCTTTGCAGCTCCGCGTTTCTGCTGAGCGAGGGAACCGTGGTCGAGTCGGGCTCCCCGGAAGAGATCATCCGGCAATACCTGCAGCTGACCTTTGCGGATACGAATAACGACCTGACGACGATCTCCGCGCGCGAGGGGGCGGGAGATATCCGGTTCAGCTCGATCCGTTTCGAGGACGAGACGGGGATGCAGGTGCCGGGACTGGTGTCCGGGCAGTTTGGGCGGATCGTGCTGGGCGTGCGGAGCTTGCGCAGCTTTTCCGATGTGCGGGTGTGCATTGGCCTCCTGGACAGTCTCAACCAGCGGTTGTTTTGCCTGGATAGCGGCTTTGTGGCCTGCCGGTCGCTGGAACTGGAAGCGAACGGCGAGCTGGCCTGCGAGATTCCGCGCGTCCACCTGGCGCCGGGACGGTATCGCGTCGAGCTTTGGATCCAGGCGGATTCCGAGGAGCAGGACCGTCTGTACGAAGCGGCCACCGTGGATGTGCAGGACGGCAACTTCTTCAAGACCGGCCGCGCGGTGGCGGACGGGTTTCAGGTAGCGCTGATGGATTACCGGTGGCGGGTGAACGAGACGTGGGATCTTGCCGCGACCGGTTCCGGAAGTCCCGCGCAGCGCAACACTGCGTCATAAACATGTCATTGAAAATTGCCATCATTGCCCCGGACGGAGCCGGCCTTCGCAACTTCGTCATTGGACCGTTCCTGCAGCGTTTTCCGGGCGAAGCCATTGTGCTGTCCGGGTGCCCTGACGAGGCTCTGGAGCGGTTGACGAAGGGAACGCCGGCGAAAGCCAACTGGCTGCCGATGGCTCCGCTGCGCGAGTTTCCCGTACCGTTCACGCTGCGCCAGATGCTGAGCTATGCGCACGTCTATTGCGCGGACACGCACTCGATGCGGTACACGCGCAGCCGGAGAACCGGCGGATCGTGGAAAACCAAGGCTGCCAACCATACGGCGCGGGCGATCGGCCGGATGGCGGCATTTCCGGCGGGAGTCCGGGCGATTGAAGCGGCGTACTTTGCAGCGGCCAGCCGGGTTCCCGAAATTTCGTATTACCGGAAGCTGTTTGAGGAAAGCAAGCCGCGTCTGCTCATGTCGACCAGCCAGCAGGCTCCGCGAGTGCTGCCCGCGGTGCTGGCCGCCCAGTCGCTGGGCATTCCGACCGTAGCGTTCGTCGCCAGTTGGGACAACCTGACGAGCAAAGGCCGCATTGCCGCTCCGTTTGACGACTACATGGTGTGGAGCGATCACATGCGCAAGGAACTGCTCCGGTTTTACCCGCACGTTGCTCCGGAGCGCGTTCACGTCGTCGGGACTCCGCAATTCGACTGCTATGCCGAAACGGCATTCGAGTGGACGCGCGAGCAGTTCTTTTCGAAGATCGGCGCCGATCCGAACCGGCCGTTGATCTGCTACTCCGGCGGCGACGAAGGAACGTGTCCGGACGATCAGCACCATGTCCGGATCCTGATGGAACAGATTCGGACAGGGGAGATTCCGGGCAAGCCGCAGGTGGTGGTACGCCCCAGCCCGGTCGATCCGTGCGATCGCTACGAATCGGTGCTGCGCGATTATCCGGAGATGCTGTTTGCCCGGCCAGAGTGGTATCACCCCAAGTCCGGACCATGGTCGCTGTGCGTGCCGTATGCCGAGGATATTCAATTCCTGTCGAATTTGACGCGCCACACCGACATGAACGTGAATGTCGCGTCGACGATGACACTGGATTTCGCGCTGCGGGACAAGCCGGTGGTGAATATTGCGTTTGATGTCACCTACCCGCCGCCGGCGCGCGTTCCGCTGTGGGACCTGTTCTATAGCTGGGAACACTATGAGCCGGTGGTGAAGTTCGGCGCGGCGAAATTCTCCCGGTCGGCCCCCCAGATGGCGCAGCATGTCAGCGAGTACTTGCAGGATACGAGCCAGGATCGGGAGGGGCGCCGGAAGCTCGTCAACCTGCAGGTGGGCGTGCCGCTGGGCGAATCCAGCACCACGATTTACCGGCTCCTCCAGAAGATAGCAGCATGATGCGGATTTGTTTCATCTGTCACGAATATCCTCCGTTTCCTCACGGGGGAATCGGCACTTTTGTCCAGGTGCTGGGACGAGCCCTGGTGCAAATGGGCCACAAGGTTCGCGTCGCCGGGTTGTATCCGTCGAATTTCCAGGTAGCCGCCCGGGAAGACGATCACGGGGTAGAGGTTTTCCGGCTGCGGGAGTCGCCGAACGATTGGGGCGGAATGCGGGCGCGCATGAAGCTGTTCTCGCTGATCGGGCGATGGGCGCGGCGCGGAGAAATCGATCTCATTGAGGTTCCCGACGCGCAGGGTTGGGCGGCGTTCTGGCCGAAAATGCGCGTTCCGGTGATCACCCGGGTGCACGGATCGGCAACGTATTTCGCGCGCGTGCTGGAGAAGAAGTGGACGCGGGACCGGAAGATCATGGACTGGCTGGAGCGCAAGGCGATCCGGCGGTCGGATTTCTGGTGCTCGGTGAGCCAGTATGCCGCCGACCGCACGGCGGAGATTTTCGACCTGGCGCCTCCTACAGCGATTTCGCGGGTGCCGATTGCCGTTCCGCCGGAGATCGATTTCGCGCAGCGCGATCCGGGTCGCGTGATGTACACGGGAACGTTGACTCCCAAGAAGGGGATCATTTCCCTAGTGCGCGCCTGGCCGTCGGTTCGCCACCGCTGCCCGCGTGCGGAACTGCACATTTACGGCAAGGGCGATGCCGCCATGCAGTGCATGTTGATGCGGGAGTTGGATGGCGATTCGCGCAGCAGCGTCCAGTTTCATGGGCATACGGCGCGTCCCGAAGTGCTGCGGCAACTGCAGCAGGCTCGCGTGGCAGTGTTTCCGTCCTATGCGGAGGCCTTCGCCTTCGCTCCGCTGGAGGCGATGGTGACCGGCTGTCCTACGGTCTACAGCACGCGAACCAGCGGGCCGGAAGCGATGGAGCATGAAAAAGAAGGATTGCTGGTGGATCCGGACAATATTCCGGAGCTCGCGAATTCGCTGATTCGGATTCTGACGGACGATTGTCTGGCGGCGGAGATGGGGCGCGCCGGGCGCGAACGCGTGATTCGCGATTTCAGCATCGAGCGCGTGACGAAGGATATTGAGCGCTATTACCGGGAACGGTTGATCCGGTTCCACGGTGTGGTTCGCGCTCGCAAGGTGGCATGACAATTTCAAGCAACGGAACGAAGGGAACTTCCCGGAAACCGGTGGTTTGCCTTACCGGCGCCAGCCGCGGGATTGGGGAAGCGCTGGCCCAGTCGTTCGCCAAGGCAGGATCCCCCGTGATCCTGCTGGCGCGATCGGAAGCGATTTTCGAAGTCGCGGAAGCGGTCCGGCCGGATGCGCCGGTCTTTGCGGCCGCTTGCGACGTTTCGAAATACGGCGAAGTGGAAAAGGCGATCGAGGAGGGTGTCCGGCAGTTGGGACCCGTTGAGGTCTTAGTCAACGCGGCGGCGGTTCTGGGTTCGACGGGAGAGATCTGGCAAAGCGATCCGGCTGAGTGGGCGGCGGCGATTGAGGCGAACCTGCTGGGGACCTACAACTGCATGCGAGTGGTCTTGCCGGCGATGATCGAGGCCCGGCGGGGAAAGATCATCAACTTCGCCGGAGGCGGTGCTGCCTACGGATACCCGCGCTTTTCGGCCTATGCATCGTCGAAGGTCGCGGTCGTACGGCTGACGGAAACCGTTGCGGCGGAAGCGGCTCCGTACAACGTCCAGGTGAATGTGATTGCTCCGGGAGCCATTGAGACGGAGATGCTCAAGGCCGTCCGGAGGGCCGGTGGGGAGGTTCGCTCTTTGGGGACGATGGACCAGCCGGTGGCGCTGGTGCAGTTTTTGGCTTCGCCGGAATCGAACCATGTCAGCGGCCGGTTTATTCACGCGAAGGACGACTACCGGAGCTGGCAGTCGCTGGACGAATCGGCGTATACGTTACGGAGAGTGCAACCTTGAGCGAAGGACTATTGCGGTTCGGCATTATCGGGTTCGGCCTGATGGGCCAGAACCGGGCGAAGGCGCTGGCCGAAATTCCCGGTACCCGCCTGGTGGCGGTGTATGACCCGAATGCCGACCGGAGGGCGGAGGCGGCCGCGAAGTTTGGCTGCGAGGCGGAAGCCGATCATCGGGCGGTGCTGGACCGGAGCGACGTTGACGCGGTCATCATCGCGGTACCGCATTTTCTGGCGCGCGAGATCGTGCTGGATGCGCTGGAGCGGGGAAAGCACGTGCTGTGTGAGAAGCCTCTGGGGCTGGATGTCGCCGAATGCGACGAGATTATTTCCAAGCTCCGTCCGGAGATCCGTCTGGCCGCGGGGTTCAACTACCGGTTTTACCCGGGGATTCAGCGGGCGCGGCAGCTCCTGCGGGAGGGCGTTGCCGGGGAGTTGACCCACCTGCGCTTTGAGTTGGGGCACGGCGGGCGTCCGGGATACGAAAGCGAGTGGAAGACCAAGAAGGCTACCTGCGGCGGCGGAGCCCTGCTGGATCCGGGTATTCATGTGATCGACCTGGTTCGGTTTCTGGCCGGCGAGGTCGAAGGCGGCGATGCCAGCCTGCTGCGGTCGTTCTGGCCGATTGATGTAGAAGACAATGCGTTTGCGACGCTGCGGCTGGCGAACGGTCGCCTGGCGCACATCCACATCAGCATCACCGAGTGGAAGAGCCGGTTCGCGTTGGATCTGTTCGGAACGGACGCGATGATCCAGGTGACGGGCCGGAGCGGATTCTATGGGCCGCAGCGGGTGGTGGTCAGCCGCCGCTGGGACTGGTTGCAGGATCCGGCGGGCGCGATCGCGCCGCAGGAATTCCCGCTGGAGGACATTTCCTTCCGGGAGGAACTGGCGCAGTTTGCCGGATGGCTTCGCGGCGGAAGCTCGGGCGATCTCGGAGTGGCCGAAGACGGCCGGAAGGCCTTGGATCTGGTGAGTGGGCTGTATGCCAAAGGCTCCTGGATGCGGGCGCGCGAAACCGCGCTTTCCGGAGCCGGACGGTAACAGTTCATGCCTTCGGTCAGCATCATCATCTGTACGATCCGGCGCTACGAGTTGTACTCGTCGCTGATCGAAGACCTGCTCCGCCAGACTCACGCGGAGCTGGAGATTCTGATCGTCGGCCGGCAGGGCGAGACGGCGCCGGAATTCCCGAAGCATGCGGCGATACCGATCCGGTGGATGCCGGCTCCGAAGGGTCTGGCTCCCGCGCGGAACGTGGGGCTTTCTCGCGCGGTGGGCGATTACGTTGTTTTTCTGGACGACGATGTCTCGGTTCCTACAGACTTCGTCGCGACAGCGGTCGAAGTTCTGGAGCGGCCCGAACACCAGCGGGTGGGCGGTCTCACCGGCTACGACCGGAAAAATTACAATGCTCCGGTTTCGCCGCGCTGGAAGCTGCGGAAGGCCTTGGGGATTACTCCCAGTTTGGAGCCGGGAGATTCCGACCATTTGGGCCGTTCGGTGACGCTCGCCTTCGCCGCGCCGTTCCAGGGCTGCCGGAAGGTGAAGTGGCTCCCGGGATTTTGCCAGTTCTTTCGCCGGGCGGCCGTAGAGGGATTGCGATACGACGAGAAGATCATCGTCGAGGATCGCGACTTCTCGATGAAAGTCGGCGAGACGTGGACGCTGTTGATGTGCGGCGATCTTCAACTGGAGCATCATGTCGATGACGAAGGCCGTCACGCTCATGCGTTTCAGGTCTGGCGCGCGGCGTTCGGACTGGGGCGCAGTTTCGCGAAACGAAAGCGGTCGATCGGCGATGTTTTCTCCGCGGTGCATGTTTTCTTCGGCGAGCTGCTGATTGACCTGTTGATTCTCATTCGCCGGCCCAACCGTATGAATCTCGACGTGACGTGGCTTCGGATGAAGGGCTTTGTGCAGGGCTACGTGTCCTGGAACGAAGGCGAGCGCCTGGCGAATGTCCGCGTCCCGCTCCAGACCGACCGCGCCGTTTAATTTCCCCCGTCATGTTGCAACCAGCGCAAAGCTCGCCCGCGGTACTCCTGTGCGGCCTGTTTCTGTCGAAACACGGCGGCAGACGGTCGCCGATTGAAGACCTGGCGGATCGCCTGACGGGCTGCGGCTGGAGCTGCATTTGTTCCTCCTCGATTCCGAACGGACTGCTGCGGGGCGCCGATGTGCTGCGAGCGGCGCTGCTGAATCGGGGCCGGTACCAGGTGGCCGTGGTGGATTTGTTCAGCGGAAAGGCGTTTCTGTGGGGCGAGGCGGTCGGCAAATTGCTGCGGATGCTCGGAGTGCCGTTCGTGTATTCGATGCATGGAGGCGCGCTTCCCGAGTTTGCCCATACTCGGGCGGAGCGGGTAACCCGGTGCCTGGCGCGAGCGGCGGCGGTGACAGCTCCTTCGCCCTATCTGCTCGAAACGATGAAATCGTACCGGCCCGATGCGTTGCTCGTGCCGAACGCGATCGAAACCGCGCGCTACCGGTTCCGGCTGCGGCAGAAGGCGGCTCCCCGGCTGATCTGGGTGCGGCGGTTTCACGAGATTTACAACCCGGCGATGGCCGTCGAGGTATTAGCGGAGCTGCTTCCGCGCTTTCCGTCGGCGACGTTAACGATGGTGGGCGGCGATTCCGATGGCAGCTATGACCGGGTGCTGCGCCTGGCCCGGGATCGCGGAGTGTTCCAGCAGATCCGGTTTCTCGGCGCCGTGCCGCGGGAGAGTGTCGGGGATTATCTGGCGGAAGCCGACGTGTTTGTGAATACGACAAACATCGACAACACGCCGGTGAGCATTCTGGAGGCGCTGGCCGCGGGCTTGTGCGTGGTCACGACGGATGCCGGGGGATTGCCGTACTTGCTCAATCAAGGAACGGAAGCTCTGCTGACGCCGTGCGGGGACGCTCCGGCGATGGCCGCGGGAGTGGCAAGGCTGCTGACCGACCCGTCGCTGGCGGAGCAGTTGTCCGGCAACGGCCGGCGAAAGGCGGCGACCTTCGACTGGCCCATCGTTCTCGGCCAGTGGAAGGAACTGCTCGCCCGGGTTTCCGGAGTGCATCCTCAGCCTCATCGGCCTTACCTGGTTCCCGGCCAGCCGGAGCGCGTATGAAAGTGTGCGCGATCTCCTTTGTGGAGTGCTGGAAGAACGATGCCGGCCAGTGGCATGCCGCCGGCGGGTTCCCCATTCAGATGACCGCGATTGCGTCGCTTTTCGACTCGATGGATCTGCTGGTCGTACAGGGAAAGCCGAAAGCAGGCGGAAATCCGCTGCCCGCCGAAGCTCGGATTGTTCCGATGCGGCGGCCGGCGGGAGAAGACGGGCGCCGAAAACTATCCGTCGTCACGAATCTTCCTTATTACGCCGGAATCATGCTGAAACACATCCGCCAGGCCGACGCGGTGCATGTTCCGCTGCCGGGAGATCTGCCGCTCTTGGGAATGATTCTCGCGGTGGTCAGCCGGCGGCGGCTCCTGGCCCGCTACGGCGGAAGCTGGTATGCGAACACGCAGACGACGCTGATGAACCGGGTGACCCGGAATCTGATGCGACGATTTGCCGGTGGATCGAACATCATGCTCGCCACCGGAGGCGGCAAGTCCGCTCCGGCGCCGGGCATCGAATGGATTTTCTCGACGGTGCTGACCGAAAGCGAGCTGCGGCGGATCCGGCCCGATCTGGACCGGGGTTTGCAGTCGCCGCCGGAGCTAGTGTACTGCGGCCGGTTGTCGCCGGAAAAGGGTGTCGCGGTGCTGCTGGAGGCGATGGGGCAGTTGAAGTTGCGAGGAGTCTCCCTGCGGCTGACGTTGATGGGCGACGGGCTGGAGCGCGCTGCGCTGCAGGCTCTCGCCGCACGGCTGAACCTGGCGGATACGGTTCGATTTGCCGGATTGCAGGATCGCGCCGGTTTGACCACGCACTTCCTGAACGCGGATCTCTGCGTACAGCCGTCGCTGAGCGAGGGGTTCAGCAAAGCGTGGCTCGACGCGATGGCGCACGGGGTACCGGTGCTCGCCTCGCGTGTCGGCGCGGCCGCGGAAGTGATCGGGGAAGGCGAGGAGCATGGCTGGCTGATCGCTCCGGGGGATGCGCGGCTTTTGGCGGACACGATCCAGGAGATCGTAACGCAGCCGCGGAATTGGCCGGCCCTGCGCCGGCGCTGCCGGGCCTATGCCGAATCCCTGACGGTCGAAAACTGGAAGCAAACCATCGGGACCATCTGTTCCCGCAGTTGGAATTGCGTGTTTGAAGGCGGAAGGCTGACGATATGAGCGCGGCGGCACAAACTCTGCGATTTACCGAGCCGCTGCCTCGTTCGGCGGCAATGCTCGAACCCAGCCGGGAGTGGGGGCCGCGGTTCGCGTTCCTTTGCCTGTGCCTGGCGGCTTTGGGATTTATTGCGGGATTTGGAACTGCCGTGACGCTGCTGACGACGGCGGGTTTTCTGGCGGCGCTCGCCGGAATCTGGCGGCCGGTGCTGGGACTGCTGGGGGTCGGTCTTCTCAGCACCATCGATCCGCTGACGCGGGTGTATCTGATGAGCGGCGGGTTGTTCCGGTGGAACACCTTTAATTACGTGCTGCTCCTGATGATGCTGATTTTCTATCAGCAGGTGCTGCAATTCCGCGATCGGGCGACGATCCTGCTGATCGGGCTGTTGGCTCTCATGACGGTCCATCTGACGTTCACGCCTGCGCTCGACGTGGGGATGTACAACGTTCTCAACGTCACAGCGGCGCTGGGACTTTTGCTTTATCACTTGCGGTGCGGGCCGGACTCGCAGGCACTGTTGTGGGTAGGCCTGACCAACGGTCTGGTCGGCGCTGTCGGCGGGGCGGTTTACTTCCTGCAGATCAGCAAGCTGCCCAGCATGAACCATAACGCGTGGTCGGCCTTTCCGCTGACCGCTTTGTTCTCGATCTGCCTGGCTTTTCCGCAGGCATCGGCGACTTGGCGAGGGCGGCGCGGGCTGGGATTCCTCGCACTGCTCAATACACTGTGGATCTTCTTCTCCGGAAGCCGGGGCGGCATGTTGATTGGCGTTTTCTGTCTGATCTTCCTGCTGGTGTATTTGCGCGGCTTCGGCCAGAAACTCCTGGCAGTGGTTGTGGCCGTCGGCGGTACGATCGCCGTCTTCACTCTGTTTACCGATCAGCAGGAATATGCTCTGCATCGCGTGCAGAAATTGTTCGACAGCAATCGAGCGCTCGATTCCCGGACCAGCGGACGATCGGATCTGGCGCTGGCTGGATGGTATATCTTCCGCGACCATCCTTTTGGGGTGGGAACCGGAGGATTTGGACCGGCCTACGCGAATCTGCTGGACAACGATTTGTCTTTCGTCGGCGAGGAACGGCAGGCGCACTCTGCCTGGGTGAAGACTTTAGCGGAGAACGGACCGGTCGGGTTTCTGATCCTGGGTGCGTATATCGCGTCGTTTGCGTTTACCGGATTCCGCTTGCGCAAGTATGGCTTTCTTCCGCTGGGAATCCTGGTGACCACGGTAATCGGGAGCGCCTTTTTCTCCCGAGAATTTCAATCCAAAGGATTGTGGCTGCTGGCGGCGGGCTTCCTCGCCGTCACCGAATACCGGACTCTTTGGGGGGCCATGGTGTTTGCCCGCCGGCAAGCGGCTGCCGACCCGCGAGTTGCACCGCCGCCTGGTTTGCCGCCCATCTCACGATACGGACGCCGTTGACCATGAAAATTCTTTTCGTCATTCGCTCGCTCGAGAATGGGGGAGCGGAACGGCAGCTGACCGTCCTGGCCAATGAGCTGGGCCGGCGCGGGCACAACGTCACCATCGCGGTGCTGCATCGCGGCGGCGTTCACGATGCCAGCGTGGACCAGAGCGTCGTACGGTTGATCGGCCTGGATAAGGGAAAGGGCTGGAACAGTCTCGGTTTCCTACGCCGGCTCCATCGGCTTGTGACCGAACTGCAGCCGGACGTGATCAACGGATACCTGTCTGCCGGAAACCTCGCGGCGACGCTGGTTCACCGGGCCGCGCCGCGGGCGAAGTTGATTTGGGGCATTCGGGACTCCCTGATGGAGTTCAGCGCCTACAGCTTGACGACTCAATTTGTTTATGCCGTGGCGTCGAAGATGTCCCGGTTCGCCGATGGCATGATCTTCAACTCCGACGCCGGGCGGGACTACTGGAAGCAGAAGGGATGGGTGCGCTCGGCGGCGCATGTGATTCCGAATGGGATCGATGTCGTGAAGTTCCAGCCCGATCCCGTGGCTGGCCGGCAGATGCGGAAGCGCTGGATGGTAGCCGGCGACGAAGTTGTGGTTGGCATGGTTGGGCGCTTCGATCCGATGAAGGGCCACGAGACATTTCTGCAGACCGCGGCTCTCCTGGCGCAGAGAATTCCGAAAGTGCGATTTGCCATTGTCGGCGGAGGATCGCCGAACCTGCTCGAGAAATTCCAGCGCCAAGCAATGGATCTGGGCATTTCCGGCAGGATTCTTTGGACTGGACCGATCAAGACGATGACGGCTGTCTATAACGCGCTGGACGTGTTTTGTCTCTCCTCGCGATATGGCGAAGGCTTTCCCAACGTTTTGGGCGAGGCGATGGCGTGCGGACGCCCCTGCGTCACCACCGATGTCGGGGACGCCAAGATGATTGCCGCCAATTGCGCGCGAGTGGTGCCGGCCGAGAATTCCCAGGCTCTCGCGGACGCGATCTACGCCACGATCCAGAAACCTCTCCGGACTGGTGAGCAGATTCGCGAGCATATCGTCCGCAACTTCACCATTCCGGTATTGGCCGATCGGACGGAGGAGGCCTATGGTCTGCGCCGCCCGTCGAATGAACCCAAGCCTGAACTGGAAGCTCTGGCCGGCTAGTTGTTGTTTTCCGATTTCCCCTTTTATCTTTTTATGAAAAACCGAGTGCTGCTGACCGGCGGAGCCGGCTTCATTGGAAGCCATTTGGCGTCGCGCCTGCTTGAGGATGGCGCGGACGTCACCGTTGTCGATAACTTTGATCCCTTTTATCCCAAGTGGCGCAAGGTAGAAAACATTCAGGGGATCGCCGCCCATCCCCGTTTCCGCCTAATCGAGGACGACATTCGGAACCTCGCTTCGCTGAAGCGGAACCTGGACGGCCGGTTCGATGTGATCGTGCACCTGGCGGCGAAAGCCGGCGTACGGCCCTCGATTGACGATCCGGTCGGGTATCAGGAAACCAACGTCACCGGAACGCAGAACCTGCTGGAGCTGGCTCGGCAGTGGGGTGTCAAACAGTTCGTCTTCGCCTCGTCCAGCAGTGTTTACGGTGTCAACGAGAACGTCCCATGGCGCGAATCCGACGCCGTGCTCCAACCCATCAGCCCATATGCGGCGACGAAGGTCAGCGGGGAGCTTCTGGGCCATGTTTACAGCCACCTGTATGGGATCCGGTTCCTGGGAATGCGGCTGTTCACCGTCTATGGTCCCCGGCAGCGTCCGGACCTCGCCATCCACAAATTTGCCCATCGCATCGTCAACGGGGAAGCGATTCCGCTGTACGGAGACGGGGAGACCAAGCGCGACTACACGTTTGTCGGCGATATCGTGAATGCCTTTCGGGCGGCGATTTCCTACGACCAGAGCAATTTCGAAATCATCAACGTCAGCAACCAGCGAACGGTCTCTTTGCGGGAGCTGGTGGCGACCTTGGAACAGGCCCTGGGTTGCGAAGCCAGGATCGAGTGGCTGCCGGAGCAGCCGGGCGATGTGCCGCAGACGTGGGGAGATATTTCCAAGGCTCGCGAGCTGTTGAACTATCGGCCCGCGGTCGCGCTGGCCGCGGGACTGGGCGAATTCAGCAAGTGGCTGACACGTCCCAAAAGTCACGCCGCTTAACACGCTGTTCGGTTCCTTTCACGGAAATCGTCAATATGTCCGGAATTGCCATTCGCGCCTTCGAACTCTCCAAGCAGTACAAGCTGGGTGGACGGCGCGGCTATCGCACGCTGCGCGACTCGATCTCGGGGATGTTTGCCCGGTCCGAGAAGGCGCAGGCTTCATCCGATAAACACGGTGGCCGCATGTGGGCGCTGGATCACGTGTCGTTTGAGATCCCGCAAGGAGAAACCGTTGGAGTGATCGGGCGGAACGGCGCGGGGAAGAGCACGCTCTTGAAAGTCCTGTCGCGGGTGACCGAGCCGACCAGCGGGTATGCCGAGATCGTGGGAAACGTCGGGTCGTTGCTGGAAGTAGGCGCCGGATTTCATCTGGAGTTGACCGGCCGCGAGAACGTTTTTTTGAGCGGCGCGATTCTCGGGATGAAAACCAGCGAGATTCAGAAGAAGCTGGACGAGATTGTGGCGTTCGCCGAGCTGGATCGCTTCATCGACACTCCGGTGAAGCATTATTCGAGCGGTATGCATCTCCGGTTGGGGTTTGCCGTCGGGGTGCACCTGGAGACGGACATCCTGATGCTCGACGAGGTGCTGGCCGTCGGCGATGTTCATTTCCAGAGAAAGTGCGTCGAAAAGATCGGCGAGATTTGCCGGCAGGGCCGGACGATTCTGTTTGTCAGCCACAACATGGGCCTGATCCGGAAGCTCTGCAAGACGGCGCTGATGATTCGGGCGGGAGCCGTGGGTTTGTACGGACCGTGCGACGAGGTGGTGCAGACTTATATCGCGCAGAACTCCAAGGCGGACCTGGCCGATCTGACAACGGTGGAAGACCGGAAGGGCGCTGGAGCGATTCGCTTGCGCAGCGTCCACTTTGAGAGCCGGAAGGGAGGCAAGGGCGAGCTGGTGTGTGGCGAGCCGGCCCGGATCGTTGTTTCGGTTTCGAGCAGCCGGCCGCATTATCGCGTGCAGGCTTGTGTGGCGTTCTTAAGCGAGATGAACGAGCGCTTGATGTATCTGAACAGCAGCTTCACCGGTCCCGACATCGAGGTGCTGGAAGCGAACGGTGAGCTGGTTTGCGAAATTCCCCGGCTGCATCTCGCGCCCGGACAGTACGGATTGGAGATTTGGGTGAAGTCCTCGGAAGTGATGCAGGACCGCATCTCCGATATCGGACCGGTGCAGATCAAGACCGGGGACTTCTTCGGAAGCGGAAACCGGGTTTCGGGGGCGACGGAGAAGATTGTCATGGACTTTACGTGGAAGACGCAGCGCCATGGGATTTTTCAGTCCAGCGGCGTCTCGTTTTCAGAAGTCTGAAGAACCTCTCCTATTCCATCTTTTCGACACAGACTTAATAACTTAACTGGATTTAATGAGTTATCTAGTAAGTAACGTCGTGAATCCTCATTGACTCTCACGACGGATGACAGCGAGAATCGGGCGTGACAAGTTTTGGTCTCAGGGTCTACCATGCGATTCCCGCCCTGCGGCCTGCCCTGGCAACCGCTCATGGTTATGTGCTCCGCTACCGGCGCTACAGCCGGCATGGCGACCGGCTGGCTCAGGAGGCGCTGGAGCGGGAGCATTGGCCGGCAGACCGGTGGCGCTGCTGGAAAGAGGAGAAACTCGCGGCTGTGTTGGACCATGCGGCGCGGCAGGTTCCGTACTACCGGAAGTATTGGAACAAGCGGAGGAGGGCAGGGGATCGCGCCAGCTGGGAGGTACTGCAAAACTGGCCGATTCTGGAGAAGCGGAAAATCCGCGAGAATCCCTATGCTTTCCTTGCCGATGATCGCGAGCGCGGGCTCCACACGGAAACGACGAGTGGAACGACGGGGCAACCGATTCGTTTGTGGTTCAGCCGGGAAACCACGCATTCCTGGTATGCCTTATTCGAAGCGCGCCTTCGTCTTTGGAACGGCGTCAACCGGCATGACCGCTGGACGATGCTGGGGGCGCAACTGGTGGCGCCGGCTTCCAGATCGAAGCCTCCGTTTTGGGTTTGGAACGGCGGGCTGAATCAGCTTTATTTGTCCGCGTATCATGTCTCTCCTCAGAACGCGCGACTGTTTCTCGATGCGATGCGGCAGTACCGGACCTGCTATTTGCTGGGGCATTCTTCGGGATTAGAAGTACTAGCCCGAGAGGCCCTCCGGATGGGCTACGAAGGATTGGGCATGAAGGTGGCGTTTTCGAGCTCCGAACCGCTGAATGCGCGGCAGCGTGGGCTGATCGGGCGAGCGTTCGAATGTCCGGTCCGGGAAACCTACGGGATGACCGAGATTATGGCGGGAGCGTCCGACTGCGAGCATGGACGATTGCACAGCTGGCCGGAGGCGGCCTGGCTGGAGCTGGACCGGGTACAAGTGAACGAGAGCGGAAATCCAGCAGGCGATCTCATCTCCACCGGATTCGTCAATCGCGATATGCCGCTCATTCGATACCGCATCGGAGACCGGGCCGCGTTTAGCGGGGAAACGGACTGTCCCTGTGGGCGCACCCTACCGATTTTCGATAACATTGAAGGCCGCATCGGCGACATGCTGATGACGCGAAGCGGACGCCGCATCAGTCCGAGCGCGATAGAAATCGTCTTCGACACGGATTTGCCCATTCAAGAGGCGCAGATTGTTCAGGAGACTCTCGACCTGATTCGGGTGCGGTATGTTCCGGCGGATGGGTTCGATTCCACCCACGCCGCTCGCATTTCCGATCGCATCCGGAGCCGGCTGGGCGACGTTCAGGTGGAATTCGAGAAGGTCTCTTCGATCGCCCGGTCCGCCAATTCGAAGTTCCGCGCGGTCATTTGCCGTATACCACCGGCTTCCCCAGAGGAAAGCGCGCCGGCCATCCTGGACCTGCAGACCGGTACACACTCCCGCTGTTAGTTCTCCACCTCCGGGTGCGGTCGTGAAATTTCATCAAGTCGTCATCCAGAAAGCCCATAGCGGGTTGGTGTTGCTGGGGCGAGCCGGCAAAACGTTCCGGCGCGACGGATTTCGCGCAGCGATCCGGCTGCTCTGGACGTCGTTGTACGGCTTTATGCCGTGGCGCTGGAAACGCGATCAGCAGAGCGAATTCGACCGGCAGTTCGGGGTGGACACCAGCGGCATCGTGCGGATTGCCTCAATGGAGATTGACAGCCCGAACTACATCCACGCGAGGTACTACAAGGCCACGTCGGTGGAGCTGTTCGTCAGTTTGATGCAGCGGCTAGAGATCGATCCCCGCGAGTATGTCTTCATCGACTACGGCTCGGGCAAGGGTTTGACGCTGCTGCTGGCGTCTCACTATCCGTTCGAAAGAATCATCGGAGTGGAGTTCGGGGCGGACCTGGTCCGGACAGCGCAAGAAAATGCAGCCCGGTATCGCAGCCCGCTGCAGAAGTGCGCGAACATCGAATCGGTTTGCCTGGACGCCGCGGCGTTTGAGCCGCCGGACCGGCCCTTGGTCATTTACTGCTACGATCCGTTCGGGCTTCCGGTCCTTCGCAGCGTTCTGGAGAAGCTTGCGTCTTCCTATCAACGCTTGCCGCGTCCGATCCTCTTTACCTTCCACGGAGCGCCACCCTCGAGCAGCCTCTACGAGGAGGCGGCTGCGAGAAAGCTGCTTTTCGAGTCGTATCCATTCCTATCCGAGTCGCGGAATAACGGGACCGTCGTCAGCTACGAAACCCCGGAAGTCCGCAGTCAAGTTCGCACATGATGGCCGAGTTGTCGATCGAAAAGAATACCCGCCACTATACGGCGCTCTACGATTCTCTGCGGCTGGAGCCACTTCTTCAGAAGGCGGGAAACCTGGATTTCTTCCAGGAGGCGGTGGAGAAACATACTTCCTGGTACGGACTGTATCAGGAAGACTTCGCGACGCGGCTGGCGGGCAAGCGTGTTCTGGAACTGGGCGCCGGAGATGGCCTCAATGCCTTGATCATGGCCCGGCTGGGCGCCAAAGTGACGGCCATCGAAATCGCGCAGCCCGCGGTGGCGATACTCCGGCAGGCCAGTGAATCGCTGGAGCTGGATGTTCAGGCGATCTGCGGCGATTTCCTGGCGATCGATCTGCCGGCCTTCGACATCATCGTCGGAAAGGCGTTTTTGCACCATCTCGACGTGGAACTGGAGGACCGCTTCATCCGAAAGTGCGCATCGCTTCTGGTTGCCGACGGGGAAGCCCGGTTCCACGAGCCGGCGGTGAACAGCCGGATGCTGGACGCTCTGCGGTGGATGGTCCCCACTCCCGGCCGGCCTTCCAACTTCGATCGGAAGGCTTTCGCCAAGTGGAAGGAGGAGGATCCACATCCCGAGCGGGACCAAAGCTCCGCGCACTACGAGCGGGTGGGCCGCCGGTATTTTCAGGAGGCGCGGGTGTTTTGCTACGGCGGGGTGGAGCGATTCCGCCGGCTGATTCGAAACCGGCAACGCGCAGAGCGGTTCGCCCAATGGGCCCTGAAGGCCGAACTCCGATACTTACCACTTCCGGTTCGGAACGTAATTGCCCGCGCGCACACGATCGTTTACACCAAACCGATCATTTACACCAAACCCTTGGAATTCACATTCACTCGCCCTGACCAGCGTTCAGGCGCCACGAGGAGGAGCTAGCCGCAATGGCGGTGCTGGAACAAGTCTATGGTGTTCTGCCCTCATGGGCGCAGAATATCGCGATCTCGCTGTACGGGTTGAGCTGGCGCGCCGAGCGTCTGGGCGGCAATTTCCCCACCTATGTCTCCCAGTTTCGGGAGAGGGAGACGTGGCCGCCGGAGCGGTTTCACGCCTATGTGGAATCCACGCTGCGCAATAAGTTGTTGAAGGCTTATGAAGAAGTGCCCTACTATCGGGAACGCTGGCGGGAGGCGGGTATCCGCAAAGCCGATCTGGCCGCAATCCGCACGTCGGAGCTCAGCCGGCTGCCGATCACTCCCAAGCAGGATCTGCGGCACCAGCCTTCCCGGTTCGTGGCGGAGAGCGCTCATCGCGGCAAGGGAAAGATCCACTCGTATTTCAGCAGTGGTAGTACGGGTACCCCGATCCGGTGTTTCTGTACGGCGGACGATCACCGCCGTTTTGTGGCGGCTCGCGAAGCGCGGTCGTTCCAGTGGGCGGGCACGACGCTGCTGGGGTCGCGGTCGATGATCGGTGGGCGGATGGTCGTCCCGAAAGCGGATGCGGGCCCTCCCTACTACCGGCACAATATGGTCGAAAAGCAGACTTATTTTTCGGCCTTTCACATCAGCCCGGCGGCGGCCGAAAACTATGTTGCCGGATTCAACCGCTATCGTCCCGAGGTCTTGACGGGATACGCGCAGTCATACTTTCTCCTGGGACGGATGATGCTGGACGCCGGGCTCCGGCTGACGTATCGCCCCAAGGCTCTGATCCTCAGCAGCGAGAAGCTGACGCTGATTGCGCGGGAGACGATCCAGGAAGCTTTTGGCGCGCGTCCGTATGAGGAGTATGGCGCGGTAGAGAATTGCATGCTCGCGACCGAATGCCCGGAGGGGTCGCTGCACTGTCATCCCGATTTCGGCATTGTCGAGATTGTCGGCGAAGAAGGCCAGCCCCTGCCGCCGGGTGTCGACGGCCGGGTGGTCTGCACGGGCTTTCCGAATGAAACGCAGTACACCGTCCGGTACGAAATCGGGGACCTCGCTCGATGGTCGTCGAAGGGGTGCGCCTGCGGTCGCGATCACCTGCCGGTTTTGGAGGAGGTTGTAGGGCGCGTGGAGGATGTCGTCGTCGGACCCGATGGCCGCCAGATGGTCCGGTTTCACGGTATTTTTATCGACCTCCCGCATGTTGTGGCAGGCCAGGTGGTCCAGGAGAGCCGCCAGCTTCTGCGCATTCGGGTGATTGCGGGGCCCGGATTTGGAGAAAACGAAGAGCGCCTGATCCGCAAGCGCGTTTACGAGCGGCTGGGTTCCCTTGAGGTTCTCGTGGAGCAGGTATCCGAACTGGAGCGGACCAGGCAAGGCAAGATTCGCGCCGTGATTAGCCGCCTGCCTCCTGGTGCGGTTGTTCAGAAACCCCAGGTCGCCGCGCACGGTTGATGTCTCTATGTCCGTCTGGCATCGCATTGCGGAAGTTGTCGAACGCCTGATCAGCCTGTTGGGGCTGATCCTGGTTTCGCCGGTTCTCGCCCTGCTGGCCGCGGCGATCGTGGTGGAGGACGGATCGCCGGTGCTGTTCCGGCAGTTGCGCATCGGACGCCACGGGAATCCGTTCTGGCTGCTGAAGCTGCGGTCGATGCGAAACGGAAAAGCTGGAATGGCGATTACGGCCAAAAACGACTCGCGCATCACGCGGATGGGCAGCTTTCTCCGGAAATACAAGCTGGATGAGCTGCCGCAGCTGTGGAACGTTGTTAGAGGCGACATGAACCTGATCGGTCCCCGGCCGGAGGTTCCGGCGTTTGTGGATCTGGAAAGTCCCGTTTGGAGGGCGGTTCTCGCCGTACGTCCGGGGATCTCCGATCTGGCCACGTTGATTTACCGCAATGAGGAAGAAATTCTGGGCGCCAGAACAGATCCGGAAGCCTATTACCGGGCGGAAGTTCTTCCCGACAAACTGGCGCTGAATCTGGAATACATCCGGCGGCGCACGCCGCTCTCGGATCTGCGGCTGATTGCGATGACTGTTCGATATTCGTTTTTTCCCGCCGGCTTTCGACCGGAAGCCGTGCGGCAAGCATTTTCCAAGTAAGGAACCACAACTCCGATGAGTATTGGAAACTACATTCCCTTCCATGCCGCTTCGATTGGTGAAGAGGAGATTGCCGAGGTCGTTGCGACTCTCCGCTCGGGCTGGATTACGACGGGGGCGCGCACGGCGCGGTTTGAAAAGGAATTCGGCAGGTATGTCGAAGCTCCTCACGCGCTGGCGGTTAATTCCTGTACGGCCGGTCTTCACCTCGCCCTGGCGGGTTTGGGCATCGGACCGGGAGATGAAGTCATCACGACTCCGCTGACGTTCTGCGCGACGGTGAATACCATCCTGCATGTCGGAGCAACGCCCGTCCTGGCCGATATCGACGAATCCGGCAATCTCGATCCGGAGAGCGTCAGAAGCCGCCTGACGCCGCGGACGCGCGCCCTTCTGCCGGTGCACTATGGTGGCTTGCCATGCCAGATGGATGAACTTTGGAAGATCGCCGCCGACCACGGTCTGTTCGTGATCGAGGATGCGGCGCATGCCGCCGGTACGCACCACCGCGGCAAGCCGATCGGGTCCACCAGTTCCGATGGCCAATATCGCAGCGACGCGGTTGCCTTCAGCTTTTATGCGACCAAAAGCCTGACGACGGGCGAAGGCGGGATGGTCACTACGCACGATGCCGCGCTCTATGAACGGATGCGCATCCTCTGCCTGCACGGCATCAGCAAGGACGCCTGGAACCGGTATTCGGAGAAGGGCAGCTGGTTCTACCAGGTGGTGGACGGCGGGTTCAAGTACAACCTCAGCGACATCCAATCGGCCATCGGTTTGTGGCAGCTGCGGAAGCAGGAAGAGTTTATTGCCCGGCGGACCGAAATTGCCCGCGCCTTCGAATCTCTGCTGGCGGACGTGGAGGAGATCGAATTACCGCCCGATTCCTCCGAGCACCGCCACGCCTGGCATCTTTACGCGATCCGGTTGAAGCTGGAGGATTCCGCTCTTGATCGATCCGGATTTATTGACGAACTGAAGACGGCCCACATCGGAGCCAGCGTGCACTTCATTCCGATTCCCCTTCATCCCTATTATTCCCAATACTCCTGGGCCGATCCTGCGAAACTGCCGCGGACGATGGAGCTGTATCCCAGGCTGGTCTCTCTTCCCATTTATCCCGGTTTGGAAGACTCCGGCCTGCAACGGATTGCCGGGACTGTCCGGAAGATCGTTACGGGTTCGCGCAAAACCGTAGCGACGGCCTAACTTCACAACTAAAAAGAAATCTGCGGGTCGAATTCTATGAAACATATCAACCTGGACTACCTCCGAAGTCTGGGTCGTCTCGCCCACTTCGCCGCCATTCCGCTGGCCCTGATAGGGGCCTTTCTCCTCCGGTTCGAGTTCGATATTCCGGACGACGAGCGCTACCACCTTTACGGCGGGCTGCTTGTCGCGTTCCTGTGCAAATCGCTCGTATTCGGAATCGCTCGTCTGGACCGGGTTGTTTGGCGCTTCGTGTCGATTCCGGACCTGAAATGGCTTTTCGGCAGCAATGCCGTCGGCTCGTTGCTCATGTTGGGGGTGTTGCTGATTGTCTACGGCAAGACTTTCCCACGGTCGATCTACATCCTGGACTTTCTGTTCTGCTTCGGACTGCAATGCGCTCTTCGCATCTCCGGACGTCTGATGACCGAACGGCGGCTTTCCCGCCGCGGGAACCGTACTCGACGGGCCGTGATCATCTATGGCGCCGGAGACGCCGGCCGCACGCTGGCGCGGGAGATTCTGAAGAATCCTCACCTGGGGTACGACCTGCTGGGGTTCATTGATGACAATCCCAACCGCCGCCATGCCCGTCTGGAGAACCTGCCGGTTTTGGGGGCCGGGCGGCAGACTCCGGAAATCGTGGACCGGCTTCGGAAACGAGGCCGCAAAGTCGCCGAAATCGTCATTGCCATGCCCTCCGCCAGCGGGCGGGAAATGAAGGAAGTGCTTGCCCATTGCCGGGCAGCGGGAGTTCAGACCAAGGCGATCCCCGGCCTGGGTGAATTGCTGACCGGTAAGATTTTGAGCGCGCAGATCCGCGATGTGTCGGTGACCGACCTTCTGGGGCGCGAGCCGGTTCATATCGAAGAAGAAAAGATCATGGAGACCCTCGCCGGCAAGGTCGTGCTGGTGACCGGAGCGGCAGGATCCATCGGATCCGAGCTGTGCCGTCAGATTGCGGAAAACAATCCGGCAGGCTTGATTGCCTTCGATCAGGCGGAGAGCGATCTATTTCGCATCGACGGAGAGCTTCGGACGAAGTTTCCTCATCTCAAGATCGACGCCGTGCTGGGCGACATCCGGGATCCGGAATGCGTGGACGACACGATCCGAAGCTTCGGCGTGCAGTCGATTTTTCATGCTGCCGCCTACAAGCATGTGCCGATGATGGAAGCCTATCCCCTGGAGGCGATCCGCAACAACGTCTTTGGCACCCACAACCTGGTTCAGGCGGCGTGGAAGTATCACGTTTCCTCATTTCTGATGATTTCCTCCGACAAGGCCGTCAACCCGTCCAGCATCATGGGCGCGACCAAGCGGCTGGACGAGCTGATTCTCTCGAGCATGCCCAACAACGGTACCCGCTTTGTCTCGGTTCGCTTCGGGAACGTGCTGGGCAGCAACGGCAGCGTCATTCCCATCTTTCAAAAACAGATTGAGGCCGGTGGTCCGGTGACGGTCACTCATCCGGATATGTGCCGCTACTTCATGACGATTCGTGAGGCGGTACAGCTGGTGCTGCTCGCTTCGACGATGGGCAAGGGCTCGGAGATTTTCGTGCTCGATATGGGGCAGCCGGTGAAGATTGTCGATCTGGCTAACCAGATGATTCGCCTGGCGGGGAAGACTCCGGGAGAAGATATTCAGATTCGGTTCACCGGACCGCGCAAGGGCGAAAAGATGTTCGAAGAAATCAACACCAACTTCGAAAGCTGCCTGCCCACGTCGCATAAGAAGATTCGTGTCTTCCAGTCGGCCCGGGCTCCGCGGGGTGAGGTTCTGGAATGGCTCGGCGGGCTTCAGCGGTTGATGGAGCAGCGGGACAATACCGGAGTGGTGAGCTACCTGACCCGGATTATTCCGGAATTCAATTGCGACGCGCACTGGAAGGAATCGGCGTCACCGAAGGTGTTGGCCGCTACGTCGGCCAGTTAACCGGCCGTTTCTGAGATCTTCCCGTTCAATCGATCGACGTGCTTTTCAACTCCGCCCAATTCCTGCTGTTTTTCCCGGTGGTGGTACTGCTTTATTTCGCATTGCCACACCGGTTCCGCTGGATGCTGCTGCTGGCGGCGGGCTACTACTTTTATGCCTGCTGGCGGGTGGAGTTCCTGGGCCTGCTGATCTTCTCCACGCTGGTGGATTATGTCACGGGCCGGGCGCTGGAGCGGCAAACCGTTCCCGCCCGGAAAAAGCTTCTGCTGGGCCTGAGCATTGCGACGAATCTCGGACTGCTGTTCTTCTTCAAGTACTTCACGTTCGTCACCTCGTCCGTCGAATGGATCGCGCTGCAGTACAACGTCTTCGTGCAGTTGCCGGAGCTGCGGATTCTTCTGCCGGTGGGCTTGTCGTTCTATACGTTTCAGAGCCTCAGCTACACCATCGATGTCTACCGCGGAACTCCGGCGGAGCGCCATCTCGGATTGTTTGCGACGTTCGTTTCGTTCTTCCCTCAGCTCGTTGCGGGGCCGATCGAGCGGGCGCACCACATGCTTCCGCAGTTCCGCCAGGAGCACCGGTTCTCGTGGGCCAATCTGGAAGAAGGGCTCCGGCTGATGCTTTGGGGCTTTGTGAAGAAAGTTGCCGTTGCCGACCGGCTGGCTTTGTACGTCAACCCGGTCTACAACGATCCAACGCAGCACAGTGGAATTGCGCTGCTGCTGGCCACCTATTGCTTTGCCTTTCAGATCTATTGCGACTTCTCCGGGTATACGGACATCGCCCGCGGCGCCGCCCGGGTAATGGGCTTCGATCTGATGGTGAATTTCCGGCAGCCCTACTTTGCCCGGTCCATCCGCGATTTCTGGCAGCGTTGGCACATTTCGCTGTCCACCTGGTTTCGCGACTACCTCTACATTCCGCTGGGAGGCAGCCGCCGTCACCACTATCGCAACCTGCTGATCACTTTTCTCGTCAGCGGCCTCTGGCACGGAGCGAGCTGGACGTTCGTTTTCTGGGGCGCTCTCCATGGAATTTTTCTGATCGTGGGAAGCGCCACGGCTTCGGTCCGGCAACGGGCGGCGGAACTGCTCGGGCTGGCGAGGTTCCCGGCGATCTGGGCCGGGTGGCAAGTGTTTGTCACCTTCCATCTGGTGCTGATCTCCTGGGTTCTGTTTCGCGCCAATCGCCTGACCGATGCGCTGGTGATCGGAGAGAGGATCGCCGGCAGTGTTTCGCTTCTGATCCTGGGGCAGGGCATTCCGCTGGCGGAGATCGCGCGCTTTGCGGCGCTGCGCGACCTGGCGTTTCTGACCGTCTGCCTGGCGTTCCTGGCCTGGTTCGGCAACAAGCTTTGCCAGTCGAATTTCTTTGCGGGATCCCCGGCTCTCCGGTCGGTTTCCGTATCGGTATTATTCTGGTTCATCGTCGTTTACGGCGTTTTTGACAACCAGCAGTTCATCTACTTCCAGTTTTGAGCACCGCCCCGACAGATTTTCTTTCTCCCCGCGTCAAGACCCAGGTCGACGCCTCCGGAGAAGCACGTTCGCGCTCGCAGGCGACCGTCGTTGGCCGGCTGCTGCTGGGCGCGGTGATTTTCTTTGCCACCGGCGAGGCGATGCTCCGCTTCGATGCCCGGACGCTGTTCTTTACCAGCGAAACCCGCTTGTCGAACGATGCGAAACAGACTCCGGAACTGGCGGCCGCGACAACGGGTGACCTGGCTCCCTTCGAGCACAGCTTCCGGATCGCGGTGATTGGCGACAGCTACCTTTACGGAGCCGGCGTCGCCGCCGATCGCACCTTTGCCGCCCGCGTCCGGAATTACTTCCAGGAACATCCGATGAACGGATTCTCCGGCGCCGCCGTGCTGGATCTGACCAGGCCGGGCGCCAATACCTACATGAACGTCGCCGGGTTCTACGAGTATGCGCCGCGCTTCCGGCCGCACGTGTTGATCCTGGCCTACAACGCCAACGATGTCTATGGCCGACAGGGTGAGGCGCCGGTCGCGCGGAAAGTTGCGCCGAGCAGCGACGGAGCGGCGCTGGAGTCGACCCGGTCGCTGCGGCGAATCCTATTCTCCTCGAAGCTCGTCGAATTTCTCCTCACCAAGATCAATATGGAGTTGAAGCACGCCGGCGTGATCGTGCCGGGCACGGAATTCGAGCATCAGATCCGGAAGTCTCACGACGCCCGCTATGCCGGCTGGATCGCCTCGCAGGAACATTTGCGGAAGCTATCCGACTACTGCCGCGAACACGGGATCTCTCTGGAAGTGGCCAACATGCCGGATCTCAGCATGCTGGACAATTATTCGCTCTATCGCGACGTTGATCGCGCGCTCGACGGCTTCTTTCCATCGGCGGGTATCCGATATACGAACGCCGCCGAAGCGTTTCTTCCTCCCCGCGGGGAAAAGTACGCGATTTCCCGTTATGACGGACATCCCAACGAGCGCGCTCATCAGATCATTGCGGAATACCTGATTCCCCGGATTGCAAAG
>CAZETQ010000024.1:0-12076 GCA_964515165.1 uncultured Solibacteraceae bacterium | reverse complement strand
AGATAGTACGTGCCGCTTGCCGGAACGCTGACGTTAAACGTCACCTGGCTATTGGCCGCCGCCTGAGTTTGGATGTACTTTCTCCCCGATACCGTGGTGTCGTTGACGATCGGGAAATTGGATCGGGCTCCGTTTTCGGCCTCCATCCAGACGGAGTACACCGAAACGGGTTGCGCGGGCGTCGAGGGAACGGGCGATGCCGGGGGCTCCGGCGCAGCTGGTTTCTCTGGTTCCGGAGCCGGATTTGGGATGGACGGCAGCGCCGGATTGCCGGTTTTCTTCAAGACGACGAACGCTCCAAATTCCGCTGTCGTATGAACGGGACTGTATGGAACGTTGCCTACCGGCGTAGCCACGGCGACGGAGTTCATTGGAATCGAGATCTTGGCGCCGGTGTAGGCGGCGGTCAGCACGGGGGGCCCAAAGAAATTCTGCGCATCGCGGATTTCGAAGGTATCTCCGGGTGCCAGTCTGATTCCGCTGAGGTCCGCTTCCACACTGGCGGCTTGATCCCAGTTGTAAACCGCGATATGAGCTCGCCCGGTTTCGTAGCGATTGGGGCGCACGAAAACTTTCGCTCCGGCGGGTCGCTTTCCCAGCAGGAAGGAATTTTGGGGATGGCTGGCCGCGCTGAAGTTCCGAAGTTCGCCGAACAGGGTATTGTCGCGGAAACTGGAAATGGTGCACTCGTTGAGGGTCAGAGCGATACCGCCGGAAACCAGATAGTTGTTCTCCAGGACCAGATTCGTGCAGCCCTTGCCTCCGCCGTAGGCGCCGATGTTGTTGTCGCCGCCATGATTCCAACTGGTCGGGTAATAAGTAAAGTTGCTTTTCAGCACGGGATTGTTGGCCACCACGCCGCCGCCGATAAAGAGGTTGCGCGAATAGTGACCCGCCATCACCCCGGAATTGAAGACGATGTTTCCTTCCAGGTGAAAATTGTTCAGCTCGGTCGCCGAGCTTCCATAGATCTGCAGCCCGATCTCGAACATATTGAAAACGATGTTGTCGATCAGGTACTTGGTGCCGGCGCGGTTCTGCATGTAGGCGCCGTGCCCGTGGCCGCGGTCCGGTGCATCCCAGCCGTTGTAGTACACGATGTTCCCGTAGAACTCGTTGTCGCTGGCGTCCTTCCAGGAAGCCAGCCCGGTGGAGGTGTCGTGAACGACGTTGTTGATGATCTTGACGTTAGGAGAAAGGACCGTAATTCCAGCAGGCTGCAGAATGTCGCTGGGAGCCGATCCGGTCTGAGCCGACCGCCGGACGGTCCGGCTGTTCAGGATCTCCAGGTCGCGAAACACCACCCAGGATCCGGTGATTTGTAGACCTCCGTCGATCACCGCATGTTCTCCGGGGTAAGGCCGGACAGTGATCGGTTTGCCGGCGGCGCCGTTCAATTTGGAATACAGCAGCAGCCGGTCCGGAGCGGAATAGGTTCCCTCGCGAAGGTAGATCGTATCTCCCGGTTTGACAGATGGGGGATGGGCTAAGACCGTCGCCAGCTGCCAAGGCTCCGCAACAGTGCCCTTGCCGGTCGCCTTAGCCTGCGGATCCACGTAGAAATCCGCCGCTGAAGTGATTGCTAATGCAGGAAAGAATCCAAGGACTGCCAACCGAAGGGTCCACCGCAGACATCTGCTAGACACCCTTCCGAAAAGGAACTCGACAAGAGCAGAATAGTGCTCTCCGGACATGCTCCGCCTCCAACGGGATATTGAATCTTTTACTGAGAGAAGGAGGGCGTGTGTCCGCCGCCTCCACCCCGTATGGAGGCAGCAATACTCCATTGAACTATAGGAGAGATTCACCAGCAATCCGGCCGCTCTCGATTTTGAGAAGCGTTCTGCGAATTTCTCGCCCCTACCCTACTCAGTTCTCCGAAAATGCCATTTCGCTCCATGATTCTGCGAGGCCAAATTTTTCCGTTGGTATTTCTGGTGGCCGGTTGTGCCGCCGCGGCGGAACATTTCGTCTCTCCTTCTGGAAAGAGCCATGCCTCCGGCAGCATTGACGATCCGTGGACGCTGGAGCTGGCTCTCTCTCACCCTCCATCAATTTCCGCCGGCGACACGATCTACCTCCGAGGCGGCATCTATCGAACCCCGCGGCGTTCCGTTTTTCAAAGCCGCTTGATAGGCGCGCCGGAAGCGTATATTACCCTGCAGCCTTTCCGAGGGGAGCATGTCCGGATTGATGGCGGCCTGGAAATTGACGGGGCCCATGTCATCGTCCGCGATCTGGAGATCATGAACAGCCAGACCAGGCGCACGACGTTGAAAACCGGATCCTTCCCGGCGGATATGGAACAGCCTGCGGGGATTACGGCGAAGGCTCCGGACGTCAAGGTCATCAATAATGTCGTCCACGATACAGGAACCGGGCTCGCGTCCTGGAAGGATGCTGCCGATAACGAGTTTTACGGCAACATCGTTTTCAATAACGGCTGGCAGGGCCCCGACCGTCCGCACGGCCACGGCGCCTACATGCAAAACCGGGACGGGAAAAAGCTCCTGATCGATAACATCGTTTTCAACCAGTTCGAGCTGGGGCTTCAAATCTACGGAACGGCCACTACGTTTCTGAACGGCTTCTACCTGGAAGGCAACGTTCTCTTCAACAACGGAGCGCTGGGCGGCCGGTATTCCCGCAATCTCTTGATCGGCGGCGGGGTAGTGGCCCAAAGTCCCACGGTGATCCGGAACTGGACGTATTATCCGCTCGATCGTGATCATGGCGGCGAGAACAATATCGGCTATTACGCCTTTGGCGTAGGGTGTTCGGACCTGCGATTTGAGGACAATTACTTCGCCTCGGGCAGCATCGCCCTGACTCTTTTCAAGTGCTCGGTGGCGAGCTTCAAGAACAACGTTCTGATCGGCTCGGCGCGCGCCTACAATCCCGCCGACTATCCCGGCAACCAGTATTTGAAGCCATCCGAGCGTCCCACCGAGAACCGGATCTTCGTTCGTCCGAACCGCTGGGAGGAAGGCCGCGCGAACCTGATTGTCTTCAACTGGAAGCGGGAATCCGACGTGAAGGTCGATGTACGGGCCGCCGGCTTGAAGCCGGGAGATTCCTATGAAATTCGCGATGTCCAGAACCTGTTCGGCGACCCTGTCGTCCGCGGAGTGTACCAGGGCGGTCCCGTGGTTGTTCCGATGACCGGGATGGCCGTGACCCAGCCGATTGGCGAAGTACCCTTTCCGGCGGTACATACCGATCGGGAGTTTGGAGTCTTCCTGCTCCGAAGGGAGAATCCGCACGCTTCGCCGGCCAAAACCAAAACCGCCGATGCCCCTTTCGGAGATCGACAGCCCATTGGTCCGCTGGCAGCGGAGCCGGCAAAGCACTTAAAGAATCATGAGTCAACGGTAACCATCAGTCAGAGCCAAGTATGAGCAGAGTTCTTTTTCTTGTTTTTCTCTTGTTCGCCGATTTCGCGCGAGCTGCCGATCTCACCATCGTCATTCTCGAAGGTGAGGGATCGTTCAACAACGTGAAGAAAAAGCTGGGCCGGGACATTCGGGTGGAGGTACGCGACGATCACGAAACCCCGGTTGCCGATGCCGACGTCGTCTTTATGGCTCCGGCCTTCGGCGCCAGCGTCAGCTTTAACAAACAGGCGGAGTTCCGAGCGCGAACCGACGAGCGCGGCCAGGCGAAAACCACCGGCTTGATGCCGAATACGACGGAAGGCAAATTCAATATCCGCGTGATCGCGACCAGCCAGGAGCGTACGGGATCGGTCGTCGTCAGCCAGACCAATACTTTGGCCGGCGGAATCGAAAATACTCCCACCAACAGCCCGACGGCGCCGGGCGGTGGAGGTATGAATAAGAAAGCGCTTCTCTGGACGCTGATCAGCGCCGGCGCCACTGCCGGAATTCTCATTGCCACCTCTTCCGGTGGAAACAGCAGCACCGTCATCAGCGGTGGCGGACCGGTTAGCCTTTCGGTGGGAACCGTTACCGTCGGAGGGCCTCGATAGTGCGACCCTTCACACTGGTCCTGTTTGCGCTGTTCGCGCTGGAATCGCTTTGTTTGGCCCAAGTGGGCGGGCCGGTGGCCGGCTACCTCTACGACTCGACCGTGGCGGCTCTCCGGCCGATCCAGGGAATTGTCGGGGCCGCCACGTTGGGTTCCCCCGTGGGAGAAGCGGGAATACGAAACGCTGTTTCCGCACCGTCGAAAAACTTCAGTCTGCTGATCCGGGAGGGAACCGAAACACCGGTGGTATTGTTCCGCGGAATCGGCACGCCCGCGCCCGAGAGTCTGCCTTTTGCGGAAATCGCCAATCCGGATCTGATCGTGATTTCGCGGGACGGTGCCTCCGCTCTCGCCTATCAGGCGGCAACAAAAACGCTGCGTCTCGTCCGGGGACTGCCCGATGCTCCGGAGGTTTCGAAGCCCGCAGATGTTACCGGTCTGGGAAACCTGGAGGCGGCGGCTGTGGATCGGGAGGGCCGGGCACTTCTCGCGATTGAGCAGAGCAATGTGCGATCGCTGTATCACGGCTTTGTCACTCCGGAGGGTTACTTCGCACCGCGATTGTTGGGAACGTATGCAGGCAGGTTGAGTGTTGCGATGAATGCCGACGGCTCGCGCGGCGCGGTTGCCGACTCGGCGGGCCACCAATTCCTGCTGATCGAGGACCTGACGGGCCCGGCCACGATTCGCGCGGTGGCGCGTGAGGACGATGGCGTGGAAACTCCAGTCGCTGTCGGATTCACCGGCGATGCGGCTGTGCTGGCCAATGAGGGCGCGACGATGCTGACCTACCGTCTCAATTCCGGGCAACTGGAGAAATCAGTGCTTCCCATCCAGCCGTCTCGTCTGGAGCCGGTTGGTTCTTCCATCTTCGTACTCAACACACTGGGCAAGGGGCCGGTTTATCTGTTCGACGCAAAAAGTTCCGCGGTGTTCTTTCTTCCAGCCAACCAGGCCCGGCGGCGGGGGCCACAGCAATGAGAAAGGTTCTCCGGATTGTTCCGCTGCTGCTGTTGCCTGCCGCAGCGTCTCACGCTCAGGTCTCGAACCTGATCTACAGTTACATCCTGAATCCCGGCGGCAACCAGACGGCTGTCGAGGCGGGCGGAACGCTGCGGTTCAACCTGACGAATGTGACGGAGTTTACCACTGCCACCTTCATCGTCAGTAACCGGGGAAGTATTGCGGTTCAGTTGAACTCGGCCGCGGTTAATGAGGGAGCATTCCGGCTTTCGGGACTGCCGTTATTTCCGGCGACGATCGGCGTCAATAACGATCTGCGGTTCACGGTTACCTTCTCCCCGACTTCCCGCACATTATTTCGGGAGCAACTGCGTCTCAACATTGCCGGAGTTTCGGTGAGCGTCGCTTTGGAAGGTCAGGGAGCGGGAGCGCAATTCGCCTACCAGGCCATCGAGGGATCGATCGTGCGCGATATTCCCGCCGACGGAGTGATCACCGCCTCGGATACCGCGTTGGGTACCACAACGACGGTGCGGATTCGCCTACGGAATACCGGCAATTCGCCGGCGCGGATCAACGCCATCACCGTCACCGGGCCGGCGAATACGTATCAGCTCTCGGAGCTGCCGCCGTTCCCGGCCACTATTGCGGCGGGGACGATGGTCGAATTCGTGTTGTCCTTTACGCCCCGCGAACCGGGTGTCCAGCCGGGGCGTCTCCGGCTGGACAACATCCTGGTGCCGATCGAAGCCAAGGGAGTCGGTCCTCTTCTTCGTTACACTGCCGTCTCGGGCGGCGCCAGTACACCAGTGCTCAACAACGGAACGGTGAACTTCCCCAATACAGCAGCCGGTACTCGATCTTCGATTACGATTGTCATCGAAAATGCGGGAAACGCGGATGCGGTCCTGACCAGCATCTCGACCAGTGGAGCGGGATTCCTTCTCAGCTCGCCGCTTCCCTCACCGGCGCGTATTGCTCCGAACGAGCAAGCCAGTTTGGGGATCACCTTTGCCCCGGAAACGACGGGATCGCCCAGTGGCCAGCTGCAGCTTGACGACCAGCGCATCAATTTGCGGGGAGCGGCGACCACGCCGCCGCCCATTCCGGCGGTTACCCTGACCGCGGCCGATACGGCGAATCCACTGCAGCAGCCGTCGGTGGCGATCAAGCTGGAGTCGCCGTATTCGCTACCGCTTACGGGGCGATTGACTCTCGCATTCAATTCCGAAACGTTCGCCGACGATCCGGCCATTCAGTTTTCCACCGGAGGACGGACAGTCGATTTCCGGATTCCCGAGAACACCACAGAAGCTATCTTCCCGGATGGCAGCCGCCAGATTCTCTTCCAGGCGGGGACGGTGGCGGGAACGATCGGTCTCTTGGTTACCTTTGCGGTTGCGCAGGTCAACATGACCCCGAATCCTGTACCCAGTCGAAGCATCGCTCTTGCTCAGGCGGCGCCTCAATTGACGGGGATCCAGGTTGCCAACCGGACATCCACCGGTTTCGACTTACTAATCACCGGCTATTCCACTGCAAGAACCGTGTCGTCCATGCGCTTACAATTCGCGGCAGTACCTGGTACTGAACTACAGACGTCCAGTCTTGACCAAAATGTGGAAGCATCGTTCAATAGTTGGTATCAAGGCACTGGCTCCCGTTCGTTCGGAAGCCAGTTTCTGGCGACGATTCGAATCCAAGGTACTGGTGACTTATCGATGCTCCAGTCGGTGAGTGTAACTGCTACCAACTCCCGAGGAACGTCGCCAGTTGCGACTGCCAATTTACGGTGACCTTTATGAAACTTCCGCTCACCGCTCTGCTCCTTCTCATTCCGGTGATGGCACAGAAGACGGCACCGGCTTCTTCGCCCGCCGCAGAGATTGAGTCCGCCAAGCTGGAAGACGCCGACACAACGATCGGTGTCGATGACGTCCTAACTATTACTGTTTTGCATGTTCCCGAATTGACCCGTACCTGGCGGGTTGGCGCGTCGGGAAATTTACAGCTTCCCGTGATCGGTACGGTCCATCCGGCCGGGATGACGATCGATGCTTTCGAAGCGGACCTGGTGCAGAAACTGAACCGGTATCTGAAAGCTCCCAATGTAACAGTGACCATTTCCGAACGGCGAAGCGCACCCGTTACGTTTACGGGCGCCGTGGAGCGTCCAGGGACTCTGCAGCTCCAGAACCATCGAAAGCTATTTGAAGCAGTGGTGTTAGCCGGCGGCTTCAAGCCGAATGCATCGGTGGTCACCCTGACACGCCGCCTCGAAGCCGGAGCCATTCCTCTGGCGGGGGCCAAACCGACAGAGGATGGCCGGTTTTCTGTTACGAAGATCAGCGTTCGGGAGGTTCAAGGCTCCCGTGGCGCCGGCGCCAATGTTGAGTTAAAGCCGAACGACGTTGTCGATGTTCAGCTTCAGCCGCCGCGTCTGGTGTATGTCATCGGCGAAGTGGCCAAGCCGGGCACGATTGAGCTGGCGGACCATTCCTCCGTGCCGCTGACCAAGGCTCTGGCTGCCGCCGGCGGTCCGACCCGGATGGCTTCTACCGGTAAGATTCTTCTCCGTAAGATTGCCGAAGACGGCGTGGGGATCGCCGACAGCGCCACTGTGGACCTGAAGAAGATTTACAAAGGGAAGGCCGGCGATCTGGATTTGACGGAAGGGTACATCGTTATGGTCCCCTCCAACGAAACGAAGGCTTTCCTGCAGACGGCCTCCCTGGCGGCGATCAACTCCGGCATCTTCGCCGGCATGCAGGTTCTCATCCACTACTAATTTTTCGCCCACATCTTTACAGGAAGGGCGCGGCCTCCCTCCGGCTGCGTTACGACGCCTCTCTATGCTCATTTCTCGCACGCCCATGCGAATTTCGATCGGTGGCGGTGGAACCGATCTGCCCTCGTACTACGAGAAGCACGGCGGATTCTTTATTTCCGCGGCAATCAATAAATACATCTTCATCTCGATCAACCGGATGTTCACCGACGATTGCTTCCTGAAGTATTCAGAACTGGAGCGGGTCGATGATGTCGAAGAGATCAAGCATCCGATTATTCGCGAGGTCCTCCAGCGCAATGGCGTGGGCAAGTCGCTGGAGATCGTCTCGGTGGCCGACATTCCCGCGGGAACGGGTCTCGGTTCCTCAGGCACATTTACGGTCGGACTTCTGCGCGCCATCCATGCTCTGAAACGCGATTACATTTCGACGGAACAACTGGCGGAAGAAGCCTGCTCGATTGAAATGGAAAACCTCCATCAGACGATCGGCAAGCAGGATCAATACATTGCAGCCTTTGGCGGTCTCACCTGCTTTGATATCGACAAATGCGGCAAGGTCACAGTTTCCCGGCTCCAGGCCAGCCAGGAAACCGTCAGTCACCTGTCCGATCATCTCCTGATGTTCTTCACTGGCTATTCGCGCAGCGCTGTCACCCTCCTTCGCGACCAGCAGCAGCGAACGACGGGCGGAGATACATCGATGATCGATAACCTCCATTTTACGAAGGAGTTGGGATTGGAAATTAAGGAAGCGCTTGAGGCAGGAGAGCCGGACAAATTCGGGCCGTTGATGCACCGGCACTGGCTGCATAAGCGCGAACGCTCCAGCGGAATGTCCAACCCCTGCATCGACCGCTGGTACAACGTCGGGGTCGCCAACGGAGCCAGCGGCGGCAAGCTGGTGGGCGCCGGCGGCGGCGGATTCCTGTTGTTTTACGCCACCAATCCCAGCCAGCTGCGGGCAGCCATGGCGCGGGAAGGACTGCAGGAAGTTCGTTTCGCCTTCGATCACGACGGCTCCACGGTCGTCTGCCGGGATTAGCGATGGACTGCGTTCTTCTGGCCGGCGGCCTCGGCACTCGCATGCGTCCCCTGACCACGCGGATGCCCAAGAATCTTCTGCCCGTTCTGGGCGAGCCGTTCGCCGCCCATCAACTGGACCTTCTGGCCGGCGAAGGCGTGCGCCGGGTGATCTACTGCATCGGCCACATGGGAGAGGCTGTCCGGGACTATGTCGGCGATGGCAGCCGCTGGGGGCTTTCGGTCGCCTACGCCGATGAGGGCGAGGAACTCCAGGGAACCGCGGGAGCGCTGCGGGTGGCTCATCAGGCGGAATTACTGCCCGATGAGTTTCTTGTGCTCTACGGGGACTCGTATCTGCCCTCGAACTATCGAGACGTCTGGAACGCTTTCCAGCAGAGCGAAGCTCCGGCGTTGATGACGGTATTCCGCAATGAAGGTCGCTGGGAAACCAGCAACGTTCTCTACCAGCCGGGAGAAGCGATGATTTACGACAAACGCCGCACCGGGCCTCGCGCCGCCGAAATGCGCCATGTCGACTACGGATTGTCGGTTCTGAAGCGTTCGGTGATTGAGGACTATGTGCCTCCCGCCGGCAAGGCTGACCTGGCGGATGTCTTCGAGCGGCTTAGCCGCGAAGGCCGCCTGGCCGCCTACGAAGTGGCCCAGCGCTTCTACGAGATCGGGAGCCCGGCGGGACTTTCCGACCTGGAAGATTTTCTGGAAAGGACGCGTGCCGGCCGCGAAGTCAACGCCGGTCACAGCATCGAATGAACAGCTTCACTCAAAACTTCCTCACCGAGAGCATCACCATCCTCGGGGAGATCGATTCGAGCGCGGTGGAGGCCATTGCCCATGGACTGGCCGAGGTGCGCGCGGGCGGCGGCCGGCTCTTTATTCTGGGGGTCGGTGGTTCTGCCGGACACGCTAGTCACGCCGTCAATGACTTCCGGAAGATCTGCGGCTTCGAGGCCTACACACCAACCGATAATGCTTCGGAGCTGACCGCTCGCGTCAACGACGAAGGTTGGGATACCTGCTTTTCCAACTGGCTTGCCGGATCGCGCCTGCGCTCCGGTGACGCCCTGCTGGTGTTCTCAGTGGGCGGTGGCAACCGCGACAAGAATGTGTCGGTTAACCTCGTCCGCTCGCTCGACCTGGCAAAAGAAGTCGGAGCGCGCATCTACGGAATCGTGGGACGCGACGGCGGTTACACTGCCCAAACGGCCGACGCCTGCGTCGTGATTCCGCCGATCTTTCCGGACCGGATCACGCCTCACACCGAGGGCCTGTGCGCCGTTGTCTGGCATCTGCTGGTGAGCCACCCGGCTCTGAAAAACACGCAGACCATGTGGGAAAGCGTCGTGGCAGGAGTCGCAGCGCGATGAGCGGAAACCGGTTTTTCATCGTCGGCGGCGCCGGGTTCATCGGAAGCCATTTCACCGACAAGCTGCTGTCCGATCCGGCTATCGAAGCCGTCACGCTCTACGACAATTTCTCGTCCGGGCGGCAGTGGCACTACCAGCACCATCTGGACGACACGCGGCTGAACGTCGTGCGCGGCAACGTCGAGGATCTCCCGTCGCTGCGCTCGGCGATGGACGGGCACGACGTCGTCATTCATCTCGCCTCCAATCCCGACATTGCCCGGGCCGCTGTCGAACCTTCGATCGACTTCGACCAGGGAACGGTCCTGACCCAGTGCGTCGTCGAAGCGATGCGCACCACTTCGGCCAAGCGGATTCTTTATGCGTCGGGCAGCGGAGTGTACGGAGATCTCGGCACGCACGAGGCCGGCGAAGATCACGGTCCGCTGCTGCCGGTTTCCACATACGGAGCGAGCAAGCTGGCGGGCGAAGCGCTGATCAGCTCCTATGCCTACATGTTCGGGTTGAGCGGCTGCGCGTTCCGTTTCGGCAACGTCGTCGGCCCCCGGCAGACTCACGGAGTTGGATTCGATTTCCTCCGCCAGTTGCTCGATCATCCGTCGTGGCTTCGCATTCTCGGCGACGGCACCCAGAGCAAGTCTTATATCCACGTCACCGATGTCGTCGCGGCGGTGCTCACCGCGCACTGGGAAACCAAAAAACCTTTCCAGGCATACAACGTCGCCACCGGCGACTACATCACCGTGCGAGAGATCGCGGGAGTTGCGGTCGAATGCGCGGACCTGGATCAGGGCTCCGTCCGGCTGGAATTTACCGGAGGCGACCGCGGCTGGAAGGGCGATGTACCGATTGTTCGCCTGAATACTGATCGAATTCGCAGCCTGGGCTGGGAGTGCCGCCGCAACTCGCGCGAGGCCCTGAAGGCGGCTATCGATTCGATGAAGGATGACGCGCGGAAGGGCCGCTTGTGGGCACAGACTCCGGCTCCCGCGGGGGCGGCGGTCTAGCGTGGGTTCGCGGCGCGCGGTTTTTCTGGATCGCGATGGCGTGCTGAATCGCGCCCTCGTTCGGGACGGAAAACCGTATCCGCCGGCCGATTTATCGCAGCTGGAGATCCTGGCGGGAGTTCCGGAGGCGTGCCGGCTTCTCCGCGAGCGGGGATTTCTCCTGGTGGTCGTCACAAACCAGCCCGACATCGCGCGGGGTACCCAGAAGGCCGGGACCGTCGACGCGATCAACGACCACCTGCAGCGGGAATTGCAGCTCGACGCCATTCGGATTTGTCCTCATGACGATGCCGATGCGTGCGCATGCCGCAAGCCCAGGCCTGGACTTCTCCTCCAGGCGGCCGAAGATTTTGACATTTCCCTGTCCGGCAGTTGGATGGTGGGCGACCGCTGGCGCGATATCGAGGCCGGCAGGCGCGCCGGTTGCCCGACCGTTTGGATCCGCTACCCCTACCAGGAGCGGCAGCCAGAGCAGTTTGATTATTCGGCGCCGTCGCTGCGCGAAGCAGTGGCGCTGCTACAGAAGGACAACATCCTATGAATGAACGCCTCCGCAACCTGAAGGTCAAGATTTTCGCCGATGGGGCCGACAAGAATCGGATTCTTGAGCTGGCCGCCCACCCCCTGGTCACGGGGTTCACGACCAATCCCACCTTGATGAAGCAGGCCGGGATCACCGACTATGCCGAATTCGCCAGGGACGTCCTCTCCGCCATCCCCGACCGGCCGTTCTCTTTCGAGGTTTTCTCCGACGACTTCGACGAAATGTACGAGCAGGCGCAGGAGATCGCCTCCTGGGGGGATAACGTTTACGTCAAGATCCCGATTACGAATACCGAAGGCAAGAGCTCGGAGCAGCTCGTCCGGCGCCTGAACGAAAGCGGGGTGAAGGTGAATCTGACGGCGATTCTCACCTTGGA
>CAZETQ010000023.1:50615-69467 GCA_964515165.1 uncultured Solibacteraceae bacterium | reverse complement strand
GATTCCGATCCTGACTCAGGGTTTCAAAAATGCGCATCATCGCGAAACTGACTAGGTAAGCAGGCCTTTGAAGTATTGATTCATCAGACGACTCTCGGGGTCGTGCTCCCGGCAGGCATCGATCATTGTTTGAAGCCGTGCGCCGAAAGCTTTGGTCACGATTTCTTTAGTCAATCCAAACGTTTGATTAAAAAGGGGTTTTCCGTCACGCTCCATGCAGAACTTGTTGTACTGCAATAGAAATTCCCTCCACCCCTTGTTTGCGGTGGAAACCGGATCGATCGTCATGACATCGCCGTCCCAGGAATAAGACAGCAACGCCTGCTGATCCCGCGAGATCCAGTAGCCGACGTAAAGCAGGTTTGAGCGATACCCTTTGTTCTTGTAATAGTCCTTTGCGAATGCCACGAATTCCGTCAGAATCCTTGGAAAGTTCTCCTCCGCGAAGGCGAACAGGCTGAAGGTATAGCGGCTATCGTCGGCTTGGGGCGGATAGCGAATGATTTGATCCGTGGGAATCGTGTAGTCCGCCTTGACGATGTGCTCCAGTTGGAATCGCCAAAGGCCGTTGAAGTGGTCGATGATCGCATACCGGACGCGGGGAATTTGAAAGTGCTCCTCAATATCTGCGCCAAGCCGCGGGCCCGACGTTCCCCACAGGTGATTGCGAAGATGCCAGGCATGTTCATTCGGCTCTCCTTGGGCGCCGGGATTGTAGACGCGAAACTCGACCGTGATTTTGTCGCTGAAGGGGAACAGGTAGTACATCATCGACTCGTTGCGAGCCTTCAGTTCCGGGAGCCTGTTGCAGAACTCGTCGATTGCAAAGGTCTCGTGATAGACCTTCATGGGAGTCAGCGGCCGGATGCGAAAGGTGACCTCATAGATGATGCCGAATAGCCCGTAGCTGGAACGGACCTTCTGCATCAGTTCCGGATTGCCGTTTTCCGTGACTTCCAGGAGATCACCGGACGGCAGTACCATCTTTACGCCGATCACGTAGGAGCCGACCTGCCCATACTCGCCAGGCATGGATGCGTCTTTCGTCCCGGCGCAAGCCGCACTCCCGGCGGACAGGCTGCCGATCTCGGTGTTCACATAAAACTGCAGGTTCTGTTTCTGAAGCTCCTTTGCAATTTGAAGATGAGTCGCTCCGGCTTCAACGGTTACGGTATCCGTTCCGATGTTGAGAATCCGATTCATCTTCATGCGAATCAGCGTGCCGCCGTCCGCCACTCCACAAGGCGCCGTGGAGTGGTTGGAACCGACCGCTCGCACGGGCGATGGATATTTTCCCGGGTTGGTCAGCACCGCCACGATCTCGTCGACGGTATTGGCATCGACGATGACGGCGGGGTGGGAAACCAGATCGCCGAACCAGTTGGTGACCGTGTTTTCAGGCATCGGATGAAATCTAGCAATGCATTCGGGCCGCGGCAAGCAAAATCGGGCATGCTACTCTAGGAAAAGACTGCCCATACCTCTGCGGAGAGGTGGCTGAGTGGTCGAAAGCAGCGGTTTGCTAAACCGTCGTAGTGCCTTAAAGCGCTACCGAGGGTTCGAATCCCTCCCTCTCCGCCACGTCCTTCTAACCCTGCGATGATCTTGCGTTAGGGACGGTTCGCTTCTTTGCCCTCACGCCACGAGACGTAGTCGAAGCTCCAACGAAAACTTTGGGCGAAGATTTTTCCGGAGTAGGAGAGGTTGTGCGTCCAAATCGCGGACCACATCGCATCCCCTTGTTCGCGATAGATGTCAAGTCCCGTACGACTCCAGACAAATGCCCACGCAGGAACGAACAAGGCCTGCAATTCGGCGGCGGCATACGGCGAGCAATTGTATCCGCAGGTCGGCCCCTGGCCGGACGAGCCGGGAGCTGGCTGCCCCCGCATCCAAGCGACTTCGTGGGGATGTACGGGATCGTTGCCGTACATCTCAGAACCCATCAGATCCACCAGATCTTTCACCGCAACGGGCATTCGCTCGTCACCGGAAAATTCGTACCATTCCAGCGCGGCGCGCATCCCCAGACCCGCCATAAAGCTCTGAAAATAGGCGTTTGGATTATCTCTGTACATTGCGAGATTTCCCCAAAGAAGGTCGGCCTTTTGCTGGATCCGGTTCCTTAGCACGGGATCCTCGATTTGAGAAAGTTTTTGCCAGCCTCTTGTCTTGGCCACCGCAATACCGGCCTCAAGAGCATAGGACGTTTCGCGGATCGCGATGCTCGAGATACCACCCAGCGCATTGTTCGCCCAAACCAGGCTTGCGGCATTCATGCCCCTGCGTTCACAGCCCTGGCAATACCTGACCAAGCCGTCGGAGAAGTATCGATGAAAAGCGGAGAAGGCGCCCCGGGTAGCGATCAGCGCTCGCGTGTACTCGCGCGAGATCGTATTGGCGCAGTTCCTCCATTCGGCATCGCCTGTGTAGTCGGCGATCTGATGAAAAGCCCAAGCCGCGTCGTAGTACCAGATTTGTGCTTCGCCCGCCGCTCCGAAGGTAAACGCGGGCAGTGGTGCCCAATTGACAGTTCCATTTGCCTTGTCCGGGCACCACTGCGCTGCCCGGGCAAGCATTTGTGCCTCCCACTTCTCTTTCCCCGGCACTGCCGGGAAGTCTGCCGGACCGTTGACAGGAAGCGGCACCAACTCCTCTACGGTAAATGTGGTTGACGATACCTCATCCGGGCAGACTCCCTTTTGACAGTGGAACGCGAAGCTCAACAATTGAGGCCCCAAAGCGGCGGTCGGCGAGATATCCAGGCGAATCCACAGTGCTTGCTCGCCTCCGTAGGACCAATAGGTCCCGTTTCTGGCAAAACAGTTCGCCGTTCCTCCGGCTAAGCATGCTCCGATGGAGACCCCCTGCGGCAGAATCGGATCATTTAAGTAGACGTGATCGGCGTGAGTGGCGGAGCGGACCTGCGCCCCGGCAAAGATCATTCCTGCCCCGGTATCTCCGAAGTCGACCAGGGGCCGGCAACTCGCCAACAACGTCAGTGCGATGCGAATCTTGTCCCCGTCCTTCGAGCAAACCGTGTACGGAAGCTCCGGATTGAGGACCATAGGCAGAGCGGCTCCCGCGGCGGGAAAAAAGCGCACAACGCTTCCCACTGCGAAATTGTTATCAGGAACAGTGACCTGATCGGTGTAGCTGTCAAATGTCGCCGTGAAGGTATGGAAAAAGTTGCTGGTCGGCTGGATCCAAACTGAGGATCCGCGATATCCGCGATGCGCGCCATCAATTCCCCACGAATGCCGCTCAATCGCCGCGTCCGCACTTAGCGCGGCCAGCATCGAGCACAAGACTAACTTCATGTCCCTCATTGGTTAAAACTCCTTCACCTACGGAAGAAGGTTCCGAATGTCGAAAATCCAGAATGGCACCGTTGGGCTGCTCGCGCCAAGAATTAAGTGACAATTCGTCGAAAGGGGCGACAGACAGCAGGGCATCCTTCGCCGAGGAAACGCTCCGGGAGGGTCTGTTCTAAATATTGTTCTCATTTGAGAAGCCATGCCGGCGATCTGGGACAATTCCGACAGAGGCCCCGTTGAATTCCGACCGGCAATCCCCGCCCAGTCTCCCGAGCAGGACACGGATTATGGGCATCCTGAACGTCACGCCGGACTCATTTTATGCCGGCAGCCGCCTGCTCAGCCGGGAAGAGGCCGTCCACCGCGCTTATGCCATGGTCCGGGAGGGGGCGGATATCCTCGACATTGGAGGGGAAAGCACGCGGCCCGGCTCGGAACCGATCTCTGAAACGGAAGAGATCCGGCGGGTCGCTCCTGTTGTTGAGCAGCTCGCTGCGGAGACGGCTGTGCCGATCTCTGTCGATACCAGCAAGCCGGCCGTCGCCGAAGCCTGCCTGCGTGCTGGAGCCCGCATCATCAACGACGTTTCCGGTTTAGCCGACCCGAAAATGCTCGATGTCCTGGCGCGTCATGACGCCACGGTCATCATCATGCACATGCGCGGAACACCGAAAACAATGCAGCAGGACACTCACTACGAGGACGTTGTCGGTGAGGTGAAACAGTACTTGGCGGAGCGCGCGCGTCGCGCTGCGGCCGCCGGGGTGCGCGAAATTATCGTCGATCCCGGAATTGGCTTTGCCAAGACAATCGAGGGCAATCTGCAATTGATGACGCGGCTGAATCGGCTGAAAGAGCTGGGATATCCCATCCTCTTCGGAGCCTCCCGCAAATCGTTTCTGGGTTCCCTCACCGGACACCTGCCCACCGAAGACCGCCTGGAGGCGTCGCTGGCGGCGGCGGTCATTGCCGTCATGAACGGCGCCGATATCGTTCGCGTTCACGATGTGCAGGCGACGGTTCGGGCCGTGTCGGTTGCCGATGCGGCGCGATGCGCCCTGTACGCTGAACAGAGTGGGAATGGACAAGATCATTCTGAACGGAGTCCCGCTGACGTGCCGGATCGGAGTTCCCGACGCTGAGCGCTCGCGCCCTCAGGACATTTTTATCGATCTGGAAATCGATGCCGACACCAGCGCGGCCGCTGCGACTGACGAGATCGGCGATACGATCGACTACGCGAAAGTTTTAGACGCAATCGAAGAGCTCGCGGCCGCGTCGGAATTTCACCTGATCGAAACACTGGCAAGCCGAATCGCCCAGCGCGTCCTTCGGTTCCCTCCAGCGGAGGCCGTCCGTCTGCGATTGCGAAAGCCTGGCGCGCTGGCGAGTCGAGGCGTGGCTTATGCCGCGGTGGAAATCTTCAGAAAGAGGAATCCGGCAGGGAATGGCTGAAGTGTTTCTCGGTCTTGGCTCCAATCTGGGAGACAAAGCTCATAACATTCGCCGCGCCATAGAGCTGCTTCGGCCACACTGCGAACAGATCAAGCTGTCGTCTCTTTACAAGACGGCACCGGTTGGATACTTCGACCAGGATTGGTTCCTGAATGCTGTGGCGCGGATCGAGACGAAGCTGGCGCCCCGGGAGATCCTGGAGGCGATCCAGCGCATCGAAGCAGAACTGAAGCGCCAGCGCACCATGCCCAACGGTCCGCGCACCATCGATATCGACATCCTTTTCTATAACGACTGGACCATCGACGATGCGTCGTTGACGGTTCCGCATCCGCGCCTGGAAGAGCGAGCGTTTGTTTTGGTGCCACTCGCGGAAATCGCGCCTGAGTTCCGCCACTCGAAATGGGAAAAAACCGTTGCGGAACTATTGGCCGCGCTTCCGCCGGGCGGTCCCGCGGTGGAGAGGTACCAGCGCGAAGAGCATTAGAACGGGAAGGTTGCTTTTTGAAGCTCTGCCGTCACGGAGGCATTTTCGGCCGCCCAGTTTCGGCTCTCTTTGGCGTCGTCCTTCAAGTTGGAAAGCCAGGTTTCGTTCCGCGGCGCGCCGTTCAGGAACTCTCGCGGATTCTGGATCAGTTTCCAATCCCCGCGGCGAACGGCTCGCTGGTTGGCGTAATCCCAGAAAACAGTTCGTTCTTTCGGCTTTTCTCCGGACACCAGCGAAGACGACAGGTCGGCGCCATCGACTCCCGCAGGGATCGGCACTCCGGCGAAGGAGAGCATCGTGGGGAGAATATCCATGCCCATTCCCATCCCGGTGAAGGTTTGCCCGCTCTTGACCTTCGCCGGATAGCGGAAGACTGACGGAACGCGATGGCCGCCTTCGAATAACGAACCTTTCCAGCCGCGAAAACCGCCATTGCTGCCGCCTTGGTAAGGACGGGAGAGGTGGTCTGCTCGCTCCTCGTGCGTAGCGCCGTTGTCACCCTGGAAAAGAATCGCCGTGTCCCGCGCCAGGCCCTTTCGTTCCAACTCATCGAGCAGTCCGCCGACTGCTTCGTCGAGAGCGTTCACGACGGCCAGGTGCATCCGGCGATCCCGGTCCATGCCGGCCGGAAAGCGCTCCAGATATCGCTGCGGCGCCATCATCGGGTAGTGCGGAGCGCCGAAGGCAAGATACAGAAAGAACGGTTTGGCGGCGCTCTGCCGGCTGAGGAATGACCTCGACTCGCGACCCAGGATCTCGGTCTGGTAGCCCGGTTCTTCGAAAACCTCTTTGTCATTCCGCCACAGGTCGTGGAAAATTGCCTGAGTCGGGCTGCCGCCGAGTGCGTAGTAGCGATGGGAATAGTAATCAATCCAGCCGGAGTAGAAACCAAAGTGTTCCTGGAATCCCTGCGCGAGCGGTTTGCTATGAGACGCTGTCCCGAGATGCCATTTCCCCACGGCTCCGGTGTTGTAACCCGCGGCCCGGAGCTCGGACGCCAGAGTCTTCTCCCCCTCCTGCAATCCCGGCACTCCTCCTTCGGGTTTGGAGGTGAGGATTTGGGGAACGCCTGCGCGTTGCGGGTACTTGCCGGTGAGAATCGAAGCTCGGGAGGGAGAACATACCGGGGAGTTGGCGTGCCAATCGGCCAGACGAACGCCGCTGGCGGCGATGCGGTCCAGGTTGGGCGTTTTCGCGTCGGGCGACCCGTTGCAGCCGAGATCGCCGAATCCCTGATCGTCGGAGACGATGACGATCACATTCGGACGTCTTGTTTGCGCAGGCGCGGCGATCGAGCCCAACGATGCGGAAAGAAACTCCCGGCGAAGCATACTCGCCGATCGTATCAAGAGACGATGAAGGGGTTAGCGCGCTGCGGCGCTGCGAATTTCCGCGAGGATGCGTTCCAGTTCGGCAATCCGAACCTTCAGCTCTTCGATCTCCTGGCCTTCCGGATCGGGCAATCGTCCATGCTCCAAATCGTGCTCCGCTGGATTTTCGCCCCAGAAACGAACGATCTTTCCGGGAATACCGACCACGGTTGAGCCTTCCGGGACGCTTTTTACCACGACGGAACCGGCGCCAATCTTCGCGTTGTCTCCGATCGTGATGGCTCCCAGAACTTTCGCTCCGGTTCCAACGACGACGTTGTTGCCAATCGTGGGGTGACGCTTGCCCTTATCTTTTCCCGTGCCGCCCAAGGTAACACTCTGGTAGAGCAATACATCGTCACCGATCTCCGTGGTTTCGCCGATGACGACCCCCATGCCGTGGTCGATGAAAAAGCGGCGGCCGATGGTAGCGCCCGGATGGATCTCGATGCCTGTCAGCATGCGGCCGATCTGCGAAAGAACTCGCGGAACTAACGGAACTCCCCAGCCATACAGCTTATGGGATACGCGGTGAAGCAGAATTGCATGGACTCCCGGATAGCAAGTGAGGATTTCGAGGACACTCTTCGCGGCCGGATCTTCCCGAAAAACGGTATCGATCTGCTCGCGGATTTCGCGCAACATTTTGCTGTTTGATTATCGCAGAGAGGTCAAGGATTCAGTGCAATTGAATGCCCTGTATCTCGATCGAATTAACGTAGATAGCTTAATCAGCGCCTGCCAATTGCAGCCATTTGCCATTGTGAAAATACCAGACGATCGATGCCTTTTCGAGAAAGGCGTCGTCGATCCCGTGATGATCGATTGGTGGCGGCTCCGGGCCTCCATAAGCGCGATAGTGACTGACGATGAAATCCCGGCTCACCGGTCCAATTGCGCGCGAGTATCCGATTTCGTCGTTTCCCAAACCCTGCAGGTACCCGTTGTCCTGATTGGTATTCAAGACCTGCGGACTTGTGTCCAGATGATTCCGGAAGACAAGCAGGCTTGTAGACTGGCTGACGGAACACAGCATCGCCCAACCGGTCTCTCCCTTAGCCAGGAACTCGCCGCGAATCACATTCTGCGGGCCGCCGGCGACCGCCGGTTGCGGCACGGTGCAATTTTTCTCTTTCAGGACTTTGGCGACGACTGCCGGAAGCTCGGGAAATGCGTCGATGGGGAGACGCCGGATTTTGGTCGCCGCTTCTTCGGCTTTCGCCGCCCATTCCCGCTGCGATTGTTGCGCCGCCTGTTGTGCCTCCGCGATGGCGTGCAAATCGATCTGGGGCAGGATCGCTTTTCGTTCCAACGTGGGATTGAGCGCGAGAGCACGTAAGAAGTACCGTTCGGCCAAGGCAGCGGCGCGAGCGTTCGGCCTCCCCGCCTGGAGCGAGGTATTGTAATGGCTCTGCAGCTCGTACGCCGTGTTGCCTAAAATCCAGACATTCTTCGACGACTCCAGCGCCGCTTCGGCATGGGAGGCCGAAGGCCCGTTTTCGAGCAGAGCCATGGCATATTGATGCGCCAATCCTCGGATCGCCCTGGCGTCATTGGGATCGGCCGCCGCAGTTGCTTCCGCGTACCGGAGATAACGATCGGGATCCAGTTCTTCAAAGAACGAGGCTGCGTTTCGCTGCACCGCTGCATCGTTGGGGTGAGCCTTCACGGCGGCGTCCCATAGCTCAACCATCCGGCGATAGGTGGCGGGTGGGAGTTCGCCCGGGCTAAACCGCGACACTGGCGAATGCAGCAGTTCGGACTCCGGATGGTGCTCGATCAGCCACAACACATGTTCGATCCGCTTCGCCCGGTCTTCCGGGTAAGCGATGCGATCTCCACGCCGATGGTAGGCCAGCAATTTCAACCGGGCCGGAAAATCCTCCGGATTGGCCGCCAATTGCTGTTCCAGCTTAGCGACGTCTGTTTCTTCCAGCAGCAGAATGTTCCGGAGCGCTTCTCCGTACCAGGGACTGAACATCGGAGCGGGAGCAGCCACAGCCGCGGTGGATGTGACTTTCGGAGTGGAGACTTGGGCCTCGACCGCACGTGGCGTTCTTGCCGTTATTACCAGGAAGAGAGCAACGGCGATCAGCGCCACCAGCACAGCCATGCGAGGGGCCATGCACACCAATGTCTCATACCCGTACGATGAAAAATCCGGCCGAATGCTAACCTGGAATCATGCCGCAAGGCTACCTGCCGATATTCCTGTTTCTGATCGCTTCCATCGCATTTCCGGTGGTCACCCTTCTGGCTGCGCGGTTGATTCGTCCCTCGAATCCTGGAGGCGTGAAAGGTGAAGCCTACGAGTGCGGAATTCCCGCCGAAGGCACATCGCGCGGAAGGTATACCGTCCGGTTTTACATCGTCGCGATCCTCTTTGTGATCTTCGACGTCGAAACGATCTTCTTCTATCCTTGGGCGGTTCGCTACCAGCAATTGGGCTGGTTTGGCCTGGCGGAAGCAGGTGTCTTCCTGGCCATCCTCGTCGTCGGCTATGTCTGGGCCTATCGCCGCGGAGCCCTGGATTGGGTGTAGCCCTCTGTGAGCACGGAGCGGCTGTATTATCACGATCCCTATCTGACGCAATTTGACGCCGAAGTCATTCGTACCGCCGAGGACGGCCGTCGCGTGTATCTGAACCGGACGGCGTTCTATCCTTCGTCCGGCGGACAGCCTTTCGATACCGGAGAACTCGGCGGACGGCGTGTCATCGATGTGATCGACGAAGGCGATGAGATCGCTCATGTGCTGGACGATTCAATCAACACTGCCGCGGTGGCCGGGACAATCGACTGGACGAGACGTTTTGACCACATGCAGCAGCACACCGGACAACATCTCCTCTCTGCGGTGTTCGCCGAGAAGGCCGGAGTCGCCACCCTGAGTTTTCATCTCGGCTCCGAGGTTTCGACCATCGATCTGGATGCTGCGGCGGTCGATGCGGCCCTGCTGGAATCGATCGAAGACGCCGCCAATGAGGAGATCGTTCAAAATCATCGGGTGTCGGTCACGTTGGAAAACGCCGGCAGCGTGACCGGTTTGCGCAAAGCTTCCGATCGCTCCGGCACGCTGCGTATCGTCACCATCGAAGGCCTGGATCGCAGCGCGTGCGGCGGAACGCACGTCGCCTCAACTGGCGAAATCGGCTCCCTCCGCCTGCTGGGAACGGAAAAAGTGCGCCAGTCCACGAGAGTGAAGTTCGTCTGCGGAAAGCGAGCCGTCAGCCTGGCGCGGCAGGAATCGAAAACTCTGCGGGAACAGGCGGCGGGCTTTTCCGCGAAGATCGGGCAGCTGCAGAAGGAGCGCGCAAAGCTCGCGGCAGAATTGGCGAACTACCGGGGCAGGGAGCTGTACCAGCAGACGGAGCCATCGCCTGACGGATTGCGCCGTGCAGTTCGCAGAGTAGCGGAGATCGACGAAGCCATTCGAGCGGAAGCGCAGGCTTTCACCCAAGGCTCGCGAGCGGTGTACATCGCCGCGACACCCTCTGGATTGCTGCTGGCTGTATCGAGCGATTCAGGCTGGAACGCAGGCGCGGCGATCAAGCCGCTGGTCCAACGCGGCGGCGGAACCGCTACTTTGGCGCAGGGTTCCACCACCGATCCGGATGCGGCCGTCGCTGTTCTTGCGGGTTAACCTCCGGTGGTAAAGCGCGGGGCAAGGGCTAGCATCGCCAGCCCGGCGAGGAAGAACACAAACATAAGCGCCAACAGCATCATGCTTTTGCTTCCGGCGCCCTTGAATTCCTTCCAAACCAGGAGTCCCCAGGCTGCGCTGATCATCGTGGCGCCTTGACCCAGCGCATAGCTCACCGCCGGACCAATGAGCGCCTTGCCAGTAGCGGCGGCAGCGGCGAAGTTTGCAACCGCTCCTACGCACCAAATAACTCCGCCCAGGAATCCCAATAAATGATGCCAGGGGGTGCCCTTGAAATATTGGCTGATTTGGACAGCCTCGCCTTGTACCGGCAGATTGATGAAGTAGAGGTTGTAAACGAAGGTGGAGAAGAAAACTCCCACCGCGAAGAATACGGCGATGGCGTACGGCCCAAGGCCCATTTCGGTGTGGACGGCGCGCGCTTTGAGGACCAGCGGATAGAAGCTGCCCATCAGAATGCCTCCCACCACGCTCAGAAGGATGGCCTTCAGTGGTCCGGAGCCCTTGCGCGGGGAGCGGCGCCCGCGCGGATCGGGTGGCGCCGGTGGTGGCTGTTGCGCCGAGACTCGAGAAGAATAAGCCATGGCGTCAAGAACGATCGCGATCAAAATCAACGCGATTCCGCCAAATATGAACATTGGATTTCCGGTTTTTTCCATCATGTAATTGCCGGCGGTTCCCACCACCAGCGCAAGTCCAATACCGATCGGAAAAGCCACCGACATACCTGCGATGGAAATTGCGGCAACCAGAAGAAGATTGGCGAGATTGAAAACCGCACCAGCGGCTATTGCCCAGATCATAGGGCGTTTTCCGGCGATCATTACGTTATCGCCGAAGGTCAATTCGTCACCCATAGAGCCAAAGGTGAAGGCGGCAACGACGGCCGTAACCAACAGACCGAAGGCGAAGTCGAAATAATAAAGCTCGAATCGCCATTTCGGCTGGGCGAGTTTGAGAGTGTTCGCCCAACTGCCCCAGCAAATCATCGAGAGAACGCTGATCAGCAGCGTCATTTCATATGTTGTCGGAAGAATCATTCGTTCGCTTTCCCCGAGCGGGCGGAGTACGCGCTTTCAATTACAGCAGATAGAGAACGGCAGCCTGAATTTTTCGTTGTGTTCCGGTTCAAAGAAAAAAAGCTATTCAGAGCATTTCGGCTTGAATATAATACACCGCGGACGGGGAGGCATCGACATGACACGAAATGGCAGGCTGGTGGCGGTAATGCTGCTGTGGGGAAGCGCCTGGGCGCAACGCTACGCCATCACCATCAACGCGGAAACTCCGGACGGAGCCCAGCTGCAGGCGATCGGGCAACAGTCCGATCCGGCGAAGAAGCTGGAGTTGATGGAAAAGTTTGTGACAGAATTTCCCAAAAGCGAGGGCGCCTCGTGGGTGTATGCTCAGCTCATTCCGGCATACGTTGCGGCAAATAACCTGGAAAAGGCTGGCCAGGCCGCCAGTTCGCTCCTGACACTGCACCCCGATGATTTAGAGGGCCCTCTCGCGGTGCTGAAAGGTTACGAGAAGACTCCGAATGCTTCCGAAGTGCCCAAATGGGCAAAGACCACTTGGGACATTGCCAAAAAGCAGGAAAGCGCACCGAAGCCCAACGATGCCGAAGAGGCCAAGGAATGGGAAAGCCATCAAACCTACGTAAGGCAGGTTCAGCAGTATGCCGAATATTCGCTGTTGAATCAGGCGGCCGCCGCCAAGAGCGCAGCGGAGAGTCTGGATGCCGTCAACGCTCTGGAAAAGCTGAATCCGGCAAGCCAATACCTTTCGCAGGCTGGAAATGCAGCTTTCGTTGCGCTTCAACGGGCAGGACAAACCGATCCGGCGGTCGAGCTGGCGGAGAGAATGCTGGCCCGGGATCCTTCCAATGAGGAAATGCTTCTGGTTGCGTCCAATCACTACATGACAAAGAAGAACAACGAGAAGGCATTGACCTATGCCACAAAACTCGTCGAAGTCATGGGGAGCAAGCCGAAGCCTTCTACGCTGAGCGATGAGGACTGGACCAAACGCAAGACGACGATCCTCGGAGCCGGGAATTGGATCAGCGGCATGATCTATGCGCAACAGAACAAGCTTTCCCTCGCCGATAAAGCACTGCGCGAAGCGCTGCCGGCTCTCACCGACGACGCAATGAAGGGCGGCGCGCTGTACCAGCTGGGCTTCGTGAATTTCAAGATGGGCGAAGCGGCCCGGGACAACAAGCGGCTGCAAGAGGCTTTGCGGTTCAGCCAGCAGTCGGCAGCCATCAAGAGCCCTTATCAAGCGAATGCCGCCAAGAATGTTGGCGCGATTCGAGCGAAGATCGGACCTAGCGCGGCGAAGTAGACGTTTCCAGCTGTACTCGCGCCTGCGCCGTCAGACCGGGCTTTACCGCGGGATTGGGTGAATCGAAATCCAGGATGATTTGACGCTCATCTATATTTCGAATCACTCCGGGAAGCGCATCCCCACCGGCCTCAGGAATGACAATCGCCGCGGTTTGTCCTGGTTTCAGCAGACCGGAGTGCTCGGGAAGACGATCGGCGACAAACTCAAGGGCGCTGAGACTCACGGCGATTTCGAAGAGATTTTTCATGTCGTGGGTGACCCTTCCGCCTGGCTCCGCCCGGTGGCCGATCAGCACTCCATCGACTGGCGCGTGAATTTCCGCCGCCAGCATCTGGGCTTTCGCATCTTCCAACTCTTCGGTGCGCGCAGCCAGTTGTTTGCGTACTTCCTCCAGGTTTTTGGTCCCGATCTCCACCTTCGCTTGTGCCTGCCGGAAAATCTCGGTGACGGCGTCCAGCTCCGTCTTCAGCGTCTGGTATTCCTTTTCGGTTTTTTCGAACGCCAGCCTGGCGACGGCTCCCTCGGCCAGCAGCATTTTCTGGCGTTGGTAGTTCTTCTCCACGAGGGAAAACTGAGCCTGGGCCCTCGTAGAGTCCGCTTCCGCCCTGGACGCTTCCAGGCGGCCTGCAATCAGCTGGCTCTCCAGTGAATTGATCCGTTCCTGAAGCCGCTCGACCTCCTGCTTCTTTTCCTCTTCTTCCAGTTCCAGGCCGGTATTCCGGATCCGCGCCAGAAGCTGCCCTTCCGCAACTTCCTGACCGTCGATCACTTGCAGATCTTCCAGCGTGCCGTCCAGCATCGCGGCTACTGGCACAACGTGGCGAGCTCGCACTTTTCCCGACAGCGTCAACGAATCCGGCGGTACCGCCTGCTTCTCCGGCGGCGGCGGTGGTGGCGCCTGACGGGAACGATAGTAGTGAACCCCCTGGACCACAGCGGCCGCGAGCACTCCAATTGCCACGATTCCGATCAGCCACCGTCCTGCTCGCATCTGTGCGGCCATAGTGCGATGATATCCTTGCTCCTTAGACACTCCGCATGCTCAACGGGCTACGCCTTGGCGACGACATCGACGATTACTGCATCAAGTGCAAGCGCGTAAACACGCACGCTATCGTGGCTCTGGTGGATGAAAAGCCCGCGCGTGTTCGCTGCCGTAGCTGCTATCACGACCACGATTTTCTTCACGAGCAGGCTCCCCCGCCGAAGGTCCCCAAGCCGAAGGCAGCGCCGGCAGATCCGGGCAAAGACGCGGCAAAACCGAGCGTTGAGTAAGCCGCTACCGGGCGAATCCCATCGCTTTCGCTGTTTCGATCAAGAGTTTCGCGGCCTGGTCCAGGTGATCCTGGGTATGCTCGCTGGTGACGATCGTCCGGACTCGCGCCTTGCCTTTCGGCACGGTAGGAAATCCGATACCAGTGGCGAGCAGGCCACCTTCAAACAGCCGGCGTGAATAATCGTGAGCTTCGGCCGCCTCGCCCACCATTACCGGGACAATGGGAGTTTCACTCATCCCGGTATTCAGCCCGCCTTCCACCAGTTGCTTCTTAAAGTAGCGGGTGTTCGACCAGAGACGCTCGACACGCTGAGGTTCTTCTTCCAGAATGCGAAATGCCGCAAGACAGGCTGCCGCTACTCCCGGAGGATGCGAAGTGGAGAAAAGAAAGGGCCGTCCTCGATGGTAGAGAAACTCGATCAGGTCGCGGCTTCCGCAGACGTAGCCGCCCAGACAACCAATAGCCTTCGACAGAGTGCCCACCTGGACATGAACACGGCCATGCAGCCCGAAGTGATCGATCGTCCCGCGGCCGTTGCGTCCCAGAACTCCGGAGGAGTGGGCGTCATCGACCATCATAATGGCCCCATACTTCTCGGCTAGGGCGACCAGCTCCGGCAGCGGTCCGATGTCGCCGTCCATCGAAAACACTCCGTCGCTGATCAGCAGTTTCCGGCCCGGAAAGTCCGCTACCGCCGCCAGCTTCTCTTCGGCAACTGCGACGTTCTTGTGCGGAAAGACGTGAATCTTGGCGCGAGAGAGCCGGCAGCCGTCGATGATCGAGGCGTGGTTCAGCTCGTCTGAAATGATGTGATCGTCGGGTGTGAGGATCGCCGAAACAGTTCCGGCATTCGCGGTAAAGCCGCTCTGAAAGACGACACAGGCTTCGACGTTCTTGAACGCGGCGATCTTGCGTTCCAGCTCCATGTGGAGATCCATCGTGCCGGAAATCGTGCGAACGGCGCCGGAACCCGCTCCATATTTGCGTGTCGCGGCGATGGAGGCTTCCACCAGGCGAGGATCGTTCGCTAGTCCCAGGTAGTTGTTCGACGCCAGATTGATGACTTCCCGGCCATCGAAGCGGGATATCGCCTCACATGGCGACTCCAGCTCGCGCAGCCGGAAGTAACCACCGGAGTCCTTGATCTTCTGCAGCTCGTCGCTGAGATAAGCGACAGGATTTGCCACAACTCAGTCCCAGTTCAGGATCACTTTGACGGCTTCGCCGCGCTCCAGCAGATCGAAGGCGTGTTGATAGTCCTTGTACGGAAGCTGATGAGTAATCAGCGGCCGAATATCCAGCTTATGATCCAGCAGGAATCGCTCGCACTGATACCACGTCTCGAACATCCGCCTGCCGTTAATTCCGCGGACGGTCACCGCTTTGAAAATGATGGCTTCTGCCAGGTTCAGCCCGACGTCTTTTGAGGGAATGCCGAGCAGCGCCACTTCGCCGCCCGCCCGAACCAATTCGAATGCACTTCGCACGCCCGCGGGAGAGCCGGACATCTCCAGCACAACATCGCAGCCGACCCCTTCCGGAGTAGCAGCCAGAAACTCGGGGAGAAAATCGCTCTGTGCCGGATCAAACACATGCGACGCTCCACATTCCCGAGCGAGGACCCGCTTATGCACAGCCGGTTCGACGGCAAGCACTTCCAGCGCTCCGGCTGCCACGGCGATCTTGATCGCCATCAAGCCGATGGCTCCCGCTCCGACGATGCAAACCGTTTTTCCCGCCACAGCCTGCGCCATCACCGTGTGCATGGCGTTGCCGTAAGGATCATAAATGGCCGCCGCTTCGTGAGGTACTCCGGGCTTGACTCGCCAGACATTGGAGGCCGGCAGGGCGAGGTAATGAGCGAAGCAGCCATCCCGATCGACGCCGATGATCTTCACGTCCTGGCAGATGTGGCCCTGGCCCGTGCGGCAGTAGTAGCAGTGGCCGCAGGTGACATGACCCTCGCCGGAAACAAATTCGCCCAGTTGAAACCCCTGCGTACCGCGGCCGACATCGGCAATCTCTCCCATGAACTCATGCCCTACGGTGAACGGAGGATGCACGCGGCGCTCCGCCCAGGTGTCCCATTGGTAAATATGAACGTCGGTGCCGCAGACTCCCGTCTTGCGCACGCGAATCAGGACATCGTCCCGGCCGCATTCCGGAACACCAATTTCGCGCAGATCCATCCCACGCCCGGGCGCTGACTTCACCAGCGCGGGCATCGTATTGTTCATAGTTCCCGAACCCGGATTCGCTTGTATTCGATCCACTTCCCCAACTGGTGCGCCTGCAGCATAATTTTGCCGGCCGCCAGACGCTCCAGCTTGTCATGATCGACGACCGTGTCGCCATTGATCCTGACGATGCAGCGGCTTCCTTCCGCGCGCAGATAGAACGGGTACCACTGTTCGGCGGTAATCCGCGGGTACGGATTGCAACGGGCGTAGTGATACAGCGAGCCCGTCGGATAGACCGCCCCTTCCACGTCATGAAGCTGAATCTCGTAGTGTTCGTCCGTCTTTTCGCTGGCCGCGCGAAAAATGATCCCTCCGTTGGAGTGGTAAGAAGCTCGAACGTAACAGTCGAATTCAAAATTCTGGTAGCTCTTCTTCGTGGCGAGATACCCCAATCCGTCCCCGCGCAGCACTTCACCCAGAGCCTCGTATTTGGGCTTCTGGATCAACTCCCAACGCTCCATGTCGGCAGGACCGTTGTACAACGTCGTCCACTTCTCCTTCGAAGGCAGCTCTTTGATCTGCAAGTTCCGGAAGCGAAGCGGGTAGCTGAGCGATTCGATCCCGATAAAGCCGCTCCGGCGCCGATACCGGAGCTCCGGATTGGCGGAGCAGTCGAGATCCTGCACCAACGCGTTGTTCATCCAAACCTTCAGTGAAGGCCAATCCATCTGGATGCGAACCGAGTTCCACTCCCCCTTGCTTTTCACGTTGACCAGCTTGGGAGCAACAACCGGGAAGATGGCACCGATGGACTCCTTCAGCGGAGAGTCGTCCTGCTTCTGGAACAGGTTGAGTTTGAAACCGACTTCCGTGGGGCGTCCATGCAGCGGGGCGCAAAAGAAAATACCCGAATTAGCCCAGCCTTGGATGAAAACTTCGCAGCTGAAATCGAAATTTTCAAACTCGCGCGTGGTACGCAGCCAGGCGGGAAAGCCCGATCCGGGATGGATGACGATCGCGCCGTTGTCTACATAAAACGCCGATTCCGGACCGTCGATGACCTGCCAGCCGGCGAGTGATTTTCCATCGAATAACGACGTCGCCGTCCCATCGGGAGGAAGTGCAAATGCCGCGGAAGAGGCTGCAACCGTCGAAAGAAATTCACGCCGTCTCATGAGTATCGTCATGATAGCGCGGGGCTATCCTCTTTCCGCTGAAAATGCTATAACGAACCTGAAATGAGCAAGGACATCCTGATGGTGCTGGGGCTGATTCTGCTCGGATTGACATGGAATGGCACGCTGGGCGAACGGGTTTTCGAGCGCGTCGGTCGCCTGCAGGACCGCGTCGAAACCAAAGTGGTGCTTTTGGGCGAGCGACTCGAAGACCGCTTGGACCGCATAGGTGACAGGTTCTACGCCGCCGGTACGCGAATCGGCGAACGCCTGCAACGCGCGGAGGAACGGTTCCACGACCGGTTGTCCCGGCTGGAACGGTTCTGTGAACGTTTGGAATAGGTCCTCTTAATCTGCAAACGCGGCGGCTCATCCCTGACTATCTATAATCACCAAGGGATGGAGCCAGCCGTTTCGCACCTGCATACATACTTCCTTTTCCCGTTCTCCATCGACCGGGAAGCGGTGCTGGAACACCATGGCGGCATCTGGAAGAACCGGCGCTGGATTGAAGGTCTCGACGACTGGCTGAAAGCCCACGAGGGCTCGAATGAAATCGCGCGGCGCCTCGGCTCCTGGAAACGGGCAGCGCACCAGCGTTTCGATGCCGACTCTCGCGCTTATCAGGATATGGTGTTCTTCCACCCGTTCGTCCGGCGCATCTATTTCGACACCGGAACCGTGGGGCGGATTCCCGGCGAACAGGAAAGCCTGCTCCGCAAATATGAAATCGGCGTTCCTGCGGATGCCCGGTTGACGCTCTACGCCGAAGACAGCCGTGGACGCTCGGCAGCGGTAGACGTCACCTCCCTCAAGCTGTACCTGTTTGCCAACGGTATCGGAATCCTCGCCATCGGCGTGGAAAGCGTGGGGATCCGTGCGCGCGACGCGCTTTGGATCAACGAAATGATGCGGAAGATCTACCCTTCCAGCGGACGACAGCGGCGCGAAGGACGAGTCCCCAACATGACACGGCTGACGCTGGAGCATGAGGGTGAAACGCAGCTCCTGGTAGAGGAGACGTTCCAAACCTGCCAGATCCGCGCGTTTCAGCCTCCGCTCTCCGCGCTGGTGACGTCGCTCCTGTTCTTTCTCGACTACCCGATGCAGGAGTACGAGCCTGTTCTCGACGAGCGGATGATTGTCTACTCCTACATGACGATCAACCCAAAGTCGGTTCCCGCAAATTGGAATGGGTCTGATGAACACCTTCAATTCGTCAGCCGCGCCCTGTATATCGATCAGTGGGCGGAGGGCTACCGCTACAACCCGTCGTTCATCCGGGAGGAGATGCAGAAGCAGCTCTACTGGCGCTGGGCGCACCAGGGAACGTTCTATGGCTTTACCAGCTACTCCAGCCTGACGCTCGCCTTCGGAGAGTCAGACTGCGACGATCATCAGCTGCTTGAAGGATTTCTGATCCATCGGATGTTCGACTCGCGGTATTTCCTGATGACGATCATTGCGCTGTTCTATCGCGCAACCTTGCTGGACTTTGCGGAGCGCGTGGCATTGGTCTCCCGGCGCCTGCACCGCGACTTTGAGGATGAGCGCCTGGCCCCCTCGACACTGCGTCTGA
>CAZETQ010000023.1:26915-50515 GCA_964515165.1 uncultured Solibacteraceae bacterium | reverse complement strand
CGCCTGCACCGCGACTTTGAGGATGAGCGCCTGGCCCCCTCGACACTGCGTCTGACGGACGCCCTTCGCAGCGAATTCTTGAATTTTTCGAATTACTGGCATTTCGACGAACTCGCCAACAAAGACGAAGAAAGCCAGCACTTCAACATGCAGAGCGAAGCCCTGCACATCATCCCGATGCTCCGCCACACCGAGCGCGAGATTGAACGAATGCATACCGTCCTGACGCAGTACTACCAGGCTCGCAGTACACAGGCGGTCAACCGGCTGGCGATGCTCAGCATGATCCTGGGCGCCGGCGCCGTCTTAACCGGATTTTTCGGAATGAATTTCGGTGGCGAATTCGCCAAAGCATTCTTCGAGCCCGACGCGCCGAAATCCTGGATGCACTGGGTCGCGATCGGCGGAGTGACCGCCTTCGCGCTGGGAACTCTCATTTTTGGCATCGTTCTGGTTGTCGCCAACTGGGCGGACTATAAGGACGTTCTGATCCCCCGTTCGGGCGATGGCGGACGAATGGACTCCATCAAGAAGATCGAGGATATCTAAGGCGTCGAGTCAAACTTGGCGATCTGGACGGCAACGGTTTTCATCCTGGCCATGCCGCCCTGTCTACGCGCGGCGGTGGAAATTGAGGGCATCTATCCCCCGCTCGCCTACCGCTACGGAGTGGGCGGCGCGGCGTATCCGGCTTATGAGCCGCACATCTCGGAAGGGACTAAGCCTGCGGCCGTTCCGCCATGCAGGAGTAATATGGAGGAAACTGGAGGATCATGCCGACACCCCTCAACATTAAGGATCCGGAAGCGTATGAATTAGCCTCCGAGATCGCGCGCCACACGGGCAAGAGCCTGACGCGAGTCGTCGTGGATGCGCTGAGGCATGAAAGAGAAACACTGAAGCGCAAACCCACTGAAATCGACATGGGGAAAGTCCGAGCGATTCTTGCTCGATTCGACAGCGGTCCGGAAATCGAGAGTGTTCGATCCGTCACGGATGAACTTTATGATGAGCGAGGCCTGCCCCGGTAATGGTCATCGACACATCAGCGGTCCTGGCAGTCCTTTGGGAGGAAAATGCGCGCGATGAGTTCTTGACGGCGATTCGGGAAGCTCCGACGCGCCTCATGTCGGCTGTGAGCGCGTATGAAGCTGCCGTTGTCGTCTTCGCGCGTCGTAAAAAGCCTGACGATGTTGCGGCTCTCTGGGAGCTACTGCAGACGCTCCGGATTGAGATCGTTCCTTTTGGATACGAGGAAGCGACGGAAGCAGCCGCAACTTACCAGCGGTATGGAAAAGGAATCCACTCTGCCGGGCTGAATATCTGTGATTGCCCAGCGTATAGCCTTGCTCGCGGGCGGCGTTTGCCGTTGCTCTTCCAGGGCGACGACTTCATGCGTACAGACGTCGGGCGCATCGCCAAGCCTTTGTAGCACTGGCGCTGCGGATGACAAATAGCTCCGCCCATAAGCCTGGACCGATTTTTTTTCGCGGGCATGGTAAGCGGTTTCGTTTGCATACCATGTGGGATATGACACTCGCCTTGCTGGTCAGTCTCTTGTTCAGTGCCGATTCCCCCATCGCACCCGGCGCGAAACCGGCGAATCTCGGATCCGTGGGTGCCGGCGAAGGTCCTGCCTGGACGCCGCAGGGAGAATTGCTCTTCACCGGTCAGAATCGAATTACCAAACGGGCCAAGGACGGCTCCATCCAGATCTTCCGCGAGCCCTCCGGCGGAGCGAATGGTCTCCTGTTCGATCTTCAAGGACGCCTGATCGCTTGCGAAGCGAATTCGCGCCGGGTCACCCGCACCGAAGCCGGCGGGAGGATCACGGTTCTGGCCGACCAATATGAAGGTCACCGCTTCAACCAGCCCAACGATCTCACCATCGATTCCAAAGGCCGGATCTATTTCACCGACCCCCGGTATGGCAAGCGCGATGACATGGAAATGCGCGATAGCACGGGACAGCTTGTGGAAGGCGTCTACCGGATCGATGCTCCGGGAAAGGTGACTCGCGTGATCGGGCGCGAGATGGAACGGCCCAACGGCATCCTGGTTTCGCCGGACGACAAAACTCTCTACGTCGCGGACAACAATAACAACAACGCGGGAGGTTCCCGGAAGCTCGTCAGCTTTCGCCTGAACGCCGAAGGCAGTGTCGACCTGAAAAGCCGTAAGGTGATCTTCGATTGGCAGGACGGCCGCGGTCCGGACGGCTTCAAGATGGATGAGAAGGGACGGCTTTTCGTCGCCGCCGGCCGCACAAAGGCGGCTCCTCCCTTCGAAACGGACAAATACAAAGGTGGAGTGTACGTCTTCTCGCCCGAGGGAAAGCTGCTCGAAACGATCCCGATTCCCGTGGATGAAGTCACCAACTGTGCGTTTGGCGATGCCGACCTGCGGACGCTCTACATCACGGCCGGTGGAACACTGTGGAGCATTCGTGTCGACACCCCCGGCCGCGTGAGTTTTCGCCGCTAAGCTCCGCCCTATTCCTGCCGGCAGTGCGCTTGATCTCACGTCACTTGGCATCTCGTCGAAGTACGGCAATGTTCGACTGCGGGACAGTTCATGCAAGTTCGCACAAAATCATCCCCGAATGCATGCCGGTTCGAGCAGCCCAACAATCGCTCCATGCCACTCAGAGCCGCTTTTCCGCATCTCAATGTTAGGATGAGAGTTTATGGCCTATGACGTAGTCGTCATCGGCAGCGGGCCGGGCGGCTACTCCGCCGCCATCCGCGCCGGTCAGTACGGACTGAAGACAGCAATCATCGAAAAAGACCCGAAGTTGGGCGGAACTTGCCTCCACGTGGGTTGTATCCCCACCAAGGCGCTTCTCCACTCCGCCGACGTTTGGGACTACTTCCTGCACCCGGCAGAGGAGGGCATTTCGGTCGACAATCCACGACTGGATTACCCCTTTGTCGTCAAGCGCAAGCAGGGCATCGTCGACAAACACGCCAAGGGCGTGGAAATGTTGATGAAAAAGAACAAAATCGACGTCATAAAGGGCTTTGCCACTCTGCAAGGCGGCGGGAAGATCAAGGTCAGCTCGCCCGAAGGGGAAAAGACGGTCGAAGCGAAGAACATTATCCTCGCCACCGGTTCCGAGGCCCGGATGCTCCCGGGACTTCAGCCGGACGACCGAATCCTGACCAACATCGAAATCCTGAATCTGCAGCAGATTCCGAAGTCCATCGCGATCATCGGCGCGGGAGCCGTGGGAGTCGAATTCGCCTCCATCTTCCGCCGGTTCGGCAGCGAAGTCATCGTCATGGAAATGCTGCCCCGGCTGGTGCCCGTCGAGGATGAAGAAGTCTCCAAAGAACTCGAGAAGGCCTTCAAGAAAGCCGGAATCCGCATCGAAACCGGAGCCAAGGTCGAAGGTGTTGAGCGTACTGGTAATGGCGTGAAGTTCCGCGTGACCCTCGCGAGCGGCAAGGTCGAAGAGCTGGAGTACGAAAAACTCCTCGTTGCCGTCGGCCGGAAGCCGATGACGGAGAAAATCGGGCTCGAGAACACCTGCATCCAGACCGACCGCGGCTTTATCAAGACCGACGCCTGGCAGCAGACGGACGAACCGGGAGTCTACGCCATCGGCGACATCGTCGCCGGCACTCCGCAATTGGCGCACGTCGCGACCGCCGAAGGAATGGTGGCCGTAGCGCACATTGCCGGAAAGCCGGTCACTCCGATCAACCGGGGCCGCATTCCGGGCACGACTTACACCGCCCCGGGCATCGGCAGCGTCGGACTCACCGAGGCGCAGGCCAAGGCCCAGGGATTCAAGGTAAAGGTCGGCAAGTTCCCCTTCCTCGCCAACAGCAAAGCTTCGATCGAGGGACACCACGAAGGATTCGTAAAAGTCGTCGCCGACGAAACGTTTGGCGAGATTCTCGGTGTCCACATTATTGGGCACCATGCGTATGAGCTGATTGCGGAAGCGGTGGCGGCGATGGAGGCGGAAGCCACGGTCGAAACGATGATGTCGACCATCCACGCGCATCCGACGCAGTACGAAGCTCTGGGAGAGGCATTCAACTCGGTCTACGGACTCGCGATCAATTTCTGATGCGGACCTGCGAAGTTCAGGATCTCGGCCGGCTCGGCTGGAAGGAAGCTTACGGCAGGCAGCGGGAGCTCGTCGATCTCCGCAAACGCGGCGAGATCGGCGACCAGCTGCTGTTTGTCGAGCATCCGCACGTTGTGACGATGGGTCGCAACGGGAAAGCCGCGAATGTCCTGGCTTCTCCGGAGATTCTGGAACGCTCCGGAATCGCTTTCCATGAAACCGACCGCGGCGGCGACGTGACCTATCACGGCCCCGGCCAGATTGTGGGATATCCGATCCTCGACCTGAACGACTGGAAGCGGGATGTCCACGCCTACGTCCGCGGGATCGAATCCATTGTCATAGACACTCTGCAGGACTTCGGCATCGCCGGAGAACGCTCCAGCTTAAACAGCGGAGTTTGGGTAAATGGTGCAAAGATCTGCGCGGTCGGGATTCATATCAGCCGCTGGGTCACCTCCCACGGCTTTGCTTTGAACGTATCCACCGATCTGAACTACTTCCGATACATCGTCCCGTGCGGCCTTTCCGCTCCTGTCACCTCCATGCGGGAGCAGGGAAGCGCCGCGTCGCGGGAAGAAGTGCAGGACTCGATTGTCCGGCGGTTTGGGGAGTTTTTCGGATATCAAATGAACCAACCGGCTCTCGCGCACAGCGCCGTGACGCCGATGCCGGAAGCTCGCAATCTCACAACGCCGGCGCATCCCGGCTGCGTTGTGCGATAGGGTACTGGAAAGAAGAGAGGAACGCATGATTGAAGTCGTGATGCCCCAGATGGGCGAGAGCATCGTAGAAGGCACGCTGACCAAGTGGCTGAAGAAACCCGGCGACCGCGTCGAGCGCGACGAGCCGTTGTTTGAAATCTCCACCGACAAGGTCGACACCGAGATTCCGTCTCCGGCCGCCGGAACCTTGTCCGAAGTGCTGGTGAACGAAGGCGAGACCGTGGCCATCAAGACCCTGGTGGCGAAGATCGACGAAGGCGGAGGAGCAGCAGCCGCCCCCGCGGCCCCGCAAGCGGAAGCCGCTCCCGCGCAGGAAGCCCCGAAGCCCGCGGCGGCTCCCGCTCCCGCTCCCGCTCCGGAGCCGCCAAAGCCCGCCCCTCAGCCGGCAGCAGCTCCCGCTCCTGCTCCGCAGCCTCCTCCTCCCGCCGTTCCGGCTCCCGCGCCGCAAGCCGCGGCGCTCGCCCAGGAAAGCGACGAAACGTCCGGTCCGCTGTCGCCGCTGGTCCGCAAGATGGCGCGCGAGTACAACATCGACCTGGGACAGGTTCGCGGAACCGGAGCCGGCGGGCGCATCACGAAACAGGATCTCGAAGCCTACATGGCCGCTCAGGGAGCACGCACGATGGCGGCGCCATCACCCGCTCCCGCGGCACCTGCCGCTCCCGCGCCGTCCGCGACGGCTCCCGCTGCGCCGATCGCTCGCGGCGAAGCTCCGAAGGAAAAAGTCGAACCGTTGTCGATCATGCGGCAGAAGATTGCCGAGCACATGGTCATGTCCAAGCGCACCTCCGCGCATGTCACCACCGTTCACCGGGTCGACATGAGCAAGGTGGCGAAAATCCGGGATCGCGCCAAGGAAGATTTCAAGAGCCGCTACGGCTTCTCCCTGACGTTCCTGCCGTTCGTCACTCGAGCGGCCGCGGAAGCGCTGCGTGCTTTCCCGATCGTCAACTCCTCCATGGTGGGAACCAATGTCCACTATCACGGCGACATCAACATCGGCATCGCGGTCGCTCTCGACGGCGGCCTGATCGTCCCGGTCGTGAAGAATGCCGACGAGAAGAATGTCACCGGGCTGGGCCGCTCGATCGCCGATTTGGCCGCTCGCGCCCGTTCGAAACAGCTGAAGCCGGATGAAGTCTCCGGAGGAACCTTCTCCATCACGAACTTCGGCAGCTTCGGCAGCTTGTTTGCCACTCCCGTAATCAATCAACCCCAGGTGGCGATTCTCGGCTGCGGAGCCGTCACCAAAGAACCGGTGGTCGTGGAAGGCGATGCAATCGCCGTCCGCTCAATGATGTACTTGGCTTTGACATTTGACCATCGGCTCATTGACGGTGCATTGGCCGATCAGTTCTGCCAGAAGGTGAAAGCCGTTCTGGAGTCCTGGTCGGAACAGGTTCTATAAATTTTCATTGTCAGGATAGGGCGGAGCAGCCATGGACCTGTTCCGCCCGCCACCGACTCAAAAGGAGCCGCCTATGTTAAAGATCCTTTCGTTGTTAATAATTTCCGTTTCTTGTTTTGCGGCTACAGCAACCTTCGATTTTGAAACCGAAGCAACGGGTGCTCTGCCCTCGCCCTATTCGGTAACCAACAATGGCTTGCAATTGACCATCTCGACGGAAGGCTACCCGTCGGGCTATGTGTCGATCGTTGGCTTTCTGATCGACGGCATGGGTACGCGCAGCGTAACCGGTCTTCAGACGGATCAGTTTTTGCCGAATGGTTTCGCACCGCTCCGCTTCACCTTTTCGAAGCCGATTACTGCGATTACGTTTGCTTTTGGCGATCCGGGCGGCGACGCCGACTCTCCGGTGCTCATCAGTGCTTTCGACGCCGAGGACAACTTTCTGGGCAGCCTGACGACCGCGTATCCCTCCGGACAAAGCTCGGCTAAATTTCTCAGCGGCGCTTTCGCGGGAGCATCGTACTTCACTTTGACCAGCGGTCCTCACACCGCCGGCAGCAATTCCGATAGCATCTCTTGGGAAGTTCCATTTGTCGAATTTGCCCCCGTGCCGGAGCCCTCGACCTGGGCGCTGGCCGGTTTGGCAATCATGGCGTTTGCCGGCGTGCGCCGATTCGCGCGTTAAGAAATCCCGGACTACTGGCGCGCGGCCGTCGCGCTTGCGCGCTTGTAGTGCTGGAGAACCCGCTCCACGTAATCGACGGTCTCCTGGTACGGCGGGACGCCATTGTATTTCTGGACCGCTCCCGCTCCCGCGTTATACGCCGCCAAAGCGCGTCGAACCTGATCCGGGGTGTTTTGATACTGCAGCAGTAGCTCTCGCAGCAGCCGTGCGCCCGCTTCTGAGTTCTGCGCGGGATCGTGGGGGTCCACTCCCAGCGTTTTGGCTGTCGCCGGCATCAACTGCATCAGCCCCACGGCGCCCTTGCGGGAAATTGCCTTCGGATCGAAGGCTGATTCCTGCCGTGCGACCGCCTCTACGAATTCCGGAGGCAGGCCGTGCTTCAAAGCGGCCGACCGGACCAATTCCTGCGGAGTCAATTCCAGGGGTGCGGGTTCAGCTTCAATTGCCGCGGCCGGCACCGGCTTGGGTTCCTCGGGCACCGCCTCAAACCGGAGAATCGCAGATTTCGGCATCACCGTCTCCCCAGCGCCGATTCGCAGGGAAATTTCCTCGCCGCGCAGTTCATGCGAATCTACTCGGAGTTCGAAGCCGTTCTGCAAAACCGCAATTTCGCCTGCCAGCAGGCATACCGCTAGTATCGTCATGAAGCGCTATCGGTTATGACGCAATTGCTGAGGAAATCGTGCAATCTTTACAGTTTGGCGTGTACCCAGATGGCATTGTGGTCGGAAAACGGCGCAGGCTCGACGCTGGCGGCCAACGGATCCAGTTCGCTCAGGAAGATCCAGTCCAGATGACTCCGTAACAACGGAAAAGTATTGATCCGGCTCTGGAAAGGAGTGTTGAATCCCCCCATTTTCATCGAATCGCGAATCAGGGACCCGTGTGCCGGGCCGATCGGCAGGGGAAACACATTGCCGAGCCAGTACAGCTCATTCGTATTGAAATCTCCGGCAATCAGCTTCGGCCCTCCTTGGCAGGCCGCTTCGTCGATCACGGGTTGTAGCTGGGCAAGCCGCTCCGAGGCATTGATCCGCGTATCCAGATGTACGTTCCATACGCGAACGTTTCCAGCGGGGGTCTGGACGGTCGCCGCCATCGCGAAGCGGCTTCGGGAGCGGAAACGCAAATCGCAGGTCTTCAGGCCGTTCACCTTTACATCTGAGATGGGGAACCGGCTGACGATCGCTAAACCCTGGTCGGTAAATCCTGGAGCCGCTGTAAACGCCGCCTGGTAGCCCAATTTGGCCGCCACGTCATGAGCCACGCTGGGTTCCCCGTCACGGTGCCGCACTTCTTGAAACAGATAGACATCGCTGCTGCGCAGCCGTGGAGCATTCTCAATCGCCGAAACCACGGTCGCCGCCGTCGCTTCTTTCGCCATATTCAACGAAACTGCCGTAACAGAACTCGGAGTTGCCACTACCGCGGGGTTCGCGGGAATTCGGCGGGATCGGGAGATGGAGAAAGGAGTCATTAAGATCGCCAGAGAGATTCCAAGTGCAAGCTTAAGCAATTGATCGACCTTCTATTGGATGCGCTCAAGCCGTGGCCGGTTTCAATGGAAATTATCCCTATGTTTCAGATTATATTGACTTTATCTGGATTATTCGATTTCTTTCCCGATCGCCGCCGATAGAGCTTGGCTCCCCGGTACAACAGAGAAGCACCCAGCCATGCCATCGGGACCACCACCAGATACATCAAAGCTTCGGGGTAGAACCAGAAAAGAGCCGCCAACCCAAAGAGAAGAAAGGCCGTCAGCATCAGGATCCGAGCTTCGACCGGCTCGAACGGCCGGCTGTTGGTCAGCGCAGCGCCCACCGCCCGTCCGATTCTCAGCCCTCCGGACACGGCTCGTCCGGCGCTTCCCCTGCCCGTGCTGGCGACCGGGCGAGGATGTTTGGGGGCGCGCACCCGGTTATTTGTGTCCAGCACGATTTCCGTGGCATTCTGCAGGTCCGCCAGGTACATCTCCTCCATCTCTTTGCCGAATCCTTCATCCTCCACGACGAGGTCCAATTCGCAGTTGCCGAACCAGCTCCAGGCGTTCAGATTCGACGATCCTACGCGCGCCCACTTCCCGTCAGCGACGGCTGTCTTGGCGTGGAGCATGGACCCATTCCATTCGAATACACGGATGCCGGCATCGAGCAGCGGCCGGTAGCCGGCGCGCGAGATGGGCCGCAGCAGCGGGATATCCGTACCGCCGGGCACCAGGAGCCGGACATCCACCCCGGCCCGGGCCGCCGACCTCAGGGCTTGAACGTACGACGTCATGCCCGCGTAGTACGCGTCCGTCAGCCATAGTCTTTCTTTCGCCAACGCGGCGACCAGCTCATCCACCCGGCTGATTCCTGCCGTCATCGGCATCGTGGCGACGACGCGAACCCTGGTGTCTCCCGCCGGCGTCGAATGGTCCGGAGAATGGACCGGGGGCAGGGGATCTCCCAACATCGCCCAAACCTGGCCGAACGCCTGGCCGATTTCAGCGACGGCTTCGCCGCGGATCTCCACTCCCGTATCCCGCCATGGATCGATTCCTTTTTCCGGATTTCCGACCCATGGTTTTCCCACGCAGAGCCCTGCGATGAATCCCACCTCCCCATCCACCTCGATCATTTTCCGGTGGTCCCGGGAAATCCAGCTGAACGGACTGTCCAGGCCCGGCGGGTTGTAACAGCGAACTTCCACACCTCCGGCGCGAAGGCGGGTCCAGAACACGGGAGACGCGCTCCCCAGTCCGCCAAACCAGTCGTAGATCACCCGTACTGCCACGCCGGCCTGCGCTTTCGCGATGAGCGCTTCGGCGAATTCCTGGCCAATCTCGTCGTTGTGGAGGGCGTAGCTCTCAAAGTGGATGTGGTGCTGCGCTTGCCGGATGGCTTGCAACCACGCGGGGTAGTTCTCTTCGGCGTTCTTAAGCAATCGGACGGCATTGCCTTCGATCAGCTCCGCCTGGGCCGCGCGCGCAAACGCCCGCTGGGCGTCACTCTGGCCGTTACCGCTGTGGGGACCCGGCACTGTGGGAATGCTCGCCGTTTTTCCGGTTTGTAGTTCGATGGCCGCTTCGCCCCCTTCCACATTTTGTAGTCTCGAAGACAGTGGATCAACTCGGATTCAGTTGGGACCCCGCCGCCCGCCGGGAATTGACCGTCGGCGAACTCACGGAGCATATCAGTGATTTGATGTCGGAAGTCTTCCCCGACGTTTGGGTGACGGGCGAGATCTCCGGCGCGAAGCTCTCCACCGCCGGTCATTGGTACTTCAATCTCAAAGAAGGCGGGGCTCAGATCCGCTGCGCCTGTTTCCGCATGCAGGCGATGCGCCTCCGCGTGAAACCGCTGGACGGCCTCGCCGTGATGGTTCGCGGGCGCGTGGAAGTCTATGCCGCTCGCGGCGAGTATCAGCTCGTCATTGAAACGATCCAGGCGCGGGGTGTTGGAACACTCCAGGCGGCTTTCGAAGCGCTCAAGCAAAAACTTTCGGCGGAGGGGTTGTTCGACGCGGAGCGGAAGCGCGACCTGCCGCGATTTCCCCACAAGATCGGTATTGTCACCTCGGCGCAGGGAGCGGCCGTCCACGATCTGGTGAAGATCCTTCGCCGCCGCCACTCCGGATTGCATGTCCGGATTTTTCCCGCCCTCGTGCAGGGCGAAGGTTCTGCCGAACAGGTGACCCGGGGAATCCGGTATTTCGCCGCGGGCGGATGGGCGGAAGTTCTCATTGTGGCTCGTGGAGGCGGGTCGCTCGAGGACCTGTGGACCTTCAATGAGGAGCGGGTGGCCCGGGCGATCGCCGGCAGCATAATCCCGGTGGTTTCCGCCATCGGGCACGAAACCGATTTCACGATTGCCGATTTCGTCTCAGACCTTCGTGCGCCCACGCCGTCGGCCGCTGCCGAGATGGTGACGCAACATTGGATGGAGGTTGCGAACAAGCTCGATACGGCGCACCGTCATCTTCTCCGCGGTATGCAGCTGATCCTGATGACGGCCCGGGAGCGCTCGCAGCGGCGCGGAAAGGATCGGTTGCAGGTGATCGTCCGCCGGCAGATCAATCAACGATCCCAGCGCCTGGACGAACTGGACGCCCGCTTGGCTCGCCAGGATGTGCGCCGGAAGCTGCATGATGCCAAGCTTCGGTTGGAGCGCTTGGACACCGCCGCTCTCCACGCCATTCGTAAGTACATGACGCGCCTTCGTCCAAGGGTTGAATCGCTTGAGGCGTCCGTGCGCCATCTCAGTCCGCTGCGCGTGCTGGAACGCGGCTACGCCATCCTCGAATCGCCGCATGGCATCGTGCGCTCGGCGGCGGATGTTTCCGAAGGAGAGCTTTTGAAGGTTCGTGTGGCCGACGGCGAGTTTGGCGCCGTAGTAACGGATCGTCCCGGAGACTACTCCAAACGATAGTTGGGAGCCTCTTTTACAACGACAACGTCGTGCACATGGCTTTCGCGCAGCCCGGCCGACGTAACCCTGAGGAAGCGCGATTTTTCCTGAAGTTCTTTAATTGTGCCCGCGCCGCAATAACCCATTCCGGCTTTCAATCCGCCGACCAGTTGGAACACCCACTCCGAGAGCGGTCCCTTGGAGGGGACTCGGCCCTCGATTCCTTCCGGAACCAGCTTGCCGCCGGAAGTGCCTTCCTGGGCGTATCGATCGGACGAAGTACCGCTCGACATCGCACCCAGCGAACCCATGCCGCGATAGCTCTTGAAGGTACGACCCTGGTAGATGATCGTTTCGCCTGGGGATTCGTCCGTACCGGCCAGCAAAGACCCGATCATCACTGTGTCGGCGCCTACGGCGATCGCCTTCGTGATATCGCCGGAGTACTTCACGCCTCCGTCGGAAATCAGCGGGACTCCCGCCGCCCGGGCGGCCTTCGCCGCCTCCGATACCGCGGTGATCTGGGGAACACCCGCTCCGGAAACCACGCGAGTGGTACAGATCGATCCCGGCCCGATACCCACCTTGATTCCGTCCACGCCGAGATCGATCAAATCCCTCGCCGCGTCGAACGTCGCGATGTTGCCGGCAATCAATTGAACATCCGGTATCGCTTTCTTGATCGCTCGCACTGTTTCGAGTACGCGCTCGGCATGACCATGCGCGGAATCGATGCAGAGAGCGTCCACCTTCCGCTTCACCAGCTCTTGGGCGCGCTCCAGGAAGTCTTTGGAAGTTCCCACGGCCGCCGCGCAGCGCAGACGGCCCTGATCGTCCTTTGCCGCATTCGGATACTTGAGCTTTTTCTGAATGTCTTTGACGGTGATCAAGCCCTTCAGGTTGTAGCCGGCATCGACCACCAGCAGCTTCTCCACGCGATGCTTGTGCAGGATCCGCTCAGCCTCTTCCAGCGTCGTGCCCACTGGAACCGTGATGAGATTTTCTTTCGTCATCCGGTTGGCGATCGGCTGGTCAAAGTCGGTCTCGAAGCGGAGGTCGCGATTGGTGAGAATTCCGACCAGCTTGTGGTTTTTGACGATTGGAACACCCGAAATACGGAATCGGGACATCACCGCCAGTGCGTCGCGAATCGGCTGCTCCGGCTCCATTGTCACCGGGTCGACAATCATGCCCGATTCGGAGCGCTTCACCCGATCGACTTCCTCAGCTTGACGCTCGATCGACATATTGCGGTGAATCACGCCGATGCCGCCCTGTTGCGCCAGGGCAATGGCAAGGTGGGATTCGGTGACCGTATCCATCGCCGAGCTGACGATGGGAATGTTCAACTGAATCTTTCGCGTAAACCGGGTTCGAGTGTCTGCTTCCGCGGGAACCACCCTGCTGTGTGCTGGCTGTAGAAGAATATCGTCGAAGGTTAACCCTTCCGGGATAAGGTCCTGGATCATGCGGTGAATCTTTATTGTAACGAGAGAGACGCGAACGACTACCAGGTGCCCATGCGCAGCACGAGTCCGGAAGAGAACTGCAAGCCGTTCGAGTAGTTGACGCCGTTGACTGTGCCCACCCAGGAATGCGTATAGCCGAGACTCGCCACGCGCAGCGCGAGCGCGCGCGTCAGCCTGAGATCCACTCCCGTTGCGGCGCTGATCATGAAGGCGTTTTTTTCCTTGAATTCCGCAAACTCGGCTGACGGAGGACGGCGGCCCTCCATATTGTGCGCATCGGCTTCAAAAGCGGCGCGCTTCACCGGGTCTACCAGCTCGTTCGTAATCTTGTTGCCGCCGACCAGGATCTCGGCGTAGGGACTCCAGCGCTTCGCCGCTATCGGCGTCCACCGGGGTCCGATGACGTAGGAGAGGTAATCGCCGCTCAGGTTCGGATTTCCCATGCCAAGCAGATTGCAGCCGTTCACATCCAGAACGATCTGCCATGCGGGCGCGACGCGAAACGCCGAAGTCGCCCCGCCGCCGGCGCAGCTTTGCGAACTTCCCGCGAACAGCCGGCCATTGGCGTTCATCGTGAACTCGAATGGCGCGACCAGCGGATATTCCGTGGGAGTTTCCTGCGGTGGTTTCGTCGTTGGCCGGAGCGCGGCCGTATATTGGCCCACTCCCGGCCGGTCGTCCCGGTGCCATGGCAGCTTGAACGCCATCGCATTGGCAAAGCTTCGCGCGGGATTTAACCACGCGCGAACCATGATTCGCGCATACCGGTTGCTGAACTTGTTCTCAAACGGAATCACCAGGTATCGGTCCAGAGCGTCTTCCGTAATCAGCCAACCCATTCCGATTGTGGGAGTGACGACCAGATCGACCAGCCCCTGTTGCGGATAGGAGTTCTGAATATATCCGATCGACGCCTCGCTGACCGGACCAAGCTCGAACTGCGCGGAATAGGCGAACGTCCAGGCCGCGGCGCGCAACCGGCTCTTCCAGTAGCGCCGGTCCTTTCCGAACTCAACACCCTGCGCCAGTTTGTCGTTGCGAGTCCAGATGAACCCGCCAACCGCGCCCTGCAACGGATGGCCGACATAGTTCACGTAGAAGGGATCGCCGTCGCTCCAGCCGTGAATATTTCCCAGTGAGTTGGCATATCCCTGGAAAAACGGACCCTTCATCTCGCGAGTGCCGGCTTCTGTCGCCAGGCGAAAGCCATGCTGGAGACCAAGAAAGAAAGAGGATTGCCAGACCAGACCGTTCCAATTGACCGTCGACCGGGAAGAATCGACCTTCGTGGGAACAGGCGTGATTACTTCGGAACTCTCTGATTTCTCAGGTTCCACCAAAGACTGACTGCAGACGACACCCGGAGCTCCAACAGCGAGCGCCAGGCAAACAAGCCACCGACGCATTCTTTTGGAGTATCCCATATGTTCCTGAGACGGCACCACGCAACCCGGGTTTCTCAAAATACGGAATGCGGGCATGTCACAATGAAGACGCAATGCCATCCGGGACGCGATCGTTTGCGGCCCGCAAGAGGTAGAACATGAGAATCTGCATCGTCATGGCGCTTGCCACTGGCCTGCTGGCGGGCGACAAACGGCCGTTCACCCCGGGCAAGGTCTCCGATGACAACGTCGAAATTCGCGCCCAGGCCTATATGACCAGGGAAGAGATCAAGAAGGCCGTCGGTTACGAACTGGATGAAGGTTTCATTGTGGTCGACGTCACCGTTTCTCCCAAGAATGGCCAGACCGTCAAGGTCGACCGGGAGAACTTTGTTCTGATTTCGGCCAAAGACGGTCAGCGGTCGACCCCATATTTGCCGACACAGATCGCCGGAAGCAGTGCCCTGGTCATCTCGCAGCGCCAAAGTACCGGCGGGCCCATGGCTCAAGAGCGCCGGCGGCCCATGGGTGGTCTGGGAGGCGGCTATCCCATGGGATTGCCTACTGGCGGCGGCTCCATCGGATCCGCGACGGCCACCACCACCACGGCCGACGCTTCCGAAAAAGAATCCGACGGCAAAGTGGACCCCGCTCTGGCTGTGCTGAAAGAAAAAATCCTCCAGGAAAAGGAAATTACCGAGCCGATCAGCGGACAGCTCTACTTTCTGTTGGAAGGCAAGGTGAAGTTGAAGGATCTGGACTTGTACTATAAAGTGCCCGGCGGGCGGTTGAACCTCCGTTGGATCCGCTAATCTCTTTCATGCATCTTTACGACCTGGACACTCCCGCGCTGGTCATCGACACCGACGTGATGCAGCGCAACCTTCGCCGTATGGCGGACTATGCGAGGGAGCATCGGCTCAGCCTCCGCCCTCACACCAAGACTCACAAGATTCCCGCGCTGGGACGTATCCAACTGGCGCTCGGAGCCGTGGGACTCACCGTCGCCAAGCCCGGCGAGGCCGAAGTGATGCTATCGGCCGCTCCGCGCGAAATTCTCGTAGCGTTTCCGACGATCGGCTCGAAGAAGTTGGCCCGCTTGATCGAGGTAGCCCGGCAAACCCGAGTGCTGATGTCGCTCGATTCACTCGAAGTGGCGCGCGAGCTTTCCGCTGCCGCCTCCGCCGCGGGAGTGGAAATCGGCGTTCTCGCCGAAATCGACGTCGGGTTGGGGCGCGTTGGCGTCCGCCCCGGATCGGATCTGCTGTCGCTGATTCAGGGGATTGACCAATTGCCCGGCCTCGATTGGGACGGAATTGCCTTCTATCCCGGCCATGTCAAGAGCCTCGATGCGTCAGGCCTCCGGACGATCGAAGAGGTCTCCGCGCTGCTCGGCCAAACAATGCAGGACTTGCGGAGTCACGGGTTTGAGCCGCGCATCGTCTCCGGCGGTTCCACGCCGTCCTGGGAGCATTCCCACGAAATTCGCGGCATGAACGAGATCCGGCCCGGCACCTACATTTTCAATGACAAGAACTCCGTGGCGATCGGCTCCTGCTCGTGGGACGATTGCGCGGCGAGCATTCTTGTGACCGTCGTCTCCGTGGCCGTACCGGGCCAAGCCATCATCGATGGCGGCTCCAAGACGTTTTCTTCCGATCGCCTGGCGACCGGCGGCGAAGGTTTTGGCGAGGTGGTGGGAATGCCGGAGGCCGTCTTCACAAAGATGAACGAAGAGCATGGCTTCATAGACATCTCCCGCGCCGGCCGCCAACTCAAGGTCGGTGACAAGCTGCGAATTATTCCCAACCACGTCTGTGTGGCTGTGAATCTGCACGAACGGATTTACGGAGCGAGAGGAGAAATGGTGGAAGACTGCTGGACGGTGGAAGGCAGGGGAAAACTGCAGTAGGGGGAAGGGGCAAGCTCTTCCGAGCCGGCCCCCGCCGCAATCCTTACATCTTTACGGAATCAACCTCGACGGTATCGCCGTCCAGCTTACCCGTGATCGTCACCTTGTGGCCCAGGTGATCCATAACCTTGTCGGCATTTTTGATTTTAAATACCTGGTCGCCGACAACAAAAACCGGCGCCATGCCGCCCTTTACACAACCTTTTACGCAATTCATCGACTTTTCCGAAGCGTCCGCGTGCGCTTTGCCGCACTTGGCGTCGGAAATGGTCCCCGTCCAGCTCTCAGCGAATGCGCTCAGAGAGAACAGCGCCGCAGTGGCGACGGCACTCATCAATAATTTCATGAACACTCCTTTCGGGACTGCAATCAACTACGGGTCCCAAAGGGGACCGTTGCACTGTCACTTTACATCAATCACTACGGGGCTTCAAGGCCTTAGGAGCAAAAGACCGGAGTCACCAGGTGTGAACGGCGAGAATTTGTGGCGGTCCGATTCCGTCGCCCATTCTGTCCACTTCCAGCAAAATCTGGAGGTTCTGGCTTTCCCATCCCTTTCCCGCTGAGTGTAATGCCGGCTCTAATAGGCGGGGATTTGTCAGAAAATCCCCCAGCGCATAGGTGCCGTAATGGTCCAAACCAGCCGCCAGCAAGATCACGCTCCCCGTGGTCGGCTTCCCCAGCCGAGTCACCAGCGCGCAGTCTCGCTTGGATGGAGCTTCCCAACTGGCGGGTTTTGAACAGACCGCCTTGTTGTCATGACGGTCCCAGATCGTATTCCGGCCGTGTTCCTTGACGAACTGAAACCGGTGCCCTTCGGCAAGATCCTTACTCCATTGGTTCGTCTCGCCGCCGATCACCACGCTGGGAGCCGCTTTCAGATCGGCATAGCTGGTCATCGCGCTCAGGCGCGTCTTCACTTCCTTGTTCCGCATAGTGGCGAAAGTCTGCAGCATCGCCATAGCTTTGGCATCCCCAACCCCCAAAAGCAGATTCTGCTCCGGAACGATACGCACATCCTGCCACGTCGTCGTGACCGCCGGCGCCGGGGACCCCGGTGGACGCGGCTTCAGCGCATGCACCAGCTTTTCTTTGTCCGCGCCGTAGATGCGGAAAGCTTCCGGCGCCGGCAGGCAAAGCAGCAGCGGCTCGGTGGAAGAGAGGAAAGGCTTCCAAAACTCCTCGAACAACGCAGCGGCTTGTGGGGAGGGCGCGCGGTGCAGGCTGATCGCCAGAAGGATGACGGCGGCTGCGGCGGTGCCGGCCACCCACCAAAGCTTTTGCCGGCTGGGCTCCGTTACCGGAACGCTGCCGACCGGCGGGGAGGCAGAAGCATCGGCATAGCGAACACGGACCGCATAGGACCCGCTGACCATGTCAATCCGCAAGGGAGCATCCGGATGCTTTTCGTAGTATTGCGACAGCCTTCGTCGAACTTCACTCGCCTTGACGCGAACGATCGAATCCTGGCCAGTGTCATAGTCCGCCTGCCGGCCGAAAACACGCTCCCCGATCACTCGCTCCTTCAACGAATCGGCGCGTCCGGCAATCGTCTCGGTGACGACATACTGCAGAAACTGTTGTGATCTGGCACTTGCTCGAAATGCCGCACTTTCCAGAATCTCAGAAACGTGACTCTCAATCTCGACAGGCTCTGGGCTTGTAATTTTCCCCACGGCCGCTTCCCCTAACCTTTTGAGCAGTATATCCCACCGTTACACCGTACGTTATGGCCTGTTACGAAGCCGTTCCGAGCTTTTAACGGGAATGACATCGCTATATGCTGCCCGGCAGAAAACTGTTGCCCGTGTACCGCTCGCGGTCGGGCCTGCTTTGGAGGAATTTCATGCAACAGCAACGTCTGCTGGCACGCGCTGTGTTTGCCGCGCTCCTGGCAACTGGCGCCTGGGGACAATCATTCACCGCCGCTCTTCGCGGCACCGTAACGGACGACTCCGGAGCGGTCATCCCCGGTGCCAACATCGTCGTGACGGAAGCCGCCCGGAACGTTCCCCACGCCACTGTCACCGATAAAGAAGGACGCTACTTCCTCACTGCCCTGCCGCCCGGTGCGTATTCCATGACGGTGGAAGCCAGCGGCTTCAAGAAGTATTCGCTTCAAGCTTTCGACCTCGTCGTCCAGCAGCAGGCCACTATCGACGTCAAACTGGACGTCGGCGATCTCACCTCGGTTGTCAGCGTCGAGTCGTCCGCTCCGCTGCTCAACACCACTACCGCCAGCCTAGGCCAAGTGGTCGACAACAAGTACATCCTGTCGCTCCCGAATATCGGCCGGAATGCTCTCACGCTGACCTATATGACCCCCGGAGTGGTCGGCTCCGCCGGCCGCCGTGGCGACAACACCACCAACTTCGTGGCCAATGGCTCCCGCAACTCGACCTCCGACATTCTCGTCGACGGCGTCACCGTCACCACCGTTGAGCAGAACTCCGGCATTACCGACCTGAAGTACACTCCTTCGGTCGACGCCGTGCAGGAGTTCAAGATGCAGACCAACTTCTTCCCGGCCGAGTATGGCCAGACCGGCGGCGCTGTCATCAACATGGTCACCAAGTCCGGAACCAACGAGTTCCACGGAACCGGCTTCTACTTCCTGCGTCATTCCGACCTCAACGCCAACGACTGGTTCGCCAACCGCGCCGGTAACGCCCGTCCCAACTTCCGGCGCGACCAGTTCGGCGGAATCATCGGTGGACCGGTCAAGAAGAACAAGACGTTCTTCTTTGCCACGTATGAGCAGACCGGCCAGAAGCAGCCCACTTCTTCCACTAGCACGTTTCCAACCCTTCTGCAGCGCGAAGGCGATTTTTCCCAGACCTTCCAGTCCAACGGCCAGCTCATCCAGGTCTTCGACCCGTTCGACACCTTCACCAACGGTGCCGGCCAGTTGGAGCGTCGCCCGTTTGCGAACAACCGCATCCCCATTTCCCGTTTCGATCCCGTCGCCCTGAAGGCCCTTAGCTATTTTCCGGCGCCCAACCAAGTGACCAACCCGATCACCAATGCCAACAACTGGTTCGGCCAGGGCGTCAACAAAAGCGACAGCCGCCAGATGGACTTCAAGGGCGATCACAACTTCAGCGATAAGAACCGCATCACCGGCCGCTACAGCCACATGCGCAATGCTGGAACGCCCGCCAACCTGTTCGGCGACGGCAATCCCGCCTTCACCTTCAACAACGGGCCAAGCGGAACCAAGACCCATTCGGTCGTCGTGGACTTCACCCGAACGCAGAGCGCTTCCTCCTTGTGGACACTGCGGTACGGTCTGGTCTACTCCGATTTCTTCCGCAATGCGATGGAGCCTTTCGATCTCACTACTCTCGGGCTGCCCGGCTACATGAAGGAGAACGCGCAGAAATATGGAGCGCTGGTCTTCCCCACGTTCGCTCCCGGCGGCTACACCGACATCGGCACCGAAGGCTGGGTCATCATGGACCGCCAGGAAGGTGTCCACCAGATCTCCGGGTCCTACTCGAAGTTCCTCGGTGCTCACACTCTCAAGGCCGGCGGCGAATTCCGCCAGTTCTTCCTCGATTACATGCAGCCCGGATACCCTTCGGGCCAGTTCGCCTTCGATGCCCAGGTCACCCGCCAGCTGCAGAACGTCGGCAACAATTTCCAGGGAAATGGCTTGGCCACCATGCTCCTCGGCTGGGGAACCGGCGGCCAGTTCCACATGGATCCAAAAGTCCTTTCCCGGTCCCGCTACATGGGTTTCTACTTCCAGGACGATTGGAAAATCACCCGCAAACTGACCGTCAACCTGGGCCTGCGCTACGAATTCGATATTCCCCGCTGGGAAACCATGAACCGGCAAAGCTATTGGGATTTGGATGCCCAGTCTCCCGTTCAAGTGGCAGGCTACGACACTCGCGGCGTGATGAAATTCGTCGACGACAACCGCCGGTCGCCGTTCAACGGCGATTACAACAACTGGAGTCCCCGCTTCGGTCTGGCCTACGCTATGGATAGCAAAACCTCTATCCGTGCCGGTTACGCCATTCTCTATACCTTGTCCCGCGCGACCGTTTATGGACACACCGGCGCTGGATTTAATACCAATCCGGCTCCGCCGTTTACTTTGGATTCCAACGCCACGCTCAATGCCAATCTCACCAATCCGTACCCCAACGGAATGCTCGTTCCGTTCGGCAACACCCGCGGCGACTGGTCGTTCGTCGGTCTCGGCGCCGGCACTATCCTGCCTTCCAACAACCGGAACCCTGAGAACTACTCCTGGAACTTCTCCATTCAGCGTGAGCTTCCCGGTCAGGGGGTTTTCGAAGCCAACTACACCGGCAGCCGCGGCGCGCACCTGTTCTATCCCTTCACCAGCCTCTCGCCGCTGCCGCTGGACGTCTGGTACCCCGGCACCGGTACCTACACCCGCGATCAGCTGAACGCCCAGGTGCCCAATCCCTTCTACGGCATCATCACCGACCCCACGGCCGTGAACCTCAACCGTCCCACCGTCCAGCGCTTCCGCCTGCTGCGCGCCATGCCCCAATTCGACGGCGCCAACGTAGCCACATCCGAACCGCCAGCGGCCAACTCCTACTACCACGCGCTGCAGTTGAAGTACGAAAAACGCTTCGCCAAGGGCGTCACCTTTGTCGGCCACTACACCTGGTCGAAGATGATCGACGATTCCTCCATCTCCTCCGGCAACACATCCTGGCTCGGCGGTTCCACCAGCTTGCAGAACCCGCTGAACCGCGCCGGCGAAAAATCGCTCTCCGCGCATGACATCCGCCATCGCTTCGTGTTGACCGGCTCCTACCAGTTGCCGTTCGGTCACGGCCGGAAGTTCGGCGGAAATACCAACCGCTGGGTCGATGCCTTCATCGGCGGCTGGGAGTTCAGTGGCTTCGCGCTCTTCCAAAGCGGCAACCCGCTGCAGATTTCCCAGGACGGCGGAACGCTCCAGAACGGCACGCAGCGGCCCAACCTTATTGGCGATCCGTCCACGGAATCGCTTGGCGGTGTAGTCAACCGGCTGAACGGTTATTACAACAACGCCGCATTCTCCAGGCCTGCGGCCGATATTTTCGGTACCGCGCCACGCTACCTCAACTACACCGGCCCCGGCATCAAGACCCTCGATGCCGCGCTGTTGAAGAGCTGGCGCACCAGGGAAAACCAGCGGTTTGAGTTCCGCCTGGAAACCACCAACACGACCAACACTCCAATCTTCGCCGATCCGTCGAACTCCGCCTTCGGCAACACCAATTTCGGCACCATCACGGGCACCAAGATCGGTGCCCGCAACGTCCAGCTCGGATTCAAGTATTACTTCTGAGTCCCGCCCGGAGGAGGGGTTCTCAACCCCTCCTTTCTGTTTCCCGCCGCCGTGCGGAAAAATGCCGCGCAGCGATAGCACGAATATAAAAAACGTAATACCATGGAAGGCTGATGCGACCTGTCTTCGGCATCCTCGTCTTCCTGGGCGGTCTCAATGCTCAAACGGCTGTTACCGGTGGCCTCGGGGGCACGCTACTGGACCCCAAAGGAGCCGCGATTCCAAGCGTCTTCGTCGAATTGCGCAGCGAGTCCCTGAGTTTCCGGGAATCGGCCGCGACCGATTCGAGCGGCGGGTATCGATTTCTGCGTCTTGCTCCGGCTGGCGATTACGAAATGACGGTGAACTCCCCGGGGATGGAGCCCTGGAAAACCAAAGGGATTCACGTTTCGACGGGCGAAGTCACGACTCTCAATGTGACCCTCTCGATCGCGGCGCAACGATCGGCGGTCGAAGTCGTCGCCGCCACTCCGGATGTCGTCCCGGAGTCGACAGAACTCAGCTCCGTGGTTACGGCCAAGCAACTGTCGAACCTTCCCACCAACGGCAGAAATTTCGTGCGCTTCGCGCTGATGGATTCCCGGGTCCGCAACGCTTCCGGACTGGGGGGCGATGGCTTCGCGCAGAATCGTCTTTCGATCAACGGGACCAGCTTTCGCGACACGCAATGGAGGCTGGACGGCAATACCAACTACGACACTCTGTTCAACAACAGCCCGTTGCAGCGTCTGTCGATTTCCTCGATCCAGGAATTCCGGGTGCTGACCAACCAGTTCAATGCGGAACATGGATCCACTTCGGTCGGCCTGGTGATCACCACCACGAAATCGGGTACGGACGAATTTCACGGAGAAGCATTCTTCTATGGCCGGCCCAGCGGAATTCAGGCACGGCCCCCTCTGGCGAATCTGCGAATTCCCAACCAACTGCTGCAGGAGGGCGGAGCAGTGGGCGGCCCGATCGCCAAGGGACGCACCTATTTCTTCGGTAACTATGAGCGCTTGGACCAGGACCGCGGATCGTTTGTGAACGGTCCCGTCCCCGGATTTTACGTGGGCGCGTTTCAGGACAACCTGGCTCTGGCGAAGTTTGATCACCGGGTGAGCGACACCCATTGGATCTCGGCGCGGATCAGCGGCAGCCGAGATCGGAACGACAATCCGAACGATGCGGTGGGAGGCCTGAACCAGGCGTCGACAGCCCGGTACAGCCTGGGCCAGACCGTCAGCAGTCAGGTGACCGATACGGTGACGTGGCATGGAGTCGTCAACGAGCTGCGGGCCGGATATATCAACTCTGTTCCGTCGAACACGGTGCCTCTGAATCCGCAAGTCGTGGTCAATCGCGCCGGCTATTCGACGGAGGGCTACGCTTCTTACTCCACCGCTCGAACGGAGGTCTATCAGTTGGCCGACCAGGTGAGCTGGCAGCGGGGAGCGCATACCTTCAAAGCCGGCGGCGATTTCATCCGGCGCAAGGTTCGCGATCTGCAATTCGATTCGTTCGGAAGCTACACGTTTCCCGCCGGACCTCCCGTCGAGGGTGTCGGACCAATTCTCTACACGCAGCGGTTCGGGACGGCCCGGATGCGCTACGGACAGACGCAGTGGGCGGGCTTTGTCCAGGACACCTGGCGAGCGGCTTCCCGCCTGACCTTGAATCTCGGAGTGCGTTACGACTACCAATCCCTGCTGGACGATTTCAACAATTTCGGTCCGCGTGTCGGGTTCGCCTGGGATGTGACCGGAAAGCAGAGCACGACGCTGCGCGGCGGCTACGGACTCTACTACGACCAACCGTTCTTTCACGGCTTGACGCAGCGGTTCCTGCTGAATGCCGTGGATGCGCCGTTTGTGACGTACCAGATGGCTCCGAACAACCCGGCATTTCCGGTGTTCCCAAACTCCTATCCCGCGGACACGCCTCCGGCAGGACTGACTCTTGCTCCCCGGGCGATTGTCCAGAGGAACAGCACGCTGCTCGGTCCGTACACCCAGCAGTGGACGCTCGGGATTCAGCAGCGATTGCCGGGGCAGTGGCTGCTGGCGATCGATGGGATCCGCAGCCTGGCGGTGAAGCAGTTCCTGCACTACAACCTGAACGCTCCGTCGGCATTTCTACGAACCGCGCCCGGCCAAATGCGAACGGTTGCCGAAGCAGACGCCACCCGTCCGATGTACGACCCCGCTCTCGGAGTCTCGATGTATCAGGGAGTGCCGGT
>CAZETQ010000023.1:24544-26815 GCA_964515165.1 uncultured Solibacteraceae bacterium | reverse complement strand
TTCGTGGCGAATGGCATCGCCGCGCTCCCCTGGAAGATTCAGGCGTCGGCGTATGCTCTGGTGGCCAGCGGGCTGCCGGTCAACGCCACGACGGGAGTCGACAATAACGGCGACTCCACAGTGGTCGACCGTCCGGCCGGCTTCGGCCGAAACGTATTCCGGGGACCTCGCCACGTCAACTTCGATTTTTCTTTAATGCGGCCAATCATCTTTTCGGAGAGAACCCGACTGGAGTTGCGAGCCGATGCCTTCAATCTGTTCAACAATCAAAATTACTACGCGTTCAACCGGGTATATGGAAATACGGCCACCCCGGCAGCGACGTTCCTGCAGCCGCTTGCCGGCATTGCCAATACGGACCCCGGACGCCAATTCACATTTGGCCTGAAGTTTCTTTTCTAGGAGATGAAACAATGAGTGTTACGCATCGAATCGCGGCCGTCGCAGCCTTGCTCTCCACCGCGCTGGTCCTATCCGCGCACTTCGTATGGGTCGACACCATTCCCGCGACTCTCGAGAAAGGCAAGACCGCCAAGGTTCGCGTCGGAAACGGTCACGACCTGGCGGAAAGCGAGTCGCCGATCGCCCTGGATGGCACGAAGATGGTCGCGATCGCACCTAGCGGTGGAAAGACTCCGCTCACGCCGACAGTCGATGGAAAGTGGGTGACTGCCAGTTATGCGGTGAAGGAATCCGGAGTTCACCGCTTTGTCCTGACCCAGGATCGCGGCGTCCTCAGCCAGACCACCAAAGGCTACAAACCCGGCGGCCGTGATGTCCATCCCGACGCCAAAAAATCGGTGAAGATGTGGCGCAGCGCTTCCGGCGTGGCCTGGACTTCCGATGCAAAGTTCACCGGACTGGTCGCTCTGGGGATGCCGTTCGAGATGATCGCCACTCCCCGCCCGGACGGGCTGATGCTCACCGTCATCAAGAATGGACGCCCCCAGCCGAAGGCGCTGATCGCGATGGGACTTCCCGGGAAAGACGATGATGAAGAGCTGGGTACGACGAACGATAAGGGTCAATTTTCCTATAAGTTCCCGACAGGATTTAAAGGACCGATTGCATTCATCGCCACGGTTTCCGAGCCTGCTCCGAAAGGGGCGAATTACGACACGGAAAACTTCGCCGCCACGCTACAGTTGAGTTGGTAGTCGATGCACATCGCTGACGGCATTCTTCCCGCTTCTGCCTGCGTTGCTGCTCATGCGGCGGCGTTCGGCGGTGTATGGCTCAGCGGCCGGAAGATCGAGCCGGAAGAAGTAGTCCGCATGGGCCTGCTATCGTCGGCGATCTTCGTCGTCTCGATGTTCCACTTTCCCCTGGGCGGGACGTCCATCCATCTCGGCCTGTTCGGAGTGGCGGGAATTCTCCTCGGCTGGCGCAGCTTTTCCGCCGTCTACGTTTCGCTGCTGTTTCAGGCGCTGCTGTTTCAGCATGGCGGTTTATTGTCCCTGGGCGTCAATGTCCTGAATATGGGAACCGGAACTCTTGCCGCTCACCTGATCTGGCGGACGAACTGGGGCGGCGACAACTCCCGATCGTTTCTGGCGGGATTTGCCGGCGCGATGATTCCTTCGCTGCTGATGACCCTGGAGTTTTTCCTGGCCGGTTACGGCAAGGGCTTCGCGGTGATCGCCACGCTGTACAGCGCAGTAGCATTGATCGAGGGAGCCATTACCGTATTCATCGTGACGTTCCTCCGCCGGGTGAAGCCGGCAGTCTTTTGCGCGACGCCCGTTGCCGCTGTCGAGAGCGAGGCCGCTCGTATCGGCGCATGAGGTGTGGTTTGCGGTGCTGGCCCGCATTTTTTCTTGCCATCTCCGCCTTGGCCCACGATCTCCAGGTCACCTTCGAACGGCAGAATTCGATTATCGTGGCTCGCGCGGCGTACGCCGGAACCGAACCCTGCGCCTATGCCTCGGTGCTCGTGTACGCTCCGGGCGAAGCCAAGACGGAACACCAGAACGGCCGGACGGACGCCAACGGACTGTTCGCGTTTGTTCCGGATCGTCCCGGCGTCTGGCGGTTCGTCATCGACGACGAAATGGGCCACCGGAAAGATCTGACCGTCGATGTAAATGCTACGGTGGGGCCGGTGACGGTCACCGCGCAACTGCCTCCCTGGCAAAAGGCTCTCACCGGCGCGGCGTTGATTCTCGCGCTGACGGGGTTTCTCTATGGCTGGAAAGCTCGACGCGCGCGCTAAGCTGATCGCGGCTTTGGGAGCGATCCTGATTGTCTCCTCCACTCCGCCGGGGGATCTTC
>CAZETQ010000023.1:3379-24444 GCA_964515165.1 uncultured Solibacteraceae bacterium | reverse complement strand
CGCGCCATCACCCTGATCTCCGCGATCATGCTGCGTTTTGTTTGGATGCTCTTCGAGGAATTCGGCCGGATGTCGCGAGCCCGGGCCAGCCGGTGCGGCGGAACGCTCGCCGGCGAGCTGTTGTTCCGGGCTCACGGCGCCCAGGCTGGATTGCTGCTGGTGCGCAGTTGGGAACGGGCCGATCGGATCTACAACGGAATGCTGGCGCGAGGATTTACCGGCGAAATGCCGGAAACCCACGCCGGCCATTTCGACGGGACGGCGGGGGTTTTCACCGCGGGGGTGTTGTTGTTATTTGCGGCGGCCCGCTACTTCTTGGCCAGCGGAACCAGCGTTGTCTTATCGGCTTCGATCGCAATTTCCTGATCGACGCCGTACGCTGGACTGTCCACCTTCAGGTGATACTTGCCGACGGGCAGAAGCAGGCCGCTGCCCTTGTTGTTCAGCTCGTCGACGTAACCATAGAACTTATCGTTAAGGTAGACAGCTCCGGTATCCCCGGCCGCGACGGACATAAAGCTTTCCTGGCCATCGCCGCCCAGGCGCAGCAGGCCGAACGGACCTTGGGCGGGAGGCACCGGCTTCAACGTGTACTTAACCGTCACCTTCTTTTTCGGCGCAACGGTCACTTTGGTCGTGAAATCCTCGTAGCGAGGATCTTTGATCGTGACCTCACGCTCGCCGGGTTCCACGTCGTATTTCTCGGCGACCGTGAACCGGGAGGCAGGCCCCAGGTACTTTCCATCCACGAAGACGCCCGCATTTCCGGGCTTTCCTTTAGCGACGATATGGCCGGTTTGCGCGGCAGCCGGGATCGCCGCCCCAATCAACAGCGAGAGGGCAATGAATTTCATCAATATCACCTTACCAAATGAAAAGTGGTGAAAACCCTGTATGTTAGAGTGAGTTTTTAGATGCGGGACACTGCTCCAGCAGGCGCCGCGGGGGAGACATTTGCCCGTCCCGTGAGCTCCGACCGCGTTGCCGCGCTTGAAACGGCGGTCTCCGGAGTGATCCGCGGCAAGCGGCAAGTCGTTCGCTTGGCCGTTACCTGTCTTCTCGGCCGCGGACACCTTCTGATCGAAGACGTTCCGGGCGTTGGCAAAACCACGCTGGCTCACGCCTTGGCTCGAGCCGTCGGTTGCGACTTCCAGCGCCTGCAATGCACGACCGACATGCTTCCCAGCGACATCGTCGGAGTGACCGTCTATAACGCCCATTCCAGCGATTTCGAATTCAAACGGGGACCCGTCTTTACGAATTTCCTGTTGGCCGACGAAATCAATCGAGCTACTCCCAAAACCCAATCCGCTCTCCTCGAAGCCATGAACGAGGGCCAGGTCACCATCGAAGGACGCTCCTGGCCGCTCGAACACCCGTTTATGGTGATGGCTACCCAGAACCCCGTCGAACATCACGGGACGTACCCTCTGCCGGAATCCCAATTGGACCGCTTCCTGATGCGGCTCCGCATCGGCTATCCCGACCGGGCCAGCGAGCGCGAAATTCTTCGCAGCGGCGACCTCCCGATGCCCGACGATCTGGAAACGGTCTTAAGCCGCGATGAGATCCTGCAACTGCAGGCGCAGGCGGCAACCATCCCCGTCGATGACGATCTTGCGGATTACATGCTGAAGATCGTCGAAGCCACGCGTGCCAGTGATGCTCTTTCCCTCGGGGTCAGCCCTCGTGGCGCGCAGGCGCTCTACCGGGCCTCGCAAGCGCTGGCGATGGTCGAAGGAAGAGACTTCGTCATCCCCGACGACGTGAAACGTGTCGCAGTCCCCGTCTGCGCCCATCGAGTGCTAATGAACAGCCGGGTTACTCTGGCGCAGCGCACCACCGAGGCGGCCGAGCGTGTGATTCGCGACATCCTTTCTCAAGTTGAGGTGCCTCTTTAGGCGCCGATTTCCGTTCCCTCCATGCCTACCGCCTTTCCTACTCCCGAAGACGTCGCTCGCGTGGCGGCGATGACCGACATGGCTGAGCGCAACCGCGAGGTGACGCTCGGCTACTACGCTCTGTCCCAGCGGTTCAAGAACCGGATTCCCGAGGATGCGAATTGGACAACATTCGCCACCTGGGCCTCGGCGCAGGCCGGCCGCACGATTCGCAAGGAAGATTTGCTGCGAACCCTGGAGCGCCGCCTGGGGGATTCTCCCGCCGTGCGGCGGATTGTCGAAGGGCCTCTGCGCATCAGCGCGAAGTTCCTCCTAGGAGCCGTGCTGCAACTCAATCCATTCGAGCGGTCCAGCCAGGCTGTGGCTCGCGGCAACATCAAGGTGTACGAGGAGATTGGCGCGGAGATCGCGAAGTTTCTCTCGCTGGTGGAATCCGGGGCGTCCGACGCCGGCTTCACGGCTCTTTACGACTCGCTGAAACCCGGCCCGCCTCCCGAGGGGCAAGAGTACCTGACATGGGCATTTCCCGCGTTCCGAAAGGCGATGGAACTGCCGCCCGGCTCCGAACGAAGTCAGTGGGTGCTTTACGGCAACCTCTGCATCGGATGCCACGAGCAGACGCGCCTGCAGCCGGAGATTGAGGAGTCGTTGAACGGAACGTTCTGGGATACGGTCGAGGTGAAGGAACGTTTGGCGGATGTGCTGGTGCCGCATCTTGCTCCTGCGCGGAGAGCTCTTGGAGCAATCGCCGCGCGGGCGATGATCCTTCCGCAGTTGGGCCCGCTGGTTGCCGAGATTCGCCGCATCGTACAGGAGATCATCACCGAAGCGATGATGGTGCTGGAACTGCCCGGAGAAACTCTCCGGTTGGGCCGCGATTTGGGCGGCACGATCTGCGAGCGCTTGCAAATCGTGGAGAACGTCAAGGCGCTGGAACTTTTGAAATCGATCGATCTGACACCCGATTCGTTAACGGGTACCGGCACCGGCAACTGGACGGTGTTCCCCCAGCGGATGCATTTCATTGCTGATCTATTCCGCTCCCGCCAGGACTATCTCAGGCTTTTTGAGCCAATCCCCTAAGAAAAACGCCCTTCTTTCCGCGCTAGGGCTGAGGGGTCCGGCGCGCGAAGAAGTGCCTTCACGCGGCACTGTCGCCCATCTCTTGCTGGCGTTGCTGAAGTTCCGCCTTCAGTTGCCGGACGACACTTGCATACTTCGAGTCGTGGTACAGGTTCCGCTGCTCTTGCGGATCGTTTCGAAGATCGAAAAGTTCCCAATCCGGAGCACTGTCCGGAGGATGGGCGCCCGCCATGCCCAATGGTTTTCCGTAGTAGTAAATCAGCTTCCAGCGTTCCGTCCGAATACCGTAGTGGGCCGGAACGTGATGATCGCCGTCATTGTGCATCCAGTAGCGGTAGTACATTGACTTCCGCCAGTTTTTGGGCGTGCGTCCTTCCGCGTTTGCACGAAAGCTGCGTCCCTGCATTTCCGCCGGAGCCTTTGCACCGGCGTAGTCCAGGAACATCGGAGCAAAGTCTACGTTCAACGTAATGTCACGGTTGACGGACTGTGGGCGAATCGCCGCCGGATAGCGCATCAGAAACGGCATTCGGAGAGACTCTTCATACATCATCCGCTTGTCGTACCATCCGTGGTCACCCAAAAAGAAGCCTTGGTCTGAGGTGTAAATGACGACGGTGTTCGCCGCTGTTCCGTCGGTGTCCAGATAGTCGAGCAGCCGGCCCACGTTGTCGTCGACGCTCTGGATGCACCGAAGATAGTCCTTGATGTAGAACTGATACGCCCACTTCCGGAGAGCATCCCCCTGCCGGTCCTTGGGAAGCAGCTGTTTCAGGTCCCGCTCGGTCATGTCTTCCCCCACCCTCATCTTGACGGCCGCCACGCTGGCGGGACGACCCGCGTAATGATCAAGCAGATTCGCCGGCTCCGGGATTGTCTGATCGTCGAACAGGGTCTTGTATTTCGGCGCCGGATCCCACGGGCGATGTGGGGCCTTGTGGTGACACATCAGGAAAAACGGCTTGCCGCGGTCCCGCTGTTTCAACCAATCCAGACTCAAGTCTGCGATGAGGTCGGTGCAGTATCCCTTGTGCTGTTTCTTTTCTCCCTTCTCAAGAAAGATCGGGTCGTAGTAGAGACCCTGGCCGGGCAAGATGTTCCAATAGTCGAAGCCCGTAGGATCGCTGGCCAGGTGCCATTTGCCGATCATGGCGGTTTGGTAGCCCGCCGATTGAAGTTCCTTTGCTACGTGGTTTCGAGCCGGATCCAGCTTGTCATTCAGCGTATAAACACCGTTGCGATGGCTGTACTGGCCGGTAAGAATCGCCGCGCGGCTGGGCGTGCAGATGGAATTAGTGCAAAAGCAATTCTCCAGGCGTACGCCTCCGGCGGCGATCCGATCCAGATTGGGCGTCCGGTTGATCTTGCTGCCGTAGGCGGAGATCGCATGGGCTGCATGATCATCCGACATAATGAACAAAATATTCGGGCGCACTTTTTGTTCGCTGCGGAGCACCGCCGCCGCACCGGCCGTTCCGAGGAAGCTTCTGCGAGTGATGGCCATGATGACCTGTCAATTCTAGAACAGCGGCATCATTGCTCAAAGGCGCACTCATAAGCGTCCGCGACCGCAGGTTCAGATACAATCCATGAGTATGCGTGGATGCCGCCTGCTGCCAGCAATATTCGCCTGTGCGTTGCAGCTTTCCGCGGAGACCGCTGATGCGGAATTCTTTGAAATGAAGATTCGGCCTCTGCTGGCGGGCAATTGCCACTCTTGCCATACCGATGGCGCGCTGGGAGGGCTCCGGCTGGATTCGCGCGACGCCATTTTGAAGGGCGGCAAGTCCGGTCCCGCCGCAGTCGCCGGAAAGCCGGGCGACAGTCTGCTGATCCAGGCGGTTCGCCGCACGCATGTCCGGATCAAGATGCCGCCAATCGGCCCGCTCAACGCAAACGAAGTGGCGGACCTGGAGGAATGGGTCAATCGCGGGTTGCCGTGGCCGGAAAAGCAGGAGAAGGAACTGACAGCCGCCGCAACGGTGATCACTCCCGCGCAGCGTTCGTTCTGGTCTTTCCAGCCGGTGAAGAAAGCGGCTCCGCCAAAGGTCCGGGATGAAAAGTGGGTGAAGACCCCCGTCGACCGTTTCATTCTTGCCGGCTTGGAAGCCGCCAAGCTGAGCCCAGCCAAACCTGCGGAGAAACGCGTGTGGCTGCGTCGCGTGACCTTGGATTTGACGGGTTTGCCTCCCACGCCGGAGGAAGCCGATCAATTCGAGGCGGATCGCAGCGCAAACGCCAAGGATAAGGTGATCGACCGGCTGCTAAGCTCTCCTCACTACGGCGAGCGCTGGGCCCGGCACTGGCTGGACCTGGCTCGATATTCGGACGGTCAGCTGGCGGCGGATAAAGATACGCCTCTGCCTAATGCGTGGCGGTATCGCGACTGGATCATCGATGCCTTCAATCGCGATCTTCCCTACGACACGTTCGTAAAATCGCAGATTGCCGCGGACCAGTTTCCGGAAAGTAAGGATCAGATGGCGGCCCTGGGATTTCAGGCTCTCGGCGCGGGCGCCGGTGATCAGGTAGACGTGTCCACGAAGGTATTTCTCGGCCTGACCGTGGGATGCGCGCAATGCCACGACCACAAGTTCGATCCGATTCCTACCAGGGATTACTACTCCTTGCTTGGCATCTTCGAAAGCTCCAAGACCAATGAATATCCCCTGGCGCCCGCCGCCGATGTCGATCGTTATAAGGCGCAGAAGAAGAAGATCGATGCCCTCAAAGAAATTCTCAATGACTACCTGGCGGAGCAAACCAAGCAATTGACGGATCTGCTGGCTCGCGATACCGCCCGGTATCTCGTTGCGGTATGGAAGGGCAAGACAGAGGAGCCGGGGCTCGATACCGAGACGCTCCAACGCTGGAAGAAGTATCTTGCCGACCGCGATAAAGAGCATCCATACCTGAAGCCATGGTGGGATCTGTTGGACTCCAAGCCGACCGAAGAGCAAGTGATGCAGGAAGCCGAGCGCTACCAGGAATTCGTCCTGCAACTGCTCGCCGACGCCAAGGAAATAGAGGATAAGAACTATGTGGCGTTTGGCGGACGCAAGGGGTTGAAGGACGAAGCCACACGGCAATACACGAACATCGTTTCCCTGCCGGTGCTGAAGTTCTACCAGTGGCGGGAACTGGCGTACGGTCCTTATGCCAGCGACGGATTCCGCGCACCTGCGGGAGTGCTCTGGTACGGTTCGAAGGATAAGGAAATCGAGCGGTTCCTGGGAGGCATCGCGCGAAGCTACGTCGATAAACTGCGAGCGGAGATCGCGGCGCTCGAAAAGGATCTGCCGCCGATCTATCCATTTCTGCATGTCGTTTCCGATGTGGAAAAACCTGCCGATATCAAAGTCGCGCTTCGCGGCGATCGCAAAACGCCGGGCGAATTGGCGCCGCGCGGTTTTCTCCACGTTCTGTGTGATGGGGAGCCATCCCATTTCGATCAGGGAAGTGGACGCAAACAACTGGCCGAAGCGATTGCTTCTCCCACCAATCCTTTAACGGCGCGCGTCATGGTAAATCGCATTTGGCAACACCATTTCGGCAAAGGCATCGTTCGCACTCCGTCGAATTTCGGCCGCATGGGGGAGCGCCCGACGCATCCGGAGTTGCTCGACTACCTCGCCGCAAGATTTATCGAGAGCGGCTGGAGCACCAAGACCATTCATCGCGAGATTCTGTTGTCCAATACCTATGGGCTCTCCACCGGCATCAGCCCCGATAGCGATCCCGATAACAAGCTGCTCTCGCATTTCAATCTCGTTCCCCGCCTGGACATGGAGGCTCTTCGCGACTCCGTATTGGCGGTCTCCGGCCAGCTTGACCCGACGGTCGGCGGGGCGTCCGGTGCCATCGGCGACGAGAACCGGAGACGGTCGCTGTATTTGACCGTCAGCCGCACGCGGCTCGATCCAAGTCTCGCCCTGTTCGACTTTCCCGACCCGAATATTTCCGCCGACGAGCGTCCCACCACCGCGGGACCGCTGCAAGGATTGTTTTGGCTGAACAGCAAGTTCGTTGGCCGGCAGGCGGAGGTTCTGGAAAAGCGGCTCGCGAAGGATGCCGGAGCCAGCGCGGCGTCGCGAATTGACCGGGCGTACAAGCTGCTTTATAGCCGGCCTCCCGCGCCCGAAGAAGTAACGCTTGGATTAGAATTTGTTTCAACCGGCGAAAACGCCTGGACGAAATACCTGAGAACCTTGATGGGTGCTGCGGAGTTTTCGAGTGTCAATTAATCCGATATATGACCGGCGAAGTTTCCTTTCCCAGATCGGCGGCGGCTTCGCCCTGGCGGGCGCTCATAGCGTCCTGCAGGCGGAAACAAGCAAGACTCACCATCCGGCAAAGGCAAAGCACGTCATTTTTCTGTTCATGAATGGCGGGATGTCCCAGGTGGACACCTTCGACCCGAAGCCTTCGCTGATCAAGTACGACGGTCAACCGATGCCCGGTCCGAAGATCCGAACGGACCGCGCCAGCGGCACGCTGATGCGTTCGCCGTGGGAGTTCCACAAGCACGGGCAATCGGGCATCGAAGTCAGCGAGATTTTTCCGGAGATTGGAAAGCGGATCGACGACTTTTGCGTGATTCGCTCCATGTACACCGATAACGGAAATCACGGACCGTCGCTCCAGTTGATGAATTGCGGTCACCAGCTGCCTGGACGGCCATCCATGGGTTCGTGGATCACCTACGGGCTGGGCACCGGTAACCAGAACTTGCCCGGGTACGTGGTTCTTTGTCCCGGCTTTCCCGTCATGGGATCGTCACTGTGGTCTTCCGGCTACATGCCGACCGCCTACCAGGGCGTCCACATCAATATCAGCGATGGAGTGGTCGAGCCGGAAAAACTGATTCCCAATCTTCGCAATGGTGATCTCACGACGGACGATCAGAAACGCCAGCTCACCTTGCTGTCGAAGCTCAACCGCCGCTACCTGGATCAAACTGGCGGCCAGCCGCAACTGGAGAGCGCCGTCCAATCGATGGAATCCGCGTTCCGAATGCAATCGGAGGCAGGCACTCTGTTCGACATTCGAAAAGAACCGGAGAAGATCCGGGCTCGCTACGAGACGTCGGACTTCGGGCGCGGCTGCCTGATGGCTCGACGGCTGGTGGAGAGCGGTGTGCGCATCGTGCAGGTCTACTTTGGAAATTTCCAGCCGTGGGATCATCACGACGACATCCGCACGCACGGAAAATTGGCCAAGCAGGCGGATGGGCCGATTGCCGCTCTGGTGGATGATCTCAAGGAGCGCGGGCTGTTCGACCAAACGTTGATCGTGATCAGCGGTGAGTTCGGCCGTACTCCGATGATTCAGAATTCGGGCCTCGAGAAGCTCGGCAACGGTCGCGATCACAATCCTCCCGCGTTCTCCGTCCTGTTAGCCGGCGGCGGCATTCGGGGCGGCATGACCTACGGAACGACCGATGAGTTTGGCTTCAAAGCCGTCGAGAATCGGGTTCACGTGCATGACCTCCATGCGACGATTCTGCATCAGCTCGGCTTCGACCACACGCGCCTGACCTACCGCTACGCCGGCCGCGACTTCCGGCTGACCGACGTTCATGGGGAAGTGGTGAAGGCGATTATTGCGTAATTCCGTCCGGATTGCCGGGACGAAACCAACCGCGATTTAAGAGGATTCGCCCCATCTCCCAGCCCATTTTTGTCGAAATGTCTCGCTCCGGATGCCGATTAATGGTATCGTATTAGCCAACTTTAGCGGGAAGAGGAGTGCGATTATTATGAGGACATTTACGAGCCGATTTGTCTTTGTATTTCTGTTAGCTGGCAGTTCGGTTCTGTTTGCTCAGGGCGATCGCGGAGCCATTACCGGAATCGTCACCGATAATTCCGGATCGGCGGTCCCCGCCGTCACGATCGAAGCCACACATGCGGCTACGAATGCCCGCTTCGAAACCGTGAGCACCGGCACGGGCGCCTATCGAATCGTCGGATTGCCCATCGGCCTGTACGATTTGACGGTAAAAGCCAGCGGTTTCAGTACTTACGTCCAACGCGGAATCCAGATCCAAACCAACCAGACGGCGACTGTCGATATCGCGCTTGTGGTGGGCGCTGTCAGCGAAAGCGTCACCGTCGAGGGCGGAATTCCACTGATTCAAACAGAATCCACCGACGTGGGCATGGTCGTCGATTCAAAGCAGTTTCTCGATATGCCCCTGACGTTGGGCGGCGGAATTCGCAACCCTTCCAACTTCATCAAGCTTTCTCCGGGGGTTAGCCCCACGGGAACATGGACCAAGTCGATTTCGGGTGGCGGCGGCTTTCAGGACCAGATCTATTACGACGGCATCGCGCTCAGCCGGGGCGACCTTTCCAACGACGCGGAAGTGAATCCGTCGGTCGATGCGATCGCCGAATTCAAACTGATCACCAATAATTATTCGGCCGAATACGCGCACGCCATGGGTGGCGTCACCAGCTTCACGATGAAGAGCGGAACGAACGATCTTCACGGCACGGGATTCTACTTCCTGAGGAATGAGAAGCTGGACGCGCGCGGCTTTTTCCCCGCGACCCGAGCACCTTCCAAGCAGAACGAGTGGGGCGGTACGCTCGGCGGTCCGCTCCTCCTTCCCAAGATCTACAACGGGAAGAACCGCACGTTCTGGTTCTTCTCATACGATCAGTTTTACCGGCGCGGTGGCGCGCTAGCGGGGCTGAATACCCTGCCTACCCCACGCATGGCCCAGGGAGATTTCAGCGAAATCTCCCGTGTGATCTACGATCCGAAAAGCGCTGCGGACCCGTCGATGCGGACGCCGTTTGCCGGCAACCGGATTCCCTCCAGCCAGATCAGCAGTGTGGCCAGCGTCATGCTGCCTTATTTACCCGCGCCGGAACTGCCCGGAACGGTCAACAACTCAATCGCTCCGCTCGGCAGTCCGCGCGCGGACGAGCGGACGCTCGGCTTTAAGATCGACCATCAGTTCACCTCGAATCACCGGATCAGCGGGATGTACAACGATACCTACCGTCCGTCGGTGAAGAGCCCCGGCTCCAGCCGCCTGATTCCCGTCGGCGGCGCATCAGAGACCGCGCTTCTGAACTATAACTTGCAGAAAGTCCGGACCAACGTCGTGCACTTGAACTTCGATTCCAACTTCTCTCCGACGACGTTGAATCATATTGGCCTTGGATACTCCCGCTTCCGGAATCCGAATTTCTCGCTCGGATTCGATCAGGGTTGGACGCAGCCGAACGGCGGAAAGCTCGGTCTCATGGGGCTTCAATTCGATTTGTTCCCGACCGTGAATTTCCAGACGGAAGGTTATACGCGCTTCGGCGATGACATCGCCAGCGACAACTTCTTCCACACGTTTACGGCAATGGACACGGTGACGATGATCCGCGGAAATCACACGCTAAAAATCGGCGGCGAGATCCAGCGGCATCGCGACAACTACCGGAACTACGGAAACGGCGGCGGAACCTTCAACTTCACGCGCCAGACCACCGGACTGGGGGGAGTGGCGAATACGGGAGACGCCTTTGCCAGCTTCCTGCTGGGCGAGGTGAACAGCGGCACCGCCTACTTCCGGGATTCGATCCCCGGCGCCCGCTATACCGTTCTCGGATTCTTCGTGGACGATACCTGGAAGGTGACCAACAAGCTGACGCTGACAATGGGCTTCCGCTGGGAGCCGGTTGTCCCGCACAGCGATCCCGCCAACCGCATTTCCTACATGGACATTACCGCTCCCAACGCGGCCGCCGGCAATCTGCCCGGCGCGATTCACTACGGCGGCAGCCCCGGCAACGGCAATCGCTACCTGAATGTTATTTGGAATAACTATGCCCCGCGGCTGGGCGTCGCCTACCGGTTGACGAATCGAACGGTTGTCCGGGGTGGAGTGGGCATTTTCAATTCCAACTACATCAACCAGGGCTTGGGATTGCCGGCGTTCGGTTACTCCACCACCGCGTCGTTCTCGTCGGCCGATTCCGGAACCACTCCGGCGTTCAACTGGGACAACGGCTTCCCGCAGGACTTCCGGCGGCCTCCGGTGATCGATCCGACGGCGGCGAACCGGCAGGATGCCACTGTCGTTCTTCCCGACCAGTACACGCTTCCTTATAAGATCCAATGGAACTTCCTGATCGAACACCAGTTCGCCAATGACCTCTCGATGAGTTTCGGTTACGTGGCCAATGTCGGCCGCCATCTCTACGCGTCGCAGAGGCTGAATCAGCTGCCCACCCAGTACGAGAGCCTCCCGCTATCGCTTCTGACTTCCCGGGTTGATTCGCCCGCGGCGCAAGCAGCCGGCTTCCGCGAACCGTTCGCCGGGTTTATGCAGCTCTGGGGAGCGCAGGGCACTGTGGCACAAGCCCTGCGGCCTTTCCCGCAGTACGCCAACGCGTCGATTTATGGATCCACTTACGGAAACTCCAACTACCACTCGTTCCAGTACAAGCTGGATAAGCGCTATCGCCGCGGCTTCTCGAGCACCGTCGCTTACACCTGGTCGAAATTCCTGACGGATGCGGCGATGTTCGACGACAATCCGGGGCAACAAACCGCGTATCTGCGCGAGAAGTCTTACCATCCGTCGGACTACCCGCATGTCTTCACGTTCTCGCTGGTGTGGGACATCCCTTACGGCGACGGACGAAAGTGGAAGAGCAGCAATGGATGGGTCAACGGATTTCTGGGCGGCTGGCAGCTGGCAACCGTCAATTCCTACAATACCGGCAGCCGGCTGTATGTCACCACCAACAATACGCTGCCGTTCTTCAACATCGGGCTGCGGCCGGATCTGGTCAGCGGCGACATCCGGTCCGGAATATCCATGGGCGAGTATGACCCGAACGATCCGGCCCGGAATGCCTATCTGAATCGATCGGCATTCGCCCAGCCGACGGCCGGGACGTACGGAAGCGCGCCCCGGGCTTTAGAGGCTCGCGGTCCGATGCGTATGGACGAAAGCTTCGCCGTGTTCAAGCAGACGAGGATTGGCGAGCGCTTCGTGCATCAGTTCAGAATGGAGATGCAGAATCCTCTGAATCGCGTCGTGTTCGGAAATCCTATCGTCGATTTCACCAACGCTGCCTTTGGCCGCATCAATTCCACGCAAGTCGGCCCCAGGAACATTCAGCTTGGGATGAAGCTAATTTTCTAGTTGCACTCATTGCCGGGCAGGCTGTCGAACCACGACCGTCTGCCCGGCGTGGACTCCGGCGATTCTCTGTCTGTTTCCGTTCGGCCAGGTTACTTCCAACTCCAGATCTCCGGCCATCGATCCCAATCCGAAATGAAGCAGGTCCAGGTTTGACGAAGCGTAGCCGCTGGCCGATGTCCGGTCCTGCCACTGTGTCCCCAGGCGAACGCGCGCGCCGAATGCCTGTCCTTCCAGTTTGACTTTCAACCAGTTTCCGGCTGCCGACTCGTTCTGCCACAGTTCGGCATTCCCTCCCAGGACCGTTACCAGAGCATCCAACCGGCCGTCGTTGTCGAAATCCGCGATGGCGACGCCGCGATGTGCCGCGCGTGGGCCAATATGCTGAGCCTCCGAGAAGCTGCCGCCGCGATTCAGGAATACCGTGTTGACGTCCAGATATTGCTCGTTTCGGATTAGCTCGACGTTGTCGGTCACATGAGAGTTGGCCGTGAATATATCCTTCCATCCGTCGTTATTCAGATCCGCCAGCGCCACGCCCCATCCGCTGTGTTGAATCGCTGTCAGTCCCAGCCTGCTGGAGTAAGTTCTGTTCTCGAAGGCGGCTGCCCCCGAATTGCGGAATAACTGAAAGTTCTCTCCCACCAAAGCTGTGACCACGATATCCGGCAGGCCATCGTTATCGTAATCGCGAGCGTCCACTCCCATGGAAGAGCTGGCGCGGCCCTCGTCGTTCCGCGCCACTCCGAACTGCAATGCCGATTCCTTAAACGTTCCGCGGCCGGTGTTTTGAAACAGAAAGTTCGGCTGCGTATCGTTGGTCACAAAGATATCCGGCCACCCGTTCGAATCGATATCGAGGATGGCGGCGCTCATTCCTTTGCCCATGTGCTGTCCGATCCCTGTCCGCTCCGAAACGTCTTCGAATGTCCCGTTCCCGCGATTGCGGTACAGCCGGTTGGACAGTCCCGCATAGTGGCTGGGATGGCAATAGACGCGAATCGATTTCTCGCGATCGCCGCAGTATCGATCGATTCCCGGATTCCAATCCAGGTAATTCACGACGAACAGGTCGAGCAGCCCGTCGCGGTCATAGTCGAGCCAGGCGCCGGCTACCGGCCAAGCATCGCTGCCAATCCCGGCACGCTGCGAGATCTCCTCGAACCCGTTGCCGGTATTGCGATACAGCAGGCTTTTCGGAATTGCCGGAACGAACAGATCGATGCGTCCGTCATTGTCGAAATCGCCAGCGGCAGCCCCGAAGGCGAATCCTTCGCCTGCCAGTCTCTGCCGTTCCGTGACATCCTCAAACTGCCAATTTCCCAAATTGCGATAAAGACGATTCCAGAATCGCGGGCCTGACTTTCGGAAGGACGGCAGTTCTGCGCCATTCGCGAAAAAGATATCGACATGCCCGTCATTGTCGAAATCGAAGACGGCCAACCCTCCAGCCATCGTAGAAGGCAGATGCTTCTGCGGCGCCGGAAAGTGCTCCAGCTTGAAATCCAGCCCGCGCCGCCGGCTAAATCGCACTGGCGAGACGACGGAGTTTCCGGTGGCGATGGGTGTGGGAGCGGCGTCCATCCTGGTCAAAACGTTCTGGGCTTCCGCATTGCCGGCATTGGCGCGCAGCGCCGCCTGCGCAGCCGAACGAGCCTCCGGGTAGCGGTTTAGCCGGAACAGCACTTCCGCTTCTCCGGATAGCGCGGTCGAAAAGCCCGGCTCCGCTTTCAGGGCCATGCGGTATTCATTCAAAGCGATTTCGAACTGACCCCTCTCCCGCGCGATCCGGGCCAGCAATTCATGCACACGAGCGGAAGCCTCACCCCACCGCTCCGCTTCCTGCGCGGCGACCGCCGCTTCGTCAAAACGGCCCAACAGAAAGCGTGCCCGGGCAAGCGAGTAGTAGACGGCGGGATTGGCCGGCTGCAACTTCTGAGCGGCGAGAAAGCTCTGCTCGGCCTTGGCAACGTCGCCGGTTTGAAGCCGGCACAGTCCCAGCAGCATCCACGCCGCGTAGTTCTGCGGTTCTTCTCGAACTTGCCGTTCCAGGAGGATCGCCGACTCCGCAAACTTACGTTCCCGGAATAGCCTCCCCGCGTTCTTGTCGGCGATCTGGGCGCAGAGAATCAGAATTCCGGCAATGGCGGCCGCCAGCCACTTCATGGGATGAGCTTCCTGCCGGATCGTTCGATGTACTTTGCTTTCCAGAAGGCGGCTCGCCGGGGCTCAATCTCGGCCAGCAGAGCGTAGGCGTCTTCGAGCAGCGGTTCCCGCTCGATCGCTCTTTCGGCTTTCTCTTTGGCTTCCGCGCGATTTCCGGAAGCAAGCAGGGCCGCGGCAAGATTCAGGCACCGTGTGGAATCGTGAGGTTTTTCCTCCCACGCGCGGCGGAAACAGGTAAGCGCTTGCGGAATTTCTTGCGCGCGAAGGAACACAAAACCGCGTGCGGTTTCCACAGCTCCGTCTGCTTTGCCGGAACCCAGCAGCCGCAGTCCTTCGCTCAGCAACTTCGGATCGTCCCTGGAACCCAGGCTGATGTAGGCCAGTCCCAGGTTCCGGTCGCGCAGGGCCGGTTCCGGCGCCCGCCAGGGGCGCAAGCCAGGCGGCGAAGCGGCCATTACGTGATTCTTTCCCCGAATCCAATGGTCGTGGAAAGCGGTATGGCCTCCGTCATAGGGCCGGGTGACCGGCATGTGACAGCCGGCGCAGTCGCCACCGCTTTGCTTCTCATGCTGGAGAGATGCGGCATTGGAGTGGCATGTCTTGCACTTTTCGCGATACCAGCTCACCTTGTCCTCGGGCTCGCGATGAGGATCATGACAGTTTCCACACCACAGTTGCGGCTTGCTTTCGAGGAAGCAACGGCTCAAGGCCATCTGTTCGGAGTGGCTGACGACTTTCAGCCCATGGGGATCGCCTGCAGATTCATGCACGTAAACCGTAAAGACATCTTCCAGCCGCATCCCTGGTTGAAAGTTGGAGAAATCCTTGCCGGGATTGGGAATTCTCGCCACTCCCGACAGGTGACACTGTTCGCACACCGCATCCCGGCGATCCTTGTCCAGGCGGGCCGGATTGACGATATTTCCTCGTATGGGCTGGGACAAATGGCGCGCCGCGTCGCCGTGACACCGGCTGCAACCAATTACCGGAGATTCGAACGGCGGGTCGCGATACCGGTTGAGAGTTCCTTCCACCGGCAGCGGTCCCTGGGAGTGGCAGAACAGGCACTCGGGAGTGATCGGGCGGAAAAATCCCGGATGAGCGTCGTTCTCATAACCGGGCGAAAGATCCCAATCGTTGCGGGCACGGTACCAGGAAAGCGGCGATTGAAACAGCGAGTCGTTCACCCGGATCAAATAGCTCCTTCCGCGCCTGCCGGATCCGACCGCCCACTCGATGGCGCGGCGCTCCTGCACGGCGTCGCGCTCGATGGCATGGATCATTTGTCCCGATTGGCGGAATACTTTCAAAACGCTTCCGGAACCTTCATGCTGAAATGTCTTCGAAGTTTCTTCGACCCCGGGGGTTCCAATCGATTGCGCCATGGCGGTCTTCGCGTAGCCGGCTGTCTGTAAAGGATGGCAGGATTTACAACGGAGATCGGCGCCGCCGCCGGCAGCCCCCAGGGAGATCGCCAGGCACACGATACGCAACATCATCTATCCACACCGGCCCGAATTGGGGCGAACACCTTCTTAGACTACCGTTAGAAACCAACGCTGCTCTGGCCGCCGCAGACGGATCCGCTTAAAATGGTGTGCAGGTTTGATGCGGATTACAGGTATTCGGCACGAGAAGAGATCTGCCAGCGGAACCGAACAGGGCCTATCTCTGAAATCGGCTTCCTCGCGAACTGTAGTGTCTTGATGCCGGCTTCAACAAATCCTGGCGATTCCGGGTCGCGGGTGGCAAAACCCCTCGTTTCCATCGTCACGCCGTCCTACAATTCCGGCAGTTTTCTGGAGCAGACAATCTTGAGCGTGCTGAGGCAGACATACCCAAATATCGAGTACATCATCGTCGACGGAGGATCGACGGATGAAACCGAAAGTATCGTAAATCGATATCGGTCTCGTGTTCGCTTCCTACAGGAGCCCGATGAAGGACCCGCCCAGGCAATCAACAGAGGAATGAAGCTGGCCGGCGGTTCCATCGTCACCTGGCTGGGAGCCGACGATCTGTATCCATCCGATGCGGTGGCCGAGGCTGTTCGAGCTTTCGAAAACCATCCCGATGCCGGCATTGTCTACGGAAAAGGCACCTGGATCGATCGGCAAGGAAAGTTCCTGGGCTTCTATCCCACCCTTCCTTTCGAGAAGAGAATGCTTCAGAAGGAATGCATCATCTGCCAGCCGGCGGCGTTCCTCAGCAAGAGCGTGTGGGATAGAGTAGGTGGGTTGCGCGAACACTTGCGCTCGGCCTTCGACTACGATCTGTGGATGCGGTGCGTCACCGAACGATTCGTCTATTTGCCGGAAAACCTGGCATTCTCCCGAATGCACAGGAACAACCTGAGCATCGGAAAGAGAAGTCTGGTTTTTGAAGAAGCGATGCAGATTCAGAGGGAACATTTCGGCTACATTCATCCTCAGTGGGTTTTCGGATATGCGTGCTATCGCAAGGATGGCGCCGACCAGTTTTTTGAACCCCTGAAGCCCTCGGCGCTCCTTTACCTGGCAAGCCTCGTCGAGGGGCTGAGGATCAATCCTACCAAGCCGGTGCGTTACGTCGTGGATTGGTTGCGCCCGATTCTCCATACGATGCGCACGGGGTGGAAGAGCCGGGCCGCCTGACGATGATTTCACTTTTACCCAATCCGGAGCCTCAATTCATTGCCGGCTGAAGGTAGGTTGTTCCTAGCCGACCACATGTGCGTCCTGCCGTTCGGACACAATCTGAATGCGTTGATTCTTTTTCAGAATGTTCTGAAGGGAAGCTTTCATTCGTCGTATTGCCTGGCGACGCGTGACTTGCCCGCATATGCGGAACAGGGCCTCAGCGTGCAGCGGGTTCTCAGCTATCCCTATGCCGGTTTTGTTCCTCGCGCGCCGCAAAAGCAGAGTGGCAAAGCTGCCCCGAAGAGCTCCAGGAGAGACTATTCCGCCCTGATGTCGAAGTGGATAAGGCGGACCTTTTACAGCGAGTTGGATGCCCTGGCCGGATATGATCTGATGCGTCACCGGATTCGCCGGGATTGGAGGCGAGTCCTAAGCCGATTCGCGATTTCCGGATCGGACGTCATATTTTTTCCCAGCGCCGATTACTACGGATGTGTTTCCCTGCTGGATGTGGTGCAGTCCGTTCCGTCCTCGCAAAGACCAAAAGTTCACATTCGTCTCATCGGTGTTACGGAAAATTCCCGTTACTCCGGCAGCCCCGCGCGTCCCGAGTTCTTCCGGACCATTCGAAAAGCGATCGCCTCCGGCATTCGCGTGACGCTATCCGCGGAGACGATCACCTACGCCCGCTATGTGGAACGGTTTCTCGGCACGCGGGTTTCCTACTTTCCGTATCCCCTGGCGAATCCGCAGCAGCCAATCCACTGGAGAGAAGAGAAAGTGATTGCGTCGCCGGGGCAGGGACGCGGAGATAAAGGTTTCTTCCGGCTCTTCTCGATTCTTTCCCGGGTTCAGCAGTTTGCCCCTCACCAGAAATTTCATTTCGACATACAGAACATGAGAGAAAGCGACGAAGAGTTTCGGGCCCGCTATGTCAGCATTCTGAAAAACCTCCCAAACGTGCGCCTGCGGCCGGCAAGATTGCGGCAGGACGAGATCGACGCCGTCTACACCGAATCGGACATCCTTCTTCTCCCCTACGACGCGGATACTTATGCATTGCGAGGCTCGGCGGTGTACCAGGAGGGTGTAGCGATCGGACGGCCGGTCATATGCAGCGTCGGCATGGGACAGTCGGATCTCATCGTTCGTTATGGCAACGGTCTGCTCGCTACCAGCGACGACGAATTTGCGCATAAGATCATCGAGTTCAGCAGCAGATCCCGGGAGGAAGTGGAACAGCTTGTAACCAGGGCTCGCGCCGCCTATGAACGGGATTTTGAAGCGGGCCTTCAGGAAATTCTTCCGGAACTTCTTCCATGACCAGGCCTGTCGTCGCATTTATCGGACATCCCTTTCACCAGAAGACCCGGTCGAGCCATTTTTTTGTTGCCCTGCTGGAGCGTGACTTTGACGTCCACGTGTTCTACATAGAGCCGGATCCGCGCGCTCTCATGCAGGAAATTGCCGATGCAGGCTACTCGCTTGTCGTGTGCTGGCAAACGGAGTTCTGCGCGCCTTACTTTTTGATGCGAGGCATCCGCGTTATCTGTGTTCCGATGTATGACGGTGTCGCGAACACGCCGGATTGGTATTGGCTTGCCATGCGCCAGGCAAGATTCATTAGTTTTTCCCAGTTTTTACACAAGCGGTTGCGCTCGCTTGGTATAGAAAGTTTTTCGTTCCAATACTACGGAGACGCAAAGACTGAGATTCCGCAGGCCAGTTTCGAGGAACTGCGTCCATTCTTCTGGCAGCGGCGGCCCCAGGAGGGCTTATCGTACAAGTTCGTTCGAAATCTGCTTGGCAATAGCGCCGCGTCATTGCACGTTCATAACGCTCCGGATACGGAGAGGGCGGAGGACTGGGAGCCGGATGGCTTCTGTACCGTCTCTCATTTCTCCGATACCGCCGATGGCTACAGACAAGCGTTGGAACGATGCAATGTATTTATCTGCCCCCGCTTCAGTGAGGGGATTGGCATGGCGATGCTGGAGGCGCTGGCGCGCGGGATGTGCGTGATCGCTCACAATGAGCCGACGGCAAACGAATACATCGTCGACGGCGTGAACGGCTTGCTGGTTGACTATGAAAAATATACGGGCGGTAAGGCAACGAAGAAGCTCCTGCTCAGTCCCAAATTAGCGGAGCGGTTGGGCCGTCGCGGCCGTGAGATGTACCTGGCGGGCTGCGACCAATGGACAAATGCGGCCCGTCGCATACCATTCCTGATTCAGAGCGCGCCCGCGGCGGATCTCACGACGCGAGAAAAAGAATTCGCTGAACCATATCTGGCTATCTGCCGATACGCGCATCGGGACTTCCTGCATTATTTGCATTTATTGCTGACACTCCACCGGAAGGGATTGGTCGGAAAGGAGGCGTCGGTAGTTCCGCTTCGGGAGCACATTTTTTGGCGCTTGAGGGCGCTTCCCGGGGCTGGTCTTGCCGGCCGGCTGCTACACAAAGTTCTCGCACTTCGACGCTCCCGGAATGGGTGATGGAAAGTGGCGTTCCGCGAGCCTAATGTACAAACACAGAAACGGAGCGTCTTCTCAAGATCCACGAGGAAGCGTCTCGCCCTGCCACCGCGACAACTTTCGTCAGAGCGTCGGCCTCTATCCCAGTCTTGGCCATCACCGTCACCATGCGCGAGTCCCTTAGCGCCATGCCGGTGCGAGGGTCGAAGAGATGCGAGTAGCGGATGCCGTCGACGTCCAGAAACTGGAACTCATCGCCGGAGGTGGAGATGGCGGCGTTGTGAAGCTCGATGGTTTGATCGGGTATCTTCACCTTCCAGCTGGATTTTCCCGGTGGAGCGTCTCCCGCCGCGATGTCCCCGCTGACTGCCACGAGCGCTCGGGTGACTCCCGCCTGTTTCATCGCGGCCAGCGCCTGATCCGCGGCGTAGCCTTTTCCGATGCCTCCCGCGTCGAGCTGCATGCCGGCAACGGCGCAGCGGGCATAGCCATTTTCGATCTTCAGTTTTTGATAGCCGGTACGGGTGCGGGCCTCTTCCAACTCCGCAGAGAAGGGAAGGCGCTTATCCCGGCGAGCGGCGCGCCAGAGACGACTAAGAGGGCCGGCGGTGATGTCGAAGGCTCCCGCGGATTTAACGGCGACTTGCTGGGCGTATTGCAGGACGCGGAGAAGATCCGGGCTGAGCGGAGCATTCAGGTGGCAGACTCGCGACAGCTCGCTTTGGGGATCGTAGTCGGAAAGGATACGGTTCAGCTCGGCAATGCGGGCGAAAGCCGCGCGGAAGGCCTGCTGTGCCTGGTCGGGTGAATCGGCGTACAGGGTAATCGAAACGAGCGTTCCCATGTGGGGTTCGCTCGCCTCGTAGCGATCTGCGGCCGCGGCGGTAAGCGCCGCGCAGAGAACAGCGGCGACTCTACTGCTCCTGCTCAACTCCGCTATTCCAATACTTGTACATCTGCTCGGCGGTGGGAACCTTTAAGGGCCGAACCAGCCGGAGTCCCAGGCCTTGGGCATCGGTGTGATACCAGATGCTCTTGGGGAGCTGCGGGTCCTGTTCCTTCCACAGCGGGTCGGAAGCGACACGGGCTCCGCAGCGCAGCGCGGGAGCCGTATCCTGCCATGAGCCTCCGCGAACGGCGTGCGGATATGGCGCGGTCGCGACGTTCCACGGATTGGTGGCCGCGCCCGGCTTGTAGCCCTTCGGGTCGTACTGGTCGAGCGTCCACTCCATCACGTTGCCGTGCATGTCGAACAGTCCCCAGGGATTCGGTTTTTTCGTTCCGACCTTCTGATATTTTTCCGGACTGTTGGCCGAGGACCAGGCGTACTCGCCAAGTTGCGCCGGATCGTCGCCGAAAGAATAAGCGGTGGTTGTGCCGGCCCGGCAGGCGTATTCCCACTCGGCTTCAGTCGGCAAACGGTAGAAGTGGCCGGTGCGGGCGCTGACCCATTCGGCAAACTTGTTGGCCGCGTGCTGCGTCATGCTGATGGCGGGATAGCCTTCCAGCCCCATGCCGAAGCTCATTTCGACATACGGCCGCGTCGGGCGGCTGACCGCGTCGACAACTTCGTCCTTGTTGTCCGCCTCCTTGGCCATCTGGGTGAACATGAACATCCGGTACTGATCCCAGGTGACTTCGTACTTGCCCATCCAGAAGG
>CAZETQ010000023.1:0-3279 GCA_964515165.1 uncultured Solibacteraceae bacterium | reverse complement strand
AGGCGCTCCTGCGAATTCATGGCCTGGTCCCAGGTAATCGTTTGGCCGGTATAGGCGGCCATGCGGCCCATGATTCCCAGCAGGGTGCTGGTGGCTTGGCGCTCGCCATCGTTGATGGTCTTGCCATTGCGGATGGCGGCAAATAGAGCGTCATGCTCCGCCTGGTACATGTCCACCTTCTGACCTTCGAACTGCCAGCTTTCCTGACCTTCAATGCGCGGGATCGGTCCGCGGCCGATCGTGCAGACTCCTTTCGTTCCCATGATGTAGTCGGAGTTTTCGTTGTAGCAGCCTTCGATTTGCCGCTGGCCGACGAACGCTCGGACATTGTTGGGATAGAGGTAGTTGACGGCGATATGGTCGAAGATGTTGCCCCCGTGGGCAGGGATCTGGCGGCCACCGGTGGCAACACAGCTGATGGGGGGCTGGTCGTGGAACGCCCAGGCGACCTTGTCGACGGTGTGGATGGCTTGCTCCACCAGGCCGTCGCCCGAAAGCCAGACGAAGTTGTACCAGTTGCGAATCTGCCACTCCACGTCGCTCATTCCCGCGGGCCGGGTATCGGCGGGAGGCATCGGCTTCACCGGGCTGGTGTAGTAGGTGCCGTAGTAGGCAACGATGTCGCCGATCTTGCCGCTATGAATCTGTTCAAACGTGGCCCGGATGTAGTTGCTGTAGCGCCAGCAGAAGCCGGAGACCAGCGAGACATCCTTCTCTTTCGCCAGCTTCGCGGTCTCGAGCACGCTGCGAACTCCCGGAGCGTCCACGGCCACCGGCTTCTCGCAGAAGATATGCTTGCCAGCTTCTACCGCGGCTCGCAGATGCTGGGGCCGGAAACCCGGAGGCGTCGCGAGAAGAACGACGTCGACACCACTGTCAATCAACTTTTGATAGGCATCGAGACCGGTGAAAATGTTCGCGGTTTCGACTTTGACCTTGGGACCGGCGACTTTCTGAAGCGTCTCCAGCGATTTGGTGATGCGCTCCATGTCGATGTCGGCGACGGCGGTCAATTCGGAATAATCGTCTGCCTTCAGCGCTTGGGCGGCTGCTCCGGTTCCCCGGCCACCGCAGCCGACCAGACCCACTTTGATGGCCTTGGCCGCGGTTTGCGCCTGGAGGAAGGCAGGAGCGCCCGCCAGCAGAGCTCCGGTTTTGAGGATGTCCCGCCGGGAGGCGGACTGGATAAGTTCGGACATAAGCCTATTTGTATTGTCGCAACGGTTGGCCAGATTCGGGAATTCCGGCCGAATTCTGCGACCATTCGAAGAAGGAAACCACTACTTGTGCGCTTGATTCTCGGGGTTCTGTTCAGCTTCGCCTGCCTTTCGGGGGCCGAAGCGGTGATTGCCGCCCGTTACGTCGTCACGATGGATGCGCAGCGGCGGGTGATCGAAAACGGAGCTGTTCAGATTCGTGATGGAGCCATTGTTCACGTTGGTCCCCGATCCGGCTTTAAGAATGTCACTTACGACGCCGGCGATGCCATTCTGATGCCCGGGCTGATCAATGCCCACACCCACGCCCCGATGAGCCTGTTCCGCGGCGTGGCGGACGATCTGCCGCTGCAGGAGTGGCTGGAGAAGTTCATCTTTCCGGCGGAAGCCAAGAATCTGAATCCGGAGTTCATCCGCTGGGGAACCCGGCTGGCGTGTCTGGAGATGCTGCTTTCGGGTGTGACGACGTTTGTCGACATGTACTATTTCGAGGACCTGATCGCGGAAGAGACGAAGAAGGCCGGAATGCGCGGCGTGCTGGGCGAGACGATTATCCGGTTCCCGGTGGCGGATCATAAGACTCCGGAAGAGGCGCTGAAATTCACCGAGCGGTTTTTTGAGAAGTACAAGAACGACCCGTTGATCGTGCCGGCAGTCGCTCCGCATGCTGTGTATACGAACCGGGATGAGACGCTGATTGCGGCTCGCGCGCTGGCCAACAAGCACAAGCTTCCGATGGTGATTCACGTTTCGGAGACGCTAAAGGAGAACCGCGACATTCTGCACGCTCGCAACATGTCGCCGACGCACACGCTGGAGAGCCTGGGAGCGCTGGAGGGTTGGACGATTGCGGCACACCAGGTGTGGGTGGACGATGCCGACCTGGCGCTGCTGAAGAAGCGCGGCACCGGCGTGGCGCACTGCCCGTCGTCGAATATGAAGCTGGCTTCCGGAATCGCTCCGCTGGTGAAGATGCTGAAGCAGGGGATTCCGGTCGGGTTGGGGACGGACGGCCCGGCGGGCTCAAATAACGACTTCAACCTGTTCGAGGAGATGGATCTGGCCTCGAAGTTGGCGAAGGTTTCCACCCAGGATCCTCAGGCCGTTCCGGCGCAGAAAGCGGTGGAACTGGCGACGGTGGAAGGTGCGAAGGCGATCGGGCTGGGGGCAAAGATTGGGGCTCTGGAAGCCGGGAAGCGGGCGGATCTGATTGTGGTGAAGCTGGGCGCTCCGCATACGTATCCGATGTTCAACGTCTATTCGCAGCTGGTGTATGCCTTGAAGGCGTCCGATGTTTCGGATGTGATGGTGGAGGGGAAGTGGCTGGTCCGAAACCGGAAGCCGCTGACGCTGGACGCAGCGGCGATCCGGGCGGCGGCGGAGCGATACCGCAAGCAGATTGCTGCTTCGCTCAGGCAATAGCAAGCGGCGAGATTATGATATCAGTAAGTGATATCATGTATTTGTCAAACGGCCGATGAACAGCAAGCACAAGAAGACGTTGCGAGCCGTTTTCGAAGATCCGGTTCGGTCCGGAATTGCCTGGACTGATATCGAATCCATGCTGCGGGCGCTGGGCGCGGATCTCAGTGAGGGCAGCGGATCCCGAGTGCGTATTGAGCTGAACGGAGTGCTGGCAGTGTTCCATCGTCCGCATCCCCGCAAGGAAACCGACAAGGGGGCGGTCAAATCCATGCGTCGTTTTCTCGAGAACGCTGGTATGAAAGGGTGGAAAACAACATGACTTACAAAGGGTACGAAGGCGTCGTCTCATTCGATGAAGAGGCGGAAATTTTGCATGGAGAGGTGGTTGGAACGCGAGACGTCATTACCTTTCAAGGAAAGAGCATCGCAGAAGTGACGCGAGCGTTCCGAGAATCCGTGGACGACTACCTGTCATTTTGCAAACAGAAGGGCAAGAATCCAGATAAGCCTTATTCCGGAAGGCTGCTGGTGCGTGTTTCGCCGGAGATGCACCGGAAGCTGGCCGCCGAGGCAGCTCGCGAAAAGATCAGCCTGAACACCTATATCGAGAGCCGGCTCTCGTAGGATTCCGACACAC
>CAZETQ010000022.1:41952-69632 GCA_964515165.1 uncultured Solibacteraceae bacterium | reverse complement strand
GCCCGCAATGTCTTCCACTACCAGGAGAACCTCTTCATGCGGTCAGAGAACTAGCTCGGGGTTGAATACTCCGCGCCCGGCAGCTTTCCTCATGAGTTCTAGAGCCCTTCGGGTTTCGGTTTCCCATCACGATTGACGCCTCCGTCTTTCGCAAACGAACAATCCTGATCGGACCCTCCAGGAAAACTCACTCCTCGGCCTTGGGAGCGGAACCCACTCGCTTTTCTGGTGCCCGACAGACGGATAGAAAGGAATCTCACATGTTTAAGAACACAGTCGATCTCATCGGTTTCATCGGAAAGAATGCCGAAGTCAAAGCCTCCCACGACAACAGCACGAACTTCACCGTGCTTAGCCTCGCTACCAAGGAGAGCTGGAAGAATCGTGATACCGGCGAATGGGAATCGCGGACCGAGTGGCATAACGTCATTGCCTTCGGCAAACTCGGCGAGTTCGCCGCCACTTTGACTAAAGGCGCCCACATCGAAGTCGAGGGCTCGCTGAGCAGCCGGGACCGAACTATTGAGACTCGCGAAGGCAATCTGACCATCCGTACATTCTCCATCAAAGCGGAATCCATTCGGAAGCTAGACCGCGCCGAGTAAGTGAATGATCCAGAATCTACTAGCTGAACGCATTTTAGAGCGGCCCTTCGGGGCCGCTCATCGTTTTTGATGAATTGGTTCTAACAAGAATTTAATCAAGTTGAAGGGGTTCACCCCTGGCGCTGACAAGCCCGCTCACCCTCCGGATTCTGGTTCCTCCGCTTCGCAGCGCTTCAAGAAGCTTCGCTCTCAAACCTTTGTACTTGGCCTCCCCCAGTCACTCCTAAGCGTCCTCGCGTCAATTGCAAGAAGAGGCTTGCTCCGTCCTCAATGAAACGACGCTATCCATCGCTTGGCGGAGCGGCCCGAAGTCTTCGTAGACGAGAATTTTACGGAAAGAACCCGTGGGCAATGCGGCACGGCGTTCTTGGCATTCACGGCAATCGTGGCAATGAGGAGTCTGCAACTTACAGATTCGACAAACGCGCCAAGGGTTCGAATCCCTCTCTCTCCGCCATTCACAATCAGCTTAAGACACCGCGCATCGTGGCAAAGTCAGAGACCCGGATCACGGCTTGGGCGACTCGCTCTCCGTGCGGATCGCTGGCGGCGTTGAGCGGGACAAAGAGTGTCGTGTCCTCGCGCCGCGCGAGGACGTTACTGGCGACCAGGGCACGCATCATCCAGACCGCGGCCCGCACGTTGGGACAGTCCAGGCCCAGCCACCCGAACCTGCAACCAGCCGGACGCAGGGGCGTTTTCTCAGAAATCCGGGCACTCATCCGGTTTGCGGCGTCTTCGCTCGAAACAAGTGATGGCTGGATCAATGGAGTTTCCGACTCCATTTTCGCGAACAGTTCGCTGATGGTACGCTGCTGCGACGCCCACATATGATCGGCGTAATAGTGGCAGGTTTTCGCAATCGCCGTGATGACGTTCTTGATTTCCTTTTCCACCCGATAGCCGGGGCCGGCGGGGAGATCGAGAAAGGCTTCGTCCGATCGGGCCGAGATGTTCTCCATCAGGACCGCGCGAAGCAGCCATCCGGCCATGCCGGCGCTCTCGCACTCCAGGCGCACCCACCCTGGAACGGGTGAGGGCTGGACGGGCAGGCTGGTCACCATTCGAATGCCGCGGCACAACTCCTCGACGACCTGGCGGTAACGATCGGGGTGGGTCTGGATCTCGTCCGGACTGCCGGGCTCGAGAAGCCTGCCCTTGTGCGGCGGACCGCCCGCCATGGCAAGATCGCAGAAGGTGTCCCAGATATCATCCCAGGCCACCTTGCCGTCGGACCCGTATTTTAGTGCGGCCGATCCCATGGAGACCGGCTGCACCTCTTCGTAATTGTCCTGATACTCCTCGGGCAGAATCGTCTTCAGCCGGAGTTCCATTTCCTCCAGCGCCGTCTGATCCGCCGCGGTGTTGATCATATTTCCTACCCTTATTGTCTCAGGCGCTACATGTCCAGCCGCTTGCCATCCGGTCCCCATCCCTTTGTGCAGAAATGCGATTCGGCCGAGGCTTGATAGCGTACCTGCGCCAACTCCGGAGTGTTCAGCTTCGAGTGGCCCTGGATTCTCGATTCGAGAGCAAAGTCCAGCATGCCGCTGGTGAGCATGGTTCGTTCCACCGGATAGGGAGGCTTACCGGTTTCGAAGAGAACCTCGATGTTCTTCACCAGGCAGCCGAAGTGGTGATGAGGGCGATGGTTCTGGAGATTCATCAGTGTCGAGACGGGTTCGGAACGGCCATCGACATCGAGCGCGACGGTGAAGTCCTCTACCAGGCCGGTCATCAGAAAAGCCGCGGCTTGGAGACCGTCGTTGTAGTCGATGACGAAAACCGACGGGCTCTTGACGAGATCCCTGGCGGCGCCCGGTTTGCGTGTATTGCTATGCGACAGGGATTGCTCGAAGAGTTGCCTGGCCCAACCGGTCCGCTCGATGAAATTCCAGCACTCCTGATTCTCGAAGCACTGGATCGCCTTGACGCCGGTTTCGCCGCCACGCCGCCGCTCCGTCATGCATTGCAGTGCTTCCAGGAGATGAAATCCGTAAATATCGAGGCCGCTGTAGGAAATTGCCACTGCGTATTTCTGACGCTCGCCGAACGGAGCATCCACCGCGGGAATGCGCCAGGCGACCGGCGCCGAAGATCCGGCGAGCATGGGAAACTTCAGCTCGCGCGAGATCTCCACCATTCGTTTCGCTTGCCGCCAGTTCCAGGACAGATGTTTGTCGTTGAAGACAGGAACCGATTTTCCCGTTTGCCGGAAAACGTCGGTGATCTTCAGGAACATTTCGAATCGGGGATAGAGCTTCTGTTCTTTGTCGTTGGATGGGTAGTCGCCGTGTTCGCCGATCAGGAGAACTCCGTCGACGGCCAGCCGATCGGTTCCCAGTGTCATGGCGTCGTAGACTGTCCGAACGATGGGAACTCCATATTTCTTCGCACGTTCGCGGCTCATGTCGGCCTTCGGCACCTGTTCTGTGAACATGGAGACGATCTTCGATCGAGGATAAGGTGGACGATCGTCCTGGTTGTAGCCCTCGAGATATTTCCCGACAACGACGTCGGCGTGCGAGCCGGGCCGGTATTCGGTGATAATTGCCGCGATCTTTTTTGGTGGAGAGGTTTGCGCGCTGCCCGCGGCAGAAACTGCCAGGGCGGCGGAGGAAGAGAGGAACGTTCGCCGGTTCATGCGTATTTCCTAAGATACGCACGGCTCGCACCCGGCAGCGGCGTTTCGCTCAGGCGGCGGCTTTTGCGGGCTCGCTATCGGGCACCAGACGCTGGACGGGATCGATGGTGGCAAAGACAATGCCACCCACGACCAGCATGGACGCCAGAGGCATCAAAGCCAGATCGTAGCTTCCCAGCCATTCGATCAGGTATCCGAAGGCGACCGAGGAGATGAATGAGCCGAGCTGCCCTGCCATATTCATCGCCCCGGAAATCGCGCCGGAATGTTCGCCTCCCAGATCGACGCAGAGCGACCAGGCGACGGGTAGCATGGCGTTCATAATTCCCAGACCGACCGACAGGAGAGCGACTGCATTCCAGTTGTTTTTGGTGACGGTGGCCGCCAGAAGACACAACCCGGACAGACAAAGGGACACCGCGCCAATCGAGCACCGCGCAATCCGGAGCGGGAACCGCCGGGCCAGACGGTCGCTGAGAAATCCGCCGGCGACGACACCGACGACTCCCGCCAGAGCAGGCAAAGACGATGCAACCTTCATTTCGTTCTCGGAAAGGCCGCGACCCGTTTGCAGGTACGTATGGAGCCACGAAAGATAGAAATACGCACCCCAACAGTAGAGGTGGTACATCAGCAGCAGTTTCTGGAAACTACGATTTTTCAGGATGGGACCCCAGAGAAGGCTTCGGTGCTCCGCAGGGGCCGTCTCGCCGATCAACTGCAGTTCCGCCTGCGAGATTCCCGGCATGGCGGCTGGTTTATCACGGAACCAACGCCGCCAGGCCACGACCCACACCAGTCCCAGTGCGCCGAAGAGAAAGAAAGCCATTCGCCATCCATGCTGCTGCTGAATGGGGACCACCAGGTAGGGGGTCAGGACGCCGCCGGCGGAAGTTGCCAGCCAGATGACGCTTGTGGCTCGCGCTCTTTCCCGGCGTGGAATCCAGCGCGATACGGTGGAGACGCAATTGGGAAACGCTCCAGCTTCCCCGGCGCCGAAAAGAAAGCGGATTGCGAGCAGCGGCCCGAGCGCCGAGACGGCGCCAGTCGCGGCGGTGAACGCGGACCACCAAAGAACGATTCGAGTCAGAACCTTCCGGGGGCCGATACGGTCGGCCAGAATTCCGCTGGGGACCTCGAAGAGCGCATAGGCAAGCGTGAAAGCTCCCATGACCCATCCCCAGTCTCGCGGAGTGAGGCCGAGCTCCTGCTGCATTCTGGGCCCGGCGACGGCGATGCAAAGCCGATCGAGATACATCACCAGGACCAGCAAAAACAGGAGAATCAGCACTCGATAGCGATGGGGCATGACCTTTGTTCAGGCTACATGGTCTCACCGCTACGCCGTTTGCCGGGAGACTACGAAGCGGATGCGGCTCGAGCGTCTCGCTCCAGAAACCCTTCGTCATGCAGGAAGCGAATCACTTCCGCCGCGCACTCTTCCGGAGATTGCTGGCCGGAACGGAGGGTGAGCTCACAACGATCGGGCGGCTCGTAGGGGTCGCTGATTCCTGTGAAGCACGCCAGCCCGCCGGTTCGCGCTTGGGCGTAATATCCCTTGGCATCGCGGGATTCACACACGTGCAAGGGAGCGTCGACGAAAACTTCGATAAACCGGTCATGGCCGACCATTTCGCGAACTTTGTTACGAGTGTCCTTATAAGGACTCACTGCCGCACACACGACGGCTCCGTGATGCCGGACAATTTCCGACGCAACGAAACCGATCCGAAGAATATTCACATCCCGGTCTTCGCGGGAGAATCCCAAGCCCTTTGACAGGTGTGTACGCACAACATCGCCGTCCAGGAGGGAAACCTGGCGGCCCCGCTCCAAGAGCGCCGCCGCAACCAGCTCGGCAATGGTGGTCTTTCCGGAGGATGGCAGACCGGTCAGCCAAAGGCAGAACCCCTGGTTGCGGCGGTGCTCCGGAAAAGTCTGCGACAGGAGCGTTACTGTTTCAGGATGCAATTTGTGCGGCGGCCGGGAGCTTGATTCTCTGCGGCGCGCGACGGCCGACGGCAGCAGCTCCACCCCTAACTCTTTGGCGGCTTGTTTGACCTCGGCCAATCCGGCCAATTCCGGCGGGGCAAGAAGATGAGTCGAACCAAAATTGCGTTGAACGATCAACTCAAGCAGCGTGTCGAGGACCGCATCGAATCGATGGAGCGGAGGTCGAAGCAGAATCTGGCCCCGGCGCCGCAAACACCGGTCGAAGGTGGCGGCACAGATTCGGGCTTGAAGGAAACTGTCGGCATCGAACGCCCGGGTGTTTGTCCACACCGGATGAGCGATGATGGCGGCATTCAGACGGGTGGCGATGTCCACCAACTCCCGTTCATCCTGGAGGGACATCGGTCCACGATATTCAAATGCGACAAAGCGGGAATATCCCAAGTTTCGCAAGGCGGCGCGCAGCTCGGCAGGCGTCTTGCGGAACCGGGGGAATTCAACGCGTTGCGGCAGCTCAATGATCCGCGGCTGCCCACTCAGGGCGAACTTATGCCGGGAGGCGAGCTGCGGGGATGGAGGAAGCTCGAAGATTTCATCGATCGTCATCCATGCGACCGGATGATTCTTCAAATCGCGAAGAACAACCTGAGTGCCCGGCTGCAGAGTAGCCGCCGTTGCAACATCCAGCACCAACGGATAAGGAAACAAAGTGCCATCGGGGAGCCGCCTGTTTTCCAGGACGGTAGTGAGAGAACGGAGGCTGAGATAGCCGTCCACAGGCGAGAGCATCCCGGACGCCACCGCAGCCAATTCGTCAAGCTGACTGGCGGAGAGCTGTATTGTCGGCAGTTCGGAAGCGGAGCGTATCAGGCTCAACTTTCCTCTACGATCACGAAGATCAACGAGCATCCCACCATGGGGGGGATTCAGCGTCTCAATCATTTATCGCCTTTTGCACAACGATCCGCACGAGCCGGAGGCGTAGAGGGGTGATTGACGAAGTTAGCGAACTATCCCGCCACCGTCAAGAACAGACCTCTCTCACGTCCGGCAGATCCAACTGCCTCCCACTAGTGGATTCTCAATTCATTTTCTCTCACCAGCCGGACGATGCGACCGGCTGGCTCAAAAAGTCCGTAGCGCTTTGAAGTTTTTTATTTCCAATTGTTTGAGGTTGGCCGCCGCATGAGAAGCGCGCCGACCGGTGAGCGTCGCGGCCCGAGGAGAGTATGAAGTGCTCATTAACTGTAGGAAATTTAATGTCAACCGAGCCTTAGCGCGATGGGCTTCTTTCGATGCTTCTGAACCTGCCGGTTCGCCGCTAAGTGCGGCTATAGCAGCGTTTCGAGGATGTTTTCGAGCCAATCGCAGCCGGCTGCGGCGATGCGCCTCCCCAGTGAGAATTTCCGGCCGCCGCAGCCTCTTATGAATAGGCATGGCATTTGGGTTTAGAATGTTAACTCAGCTGAAGAATCTCAAATTTGGACCCTCCCACTTGCGATGCTCAAACATCGTTCCAAAGACGAGAGAAACGACTCGAAATCCTTTGCAAAGCGTGGAGATACCTGCTAACGTGGCTAAACCAAATACAGGATTATTCGCAAAGCTCAACGTTCGAATCTAGTTTCGTCGAGACGTGGGCCAGTGGCCCCCATTCTCGTCGCCAGCCGATGGACCGCCAGCCAACGGCCGTTTTTTGCAGGCAAATCGACGACGGTTTTAACGTGTGGGCTTAGTGTAGATGTGTCCGCTAGGCTGTTGAATCCGCCCTCAACTGTAGTCAAGACGATACTAAGCGTCCGGTCGTCAAAGAAACGACCTAGGGAGAAACAATGGCGCCTTCTTTCCAAATTGCCGCTCTGAGCCCTGGCTGGCTGCAGCCTAGCGTGGTTTCGGCGACTCATCGCGCCGGCGGCATCGGGGTACTCGATTTTGAATACGTTGGTAGTTGTAATGTTGCACTAGAGTGCATCCACAGATATAACGACAACGCCAAATTGCCTTTTGGCGTGAAGGTCGATGCGGATTCGACCGAACTCCTTGACATCCTTAGCGCCAATCTGCCCGCTCACCTGAATACTGTTCTTTTGACGTCGCAGCGTCCGGAACTGTTGCGCGACCAGATTCAGAAATTAAGAAGACACAATATTTTCACGCTTGTCGAAACGACAAGTTTGGATCATGCGGAAAGGGCCGCGGAGGTTGGGCCGGACGCAATAGTTGCGAAGGGTCATGAGGCCGGCGGCCGAATCGGCGAAGAAACAACTTTCATCCTCCTCCAGAAGCTGGTGCCCGCGATTCCTCTGCCGATATGGGCCCACGGCGGAATCGGCCTTCACACGGTTGCGGCTTGTGCCGCGGCCGGCGCGATGGGAGCCGTGCTGGACGCCCAACTGCTGTTAGCGCGCGAATCGCCGTTATCCGACGGCGTGAAATCCAGAATCGCCAGCATGGATGGAAGCGAGACGATCTGTCTCGGGAGTTCCCTGCAGCAACCGTACCGGTTCTATTACAAGCCTGGCAGCGCCGTGATTGGGGAACTGCAGGAAGCCGAAACCCGTCTTGGGGGCGGCTCCCGCTGCCGGGAAGAGATTCAATCCGAATGGCGGCGAGTGGTCAAAGAGCGCGCAGGATGGGAGACCGGCCGGCAGGCGCTGTTGTTGGGTCAGGATTCGGCGCTTGCGGCCGGATTGAGCGAAAAGTTCCGCACGGTGGGCGGTATTGTCCATGCGTTGAGGGAAGCCGTCCGCACCCATTGCGAAGCGGCGGTCCGGTTGCGGCCCTTGGACGAAAATACTCCGTTGGCATTATCCAACGGGACGCGCTATCCGATTCTCCAGGGACCGATGACCCGGGTCAGCGACGTGCCGGAATTTGCGGCGCGCGTCTCGGAGCAAGGCGGACTGCCGTTTCTGGCGATCGCCCTGCTGCGCGCCGCTGAAGTGCGAGCGATGCTGGCGGAAGCGCGGCAAAGGTTGGGGCCGCTGCCCTGGGGCGTGGGCATTCTCGGATTTGTTCCGCCGGAGTTGCGGCAGGAACAGATCGATGTCATTACGGAATTCCATCCGCCGTTCGCTCTGATCGCCGGCGGGCGGCCGGATCAGGCAAAAGCGATGGAGCAGAAAGGTATCGCCACCTATCTCCACGTGCCTTCGCCTGGCCTGCTGCGTCTGTTTGTGCAACAGGGAGCGCGGCGGTTCGTCTTTGAGGGCCGCGAATGTGGGGGGCATATCGGTCCGCGGACGAGTTTCGTTCTGTGGAATCAGATGGTGGACGTGTTGCTGAGCACTCCGGAGGTAACCGCCAACCCGGAACAGTTTGAGATTGTATTCGCCGCAGGCATTCACGACGCCCGCTCGGCGGCGATGGTGTCGGTAATTGCGGCGCCGCTTGCCGAACGGGGCATGAAAATCGGCGCGCTGCTGGGGACCGCGTATCTGTTCACGAAAGAGGCGGTCGAGGCGGGAGCCATTCTGGAGACATTCCAGGAGCAGGCGCTGGAGTGCCGGAACACCGTAACTCTCGAAAGCGGGCCCGGCCATTCCACGCGGTGCGTCGATTCTCCGTTCGCGGCGGCGTTTCTGGGCGAGAAGCAGCGGCTGCTGAGCGCTGGAAAGCCGGCCGAAGAGATTCGTCTCGCGCTGGAAGACCTCAACCTGGGCCGCTTACGCATCGCCTCCAAAGGGGTGGCTCGCCATCCGAAGTTCGGCCAGGATCCGGAAGCACCCAGGCTAATCGATATCGACAAGACGGAACAGGTCGCGCAGGGAATGTACATGATCGGCCAGGTAGCGGCCCTGCGGGACCGTGTCTGCACAATTGCCGAGCTGCATCATTCCATTTCGGTGGGAGGTTCGACCGAGTTGCAGCGTTTGGCCGGACGCTTCTGCAATCAGCCGCAGGAGACGGCGGAAGCTCCCTCGGATATCGCCATCATCGGCATGTCCTGCTTACTACCCAAAGCTCCTACGCTGGAGGCTTACTGGGAAAACATCCTGAACAAGGTGGATGCGACCAGCGAAGTGCCGAAGGACCGTTGGGACTGGCAAGCATACTTCGACGCGGATCCAAAGGCGAAAGACAAGATCTATTCGCGCTGGGGCGGATTTCTGGACGACGTCGCCTTTGATCCCACCACTTACGGTATGCCGCCGTCGACTTTAAATTCGATTGAGCCGGCGCAGTTGTTGACGCTGGAAGCGGTTCGGGCAGCTTTGACCGATGCCGGTTATGCGAACCGGCCATTTCCGAAAGAACGCACCTCTGTGATTCTGGGGGCCGGCGGAGGCGCAGCCGATCTGGGATTGGGTTACGGGGCCCGTTCCTTCCTGCCCATGCTGGAGGAGCTGCCCGAATTTCAAGGGCGCTCCGCGGAAATCATGGAGCGCCTGAACGGACGTCTGCCGGAGTGGACGGAAGATTCCTTTGCCGGGATCTTAACGAACGTTGCGGCGGGACGCGTGGCGAATCGCTTTGATCTGGGCGGAAGCAACTACACCATCGATGCAGCTTGTGCGTCTTCGCTGGCGGCGGTTTCCCACGCACTGAAGGAATTGGAAGGGCGAACCAGCGACATGGTGATCGTCGGCGGCGTGGATACGATGCAGAATCCGTTTACGTATCTGTGCTTCAGCAAGACGCACGCGCTGTCGCCCCGCGGACGCTGCCGCACGTTCGATGAGACGGCCGACGGGATCGCGATCAGCGAAGGTGTCGCCATCCTTGTGTTGAAGCGGCTGGCGGATGCCGAGCGCGACGGGGACCGTATCTATGCGGTCATCAAGGCGGCCGGCAGCTCCAGCGACGGAAAAGACCGCGGCCTGACGGCACCGAGCCCGGAAGGACAGGCGAAAGCGTTGGAGCGGGCCTATGCCAAGGCCGGGTTTTCACCGGCTACGGTACGGCTGGTGGAAGCTCATGGGACAGGCACGGTCGCGGGCGACATGGCCGAAGTGCGAGCGCTCACAAAAGTGTTTGCCGAAGCCGGAGCTCCGCAACAGGCTTGCGCGATCGGGTCGGTGAAATCGATGATCGGGCACACGAAGTGTACGGCGGGTGCGGCGGGACTCGTGAAGACCGCTCTTGCCTTGCACCGCCGCGTCCTACCGCCGACGTTGGGGGTCGACCGGCCGAACCCGAATGCGCGGTTTCCCGAGACTCCCTTCTTCGTCAACACCGAATCCAGGCCGTGGCTGGAAAGTCCCGACGGACAGCCGCGGAGGGCGGGGGTGAGCGCTTTCGGATTCGGCGGCACGAACTTCCATGTCGTTCTGGAAGAGTATACGGGTGATCCTCAGGAGTCGCTACCGGCGGCTCTTCAACGCTGGTCTGAGGAATTATTCGTCTGGAAAGCCGAATCGCAAGAGGCTCTGCGGGAGGTTTTATCGAAGTGGGCCGCGGCTCTTGCGATCGATGCAGAGCCGGCGCTGCGTGATTTGGCATATACCTCCTGGCAGCAGGCGAAAGGGCGAGCGGGCCGGAATGCCCAAGCAGTTCAGCTTGCGATTGTCGCGAGTTCATTTGGCGATCTGAAACAGAAGCTGGAATCGGCGATCGAGGCGTTGGCCAAACCGGAAGCGACGCGCCTGAGCGATCCACGCGGAATCTACTACTCGCAACAACCGTTAGCGCGGGAAGGAAAGATTGCTTTTCTGTTTCCGGGCCAGGGATCGCAGTATCCCGGGATGCTCCAGGATCTTCTGATTCATTTCCCGGAAGTTCGTGGTGTTGTGGAGCAAGCGTCCCGGGTGCTTCGTGGAAAGCTGGACCGGCCTCTTGAATCGTATGTCTTTCCTCCCTCCACCTTCAGCAGAGAGGAACAAAAGGCGCGGCAGGAGGCGCTGACTCAGACGCATATCGCCCAGCCGGCATTGGGTGCAGTCAGCCTTGCGCTGTTCGAAGTGCTGCGGGAGATGGGGCTGCATCCTTCGATGGCTGCCGGACATAGCTACGGAGAGTACACCGCCCTGGCAGCTGCGGGAGTCTTCGACGCCGACACCCTTATGGAAGTATCAGAGGCGCGCGGCAGATTCATCACCGAAGACGCCGGAGAAACCGCCGGCGTAATGGCGGCGGTTGAAGCGGACGGAAGCTTGGTGAGCAAAGTCCTCCAGAAGTTTGAGGGTGTTTGCCTTGCGAACGCCAACAGCCCGCGTCAAAGTGTCATTTCGGGCTCGAGGGTGGAAGTGGAACGAGCGGTCGAATCCTTCTCCGCACTGGGCATCAACGCGAAAATGATTCCCGTCGCGTGCGCGTTTCATTCTCCTTTGGTGGCCGCAGCGCAACCCCGGCTGGCAGCATTTCTTTCGAAAGCTCCGCTCAAAGAGCCGGTGTTGCAGGTCTATTCCAATACGACTGCCGCGCCGTATCCGCAAGCGCCGCAAGAGATCGCCGATCGGCTGGTTGACCACCTGGTGAAGCCGGTGGAGTTCTCGCGCGAGATCGAAGCGATGTACGAAGCCGGCGCGCGCATCTTTGTCGAAGTCGGCCCTCGGGGCGTCCTGACCAACCTGGTGGAGCAGATTCTGGGCCACCGGCCGAAGTTGGCTGTTGCGTCCAACCAAAGCGGAAAGCCGGCGCTGACACAATTGCTGCATCTGTTGGGACAGCTTACGGCTCAGGGCTGTGAGTTGAATCTGGACCGGCTGTACCGGAACCGCTGCCGGGCCCTGAAATTAGAGACTCTCCAGGCCGATTCGCAGCCCAAGCCTTTGGCGCCATCGGTCTGGATGGTCAACGGCGCGCGAGCAACTCCGCTGCGCGGAAGTTCGCCGAGAACGCCTGCCGAACCGGTTCCGGTCGAAAAAACTCCGATTGTTCCGTCTTCCGCCGCTTCTCTTTCGCCGGCGGAAAACATTTCTGTTCGTTCCCGCGTGATTGAAAAAGGGCCCATTCCGCCACCGCCCGTTCCAACGGTCTTTTCCCAGAATGACGCACCGACTAACACCACTCCTCCATCTCCGAAACGACGATTGATGTCTGCAGAAAACAAACAACTTCCCGCGGTGACCGAAGCGCGAGCCGACGGAGGCGTCGCGCAGACCATGGCTCAGTTCCAACAGATGATGACTCGCTTTCTGGAAACACAGAAAGCGGTGATGTTGGCGTATTTGGGATCGGAACCGGCTTCCATCGAGGCCGCTCCGGTGAGTCCGGTAGGCGAGGCGACGCCGGCCCCTGTGACGTATTCGCAGATGCAGCCCGCAACGGTGCAAGTCAGCGATCTACCAGCCGGTGCGAAAGCTACCGTTACTGTTCAGGCAGCACCGGTAGCGGTGCCAGTCGTTGCCGCGGCCGAGGTAGTGCCGATATCCGTTCCGGAGCCGGCGCAGCCTGCGGGCCCAAGTCGCGAGACGCTTACGGCGCAATTGCTGGCGATTGTCAGTGAGCGTACGGGCTATCCGCCGGAGATGCTGGACGCTCAGCTGGATTTAGAAGCCGACCTGGGAATCGATTCCATCAAACGAGTGGAGATTCTGGGAACCTTCCAGCAGGTGCTGGCCACCGCGGGCGGCGTGCTGGAAGACGGCTTAATGGAAAAGCTGAGCGGCGCGCGCACCCTGGAAGCGATTATCGACTGCGTTGCCGGGCAGTTTGCCGGTATTGCCGTGAGTTCCCAACGCCCCGCAGCGGTGGCGGTTTCGCCCGTCGCAGCCGGGCAGCCAGCCGCGGTGACAACGGCGGCCACGCTTCCGGAAGACCAGTTGATCAATTCGCTATTGGCGATTGTCAGCGAGAGAACCGGCTACCCGCCAGAGATGTTGGATCTGAACCTGGATCTGGAAGCCGATTTGGGAATCGATTCCATCAAGCGCGTGGAGATTCTTGGAACGCTCCAGCAAACATTCGAGGCCGCCGGGATTCGTCTGGAAGAAGGATTGATGGAGAAGTTGAGCGGAGCCCGCAATCTGCAGGGAATTTTGGATCTCATGTCCACCCAAAGAACGCCCTCTCCGATGCAGCCCCCAGTCCTTGGCGAAACAGACGCCGATGCGGTCTCTGTTGAGTCCTCCGAGATCCAGTACATGCCCGTGCCGGCCATTCAGCGCTTCACGTTAAGAGCGGTCGAAACGCCGGCAGATCGCGTGAACCATGGTCCGAAGGACCGGACGATCCTGATCGCCGAGAGCCATCATCCGGCATCGCGAGCGCTCGCCCTGCAATTGCGGGATCAGGGCTATCGAGTCGCCGTGGTCCGGCAGGGTGAGTCGACGGAAGTGGTAGGAGCGGGAAGGTACACGGCCAACTTCCAGTCGGCACAATCCACTGCCGAGGCAATCAACCTAATCGCGCGTCATGAGGGACCGTTGGGTGGAGTCGTCCACATGATTTCGCTGGACGGACAGGGGCAACTGCCGGAACACAATTACGAAAGCTGGAACCAACAGGTCCGCCGCCAGACCCGCAGCTTGTTCCATCTGGCAAAAGCCACCAGCAGCCTTCTTCGCGAAGGTGCGGGGGAAGGTGTGGTGAGTTTCGTTGCGGTGACCGGAATGGGCGGGAAGTTCCTCATCGGCGATCAGGAGGGAAAGGGGCAGTTTCCCGACCACGGCGCTATCGCGGGGCTGATCAAGACTTTGGCGGTGGAATGGCCGCAGGTCGCGGTCAAAGTCGTGGATGTCGATCCAACCGACAGCGGCCAAGTCATCGCTGAGAGCGTTGCGAATGAGCTTGGTAGCGACGGTGGCGAAGTGGAAGTTGGTTACAGAGGTTCCATCCGTTATACCGTCGAAACCAACTACGCTCCGGTGGATGGTCGCGTTTCCTCGGGTTTTGATCTGACTTCCTCTTCGGTCGTATTGATCACCGGTGGAGCGCGTGGTATCACCGCGATAGCCGCAAAGAAGCTGGCTGAGCGGTACCGGCCGATCCTGGTGATCGCGGGAAGGACGCCGCTGCCGGCAGCGGCGGAAGGGCCGCAAACGGCCGGTGTCACCAATCCAAAGGAAGTGAAGGCCGCCCTTATCGAGACGTTGCGGAGCAGAGGGGAGACCGTCACTCCGGCGGTGGTGGAACGGGCATACGCGCGACTGCTGGCCGACCGCGAAGTGAAGTCCAACCTGGAGGAACTGCGGCAACTTGGGGCGACGGTACACTATCATGCCGTGGACGTTCGTGACCAGCAGGACTTCGCGAAGTTTGTGGAAGGTATCTATTCCTCCTTCGGCCGCCTCGACGGAGTCATCCACGGAGCTGGAATCGTGGAAGACAAGCTGGTCGACGACAAGACTACTGAATCGTTCGATCGCGTTTTCGACACCAAGGTAAACAGCGCATTTACCTTGGCCAAGACCCTGCACTTTGAAAGCCTGCAATTTCTGGTCTTCTACTCTTCGGTCACGGCGCGCTTCGGGAATCGAGGACAGGCAGACTATGCGGCCGCCAATGAAGTTTTGAACAAGCTGGCCGCTTGTCTGGATCGGGATTGGCCCGCCCGGGTGGTCGCGATGAACTGGGGGCCTTGGGACACCGAAGGCATGGTGTCGGACGAGGTACGCCGGCAGTTTGCCGAGCGGGGGGTGGAACTCATCCCCGGCGACCTTGGCGTTCGCCGTCTTCTTGAGGAGTTGAACTTTGGTGTTTGCGGTGAATCCGAGGTAGTCATCGGCGGGGCCCGCTGGGTTTCCCGTCCGGAACAGCAAGAAAGCCGGTCCTCATTCCCGCTGTTATCTTCGGGAGTATTTTCCAGCCGTGAAGGCGTGGTGGAAGTAGTCCGCGAACTGAATGTCGAGCATGACCTCTATCTGAACGATCACCGTCTGGACGGACGTCCCGTGCTGCCGCTGGCTGTGTCGACGGAGTTGATTGCCGAAGTCGTTTCGCGAGGATGGCCGTCGCTCGAGGTTTCGGCGATCCGGGACCTGCGCATGCTGCAGGGCATCGTACTGGAAAAGGGTGGCAAGGCAATTCGCATCATTGCCAACGTGGCATCCGGTACAGCGGACGATCCACGGAGTGTGACGGTGGAGATCGCGGGGACAGGCCAGATGCGGCGGGCGCACTATCGTGCTGTCGTCGATTTGGCGCAACACCTGCCGGCGGCGCCCCGGATTGCCATTCCCCAGTTGACCGATGGCACTCCGCTTGGCCTGAGCGTCCCGCAGATTTACAACGAGTGGCTTTTCCACGGGCCGTTGTTCCAAGGAATTTCCCGGCTGGATCAACTGGGAAAGAGCGGGATCAGTTCTGTGGTGAGATCGTCATCGCCAGCGGAAATGCTGGCGGGCTCAGTATCGGGAAAGTGGCTGGTCGATCCGCTGACTTTTGACAGCGCGCTGCAGTTGTTGCTGGTTTGGGCGCGAGCCCAATGGGGAATGACCGCGCTTCCGGCGGGATTCCGGACGCTCCGCCGCTTTGCCGGACCGGTTCCCAAAGATGTCGCCTGCGAGATTCGATTGCGGCCGGAGACAGTGAAGCGAACAATCCACTCCGACTTTTATTTTTCCGAAGTAGGAACCGGAAGAATTTTCGCCGTCGTCGAGGATATGGAAGGAGCCTGCAGTGAGGCGTTGAACCGATTAGCTGGCGGGAGGATAATGGCGGCAGCCGGAAGCTGATGGAGAGGAAGTTCGGTTCTCACACTGAGCCGCCGGCGCCGCGGCTACAGGGTGACATCGCCATTGTTGGGATGTCCTGCCTCTTTGCCGGTTCACCCGACCTGGATACGTATTGGCAGAACATTATCTCGAAGGTGGATTCGGTCACTGACCCTCCCCCCGAGGAATGGGATCCGAAGATCTTCTACGATCCAGCGTCGAAGTCGAACGACCGGGTTTATTGTAAGCGCGGAGGTTACATTGGCAATCTCTCGGAGTTTCGGCCTACGGACTTCGGGATCATGCCGATTACTGTCGACGGGGGCGAGCCGGATCAATGGCTGGCCTTGCGCGTGGCTCATGAAGCGCTCGCCGATGCCGGCTATCTGGAATTGCCGAAGGAGCACATCCGCACCGAGGTAATTCTCGGAAAAGGCACCTACATCAACCGCGGCAACATTACCGTCGGCTACCATACGCTGGTCCTGGAGAATTTTATCCAGGCACTGCGGACGCTGCATCCGGAGCACAGCGAAGAGGAACTCCAGCGCATCAAGGAAGAAATCAAGGGGAATCTTCCGCCATTCAGTGCCGCCACCGCTCCCGCTCTGATCGGCAACATCATTGCGGGCAGGATTGCCAACCGCCTGGATTTGATGGGACCCAGTTATACCGTTGATGCAGCCTGCGCTTCCGCGCTGCTGGCGATTGAGATTGGGGTCGGCGATCTTCTGAGCGGAAAGTGCGATCTGGTCCTGGCCGGCGGTTCGAACGTCAACACGCCGCTGCCGACCATGGGGCTGTTCTGCCAGTTGGGCGCATTGTCGCACAACGAAAAAATCCGGCCGTTCGATAAAGACGCCGACGGCACGATTCTCGGTGAGGGGTTGGGCGTCGTTGTTCTCAAACGCCGCGAAGATGCCGAGCGGGACGGCGATCGAATTTACGCGCTGATTAAAGGTGTCGGTGTCGCCAGCGACGGGCGGGCCTTGCATGTGATGGCTCCCCGGGTGGAAGGTGAAGAGCTGGCCCTGAAGCGGGCCTATGAAATGGCCGGCGTCACACCGGATACTGTGGGCTTGGTCGAAGCGCACGGGACGGCAACGCCGGTAGGAGATGTCGTCGAAGTACAGGCGCTGAGCCGCGTATTCGGCGAGCGCCAGGGAGCGCTGCCCACATGCGCGCTGGGCTCGGTGAAGTCGATGATCGGCCACACCATGCCTGCCGCGGGAGTTGCCGGGCTGATCAAAGCCGCGCTGGCGCTATATCACCGCGTTCTTCCCCCGACGATCAACTGCGAAGAACCGAATCCGGCGCTGAATCTCGAAAAGACTCCGTTCCACGTCAATACGGAGACAAGGCCGTGGGTTCACGGACTGGATACGCCGCGGCGCGCAGGGGTAAATTCTTTCGGCTTTGGCGGGATCAATGCGCATGTGGTGCTCGAGGAGCATCCCGGCGAGATGCCGGAATCCCGCAGCCACCAACTGATTTGGGAGACCGAGGTATTTCTGCTGGAAGCGGCGTCCCGGGCGCAGTTGATTGCCCGCGCGAAGCAGCTGAAGAGCTATGCCGAGGGAGAAGCCAGCATTTCGCTGAAGGACCTTGCCTATACGCTGAATACGAGATTGGAAGGCGGGGCGAAGCGTCTCGCGGTGATCGCCGCGTCCCGCGAGGATCTTGTCCAGAAACTCGGCTCGGCTCTCACGCGGCTGGAATCGCCGAAATGCCGGCAGATCAAGGACAGCTCTGGAATCTATTTCGTCGACGAGCCTTTAGCGGGAAAACTCGCCGTTCTGTTTCCCGGCGAGGGCGCGCAGTATCCCAACATGCTGCGCGACCTTTGCATTCACTTTCCCGAAGTGCGCCGGTGCTTCGATCTGGCCGACCGGGCCTTGCTGCGGGGTGCTCGAGACATCCTGCCCAGCGAGATTATTTTTCCGCGCGAGATTCTCTCGAAGGCGGAGCGGGAGGAACTGGACAAGATTCTGTGGCATATCGACGGTGCCGTGGAAGGCGTGCTGATCGGAAATTGGGCGATATGGACGTTGCTGAAATGCCTGGAGATTCAGCCGGACATGATCGCCGGCCATAGCACCGGCGACTATACGGCGCAGCTTGCATCCCATGTGATCAATCTGGATCATGACGACTACGTCGAGATGATCGTGGCCTGGAACCAGGCGCACGCCCGCCTTTCCGAACGGATTCGAGTACCGGAAGCAACGCTGGTGGCGGTGGCCGCCGATGCGGCAACCGTCCTGTCGATCGTACAGTCCGTGGGTGGCGAGTTGTATCTCGCCATGGACAACTGTCCGCATCAATGCGTCCTGGCAGGCACCAAGATCGCAGCCGAGCAGGCGATTGAACAGTTGCGGCGCCGCGGTGTGATCTATGAGATTCTTCCGTTCGACCGGCCGTATCACACGCCGCTGTTCCACGAGTACGCCAAAGGCGCCGATGCGGAGTTTTTCGCGAAACGCCCGTTGGGCGCGCCATCGCTAGAAACTTATTCGTGCACGTCGGTGGACCGGTATCCGGCGGAAGTTAGCGAGATTCGCAAGCTTTTTATCGAGCATTGGGTTGCGCCCGTCCGGTTCACGGAGACGGTGAACAAGATGTATGCAGACGGGGCCCGGATCTTTGTGGAAGCGGGCCCTCGCGGCAATCTGACTTCGTTTGTCAGCGACATTCTTCGCGACAAGGCGCATTTGTCGATGGCGGCGAACGTTTCCCGGCGTTCCGGCATCACGCAGATCAACCATTTGGTGGGAATGCTTGCGGCGCAGGGCGTTTCTCTGAAGCCGGATTATCTGTACGCCCGGCGAGATCCGAAAGTGGTGGAGTGGGAAACCGTCAATATTAGCTCGCCCGTGAAACAGATCCCACCGATGAAGCTCGCATTGGGCTTGCCGCCGCTGAAGCTTTCGCCAAGAGAGCGGAAACCCGCGGCGCGGCCAGAGAGCCCGGTGGCGGAGCCTACGGTCCATGAGCCCGCCCGCCCAATACCCGTTCGCACAAATCCGGCTCGAAGTTTACCCGCTGTCTTATCTCCAGTGGCGCCGGTGACCGTTCCACCGGGTCCGCCCGCTGCGTTTGCGCCTCTTTCCGAGGCACCGCGAACGGTCGCGTCTGCCGGCGGCGGATCCGCCGCAGTCATGCAGCAGTACTTCCAGGGAATAGAAACGTTCCTTGAAGTCGAGTCTGAAGTGATGGGGGCATTTCTGAACCGGTCACGGAGGCAAGGTGCGCTTCGTAACCAGGCAGAGCCTGAAACCGCGTTTCCGTTGTTGGGGACGATTGCGTCTATCGTTCCGGGGCAAAGGCTGGTAGCGCGCCGGCTACTGACGCAAGCCGAAGATCGATTCCTCGGCGACCATGCACTGGGGCGCGGCGTATCGGTTATCGATCCCGATCTGAAACCGATGGTGGTGATGCCGCTGACAATGACCATGGAAGTCCTGGCAGAGGCGGCTCTGGCACTCACGCCGGGAAAAGTCGTGACCGGCATGCGCAATATTCAGGCACATCAATGGATTCGCGTGGACGATTCGCCGGTTTCGCTGGAGATTACGGCGGAGCGATTGGGCTCGAATGAGGTAAGAGTTATCGTTCGGGAAGGAGCGGCCGGCGCGGAAGGCGGTGGAACAACGTTTGTGGAGGGCACTGTCGTCTGCGGCGATCAATACTCCTCCCCGGTGTCTCCGCTGGGACCCCTGACAGATGGAGGCCCGTCCGCTTTGGGTCCGGCGACTCTCTACGATGGCCGGCATATGTTTCACGGCCCCTGTTTCCAAGGCGTCAAAAAGATCGATGCCGTCAACGAAACCGCCATTACGGGACAACTGCAGGTCCTGCCCGCACAAACCATGTTTCGATCCATCTCGAACCCACGGTTTGTGACCGATCCGGCATTGTTGGATGCGGCAGGACAACTAGTTGGTTTCTGGGCGGCCGAGTATCTGGACCGCGGCTTCGTGGTATTTCCGTATCACCTGCACGAACTGCAAATTTTCGGACCGAACCGCCTAGTTGGCGAAACCGTAACCTGCCGGGCTGACCTCGAAATGCGAGGGACTGACATTATCCATTCCGACATCGAGATTGTGGGAAGCGACGGACGGGTCTGGATGCAGTTGCGCGGATGGGCGGATCGCCGATTCGATCCACCCGCCCGATTCCATGCCGCTTGGGTCTCTCCACAGGAGAACGCGATGAGTGAGCCGTGGCAATCGCTTGTCGCAACCGTCGAGAGCGGCTTGCCGATGGAATGCCATCGCTTGCAGACGCTGTTTCCGCCTGGTGCCGCGCTTTGGAAGGACCTTTGGGCATCGCTGATTCTCACCGCGCAGGAACGGCGGGATTTTCAGTCGCGGCGAGCGACGGAACGGCGCCAGTTGGAATGGCTGGGGGGGCGAACCGTGGCCAAAGATGCAGTTCGAAGCTTTCTCCGAAATCAGTACGGTTTTGAGTTGTTGCCGGCCGATATCGAGATTGCCGCCGATGAGCATGGCAAACCCGTCGCCGGAGGTTCCTGGACGCAGAACATTCCCGCGGTTCCGGAAATCTCGCTCAGCCATAGCGACGGAGTTGCTGTTGCCGTTGTCGCCGACGGAGCAGGAAAGAAAAGTTTAGGCATCGACATTCAAGCGATGCGCGCGCTGGCACAGGATTTCGACTCGCTTGCTTTTTCTTCCGACGAACAAAAGCTCTTGAAATCGATCGGGGAGCAGGATCGGACGGAATGGCTCCTTCGGCTGTGGTGCGCGAAGGAAGCCGCTTCCAAAGCCTTGGGTCTCGGCCTGATCGAAGGTCCGTCGAGCATACGGATTGTTTCGCTGGATGCCGCCAGCGGCATCGTAGAGGCCATTCCGCAAGGAAAACTCGCTGACGCGGTGGGCGGTCAGCCGAAAGCGATCAGCCATACGATGCGTGAGGGAGCCTACGTTATGGCCATTTGTGTTTATCAGAGAGGGATTGTATGAGTATCGCCCAGAAAGAAGCGATTTTGAACGATGTGCTCGGTCTGTTGAAGCAGCTGGCCCGAGACTGGGAATATACCGGGGAAATCACTCCTGACACATGGCTGTTCGCCGATCTCGGGTTTGAGTCGATTGACGCAGTAATTCTTGCTTCGTTTGTGCAGGAACATTATCGGCGGCCCTTTCCCTTTCCCCAGCTTTTGGCGGATATCGGTCAACGGGGAGTGAAAGATCTGAAGATTCGAGAGCTGGTTGAGTTCATCTATCAACATCTCCAGGACGCTCCGGCAGAGGTACAGAAATGAACCGGAAGGCTGTACTGATCGGTCTGGACGGCGCGACGTTTTCCATCCTGGATCCCTTGATGCAGGAAGGCGTCATGCCGTACTTGAAAAGCGTGATCGCTTCCGGGGCACGGGCGGAATTGACATCGGTCATCCCGGCGCTGACGCCGCCGGCATGGACATCCCTGATGACCGGACGAAGCCCCGGCAATCACGGCATCTTCGATTTTCTACGGTTTGAGCTTCGTTCGGGGACCAGACAACTTCGTGTGCTGGATTCCAGCGACGTGAAATGTCCAACCATCTGGTCGATGCTGGCGCGGCACGAGTGCAAGGCCACAGTGCTGAACTTTCCCATGACGTTTCCCGTGCGCGGAGTCGACGGAAATGTCGTTCCCGGCTGGGTGCCGTGGCGGCATCTTCGCCTGGCGTGCTATCCCTCCACTCTCTACGAACGGCTGACGTCCGCGGTCCCGAACTTCAACCCTCGCCAACTGGCGATGGATATGTCACTGGAGGAGCGGGCGCTGGAAGGGTGTCACACCAACGATGACTACGAAACACTCATCCGCCTGCACATCGAGAGAGAGCGGCAGTGGTTTTCTGTACTGCGTCACCTGATGAAGGAAGATCCCGCGGACTTGACGGCTGTACTCTTTGACGGCGTGGACAAGCTGCAGCACTTTTGCTGGCGTTTCCTCGATCCCGAAATATTTCCTGTCGCTCCCGTGGAATGGGAAGCGCGCGTTCGCGGCTGGTGTCTGGAATACTTCCGGGAGATTGACGGCTTTTTAGAAGAGATCGTCACGGCGGCGGGGAAAGAAGCTTCGATTTTCATCGCGTCGGATCACGGATTTGGGCCGACGGTCGAAGTCTTCTACCTGAATGAGTGGTTACACCGGCGCGGGTATCTTTCCTGGGTGAATGCGGACGGTATTGAACAAAAACATGCCGAGACTCTGGGAATCGGTACGATGGCTCGCCGTTTCTATGATGTGGATTGGAGCAAGACCACCGCTTACTGCCCGACACCCAGTAGCAACGGAATTTACATCTCACCGCCCACGGAGGACGGCAATGGCGTGCCGCGAGAACGATACCAGGAATTCCGGGAGAAGCTGGCGCAGGAATTGCTGGAGTTCCAGGATCCGGTAACGGGCGTCAAACCGGTAGCGGAAATCTGGACGAAGGAACAGGTTTTCCCGGGAACCCATATGGATTCGGCTCCGGATCTGACACTTGTCCTTCGCGATGGCGGGCTTAGCTCGATCCTTCCTTCGGAACATTTGCTAAAGCCTCGCGCGGAGATCAACGGCGCGCATCGCCCGAATGGAATTTTTGTTGCCGCCGGACCCAATATTCAGAAGGGCGTGTCTCTGAAAGCACTGTCCATACTGGACGTTGCGCCATCGATTTTGTACGCCTTGGGTCTGCCCGTGCCGATGGACCTGGAAGGCCAGGTAGCCCAGAAGATTTTCGATCCCGAGCACTTGAAACATCACCCGATCGGGTTCGAGTTACCCGCAGGTGCTGTAGCGGGCCCGCCGGACAGCCTGCCGAAGATTGACGTTCGCATGGAGGCTGAAGTGATGGGCCAGTTGCGAGCGCTAGGTTATATGGAATAGGCGCCATGACGAAATTGCTTGTCAACGGCTTCCAAATCCATTGCCAGCAGTTGGGATCCGGCCCGCCGCTTGTGATGATTCATGGGATGACGGGAAACCTTGCGATCTGGCACATGGCGATCGCTCCGGCGCTGGCGGCGGAATATCGCGTCACGACATACGATCTACGGGGGCACGGCTACAGCGACGCTCCGCCGACCGGATACACCACGGCGGACCACGCCAACGACTTGAAACATCTTCTGGATGTCCTCGGTATCGAAAAAGCGCCGATCATGGGCCATAGCTTTGGAGCCGATATCGCGCTCCATTTCGCGATCCTTTTTCCGGAGCGGGTCGAGCGCCTGATTCTGGTGGAGCCGGCAATTTCTGCCCTGACTTTCCTGCGGAAAGATCACGAGTGGATTGGCTGGAAGTATTGGCGAGAGAAGCTGGCGGCCGGCGGTGTGGACGTACCGGAAGAGCATTGGTACGACCCGGAATACCTGGTGCGGCTCAGCGTCGGACTGCCGATGGTATTTGGATTTCGCAAAGGCCGGCCACGCCGCGCCGCGCCCACGTTGCGGCTGCTGAATCAAACGACAGCGGCGAAGGATTACAGCAATGTCGCCGGAATGACGCTGGATGAGATCAATCAAGTTTCGCATCCGGTTCTCGTCCTATATGGAGAAGACTCGGTCTTTCTGGGAACTTACCGGTATCTGCGGGACAATCTGCCCAACGCCAGATGTGTGCTGATGTCGGATAGCGAACACTTCGGACCGATCGAGCGCCCGGATCTGCTATTGCGGCATTTGAAGCTGTTTCTCAAGAATTCCGGAGAACTGCCGTTCGAACGCGAACTGCGTGTGTCCACCAACGGCGGTCTTGGCGAAAAGGCGGCTCGCGCGGGCGCCGCTTTGGAGAGTTCTGCCGGTTAGTGCCGGCAGTACGCGCTGCTTACTACCACGATAGAAGGTCATCGCGCTTCGCCGCGAATGAAATGAGTTGCTTATGCAGAAAGAGAAATTCATCACAGTTGTTTCGGGTCTTCCTCGCTCCGGCACATCGCTGATGATGCGGATGCTGGAAGCTGGCGGAGTCCCAATTCTGACCGACCGGCAACGGCAGGCCGACCCGGACAATCCTCGAGGCTACTACGAATTTGAGCCGGTGAAGCAACTGGCGAAGGATGCTTCCTGGATTCCGTACGCCGTGGGTAAGGCGGTAAAGATCATCTATATTTTTCTCTACCAGTTGCCGCCGGCTCATAAGTACAAGATCGTCTTTCTTAAACGGAATCTGGAAGAAGTCGTCGCCTCACAGAAAGTGATGTTGCGCAATCGTCAGGAACGCGATGTTCTGACCGATCAGCAATTAATCGACTCCTATAACGATCAACTGGCTGCCCTGGATGTCTGGTTGAGACATCAACCCCACCTGGCCGTCCACTATGTGGACTACGGCGAGACGGTGGCTGATCCCTTGCGCACCGCATTTGAAGTGAACCAGTTTTTGGGGTTGGAGCTAGATACACAGGCGATGGCGAATGCCGTCGAACCGTCGCTTCATCGCAATCGCTCGGCTGCTGTGTAGTGCCTGCCAGCTCTGGCCGTTCGCTCTCCGGATGGATCGTCAGATATGGGTGTGGATGCCGGCCTCGGGTAGTGAGAGAATGACCGCATGATCTCGCGCCGTAATTTCATCGCCACTTCGGCCGCAGTTTCCGTGAACAGCCTGGCGGCAGCTCCGATGCCCACCCGGACATTGGGCCGCACAGGAGCGAAAGTCTCCATCCTTGCCTTCGGCGGAGGCAGCCGATTCCTGATGTACAAGGACGATGAGTACGAAGCCGTGCTGAATCGCGCGCTGGAGCTCGGAATCACCTACTTCGACTGCGCGTTCGGCTATGGGAACGGCAAGAGCGAGGAGCGGTTCGGCAACGTTCTGAAGCCGCATCGCGACAGGATCTGGCTGGTGACCAAGATCGGCGATCGCGATTACGACGGATTCATGCGAACGTTCGAAGGCAGCCTCAAGCGCCTGAAGACCGATCACCTGAACCTGGTGCACGCGCACGCGCTAAACAACGAAGAGGATCTGGCGAAGCTGGAAGACAAGAACAACGGCGCGCTGAAGGCGATGTACAAAATTCGCGAGCAGAAGATGACCCAGGCCATCGGGGTCTCGTGCCATACGGCCCCGATGGTGCTGAAGTCCGCGCTGGAGCGCCACGATTTCGACTGTACCCAGATGGCACTGAACGCTGGGCGCATCGGCCAGTCGGAGCCTCAGCCGGTGAGCTTCGAAGCGACAGCCCTTCCGGTGGCGAACAAGAAAAACCTCGGTGTGATCGCGATGAAAGTCTTCGGGCAGGAAAAGCTGAACGGCAAGGCTTCGGTGGATGAGCTGATTCGCTACTCGCTATCGCTGCCGGTGAGCGCGGCGGTGGTGGGGATGCCGAAGATGGACATGTTGGAGAAGAACGTTGCGGTGGCGAAAGGATTCCAACCGATGAGTCCCACCGATCGCGACAAGCTGTTCGGCTCGGTGGGACAACATAAGGTGGCGATGGACCGCTTCTTCGCGGACCACATCGACTGTTAGGACCAGTGGCCTTTGCCGCCGCCGATTCCCGCGACAGTCGACACGGCGCCGCACTGGAAGTGGCCCAGCAGCTTGTGATTCTTGTCGAAGAACAGGATGCCCAGGTACACCGGAGTGCTCTGGAATTCGAAGCTGTGGCTGTCGGAGTACAGCTTCTGCAGGTTGTCGGTGTAGACGTCTCCGAATAGCGCTCCTCCGCCGGGGCTGGAGACTCCGCCGGCATGGCCTTTGAACGTCTTTCCGCCTTTCACCGTCACGTCGAATTGCAGGTAGAAGATGAAACTGGCGACGCTTCCGTTGGCGCCGTAGGACGGTGTCTGCTGCTTCAGAGCGCTGGCAACGGCGGCGATCTGCGGTTGTTCCAGCTTGCCTGCGGCGTGCGAGGCAAACTCCTGGGCGACGAGCTCCGCGTTGGACGCGGCCTTCGGTTCGATTACGGCAGTGGACAATGGATTCTCCTTGATGGGTTGGAGGTAACTGCGATTCCAAGGAAATTGTGCGGCGAATCGGCGTTCCGGACTAGCCGGGGCTTAGCCCTATTTCGATGTAGGGAACATTCCTGCGCCCGCGGTCGTATTCCCCGGCATGAAGATGCTTATCGCGCTTTCGCTCTTCACCGGCGGCGCGTTCGCCGAGACGGATCTGCGAAAGACTGTCACCGATCTGGATACCGCATTGTTCGATTCCTTCAACCGCTGCGATGCCGAGAAATTCGCTTCCTACTTCACACCACAGACGGAGTTCTATCACGACCAGGCCGGGTTGAGTATCGGCGTGGAGAGTATCACCGAGGCGCTGAAGAAGAATATCTGCGGCAAGGTGCGGCGAGAACTCGTTGCCGGATCGCTGGAGGTACATTCGATTCCCGGATTCGGTGCGTTGCAGCTGGGTACGCACACATTTCACCATCCCGGTCAAAATCCGGACGATCCGGGCATCGCGAAGTTCGCACATCTCTGGCAAAACAAGGATGGCGTTTGGAAACTGGTGCGAGTGCTCAGCTACGATCACAAAGCGCTGAAGAACTAGCGCTTGTCTGTCTGCTTCTTCAGCTCCGTGCGGAAGGCTGCCTCGCGATCGGTGATGTACGCTTTGTACCCTGCGGAATCGATGAACGGATTCGGCGCGCCGTCCTTCAGGCGCGGATACTTCTCCTGCATCCCGTAGTAGTCGCCATGGGCCCCCAGGAAGACATCGCAGTGCAAAGCTTTTAGCGTGCGAAACGTGCGCTCATAATCGCCGGCGATCCCCGGATACTTCGGATTGTCGAGCAGGCGATAGCCTGGATTGACATTGGGGCTTCCCACGATCACGACATCGAGTGTCTTTCGCGCGTCCTTCGCTTTCATCGTCCATGTCGTGCAGCCCTTGGTGTGGCCGGGCGTGAGCCGTGCGGTGAGGACGGCGTCGCCGAGTTTCACTTCATCGCCGTCGTGGAGCACGCGGTCCACTTTCACTGGTGGATAAAGCGATCCCAATTGATTGCCGTACTGGAAATTGCCTTTTCCCCCGAACTGGATCTCTTCGACGTCCGGTTCCATCACCATGTACTGCGCGCCGGTCAGTTTCTTGATCGCCGCGCTTCCGGCGCAATGGTCCCAGTGCGCGTGGCTGATCAGGATGATCTTCACGTCGCTGAACTTGAAGCCCAGCTTCTCTACGCTTTCCCGGATGGACGGAACCGACTGCTCCAAATTGGTGTTGATCAGCACATGTCCGGCGGGCGTCGTGATCAGGTACGACGCGAGTCCCTTACTGCCAACATAGTAGATGTTGTCGATGACACGGTGCGCCGGGAAAGGCTGCGTCCAGTCGCCGGCCTGCGGGAAAACGCTCGCAGCAAAGAGAACGGCACAAATGAGAAGTCGTAGCACGTTCTTAGTCTATGCGGGAGTGGTGATCTCTTTGCCTTTTTCCGCGATGATTGTGGCGAGAATCCGGCACGTCTTGCTGGCGTCTCGATTGGCGGAAGTCGTGTGCCGCGCTCCCGGCGGCTCATAGAACGATTCGCCCGCATGGATGACCTTGGCGGGCTGGTCGTCGATGGCGAAACTGAAGCCGCCTTCGATGACGTAGCCCAGCACCATGCCGCCGTGACGATGGGGAGACGAACTGGCGCCTGGCGGAATTGTCACTTCGACCGTGGTCGCCTCCATTCTGGCCAGGGGAGCGGGCAGCTCACGCTTGTTGACAATCTTCACGCTGACTTTCTGCGCGGGAACCGAGACCGATGTTGGGAGAGTCGCGGCAGCAAGCTTCAATAGCTTCCGTCTTTCCATGGCTCCAGCATAGGTGATAAAACGGATTTCATGAACAAGGCGCTGTTCGGTCTCGCGATCGTTGCGACTTCTCTCCAGGCGGAGGGGCTTTCGCAGAAAGACCGCGATTTCGCGATGAGCTATCTGCATGCCACGCGGAAGCAGGTTCTGGATGCGGTGGACGGCTTGACGGAGGCGCAATGGAAGT
>CAZETQ010000022.1:25961-41852 GCA_964515165.1 uncultured Solibacteraceae bacterium | reverse complement strand
ACGCGGAAGCAGGTTCTGGATGCGGTGGACGGCTTGACGGAGGCGCAATGGAAGTTCAAGCAGGCGGACGATCGCTGGTCGGTGGCGCAGGTACTCGAGCACATCATTCTGACGGAGCGCGCGCTGCTGGAAATGGAGAAGAAAACCGTCGCATCGGCGCCCGCGTCCATCCCTGAAGCGTCGAAGCTGAAAGACGAATTCATCATGAAGGCGATTGCTTCGCGGGATCAGAAGGCGCAAGCGCCCGCGGAATTACGGCCGACCGGCGGCATGGGAGCCGGAACGTCGGAAGTGCAGCAGTTCAAAGCCGCACGCGACGCAACCATCGACTATGTGCGCACGACGAAGGACGACCTTCGGGCGCATTCCACAGAATCACCAATAGGAAAGGTGGACGCAGTGCAATGGCTGCTCTTCATCGGCGCCCACAGCGAGCGGCACCTGGCGCAGATCCTCGAAGTGAAGGCCGATCCCAAATTCCCGAAATAGATGCCGCTCTCTACGGACGAACGGGAGTTCGCGGAGAAGCTGCTGAAGGACTCTCTGTCGGGATTGAAGCAGGTTATGTCGGGCCTCACGGCCGATCAGTTAGGGCATTGTCTGGAGGGCGGCTGGACGCCGCTGGGCATCCTGGCTCATCTATATGTCGTGGAAGTGGGGATCATGCGGCGGCTTCCCCACAGTCCTCCGCCGGAAATCTTGCGGAAAGACCGGGATCTGCGAGTCATTGCGCTGCTCCGCGACAGGAAGCGCAGGATGGAAGCTCCGGCGCGCGTGGTGCCCGACGGGCGGCAAACTGATCCGGAGCAACTGTTGGAGAAATTGGAGCGCGCGCGGGAGATCTCGCTGATCTGGCTTGCGGATCCGGCGGTCGACCCTCGCGCCCATGCGATGGAGCATCCGTTTCTGAAAACGCTCGATGGCTACCAGTGGCTTTTGATGATTGCCGCTCACATGGAGCGGCATACGGAGCAGATCGCCGAGATCAAGGCTAGTCTGACGTTTCCGGTTTCCCCACCACTCGTTTGAGGATTTCCGAAACGTAATTCTGCGTTTCTGCATAGGGCGGCAGGCCGCCGTATTTCTGCACCGCTCCGGCACCGGCGTTGTAGGCTCCCAGGGCCAGGGGTAGGTCGCCGCCGAAACGGGTGAGCAGGCTGCGCAGCAAGCGGCTGCCGGCTTCGATGTTTTCTTCCGGATCGAAAGGATCTGTCACGCCCAGCGTTTGTGCAGTCTCGGGCATTAACTGCATCAAGCCTTGCGCTCCTTTGGCGGAGATGGCGCAGGGGCGGCCCGCGGATTCCTGGCGGATGATCGATTGCAACAACTGCGAAGCGATTCCCTGCCGGGTGGAAGCTTTCTCAATGATGGGATCCAGCATCGCGGGCGGCAGCGGATCGCAATCAAGGGACGCCTGCGGGGCAGCGATCGGCGGGGTTTCCCGGGGCCACGGAACGGTGAAGAATCCGGGATCGGCGATCGGCTGAATGCCGCGGATGGAGGCAAACTGCTTCTGCACCGATTCGCGCTGCTGGGCGAGACTCTTTTCCATCTGCTGCCGGATTTTTTCGGAGGGCGAAAGATCCTGCGACAGCGCCAGGAGGACCAACCAGACAGGCATGGTCCTCCATCGGCGGACTGGCGTTTTTCTTTAGATATAAATCCGGCCGGTGCTAGGATGGCGTTTAGAGAGGATAGAGAGAGTTATGCTCATCCGTACGCCGAAAGGCTGGGAGATTCCGGAGCGGGACGTTACCCCGGAATCGGTCTATCACAACCGCCGCGAAATCTTGAAAGCCTTTGGATTTGCAGGTGTTAGCGGGTTGATTGCCCACGCTGCCGAAAGCAAGGGAATCTATCCCGCCAAGCGCAATCTGGAGTTTGCACCCGACCGCGAGTTGACTCCCGAAGCGGCCGCCACCGGTTACAACAACTTTTACGAACTGCATCCCACCAATAAGGAAGCAGCCAAGGATCTGGGCGGTAAATTCGTCATCCATCCCTGGAAGATCGAGGTGACCGGTCATGTTGCCAAGCCGAAGACCTATGACCTGGACGACCTGCTGGCGCGGATGCCGATGGAAGAGCGAGTCTACCGGCTGCGCTGCGTGGAAGCCTGGGGGATGACGATTCCGTGGACCGGCTTTCCGATTTCCGCGCTGATCAAGGAAGTAGAGCCGAAGCCAGAGGCGAAGTATATCCGGTTCGTATCGGTGAATAAGCCGGACCAACTACCCGGGATGCGCATGATGCCGGTGTATCCGTGGCCCTACTTTGAAGGGCTGCGGATGGATGAAGCGATGAATCCGCTGTCGCTGTTCGTTACCGGGGTTTACGGCAAGCCGCTGCCGAAGCAGAATGGCGCGCCGTTCCGCGTGATCACTCCGTGGAAGTACGGCTACAAGAGTCCGAAGGCGATCGTGAAGATTGAGTTTGTGAAGAACGAGCCGGGGACGTTTTGGAACCAGCTGACTCCCAGCGAGTACGGGTTCTATTCGAACGTCAACCCGGACAAACCGCATCCGCGGTGGTCGCAGAAGTACGAGCGCGAAATTCCCACGGGGGAGCGCGTAAAGACGGTCCTTTATAACGGCTATGAGAAATACGTAGCTGGCATGTACAACGGCAAGGAGTTTTGACGGCAGCCTTCGCAATCGTGCTTGGCCTGGCGGCGCAAACCGCTGCGCCGCACCGGGCGATTGTCGTCGATTTTCAATCCTCCGGGCGTGGATTCCATCCTTGCCTGATTGCCGCCGCCTTGAAAGAACTGGACGCCTCTCCGGGGGCGCGTGTGGTCGGAATCGGGCTGCCGTCCAAGACTCTGGTGGATTGGGAAGAGCTTGCACCCGGCGTCCGCGTCGGGCCTTTGCGATCGTCCAACGGCCTGCAATCGATGCAGGATCTTTGTGATCCGGAAGCCTCCGGGCACGGCGGAATCCGGACCAGCACGGAGTCGGTTCTTGCCGCGTTGGGCAAAGCCTATGCCGGGAGCGGTTCGGTGGAATTGATCTGGCTGAACGACGAGCGGAAGGTGATGCGATTGACGCCGCCGGAGGGAACTCCTGATTCGTCCGACCTGCTGAAAGCGACGATTGCGCTGGCCAAGCCGTCCAGCGACTTGCATCTGACCGGCGGTTGCTGGGAGAAGGGAACTCGCGGCCGGGTGTTCGCGCTGATTGAGGGAACGGGACAGCGGTCGCTAAAACAGCGGTTCACTTACGATCCAGGACCGGCATCGGAACGGCTGTGTTTTCCGGTGCAGGATAGCCTCCCGGCGAGGGTGGTCATCTTCGACGAGGGCAACGGCTGGCTGGGCCTGGCTACGGTGCAATAACGCCCAAGACCGCCGGTTTGCGGGCGCCGGTAGCTGCCGGGACATTCGAGGGACGCCGGCGCCAGGTTTCCGCCGCCAATACCGCGAAAGCCACAGCCTCTTTCGCATCGCCGGGAATACCGAATTCGTCCGTGGTGCGGATTTTCACGGACGGGAGGAAGGCGGCGAGATAGCTCATCAGGACGGGATTGTGGATGCCCCCGCCTGCCGCGATCAGTTCGTTCGGTTCTGAGGTAAATCGCATTGCGGCTTGAGCGATGGTTGCTGCCGTGAATGCGGCGGCTGTTCGAATTCCATCCGGCGTTGCGGGCAATCGATCGACAAACTCAGCGCCATACTGTTCGCGGCCCGCCGTTTTCGGTGGAGCCTTCCGGTAGTAGGGATCGCGTAACAGTTGATCCAGTAGTTCCTGATTCAGCGTTCCGGTGGCGGCGAGCTTACCGGCGCGGTCGAAGCGCTGGCGGCCGTTGGTGTAGCGCTCCACGAGCTGGTCGATCACCATGTTGCCCGGTCCGGTGTCGAACGCGATCACTTGCTCCAGGGTTGCGGCCTTGGGGATGACGGTGATGTTGGCGATCCCGCCGATGTTCAATGCGACCCGGGAGATGCGGCGGTTGCGCAACAGCAGAAAGTCGAAGAAAGGAACAAGCGGCGCTCCGCTGCCGCCGGCGGCCATGTCACGCGGACGAAAGTTCGAGACTACCGGAGCGCCCAAGCGTTCCGCCAATACCGATCCGTCGCCGATCTGGAGAGTCGATTTTGCGGAGTGATAGATCGTCTGGCCGTGGCATCCCACCAGGTCGAGCGGCTTGTTCCAGATCCTCCGCACGGCCTTGGCGTAAAGTTCCGGCAGCAGGAAATTGAGATCGGAGATCTTTGCGGTGTGCGTGTCGCAGTTGGAGACGCCGAGAAGCGCCTTTCGAACTTTTGAGGGATAGGAAGTTGTCGCGAATTTCAGCAGCCGGAACTTCGATCCCAGAATCTCGACGATCGCGACATCGATGCCGTCGAGAGACGTGCCGGACATGATTCCCGCGACGATCATCGCAAGTCCTTTTGCAAATCCGCCAGCAACTGCAGGGCTTCGATGGGACGGAGTTCGTCGAGTTTTAGCGAGCGGATCCGGTCTGCAATTTGTCCGTTCACCGGCTCAAACAGGCGAATTTGCTGCGGGCCGGCGGAGGGAGCCAATTCGTCGGTGACGGCGTGCTCGCTGCGCTCATGCAGCGCGAGAACTTCGCGCGCGCGCTGGATCACCGCCTCCGGGAGAGCCGCTAGGCGCGCGACTTCAATGCCGTAGCTTTTGTCCGCCGCTCCAGGCTCGACTTTGCGAAGGAAGAGAATCTGGTCGCCGACTTCTTTTACGGTGACACGCAGGTTGCGGACTCCATCCAGGCGGTCGGCCAAGTCGGTCAGCTCGTGATAGTGAGTGGCGAACAGAGTTTTTGCTTTGACGTGGGAGTAGATGTGTTCGGCGACCGCCCAGGCGATGGCCAAGCCGTCGTAGGTGGAGGTTCCGCGGCCAATCTCGTCGAGAACGATGAGGCTGTTCGCTGTCGCGGAATTGAGGATCATCGCGGTCTCGGTCATTTCGACCATGAAGGTAGAGCGGCCGCGGGAGAGATTGTCCGAGGCTCCGATGCGGGTGAACACTCGGTCGACGACGGGAAGAATCGCCGAGCTTGCGGGAACGAAACTGCCGGCTTGCGCCAGGATGACGATCAGCGCGGCTTGCCGCAGGTACGTCGATTTGCCGCCCATGTTGGGGCCGGTGATGACTGCCAGGAATTGCTGGTTGTCGAGATAGAGATCGTTCGCAATGAAGCGCTGGGCATCCCGGGCGGTGAGCGCTTCGATCACCGGGTGGCGGCCGCCTTCGATGCGGAGGACTCCAGCGGAACTGAACTTGGGGCGGGAGTACCGTTTCTCGACAGCGTCTTCGGCTAGCGATGTGTTGACGTCAATCTCCGCAACGGCTGCGGCCGCTTCGCGGATTCTGGCTGCTTCGGCGGCGATGAAACGCCGCAGGCTCTCGAAGAGATCCTTTTCGATGGTGAGGATTTTTTCCTGCGCTTCGAGAATTTTGACTTCGAGCTCCTTCAGCTCCGGCGTGGTGAAGCGTTCGGCGTTGACCAGTGTCTGCTTGCGCTCATAGTCTGCCGGCGCCAGATGCAGATTCGCCTTGGAGATTTCGATGTAGTAGCCGAAGACGTTGTTGAAGCGGATCTTCAGCGATTGAACGTTTGTGCGCTGGCGTTCACGAGTTTCGATGCCGGCGATGTATTGGCGGCTGTTGGCCTGGATGTCGCGGAGCTGATCGAGCTCTTGCGAGCATCCGGCGCGGATTGTCCCACCGTCGGCCAGTTGAATCGGCGGCTCGTCGGCGATGGTTTCCAGCACGCGCTGCCGAATTTCGGCGAGTTCCGGTATTGCCGTGCCCTGGCGTTCGAGTGGAGCAAGCTCCGCATTCAGCGCGGGCAGTTGCTGCAGTGAACATCCCAATGCCAGAACGTCGCGAGGATTGCCGGTGCCGACGGTGATCTTGGCGACCAAGCGCTCGAGATCCAGAATCTTGGCGAGAACTTTGCGGATTCCCGCCCGCGCGATTGTCGCCCCCGCGAGTTCTTCGACCGCGTCCAGGCGAGCTTCGATGGTCGGAAGATCCGTCGCCGGACGCAGAAGACGCTTCCGCAGCAGCCGCGCGCCCATGCCGGTTTGCGTTTGGTCGATGGTGGCGAGAAGCGTTGCCTGCTTCGCTCCTTGGTCTTCGGCGAACAGGGGATTGACCAGTTCCAGGTTACGCACAGTGACGGGATCCAGAACCATCGCATCGTTGCGATCGAACCACAGCGGACGGTCCAGATGATCGAGCGACGAGCGCTGGGTTTCTTTGAGGTAGTGGAGGATGGCTCCCGACGCTCCGATGGCGAGGGAGCGCCCGCCGAGGCCGCAGCCGTCTAAAGACAGGAGCCGGAAATGCTCGCGCAGTGTCCGATCGCCGTAGTCTGTTTCGAACACCCACGGCTCCACTAAACCTTCGCGAGGCTCCAGAATTTCGCGAGCGCTCAAGCTTTCGAGCAGAGAGCGGGCTTCGCCGTCGGCACATTCGGTCGCCCGGAATTCGCCGGTGGAGATGTCGGCGAATGCCACTCCGGCGCGGGCGCCGTTCAAGAGCAGAGCGGCCAGGTAGCTGTTCTCACCGGAGCGCAGCAGGTTGGACGCGGTCACGGTGCCGGGAGTGACGATTCGCGTGAGATCGCGCCGTACGAGCTTCTTGCCGGGCCCTGCCGCTTCCATCTGATCGCAGAGCGCTACCCGATAACCCTTCTGTACCAGGCGCGCGATGTAGTTTTCGGCGGCATGATACGGGACTCCGCACATGGGGATGCCCTGGCCCTTCTCTTTATTTCTCGCGGTGAGGGTGATTTCGAGTTCTTTGGCCGCTGTCACTGCGTCGTCGTAGAAGAGCTCGTAGAAATCGCCCAGGCGGAACATCAGCAGGGCGTTGGGAACCTGCTCCTTCAGGGAGTGATACTGCCGCATCAGCGGCGTCGTGGGTTCGGACATTTAGGACGGCGGAACTTTCAAGCGTACAACCCGCGTAGACGGATGGCGTGCACCACTCGCTCCAGGGCGACCATGTACGCGGCGGTCCGGTTGTTGACCTTGTGCTCGGCGGCGAAGTCGACCACATCCGCGAAGCTGGTGACCATGATCTCCTGCAGGCGATTGTTGACGTCCGACTCATTCCAGAAGTAGCCCATGCGGTCCTGGACCCATTCGAAGTAGGAGACGGTGACTCCGCCCGCATTGGCCAGAATGTCGGGAATCACGAACACGCCGTTTTCCGCCAGGGCCGGATCGGCGCCGGGAGTTGTCGGGCCGTTTGCCCCTTCGCAGAGCACTTTCGCGCGAATGCGGTGGGCGTTCTGCGAAGTGATGACGTTTTCCTTCGCTGCGGGGACCAAGACGTCGCACGCTTGATAGAGAGCTTCGTTGCGGTCGATATCCGTCCCTTCCGGAAACCCTGCAATGGAACCGGTCTCTTTCCGGTGCTTCATCAGCGCCGAGATGTCCAGGCCGTTTTTGTTGAAGACAGCCGCGTCCCATTCGATGATCGAGACGATTTTGAATCCTTCGCGAGCCATCAGCCGGGCGGTCATTCCGCCGACGTTGCCAAAACCCTGAATCACGACGCGGGTATTTGTGGGATCCAGTCCCAAGCGCTTCAGAGCTTCGCGAGTGACGAACAGGCAACCGCGTCCCGTCGCTTCCGAGCGTCCGCGCGAACCTCCCAAGGCCAGCGGCTTGCCCGTGACGACCGCTGTGGTCGCCTGGCGGCGGTGCATGGAGTAGGTATCCATGATCCAGGCCATCGTTTGCTCGTTTGTATTCATGTCGGGCGCCGGAACATCGATTTCCGGACCGATGAAATCAAACAGGTCTGCGGTATAACGGCGTGTCAGGCGTTCCAGTTCGCCTTCGGACATGATCGCCGGATCGCAGATGACTCCCCCTTTGCCGCCGCCGAAGGGAACGTTGACGACAGCGCACTTCCACGTCATCCAGGAGGCGAGCGCTCGCACTTCGTCGAGCGTCACATCAGGGGCGTAACGGATGCCTCCCTTTGCGGGACCGCGGGCGATGGAATGTTGCACGCGGTAACCGGTGAACACCTCGATTCGGCTGTCGTCCATCATCACCGGAATGTGGACGGTTACCTCGCGACCGGGTGTGCGCAGCACCTTGCACATCCCGTCATCGAGGCCCAGTTTTGCGGCGGCTTCGTTGAATCTCGCTTCTGCCGCGAGCCGCGGATTCAACTCCTGATCCAGATCCGAAAGTGCCTCCGGTACTGCGGGTTCTGCGATCATAGTGAGTCTCCTCTGCGCCCATTATGACACCGCACTCCCAACCGTTGACTCGACGCGCGCTGATCGGCGGACTTGTCTTTTCAGGCTTGGGATTGGCGGCCTCGAAGCGCCTGCGGATGGGGGATGCGGACTTTGAAGTTTTGCGGAACGGCAAATCGCGCTGGCGATTTCTTCACATTCACGGAGACGAGACTACCGCTCGCGAGGTGCTGCGCGAAGCGATGAAGACGCAGAAGGGAACCGCGGTTTTTGTGCAGAACGAAAAACGGGAGATTCCGATTGGCGGAGGGACTCTGGACCCGAACCGGATGTTCTCGCGCGAGGGAGCAGAGAGGAATTTGACGCTGCAGAATCCCAACTGGACGCCGCAGCAGAGGAAGGCAGCGCTGGACCAGCTGGATCGGGGACGGGGAGCCTTCTTGAAGGCGGTGCTACCGCCGAAAGGGGGGATCCTAGTTGCGCTGCACAACAACAGCAAGGGTTACTCGATGAAGACGGAGATTCCGATCAGCGATAAGGTCAGCACCAAGGAAGAGGGGCAGATGTTTAACTTTCTGCTGGCCAGCAATGCGAAGGATTTCGCGCTGCTCGAAAAGTCGTCGTTCAACTGCGTGCTGCAGACGAATCCCGCACCTCCGGATGATGGGTCGCTGTCGCGATTGTGCGCGAAGCGAGGGATTCGCTACGTGAATATCGAGGCGGCGTTGGGAGATACTGCGGCGCAGCGGGCGATGCTCGGATGGTGCTTGAAGAATTTGCCGGAGAGAGCTACTTGAATTCGGGTGCGGTTTGTTCGGGTGAGGTCACTCCGGGTGGGAGTTCCATGATTTTGATGTTGCGGAAGTGGATCTCGGCGCCTTCGGACTCCAGACACAAGTAGCCTTTCTTCTGCGTGGATTTGGTGATGCCGTTGACGAACTTGCCGTTGACGGAGAGTTTGATCGTGCCGTCGACGGCGACGACATCGTAGTGGTTCCATTCGCCGCGAGGCTTGCAGCGGTTTTCGATGGACATGCTACGCTCGCCGCGCGGTGTATCGGGAATCGTTTTCACGCCGCCGACGCCGAATAGCTCGCCGTGGACGTAGGCGATCGGTGGAAGCACGCCGTCTTTCTTGTGCTGGTTGACCCAATCCAGTTCGAGCATCTGGACTTCGACGCCGTCGGTGAGGCGGTTGGCTTGGGGGCGAGCGCTGCTCCAGACGAAGACTCCGGAATTGCCGCCAGCCTCCCTATGCATCCACTCGATGTGGAGGATGAAATTTTCGTACTGGCGGTCGGTGCGCATCATCCCGATGGGATGGCCGGAGCAGACAATCATTCCGTCTTTGACGGTCCAGGTGTCCGGGTCCGTATTGACGTTGACCCATCCGGTTAAGTCTTTGCCATTGAATAAGTCGCGAAACTCGGGTATCGGGGCTGCCGGCAGCCACGCTACGCCGGCCAGCACCAGCGTTCCCACTGCGGAAACCGCCATACAAGATTTCATGGATCCTCCCGTCTGTTCAAGAGTATCTTCTCGCCACGTTCGCCCCAAATCGAACCAAATGGCCCCCTCTCTCGTCTAGCATCTAAGTGGAGGACTCTCCGATGAAAATCACCCGCCGCGAGTGTGCCGCTATTCTGGGTGCGGCCGCCGTTCACGCCGCCGACAACAAGGATTCCGCATATAACGCTGTTCCGCTGATTCCCCGCGAGGTGCTGTTCAGCGATCCGGAAAAGGCAGCGCCTACCATTTCGCCAGACGGGAAGAAGATTGCCTATCTGGCGCCTTCCAACGGGAAGCGGAATGTCTGGGTGAAGACCTTGGGGAAGAATGACGACCGGGTCCTGACCAACGACACCAAGCGCGGGATTTCGATCTTCTTCTGGCAGCAGGACTCGCAGCATGTTCTGCACCTGCAGGATGCGGGCGGCGATGAGAACTTCCACGTTTTCCAGACCGACATCGATGCTGCGAAAACCACCAAGGATCTGACACCCGACGCCGGAGTTCGCGCGCAGGTGATTGCGCTCAGCGATCGCCACCCGGACGAGATGCTGGTGGCTCTCAATAAGCGGAACAAGCAGTTGTTCGACGTGTACCGCGTGAATCTCAAGACCGGCGAATCGAAACAGGAAGTGGAGAATCCGGGCGACATCGTCGGTTGGACTGCCGATAACGATATGCAGGTCCGGGCGGCGGATGCGTTTGTTGGCGCGGCGCAGGAGACTCGGATTCGAACGGATGCGAATTCTCCGTGGCGTCCGTTCCGGAAGTGGAGCTTCGACGAGACCAACGGCGGCGCGGCCGGTTTCAGCCCGGACAATAAGGCCCTGTGGATGATTTCGAGCGTCGGCGCTAACGCTGCTCGGTTGACCGAGATCGATATCGCATCCGGTTCGGAGAAAGTCGTTGCCGAGGATCCGAACTACGATGTCTCGGGAGCGTTGACGCATCCCACCAAGAACACACTGGAAGCGGTCGCGTTCACCAAGGCGAAAACCGAGTGGACTTTCTTCGACAAGGAAATCGAGGCGGATTACAAGTTCCTGAAGTCGAAGCTTGGCGATGGCAACGTGGGGATTTCCAGCCGTTCCAACGATGACAAGAGCTGGATCGTCACCTATTCGTCTCCTGACCGTCCGGCCGAGTATCACTTGTTCGATCGTCCGAACAAGAAGCTGGAGTTTCTGTATTCGGCGCGGCCGAAGCTGAAGGATTACAAGCTGACGGAGATGCAGCCGATCTCGTTTGCGGCTCGCGACGGGCTGACCATTCACGGATACCTGACGCTGCCCATCGGTGTTGCCAAGAACGCTCCGACGGTGCTGCTGGTTCATGGCGGTCCGTGGGCGCGGGATACGTACGGGTATTCGGGTTTAGTACAGATGCTGGCCAATCGCGGCTACGCGGTGCTGCAGGTGAACTATCGAGGCTCGACCGGGTACGGGAAGAAGTTTCTCAATGCGGGCGATCGGGAATGGGCGGGCAAGATGCACGAGGACTTGCTGGACGCCAAGAGTTGGGCGGTGAAGCAGGGATACTCCGATCCGAAGCGAGTGGCGATCATGGGCGGAAGCTATGGCGGCTACGCGACGCTGGTGGGGCTGACGTTCACGCCGGAGGAGTTTGCCTGCGGCGTGGATATTGTCGGTCCGTCGAATATCGTGACGCTGATCAAGACGATTCCACCGTACTGGGCTCCGCTGATGGCGATGTTCGACAAGAGGGTGGGGAGTCTTCAGAAGGACGAGGATTTTCTGCGATCGCGCTCGCCGCTGTTTAAGGCGGACCGGATCACGAAGCCGCTGCTGATTGGGCAGGGCGCCAACGATCCGAGAGTGAAGCAGGCGGAGAGCGATCAGATCGTCAAGGCGATGCGGGATTCGAAGAAGCCAGTGGAATATATCGTGTTTCCGAACGAGGGTCACGGTTTCAGCAATCCGGAGAATAATCTTCGATTCTACGCGGCGACGGAGAATTTTCTGGCGAAGTATCTGGGGGGACGGGCGGAGCCTCCGAAACCGGAACACGACTGGAAGACGTTCGAGAAGTAGGATGGACAAACGGAAAGGGCAGCCTCGCGGGCTGCCCTTTTGTTGTAGGAGACTATTTCGCAGTTAGGATTTCTTCTTCGGCGGGTAGTTTTTCATCATCTTCTCGACCGCCTTGTTCAGCTTCTTGAGATTCTTTTCCGGCTTGTTGGTCGCCTCGACGGTGTCGGAAGCCATGCCGCGCCAGACCATCCGTTTGTTCGATACGTCGTACATATCCAGGACTAGGTGTCCGGTGTGAATCGTTGACGATGTAGTCTGGGCGATTCCGCCTCCACCCCAGCCCCAACCGCCACCATAACCCCAACCTGGGCCGCCGCCCATATTGTAGGTGGTGTATTCCTGGTTGGACGTGATACCCGCCTGGTAGCCGATGTACAAGTCAGCGGTATCATCGGTGACCTTAGTCATGCCTTTCTTTGCCATTGCGGCATCGATGGCCGCGAGAATGTTCCGATCGGTAATCTCGCTTACCTTGTCTTTGCCGCCCTTGATGTCGACCCATTTATAGGTCTTGTATTTCGAGAAATCCGCCTGCTGGTCAAAGTTATAGCCCGTATCTGCTGCCCAAATCGCGGTGGAAAACAGAAGAGCGACTGCCGGAATTGTTGTGAGCCTCATTAGTGTCCTTGCCTTCCGCCGCGCGCTGACGCACGGCCTGCTAGATGGTCTCCTGGTAAATTTTACCCGGAATTGCGGGTGCCAGGTAACCTGCCAGTTTCGACAGGTCGTCGAAACTTTCGACGGCAAGCTGAGTTTAGGAGAAAGCAATGCAAGCATTCCGCAGTCGCGCCCGAGCGATTTTGGCAATTTCGTGCTTCGGTTTGCTGGCAATTCCGTACTCGTGCGTGTATGGCTGGGACGCTCAGATTCGTCCGGCAGCGCGTTTGGATCTTCCGACAACGATTGACGGGAACAGTGCCGCCTTTTGGAAGGAAGGAAAATTTCACCTGTTTAGCTCGACTGGAAATCCGCTTATGGTGAGCCAAGCGGCCAACCAGTTTGGAGCATGGCATTCGGATCCAGTGGATTTGACCTATCAGGAGCATGTGCCGCTTTGGGTGGAGGGCTCGTGGGCGGATCCGAGTGGGCCGGTATTGATCTGGTACCATCACGAGCCGGGCGGAGTTTGCGAGGGATCGGAGTTGACGGCACCGAAGATCGGCGCTGCCATTTCCTATGACGGCGGGAAGGCGATGTACGACTTGGGCATCGTGCTTGAGTCCGGCGATCCGATCGACTGTTCGGCGGAAAATGGGTTTTTCGCCGGCGGGCATGGCGATTTTTCGGTAGTTCTGGACCGCGAACGGAAGTATTTTTACTTTCTGTTTACCAATTACGGCGGCCCAGTGGAGCAGCAAGGAGTGGCAATCGCCCGTCTGGCGTATGAAGACCGGTGGGACCCGGTGGGCAAAGTCCGGAAGTTCTTCGACGATAAATGGGAAGAGCCTGGACTGGGCGGCGGCGTGACTCCGATTTTCCAAACAAAGACGGACTGGCGCCGGGCCGCTGCGGATTCGTTCTGGGGCCCGTCGATCCACTTCAATCGATATCTGAACACCTTTGTGGTTTTGATGAATCACGCCTGCTGCGAGCCGCGATGGCCGCAGGAAGGGATCTACGTCTCGTTTGCGCCGGACATTTCGAATCCCCGTGGGTGGGTCACGCCGAAGAAGATCTTGGACAGCAGCCAGCTTCCGGAAATGCCGGGGTATTATCCACAGGTGTTAGGTCTTGGTCCGCTGGATACCGATATCATGGCGGGCCGGGTGGCGCGTCTGTATATTCACGGAATTTCAGAGTGGGATCTGGTGTTTATGCGAGAGGATCCGTTAAACGAAGCGGACCCATCCAAAGATAAGCAGGCTGAGCAGACCGAAATTCCATAGCGGGTTTTCGGCAGGCTTGGGCGAATTACCTCGTCAGGCGAATGCCTTTTGCAGCACGCCGAAGCTCTTGGGGACGGCTGTAGCGGGGTCTTCTTTGCCTTCCATTTCCAGAGATACCCAACCCTTGAAGCCCGCCTTTTTCAGGATGCCGGCGATACGCGGGTAGTCCAGGTCGAGCGTGTACCACTCGCCGCCACCGTAGTACATCTTGGCCTGAACGATCGTGGCGTGCGGGGCTAGTTGCGCGATCCCTTCATAAGGGTCGCCGGGATAGTTTCCGGTATCCAGATTGAGCCCGAGCCACGGGGAATGAACGCGCTTCCATATAGCCAGCAGCGTATCGACGCTGGTGGTAAGGCCCCAATGATTTTCCAGCGCCAGAACGACGCCGAGCTTCTCGGCGTGCGGAAGGCACTTCTCAATCGAGTCGACGCACCAATCCACCGCATCCTGGAGTTTGTATCCCGGCAGCGGCGGCTCATCGCCTTTCACCTTCATCAGCTCGTCGAAGCTTTTGATGGTCTTCCAGCGGCCGGAGTTCAAGCGAACCAGCGGGATGCCCAGTTGGGCGGCCAAGTCCATACAGTGCTTTGTGTGGTCGATGTGTTTCAGGCGCTCCGCCGGATCGGGAGAGACAAAGTCCTGGTGGATGGAAAGCATCGGCAGCGAAAGCCCGTTTGCCGCCGCCAGCTTTTTGATGCGATTCAGATACGCCGGCTCCTCACTTTCGAACTGGCGGTGAAGCAGTTCGACACCGTCGAAGCCGATTTCCGCGGCATTTTCGATGATCTTGTCGAACGGGACTTTCGGGCCGCGAAAGTGCCAATAGGAATATGTCGAAACGGCAAGGTGCGTGCGACGCGCCGCCAACAGCGGGGCCGCCAGCGTGAACGGAAAAACTCGGCGAGTGATCATGTCCTAACCTCCAGGTTAGGATGGCGGGGCCTGCGGAGGGTAGTGCTCCGACACTTTCTCGATGCCGCCCTTGAGCGTCTTGTAATTGTTTGCCGGTTTGGCTGGGGATCCAATTCTTAGGTCACGGTCCCCTGCAGAAACAGCCGGCACTCTCGAAAAGCTTTGCAAAGCCCCTATTGGACGGGGTCCGTCCATTACACTTCTATTATGGTGTCCGCGAACGGCAACATTCAGGTAGCCTGCATCGGCTTCGGCATTATGGGGCAGGGGGATTGCCGCACGGCAGCGACCGTTCCGGGTGTCAAGCTTGTCGCGGTTTGCGACATCTATGATGGCCGGACGAAGAAAGCGAAGGAAGTCTACGGCAAGGATCTCTTTACCACCCGCGAATACGAAGAAGTGCTGGCGCGGAAGGACATCGACGCCGTCATCATTGCCACGCCCGACCATTGGCACGCCCGCATGTCGATCGACGCCATGGAAGCGGGCAAAGACGTCTACTGCCAGAAGCCGGTCGTGCAGAAGATCGAGGAGGGTCTGGGAGTTGTTGAGGCGGAGCGCCGGACTCGCCGGATCTTCCAGGTGGGCAGCCAGCGCGCCAGTTCGGTCTTGTATGAGAAAGCGCGGCAACTGATCCGCCAGGGCGCGATCGGCAAGGTACACATGGTGGAGTCCTGGCTGGACCGGAACTCCTCACAAGGCGCCTGGCAGTACAGCATTCCGCCGGATGCTTCGCCGGAAACAATCGATTGGAAGCGATTCATCGGCAAGGCACCCTCTCACAATTTCGACCCGATCCGGCTGTTCCGATGGCGGAATTATCAGGACTACGGCACGGGTGTTGCCGGGGACCTCTTTGTGCACCTGCTGACGGGCATCCACTTCATCATGGATACCGTGGGGCCGGAGCGGATTGTTGCCATGGGCGGCTTGCACTACTGGAAAGACGGCCGCGACGTTCCGGACCTGATGATGGGCATGTACGAGTATCCGGAGACTCAGTCTCACCCGGCATTCGAAATGAGCCTGCGTTGTAACTTCGAAGCGGGCGGCGGAGACGGCCAAGGGTTCCGGTTTATCGGCACGGATGGCGTGTTGAACCTGGCGGTGGGAACCGGATTCACGATCTCGCGAAAACCGCGGGAGACGGTTCCGGGCAATACATTTGGAACGTTCGACAGCGAAACCGCGCGAAAGGCCATGGCCGAGTTTCGGAAGAAATATCCCCAATCGCAGATAACGCCGGCCAACCTGCCGGACACTCGCGAGGAGCGCTACTCTACGCCGGAGGGTTACACGGAGCAGTACGCGCACCACGAGAATTTCTACAATGCGGTGCGCTC
>CAZETQ010000022.1:0-25861 GCA_964515165.1 uncultured Solibacteraceae bacterium | reverse complement strand
GGGTTGACCGCGGAGGCGCGGCGGGCCGGGATCCAGGCGGCTATCAATGCCGCGGAGCACAGGATCAACGTGGCGGCGAGGATGGTCGCGGGGTCTGTCGGTTTCAGGTCGTAGAGCTGCGATTCGACCTGACGGCCCAATGCCCACACGCACGGTAGGGCTACGGCCACGCCGGCGGCGATCATCGCCAGGGCGTCGCGAAGCACCATCCAGACTGTCGCCCAGCGCGAGGCTCCCAGCGCGAGCCGGATGGCGATCTCCCGCGTGCGCTGCGTTACGACAAACGACATGACTCCGTAGAGGCCGACGAGCGAGAGCAACAGGGCGAGAGTTCCGAAGCTGGTGGAGATCGCGGCGAGCATTCGCTCCGTCGTCAGAGATCGATTGACCTGCTCGTCCAGTGTTCGGAAATACGCGATCGGGAGCGTCGGATCCGCATCGTGCAGAATCGTGCGAATCGCCTGGAACGCGGCATCGGGACTTCCCGGCACCCGCACGTAATAATGGCCTCCGAACCCCCCTCCGGATTCGAAGGGGAAGTAGGCCTGTTCCCATTGTTCGCGAACGCCGCGGTAGTTGATGTTTGCCGCCACGCCGATGATTTCGAGATTCGGTTTGGCATCGGGACCCGACCCGATGCAGATGCGCGCGCCGAGCGGGCTGCGTCCCCCGAAGTACCGCTTCACGAACGCTTCGTTGACAATCGCGACGCGCTGGCCGCCTTCTGCGACCGGCCGCGAGTCCCGCTCCTCGAAGTCTCGTCCCATGACAATTCTGGTGCCCAGCGTGGTGAAAAATCCCGGAGTGATCGCATTCAGATGAATGTCGCCTGTCGTGATTCGTTGATCCGCCTGGATCGTCATGGGGTTGTTCCAGGTGCCGCCGGAGAGTAGCTGAATGTTGGCGACGGCCGACCGTTGCGTCATGGGCGAGGCGCGAATTTCGTCATAAATCCGCCGAATGAGCCGGATGGAATCTGCCGGAGCGTAGCCGTTCCGCATCGGTTCGATGCCGACTGAGATCAGGCTGGATGTCTCAAAGCCGGGGCCTTTTGCGAGCAAGCCGGTCAAGGTTCGGACGAACAGGGCCGCGCCGACGACGAGAATCAGCGTGAAGGCAATTTGAGCCGTCACGATGAATCTCCGCAAGGGAAGGCGGCCGGAAAGTGAGCCAGATCGGTCTCGGAGGGCTAAGGTCAACGATCCCCGGCCCGCCTGCAGCGCGGGAGCGAAGCCGGCGAGCAGACCAGTGGCGATGCTGATGAGGAGGGCAAACCAGAGCAGGCGGGTGTTGACGGACGGCTGAACGGCGATCGCCGCAAGGTCGCGAGGTAGAAAAGCGAGGAGTGCTTCCATCGCGAGCGGCGCCAGCAGAACTCCCAGCGATCCGCCGGCGATGGCCAGCAGAATACTGTCGGCGAGAAGCTGCCGCCCGATTCGTCCGCGCGAGGCTCCCAGCGCGAGCCTGGTTGTGATCTCCCGCTCCCGGGCCGATCCGCGCGCCAGGAAAAGGCCCGCGACGTTCAGGCATGCCAGGGCCAGCAGGACTCCCGTGGCCGCAAAGAGGACCCAGAGCGGTTGCGAGAGCCGGCGGCGCAAGGTGGAATGACCCTGGGGAGCGGGAGTCAGCTCCAGTGTGGAGGCGAAGAATCGCTGCCGCCGCTCCGCGGTGATGTTGGGGAACCCGGCTCGTCGCGAATCCTCGTCCAGCATCGCCTTGAACCAGGGCTGCAGTCCGGCGCTGGCCTGGGTCAACGTCACCCCGGACCGCAGGCGGCCGAGAATCTGCATCCAACGCTCACGGCGATTGAGCATCCCATCGAAACGGGGGACGGCCTGCGCGGACATCGTAGCGGGAATCCAGAGCGCCGGAACGTCGCCCACATCGATTCCGTGAAAACCGGAAGCAGCCACGCCCACGACGGTCATGGGATGCCGATTGATGAACACCTTCCGGCCAATGACATCGGGAGCGCCTGCCAATTGGGTCTTCCAGAAGTCGTAGGAGAGCACGACCACGGGGCTGGTGCCGGGCATCTGGTCGTCCTCGTCCGTCAACAGCCTGCCGAGAGCGGGGCGCACTCCGAGCACGGAGAAGTAAGACCCGGAGACGATTTCTGCGAGAGCCGGCTTATTTTCACCGCCCGTCGACAGGTTGACCGGCATGAGCGCGCGGCACAATACGCCGTCGAAGAATTGCGTTTGGAGCTGCAAGTCCCGGCAGAGCGGATAGGACATCAGATTGTAGCTGCCGAATCCGCTCGCGACCGGTTCGCCTTTCCAGTCGATGAGAACGAGGCGTTCCGGCTGCTGTACCGGGAGGGCGTGGAGCACGATCTGGTCGACGAGGGAGTAGATGGCGGTGGTGGCTCCGACGCCGATGGCGAGGGAGAGTACGGCTGTTGCGGTAAAGGAGGGACTGCGGACAAACGAGCGCGCGGCGAAGCGCAGGTCGTAAACGAAGTCTCTCAGCCAGCGCGTCAGCCACACATCGCGCACTTCTTCGCGGACCTGGGTGACGCCGCCGACTTCGAGGGTGGCCTGACGCCGGGCCTCCTGCTGCGGCAGACCGGCAGCCATCAGGTCGCTGGCGCGGCGGTCGAGGTGGTAGCGGAGCTCGCGGTCGAGATCAGTGTTCAGGCGGCGCAGGCGAAACCAGTTGAGTAGCCTTCTCATGACCTGCCTCCTTCGTCAAAGATCAACTGGACCGCGTCCGCAAGGCGCGCCCAGCTGTCTTTCTCCGCACGGAGCTGTTTTCGCCCGGCGGGGGTCAGGGCGTAGAATTTCGCTTCCCGGCCGGTTTCCGACTGCTTCCACTCTGCTTTGAGCCATCCCTTCTGTTCCAGCCGGTGCAAAGCGGGATACAGAGATCCCTGATTGACCTGGACGACAGATTTCGAGATTTGTTCCAAGCGTTGCGCGATGCCGTATCCGTGGGACGGTTCGAGCGAGAGAATCTGCAGGATCAGCATGTCGAGTGTGCCCTGCGGAATGGGGAATCGGGAGGAAGACATGGATACCTCAACCTTCTACAGCAGGTATAGCACAGGATGTGTCGAAGGGCGAGGTAATCCTGGTTGGGCCTTATTTTTCCGGGAACAGTCCAGGCATCCAGCGGCCGGCCAGAGAGGCGGGGAAGGCAAGCCGGAGCGGCGCTCGCGAACTGGCGGAGGTGAGCACTCCCGCATCCAGCAATGCGGAAACGATGCGCCTGGCGCTGCGATCGCTGGCGCCCGTTACTGCCGCGGCATCGCCTCGCGGGAGTTCGCCGCGATAGAGCGTGGCTTCCAGAATTGCCCCGGATTTGGGAGGGAGCTTGCCGAGGCGAACTTCTTCCTCGGCCCAAAGCAGGATGCGCGTCCGCAGCCGTTCCGGTTGCAACAGGCTCTCCATGAAATCGACCTGGTCGATACAAATTTCCAGGAAGAACCTGGTGAATTCCGACAAGGCTTCTTCGCTTAAATTCCCTCGCCCGTCGAGGTCGTTGCGGCGTGGAAGATCGCAGTTTGCCAGGTGCTGTTTGTATCGATCGACGCGGCGCGCCAGCCCGCGCGCGACGGACCAGACGGCTCCGGTATCCAGCAAGTCGAGCAGCATCGCGTGAGACATCAGCCGCGCTACGCGGCCGTTGCCATCCAAGAACGGGTGAATCCACAGCAGGCGATGATGAGCCGCCGCGGCCGAAAGCGTGGCTTCCACCTTTCCCAAGCCGCTATAGACATCCTGAAACCGGTTGAGAAAGCGCGGCACTGCGCCGGGGCTGATGGCGAGGTGATTTCCGACTTTTACGTCACGATGACGCAGTTCCCCCGGGTGGACGGTGAGCTGTTGCTTTGTTTCGGGGTCTTCGACAACGAGCAGTTTTTCTGGAAGCCGTTCGCAAAATCTCCGGTGAATTTCCCGGAGTCCTTCGCCAGACACTGCACGATTTCTCAACCCGCCTTCGTCGATCCATTTCTGCACTTCGATGTGGGCTCGGGCTTCCAACTGGAGATCGCGTTTTTGGGCGTTCTGGAAGTAGTCTTGTTTTAGTGCCCGTTCGATATCGACCGGATGGGTGTAGTGTCCCTCGATCAGGTTGCTGTAGTAGCAATTCATGGCTCGCACCAGATCGGCCAGCGAAGCGAGAAGGCTGGAGGGAAGACTTCGGCGGAAGCCTGCCGATCGTTGGGCCAGATCGAACGCAAGATCGCTTAAGCCGGCGCGGTGACGGGAGCCCTCGGCGATGACGAGCGGCTCCATGAGAGCAATCGGCTCTCCGCGATCCGGTGGCATTGATTTGGCCGGTTCTATGGCCGTATCTGGATTAGCCATAAACCCTAATATAGCAGTTATTTATATTTTGGAGTAGCGGGATGTTGGCCGATCGTTTGGCCGGTTATTTGGCCGCTATAGCGGAGTGTCGGGGATGGCGATGGTTCGCCACATATGGGCGACGGGGCTGTTGTCGAAACCGAGACCTTCTTTGGGCTGGCGGAACTGGCGTCTGATGATGTCGGTGAACTTCGCCAAGTCGACGACGTGGTCCGGGTCGAAGGAATAGAGGTCGTTGATGGTGATCTGGCGGGCGGCCATGTACCACTTGTGATCCCGGCAGTATTTGTATGCGGCCTCGATGTAGGGCGGGGGGACGTAATCCGTTCCGAAAATCAGGTTGTACATCTGCGGGTATTCGTATCCGACGGAGGGGTCGGGGTAGAAGCGCAGGGCCTGGTGATAGCGGATGGCGAAGGCTACCTTTTCGGAAACGTACGGTTCGAATAGCTGCGCGGCCCACCAGCCGTGATCGGTTTTCATCAGGACTTGGGCGACGTCGTGGAGCAGGCACGCGAGCACGATGTCTTCCGGCAGTCCGGCCATAAGCGCTTTATCGGCGCTCTGGAGGACGTGTGTGGCGGGAGCGAACCGCAGGCGGAAGTAGTCGAGTAAAGTGGGACGCTCCGGCATGGGGGGCAGGATTTGCCTGTTTGCCGGCTCATCGGGCAGGCGCTCCGCGAACGGGGTTTGCGCTCCGGAGACGAACAGGCTCCCGACGCCGCGGCGGAAGGGTCGCGAACTGATCTCGGCCTGGAGTTGGGAGGTAGTGGGAGGCGGCCACGGAGCTCCCATTTTGGCAGCCATTGCACCGTCGAGCTCGCCGGAGAGGTATTCTTCGAGGGCTTCCGCGCGGGTCTCCGCATCCATGCGCTCTACTGCTTCGGATCCGCCCAGCGCTGTGATGACTTTGCCGCGGTCCACTTCCATCGGCTGACTCTCCTTCCAGGGCCGAGAATAGCTTCGGCCATTATGGCGAATAGCGCATGTGCACCGCCTGCGGGAAGAGTTGGGTGATGCCGCGGGTGACGCCGGGTGAGCCATCCACCGTGAGGGCGCGCAGTTGCGGAAGAAGGGCCAAATGCACCATGCCCGAGTTTGTGAGTTTCAGGCATTGCCAGAACTCCATCTCTTCGAGGGACGCCATTTGTCCCAGAAGCTCCAGACTGCGGTCGGTGATCTGCGTGGCTCCGGCGTAGTAGGTGCGCAGGCGAAGTTTCTTCAAATGCCCGGTCGCCATATCTCCGGTATCTCTGCAATACATGCACCAAAGCCGCTCCAGTTTTTCGCAAGCGCCGACATAGCGGAAGCCGTCATCGGTGACGCCCATCGGCACAAGCTCGCGGAGAGCGGGGAAGTTCGGCAGTGCCGCCAAGGCGGTCAGATCGACATTCCGACAGTTGACCGCCAGACCTCGCAACGCGGGCAGTTGTTGCAAGGCGGCGAACCCGGTGCTGCCGAGATTCGGGCAGTCACGGCCCCAGATATGTTCCAGGGTCGGAGAGCGGCTCAAGGCTTGCCATCCGTCATCGGTTGCGACAGCTCCCTGGGCCATCAACATGCGAAGGCGGGGAATTGCTGCGATGTGCCGCATGGCTTCGTCGTCACAGTGATCGCCCTGGCAACCCAGCATTCCGAGATTTGCCATCTCCTGCAGTTCTGCCAAGCCCTTTGACGTGAAGTTGGGGCATCGTCCAAAGAAGGTAAGTCCGAAGAGGCCGTCGAGTTTCCCCAGACGAGCCACACCGAGGTCGGTGAACACTCCTCCTAACAGTAAAAAGGTGGGTTCGGCATGGAAGCCCATCAGTCCGTAGCGAATTTCTCCGCCGCTCCACTGTGCGAAGGCGGGGAAGTCATGCAGGGCGGTGATGCCGCTGTCAGTGACGTTTTGGCCGGTATGAAACCTTCGCAGGCTCGATTTGCCTTCTAAGGCTCGGATAGCGCCATCTCCCGCAGGAGTGCCCATCAGGTTCACGAACTCGAGATGCTCGCAGTTTTTCAGATGCTCGAGGCCGGCGTCTGTGATGTTTTGCTGCCAGCCGATCTCGAAGCGGCGGAGCTGTGTGAGGTGCTGTAACGCTTCGAGTCCGCGATCGGTGATGCCACCTTTCCAGCCGCTGAGATCCAACTCCTGCAGCTGGGGCATGCGGGCGAGATTTGCAACTCCGTCGTCAATCAATTGGAGGGATCCGCCGAGCTGCAGCCGGGTGATCTGGCCGATTTTGGAAAGCCGGGCGAGGGCCGCGTCGGTCATCTTGCCTTGGGCATTCAGTCCAGTGAGGCCATTGTCGCGGATGGCGGAGATGATGACGTCCCAATCACGGTCGGAGACACCGCCGGCTTCGATGGTGTTTTCTTTCCAATTGATCGTGTAGAGAAGCGATTCGACTGTCTTTGGCGATGTGCTCTTGAGGCTTCCCATCAAGCCGGGCCAGCTTTCGAATCCGAACTGGCGGGCGAGAAAGATCTGGGCGGCATCGAGCGAGTTATCGAAGGGCACTCCGATGGAGGCAAGGCGCTCTTCGACCTTGGCTCTCAGTTGGGCGCAATCGTAGGGTGTGCTGGCTCGGGTGAATTCGGCGCCAAATGCCTGGTGAACGCGCTGCAGGGCTTCGATATCGCCCTGGCAGGCGGCCAGGAGATCTGCGGCAAGCCGTTGGTACTCGGCCGGTCCGGACTGGCGAGCGGACTCGAGCTGGTGTTTCAGCTTGGCCCAAGTTTCAAAACCGTGCCCGCGGGCAATCACAAATTGCGCATCCGACAACCGAGGGTCCGTTGACGCGACGGTTTTGAGTTTCTGAATGGCCGCAGGGTCGCCGGCGCGATAGGCGCGGAGCAGGTCCTTTGCCTGTTTCTGAAGCTGTTCCAGAGAGGGACGCGCTGGGAGGCGCGGGGAATCGGGCATGACGATCTCCTTTCGTCGAACCCGCGTCCGCGCTGCGGGCAGAAAGAAGATCAAACGCAATGAGCGTGAGACTCTGCTGGAGGTGGGCTCGGCCCTTTCCCGCGGACGGGATGCGCCCTTCGCGCAGGGCTATCTTAGCGCAGTCGGCGATTTAGTACCAACCTGCAGTTGGCTGCGACTTATTTGACATGCAGTGAATCTCTATAGACAATAGGGAGATTAGATGAGTTTGACGCATCTCCGCACGCTCGAAGCGGAGTCCATCCAGATTATTCGAGAAGTTGCCGCCCAGTTCGAACGCCCCGCCATCCTTTATTCGATTGGAAAAGATTCAAGCGTCTTATTGCGTTTGGCTCAGAAAGCATTCTATCCAGGCAAGATACCATTTCCGCTACTCCATATCGATACAACATACGAATATCCGGAGATGATCGAGTTTCGGGATTCGTACACACGGGATATTGGGGCGGAACTTCTGGTCTATACCAATGAGAAGGCTGTCGCGGCCGGGGCTAACCCCTATGACTTGGGGACATCGAAGTGCTGCCACCAGTTGCGCACACGGGCCTTGGTTGAGGGATTGAAGCATCACCGCGTACAGGCTGCTTTGGGCGGCGCTCGCCGGGATGAGGAACGGTCCCGGGCCAAGGAGCGGGTGTTTTCGCTTCGCGACGCGCACGGGCAATGGGATCCAAAGAATCAGCGGCCTGAGCTGTGGAATTTGTATAACGGGCACATCGCTCCGGGAGAGAGTGTCCGGGTCTTCCCACTTTCTAATTGGACAGAGTTCGATATCTGGCAGTACATCCACGAGGACCGAATCCCGATTGTGCCGCTGTACTTTGCGATGCCGCGGCAGGTGGTGGTTCGGGGCAACACGTTGATTCCGATCGAGACAAATGTCCGATTGCTCCCCGGGGAAGAACCCGAGACGATCCGCTGCCGGATGCGATCGCTGGGGTGCACTCCGTGCTCGGGAGCAATTCGTTCTGAAGCCGATACGGTACCCAAGATCATCGAAGAGCTGAAGGATTTCCGGCGGTCGGAGCGGGAGAACCGGGTGATCGACCACGATCAGGACGGATCGATGGAATTGAAGAAGCGCGAGGGATATTTCTGATGGCGGCGGTCCTGGTTGAGAACGAAACGAAACCGGCGCTTCCGCTTTCCGCTTATCTGAAACACGACAGCGAGCGCGACCTGTTGCGGTTTTCCACGGCGGGATCGGTGGACGACGGAAAGTCGACGCTGATTGGACGTCTGTTGCACGATGCGGGCGGTGTTTTCGAAGACCAGTTGGAAGCAGTCCGGGCGTCGAAGATCAACCGGGCGGGAACGGGGCTGGTCGATTTCTCACTATTGACCGACGGTCTGAAAGCGGAGCGGGAGCAGGGCATCACGATCGATGTGGCGTATCGCTATTTCGCCACGCGCAAGCGTAAGTTCATCATTGCCGATACTCCGGGGCACGAAGAGTACACCCGCAACATGGCAACGGGAGCATCCACCTGCGATGCGGCGGTTGTGCTGGTGGATGTTCGCCAGGGGCCAACGGAGCAGTCGCATCGGCACGCGAGGATCGCGCGGCTGCTGGGGATTCCCAGCATTATCGTGGCGGTCAACAAGATGGATCTGGTCGATTACAGTTTCGATGCGTTCCAGAAAGTGAAGCAGGCGTTCCCGGGAGCCCATCATATTCCTGTCAGTGCTTTGTTGGGCGATAACGTTGTGGAGCGCTCCGGCAAGATGTCCTGGTACATGGGGCCGAGTTTGCTGGAGATGCTGGAAGATCTGCCGGTGGAGCATCGGTTGAATGCGCCGATGCGGTTCCCGGTACAGCTGGTGGTTCGTCCGGATCACACCTTCCGCGGCTATGCCGGGCAACTGGCGTCCGGACGGGTCCGGGTGGGCGAAGAGGTGACGGCGCTACCTTCGCGCCGCACCGCCAAGGTAGCCAGGATCGTCACCTTCGACGGCGATTTGGATGAAGCACTCGCTCCGATGTCGGTGACCATCGTGCTGGACCGGGAGATCGATGTCAGCCGGGGCGGAATGCTGGTGGGCGACGCGGCCATCCATTCGTCGCGCAAGATCAACGCCCAAGCGGTGGCTCTGCAGCCGGACGGAATTCAAGCGGGCCGCGAGTACATCATCCGGCAGGCGACGCAGACCACGAGCGCTCGTTTGTTGAAGGGCACGCTTTCGATGAACGGCATCGGACCGGTGGAGTTGGAGACCGCTCACCCGCTGTTCTTCGACCGCTACTCGGAGAACCGGCAGACGGGCGCATTCATCCTAATCGACCGCCTGACCAACAACACCGTAGCGGCGGGGATGATTGAGGGAGCGAAAGATTCCGGCAGCGAGCCGCTGCTGATGAAGTTCGCGCGCAGTCTGCGCCGCGCCGCCGACGCTTTAGAGGAATACCACCAAGGGAGCGGTATATGACGGATCCCCGTGAAGTGATCCTGAAGGCTCTAGCACAGCCGGGACTGCCGGCGTTCACCTGCAGTTTTCAAGCGGAGGACATCGTTGTGCTGGACTATCTCCGCAAGGAGCGGCCGGACATTCCAGTGCTGTTCCTGGAGACCGGCTATCACTTTCGCGAAACGTATGAGTATCGGGACCGCATGGCTCGCGAGTGGAATCTGAACTTGATCAACATGATTCCGAAAATGACTCGCGAGGCGCAGGAAGCGCAGTTTGGGAATCTATTTCAGATCAAGCCGGACCAGTGCTGCGGCATTCGTAAGGTAGAACCACTGTTTTCATCCCTGGAGAATTACGACATCTGGCTCACAGGCCTGCGCCGCGAGCAATCGCCGACGCGCGCCAGCCTGGAGCCGTTTGGGACGCATCGCCTGGTTTCGGGCAAGACGCTGGCCAAGATCAGTCCGGTTTACGATTGGACCTGGAAGGATGTCTGGGCGTACCTGACAATCCACGAGATTCCGCACCTTTCGCTATATGACGAGGGCTACACGTCCATCGGCTGCGAACCATGTACCGCCAAGCCGAGCGGCGACGACCTTCGTTCGGGCCGGTGGGGCGGCAAGAAGCTGGAATGCGGCATTCATATCGAGCCGGTATCTAGCAAATAACGTCATGGAAGCTCTCATTGGATTTCTGATTGCAATGGCCGTCGGCCTGACGGGCATGGGTGGAGGAGTGCTGGCGGCTCCGGCGCTGATTTTGGTGCTGGGAATGCCCGCCGCGATCGCCGTGGGCACTTCGCTGATCTTCGTAACTGTCACAAAGTTTGCCGCCGCGCCGATGTATCTGTTCCGCGGCCAAGTTCATTGGAAGACGCTGCGGCGGCTGCTGGCCGGCGGAGTTCCAGGCGTGATCGGTGGTTCGTTTCTGATCAGCAAGCTCTCGAAAAAGAATCTCGAACCGGTGGTGTTGACTCTTGTCGGCGGCACGATTCTGGTCATCGCCGTTGTCACGCTGATCAAGATGCTGCGAAGCACGAGCGGGGCAACCGGGACCGACCGGCCGAATCTGCTGCCGTTGTTCGCGTTTCCGATCGGACTGGAGGTCGGGTTTTCGTCCGCCGGCGCGGGAGCGCTGGGCAGCCTGGTGTTGATGCATGCCAGCAGCCTGAGCGCGGCGACGATCGTCGGGACGGATTTGATGTTCGGTTGGTCTGTGGCGGCTGTCGGCGGCGGCATGCACCTGGCGTTCGGCGAAGTGGATATGACGGTGGTTGGAAAGCTTCTGGCGGGCGGTATTGCGGGGGCGCTGGCCGGCTCCTGGCTGGCGACGCGGATGCCGTCTCGGGCGCTGCGCTACGCCCTGACCGGCTTCCTGGTTTATTTGGGCGGGCAGCTGCTGTGGAAGGGAATCGGCGGGCTTTGATTTACCTGGTCGGAGCTGGTCCGGGAGACCCGGACCTTTTGACGGTCAAAGCGCTGCGTGTTTTGCAGCGTGCCGATGTAGTCCTGTATGACCGTCTGATTTCCGCCGAAGTTCTTTCCTGCATCAATGCTCAAGCGATGCTGATCGACGTCGGGAAGGAAGAAGGCCAGCAGCACGAAATTCAGCAGCAGATCGTGCCCCTGCTGATCGAGTGGTCGGCGAAGGCGCAGACGGTGGTCCGGCTGAAATCTGGTGATCCGATGGTCTTTGCCCGGGGCGGAGAAGAACTGGCGGAGCTTCTGGAGGCGGGCTGCGAGGTGGAAGTGGTGCCCGGCGTGAGTTCGGCTCTTGCCGCTCCGGAATTGGCCGGCATTCCTTTGACGTTCCGCGGAGTTGCCCGGTCTTTCGCCATTGTGACGGGTCATGGCAAGGACGGCATGCTGCAGGACTGGTCCGCGTATGCTCGCGTCGACACGCTGATTATTTTGATGGGAGTGCGGAAGCGCGCGGCGATCGCCGCGGAACTGTTACGGGTGGGTCGCCCGGAGGACGAGCCAGTGGCGTTTATCGAACGGGCGAGCACTCCGACGGAGCGGCGGGTGTTTTCGACGCTCGGGCAGGTGGCGGCTGGTGAGACGGAAGTGGAAAATCCGGCGGTTTGGGTGGTTGGGGAAGTAGTGGCGGTTAGCTTGAGAAGCGCTTCGGCTGGAAGCGTCTCCGGCAAGGAGAGCATAATTGATTGAAAACAGACAGGCTTGGGAAGACGGTTTACCCCTTCATTCGATTATGATATTCTCGATAGGCAATGAGTAGTATGGCCCCGAATCAGGAACTGGAAGCCCAATACGAGCAGATTGTCCGGGAGGACATCGAGACCTTTCGCAAGCATGCAGACGATTTTCTGGAAGGCCGGCTCAGCGACGACGATTTTCGCGCAGTCCGTTTGCGGCGAGGTGTTTACGGGCAACGGCAGGCCGGCGTGCATATGATCCGGACGAAGATTCCGGGCGGGCAGTTGCTTGCGGACCAGATGGATCAACTGGCCGCGGTGGCGGATGAGTTCGCGTCGGGTAAGGGGCACCTGACTACTCGCCAAAACATGCAGTATCACTTCATTCCGACCAAGCAGGTTGCGGATATGCTGCACCGTTTGGCGGACGCCCGGCTGACGACTCGCGAGGCTTGCTACAACACGGTTCGAAACGTGACCGGCTCGCCGCTAGCGGGCTTACTGCCGGATGAAGTTTTCGACACGCGGCCCTACATGCGGCGTACGGCGTTTGCGTTCCTTCACAAGGAACTGACGGACAGCATGCCGCGGAAGTTTAAGATCGCTTTCCAAAGCTCGCCCACCGATGACATGGCGCTGGGAATCCACGATCTGGGTTTTTACGCTCAGATTCGTGATGGGAAGCGCGGATTCCGGGTGGTCGCGGCCGGCGGTCTTGGCCCGCTGCCGATGGAATCGAAGGTTCTGGACGAATTTCTGCCGGTTGAGAATCTGGTGCAGCGCGCCGAGGCGGTGATCCGGGTATTCAACAAGTGGGGCAACCGCAAGAACCGCAACATGGCCCGGCTGAAGTTCGTGATTCGCGAACGCGGCTGGGATTGGTTCAAAGAGAAAGTCGAAGAGGAGTACGCGGACATTCTGGCGAATGGCGGCGTGCCGATCCCGGATGAAATTCCGGATGGGTTCGGTGGATATCAGTCCAATCCGCGGCCTCTCACCGATGGGCGGGAGCTTCCCGTGTTGAACGGATTTGTCGACGCGGAATTTGAGCGTTGGCGTTCAACGAATGTGCGGGCTCAGAAGCAAGCCGGCTACGCCATTGTTACGGTCAAGGTTTCGCAGGGCAACCTTACATCGACGCAGATGCGCGCTTTGGCGCAGATTGCCCGGGAATCGGGCGACGGTTTGCTGCGCGTCGATATCGATCAGAACCTTTGCGTCGGCTATGTGCCGCAGTCGCGAGTACGGCAGGTTTACGGAATTCTGAAGCATCATGAGTTAGCCGACGCGGGCGTGGGACAACTGGACGATCCGGTTACTTGCCCCGGCGCCTACTCCTGCAACCTGGCGCTGACCAAGACCATGAATCTTGGCTGGGCTCTGGAAGCTACTGCGAAAGAATACCTGGCGAAGCACCCCGATCCGGAAATCGCGAAGCTGCGGATTCACGCCTCGGGATGCCCGAATGCCTGCGGTCAGCACTGGACCGGCGATCTCGGTTTCTACGGGAACGCCCGGAAGATCGACGGCAAAGAAGTTCCGTACTACCAGATGCTGTTGGGTGGCACTACCGATCAGTCGGGTACCGCGAAGTTCGGTCTTGCGGTGCAGTCGATTCCTGCGCGATCTACCACTATCGCGCTGGTGCGGGTGCTGGATCACTTCCGCGAGAATCACAATCCCGGCGAGTCCTTCCGGGATTACGTCGTCCGGCACAAGGTGGAAACCTTCAAGAAGCTGACGGCCGATCTTGTCAAGCCGTCAGAACTCGCTCCCGAGATGTTTCGCGATTGGGGAGACGATACGGACTTCTCGCTGAAGTTGGGCCGCGGCGAGTGCGCGGCTTGACGCAATACGGTTGGCTTGTAGATTACTCGGATTCACTTACTGCGCTTGCGGTTGCTCGGTGATAAATGCAAAGACACTTGCCGCAAAACCAGTATCAACAGCTTGCGCCCGAATGGCGGTAGCAGGTGCGACCGATTCCCTGACTGTCGCGATCCCTAAAGTCGGTAACCATAAAACTCGAGCGTAAGCCTTCACAGAACTCCTCCATTTGTTGTTTCACCAATTAGTGTCTGGAGAGGGTCCGAGTGTGTCCCGAATTACGAAACTTCTTGTTCTACCGGTTGGGACGAGTGGGACGAGTATCGAAGATTCACATACTCGTTAAGCATCGCCATGAATTCTTCGGCGATGCGGTCGCCTCGCAGCGTTCGGGTCAAACGGCCATCGACATAGACGGGCGCAACGGGTTCTTCGAAAGTGCCGGGAAGGGAAATTCCGATGTTGGAGTGCTTGCTTTCGCCGGGGCCATTCACGATGCAGCCCATAACGGCCACCTTCATCTCTTCGACACCGGGGTGGCTAAGTTTCCAGATGGGCATCTGCGTTCGCAGGTAAGTTTGAATCTGATCCGCCAGCTCCTGGAAGTATGTGGAGGTGGTCCGGCCGCAGCCGGGACAGGCGGTCACCTGCGGTGTGAAGCTGCGTAGCTCAAGCGACTGAAGAATCTGCTGGCTGACAACGACCTCTTCGGTACGGTCGCCATTGGGAGCGGGCGTGAGGGAGGTGCGGATGGTGTCGCCTATGCCGTCCTGCAGCAGGACAGAGAGAGCCGCGGTGGTGGCGACGATTCCTTTTGCTCCCATGCCGGCCTCGGTCAGGCCGAGGTGCAACGGATAGTCGCCCTTGGCGGCGAGCATCCGATAGACCTTGATGAGATCCTGCACACCCGAGACTTTCGCCGAAAGGATGATTTTCTCCGGTTCCAGGCCGTATTGAACGGCAGCGCGGGCGGAATCAAGCGCGCTAATGACGATGGCATTCAGTGTGACGTCCTTGGCGTCGAGCGGCTCGGCAGAGCGCGCATTTTCGTCCATCAGTCTTGTCAGAAGCGCGCCATCGAGCGAGCCCCAATTGACCCCAATCCGTACCGGCTTTCGGTTCTCGATCGCCACTTCGATCATCGTCCGGAAATTGTCGTCGTGCTTCCTGCCGATATTCACGTTGCCGGGATTGATCCGGTATTTGGCGAGCGCCCGGGCGCACTCCGGATACTTCTTCAGAAGAATGTGGCCGTTGTAATGGAAATCTCCGATGACCGGAACGTCGCAACCCTTAAAGCGCAGCAGATCGACGATACGGGGAATCGCGCGCGCCGCTTCCTCGGTATTGACGGTAACGCGAACCAACTCCGATCCAGCCCCGGACAAAGCAAGCGTTTGCGCGACGGTGCCGTCCACGTCAGCGGTATCGGTGTTGGTCATCGACTGGACGACGATGGGATGATTGCCGCCGACTTTGATGCCGCCGACGCTGGCGACTAAGGATTTTCTGCGACTTACGGGGCCGGGGGCGGCTTCCATAGAGACCTCCAAATCCTTAGTTTATCAGCGGATGATGGCGATCCGGTGGCGTTCGGCGATGCCTTGCGATGAGGAAGATAGCGAAAATTGATTGAATTTATACGGTGTTGTGATGTAAAAATGAGACAGTGGGGTCGATAAGAGTTCGATCTCATGTCCCCGAAGACGAAAACCGTCTCCCTGCCGAGCGCCATCTCCCCCACCCAAGCTGACTCTGGGGCTTTATCTTCTGGAGGCAGAGTGCCGTTTTACACACCGCGCGCCATTCTCGCAGGGCTGGATCCGGGTTTGCACCAGGATCTCGCTTCCGCTCTACGAGCGCTTGCGATTGAAGTCGTCAGCTCCGAAAGGACCGATGCGGATTTAGTCTTTTGCGGGACTCCGGCCGTGGAGTCGGAACGCCGCAGTCATCCAACCATTCCCCTGATCGCGGTCAGCGGCCGGCAGGATGTGGCCGAGTGGCTGGACGCGATGGAGGCTGGCGCAACCGACTATTGCGCCGCTCCGTTTGAGTTAGTACACCTCGACTGGCTTCTTCGTTCGAGCGCCCGATCCTCCGTGCACCGGGCCTGCTAGCCGTAACCAGCTCCGGGAGCTGGTGAAGTTCGATTCTCCCGCGGCGCCCGCCGTCAGGCGCCGATGGAAGCCCTGCAGTCTTCCTGCGAAATAACAAAACCAAAAAATTGGAGCAAATATGCTTGGAGCAAATATGCACAGGAGAGCTGTATTCATTTTCGCTGTAGCGCTGTCTGCATCGGAAAACCTGTCGGCCGCGGCGCATGCAACCCTTCGCGGAGAGGTAACTTCCGAATCGCCGGTCCGTTTCCAGGACCTGACGGTGGAAGTCCAAAGCTCGAACGGCATTCCGGATCGGGCAACGCTGTCGCTGGATGGAAAGTTCGAATTCCGGGAGATCGAGATGGGCCAATACAGAGTACGGGTGGTGTCGCTGCATGGCGATGCGATCCGGGAGGACTTTATCAACGTCAGCTCCGGCTTTGAGACCCTGACGATCCGGCTGCGGGGCACGGAAGCCTCTTCTCTTCCTTCGAAAGGCATCATCTCCGCCCGGCGGCTTTCGCATAAGCCGAACAAGCAGGCGGTGAAGGAGTACCGGGAAGCCACAAAGGCGGCGGGGAAAGGCGACCGGCTGAACGCTCGCTCCCATCTGGAGAAGAGCGTGGCCATCGATCCGGAGTACTTTGAAGCGCAATATAGCCTGGGCGGCGAGCGCATCATGGCTGGGGATCCGAATGGGGCGATGGAAGCGTACGACAAGGCGCTGGAAATCGATCCATCATCGGCTTCCGCGCTGGTTAGCCGCGGGATTGTGCTGTTGCATCTGCACAAGACAGACGAGGCGGAAGAGACGGCGCGTAAGGCTCTGCAGTTGGGAGGAACCGATACGGTTCCCGCGCACTACGTGCTGGGCCTGAGCATGGCAGCACGCGGGAGGAATTTACCGGAGGCGCTGGAGCACTTGAAGATTTCCGCTCCGCGATTTGCGCACGCGCGGCAAGCCGCGGTCATGCTGGAGCAGCATCTTCTGAAACAGTCGTTCCGGTAAGCTGCGGGCTAAAAATAAATCTTCAGCGCCAGTTGCATCCGGCGAGGCGTGTTGTACTGTGCCGTGACCTGGCCAAATGTGTTGGCGTCCAGGTTGGTGGATCCGATGGCAAAGACTGTCCGGTTGAAAATGTTGAACGCTTCGGCGCGGAAATCGATGCGGCGTCCTTCGCCGAAGAACGGGAAAGACTTTCCAAAGCTGACATCCTCGTTTAGGTTGTTAAATCCGCGAACGTTGGGGTTGTAGCGGGTGGCATTGCCCATGGCGATGGACTGCGTGGGGAACGAACTACGCAGCATGAATCGATCCACCGCGGGATCGAACGAATCGCCTGTGATGGGCGCGCGCCAGCCGTCATAGCTGGTGATGACGGGGCGAGTTTGTCCGTTGAAGATGGGCAGGGGATTGTTGCGGGTCAATCCGACAGGAAGACCGGAGGAGTAAACCATGACTCCGGAGACGCGCCAGCCGCCGACGATCCAGGACGCGAAGCCGGATTGCAGCCACCGGCGGCCTTTGCCCCAAGGCAGCTCATAGATGGTGGCGAATTTAGCGACGTGCGTTTGGTCGAATTGGCCGATGGATTTCTCCAGCCGCCGGTTGTACTGGTCCATGGAACTGGCCGTGTTGGCGAAGTAGGTGTCTGAATCGGTCAGAACCTTGGAGAAGGTGTAGTTCCACTGGAGCGTCAGACCGCCGCTGTATCGCCGGTCTAGCTTCAGGACGGCGGCGTGATAGGAAGAGTGGCCACTCTTGTCGCCGTTATGGACGCCGGTCAGAACGTTCAGGTATTGCGGATAAGGCCGCAGCGATTGGGCGACGCTCCCGGTGAAGGTGGGGAACGGGGGGGTGAAGCCGGCCTGCTGGGCGACGGTGCTGTTGATGTTGGAGTTGAGGATGCTGCGCGCTTGATCCGGTCCGTATTGGGCAGCCAGATTGTTCCAGATCGCGGTGGGCACCTGGTTCAGGTTGAGAACGCCGGTCTGCAGATGGCTGCCGATGACGCCGTTATACATAGCTTCAACGACGGTGTTTCGGGCTACTTCCCGCTGAATGGAGAAGGTCCACGAGTTTTGCTCCGGCGCGCGGGTAGCTTGCTGACCCTGCCAGTATTCGACATTATTGCCGTTGGAGAATGAAGGGTTGATTTGCGGCGGCAGCGGATAGGAGGGGAGCCCGTCGTCGAGCCGGTAGGGTGGGGTGATGCCCTGATCGAGAGTCTGGAACGTGTACTGTCCGATGAAGCCGGCGAAGTGGCCGCTACCCTGCACGGCAGTGACTTTGCTAAACGAGCGTCCATAGCCGGCCCGGATGGTGGTCTTGCTATCGGGAGCCCAGGCGACGCCGATGCGCGGACCCCAACCGCTGTACCAGCCGGGGACGAGGCTGCGCGTGTTTTCACGGCCTTCGCCGAATCCGGCAAACCAGAGCGCTCCGGGAATGTTGCCGGCTGCGGGGTTGGGGCGGGTGGGGTTGAAGTCGCTGTACTGATCGTTCTTCGAGCGCGGCGGTAATGTGAGGTCGTAGCGGAGCCCGAGGTTGATGGTCAGATTTCGCGCGACACGCCAGTCGGTCTGCGCATAGAAGCCGTGATAGGGATACACCTGCGGAACGTATCGTTCGGTTTCCGTCCGGCCAGTGTTGGCCCATCCGAGCAGATAGCTGGCAAAAGCCGATCCGCTGGTGTTGTTCTGCACTTGCGGAACGCTGGTGCCGGTGGGGGAAAAGGTCGCGCGGCCGGAGATGTCCTGCTCGCCGTAGCCCTCGGCACTTTGGTACTGGAACAGATACCCGAACTTGAAAGTGTGCTTGCCTTTGACCCAGCTGAGGTCCTCTTTGATCTGGACGGAGGGCTGGTAGGTGCCATTCAGCGCGGTACCAACCCAATTTGTCATCTCTCCGCTGAATTCCACCGCCATCAGGTTGCGGTTGCAGTCCGGGACGTTCAGCAGACAGACCTTGTCCTTCCAGTTGCCGCCGACGTTCGGGGAGCCGGACACTTTATCGAAGCTGTTGATGCCGACCGACAGCAGGTTGAGGATGGTCGGGGTCGCGGTCCAATCGTAGGTGGTGCGGAAGGCGCGAGTGGGGAACTGCTGGACCTGGCCGTTCCAGAGCGGCGTCGGGAGGCCGGGTGCTCCGGCGGCGGAGAGTGCCTGGTTGTACCCGGTGCGATTGTAGAAGCCGGAAATCCGGTGCTTTTCGTTGAAGTTGTGATCGACGCGGATGCTGCCCTTATCCTGCGGATTTTGAATCGAGCCGCCCTGCACCTGATAGTTGTTGCGCACGTAGGCACTGGTTCCCGGAACAAGGTTGGGGCGATTGGGAACTGCCAAGGGCGCAGCGATGGCGTTCATCTGCTTGGCGATGTTTGAGATTTGACTTTGCGGAATGATGTTTCCCGCAAAGGGCTGGCGCGTGAAGCCTCCGCCGGAATTTGCTGTTGTGGTGTTGGGATCGTAGATGATAATCCGCTGGTTCGTGGCGTTGACCCAATTGGAGAAGTCCCCCTGGTACATCTCCGAAGTGGGCACGGAGAGAATCGTGTCGTTTGATCCTTCGCGGTTGCGGAAGCCTTCGTAGGCAGCGAAAAAGAATGTCTTGTTGCGGCCGTTGTAGATTTTGGGGATTACGACCGGGCCGCCGAACGTGGCGCCGAAATTGTTCTGGCGGAGAACGCTGCGCCGTGCTGCGAAAAAGCCGCGGGCATCCATCGCGTCGTTGCGGAAGAAGTCGTAGACGTTGCCGTGAAAATCGTTGGTGCCGGATTTTGACACGAAGGACATTACGCCGCCGCCGGCCTGCCCGTATTCGGCCTTGAAGCCGTTGGTGTCGATGGCGAACTCGGTGATGGCATCGACGGAGGGCGTCAGGTAGGCAATCTCACCGGCATCGGCGGAGCGGTTGGTGGTGATGGAGAGTCCGTCAAGGGTCGCATCCCATGCCGCCGCCTGTCCGCCGCCGATAGAAATCTGCTGGTTGTTATTGCCGCTGCGAGTTTCCGGCGTGATGGCCGTCAGGTTGAAGACATTCCGCATGGCTCCGCTGACGACCAGCGGCAGCTCGTCGACCATTTTGCTTTGCACCGCGGTGGTCACCTTCGCATTCTCCGTTTGCACCTGTGCAGCCGAACCTTGCACTTCGATCGATTCGCTGACTTGGCCCACCTGAAGCTGAATATCGACACGAACGGTTCCGCCGGCGGCGATGATGATCCCGTCCTGCACGGACCGCTTGAAGCCGGTTACGGAGACTTCGACGCGGTAGCCGCCGACAGGGAGGTTGGGCGCGGAGAATTCGCCGGTGGTGGTGGTTTGGAGTTGAGTGGAAGTGTTGGTTGCGGCGTGGGTGATGGTGACGGGGGCAGCGGCAACTACCGCTCCTCCGGAATCGGTAACGACGCCTGTAATGGTTCCCCGGTCACTTTGCGCGAGTACCGACACCATGGTCAGGCAGAGAACGTAAGCGAGACGCATGGCGAGTTCATATCACTCTGGACATGCGAAGCGCAAGCTAAAACTGAAGATGCCGGTACTTTCTTAGGCCAAAGTTACGGCGCCGTGGTCGTCGCAGTGCCCATTGTGCGGGTGGTGCAGGTGCTCGCCGACGAGATAATCGACATGATCGCCGTGCGGGACCGCCGGATGTCCACAGTTGGGTCCGTGCTTGTGCGAGGCGCCGTGCTCGCCACAAGTGTGCGGCGAGCAGTTTGCCGGGTTCGCCGCGCTGACCTCCAGAACGTGTTCGTCGTAGTGCCCATTATGGTCGTGGTGCAAATGACCGTCATGCAGATAGTCGACGTGGTCATTGTGACGAATCGCCGGGTGTCCGCAGTTTGCGCCGTGCTTGTGATCGTGTTGCTCGTGAACGTGGTGGCTCATTCGGTGATCCTTTCTTCGGCGGGCTTCCTACTTCCACATCTACCGCCAAATGGGGCCAAATGCAAAAAGCCCCGCCAGCCCGAAGGCCAGCGGGGCTTTTCCGGTAACAGCGATTAGAAGTACAGCTTGAGTGCCATCTGCAGCTGGCGCGGCGTGTTGATCTGATCGCCGGCCGTCTGGCTGAGCACTCCGAAGGTCTGCGCTTGGATCTGCAGGTTACCCATGCCGAACCGCACACGGTTGAAGGCGTTGAACGCTTCGGCGCGGAAATCGAGCCGGATCTGCTCCTTGATGCGGAACGTTTTTGCGATCGAAATATTCTCGTTGTAATTGCCGAACTCGCGGAAGTTCGGGTTATAGCGAGTCATGTTTCCGTAGGTATTAGCAGGCTGGCTCGGGAAGAAGCTGGCAGGCTGCACCGTACGATCAACGGCCGGGTCGAAGCCATCGCCCTGGAACGCCGGCCGCCAGCCATCGTAGCTGCTGATGATGGGCCGGTTTCCACCGCCGAACAACGGCAGGCCGTTCGAAGTGGTCACGCGGCTGGGCAATCCGGAAGAGTAGATGGCGATGCCGGAAACACGCCAGCCGCCGAAGATGAGGTCCATTGCTGTGCTGTTGTTCAGGAACGCCTTGCCTTTGCCGAACGGCAGGTCGTAAACGGCGCTGAACTTCAAGTTGTGCGTGACGTCGAACATACCGATCGATTTCTCGAGGCTGCGGTTGTAAGGATTCATCGGGTAGCCGTAGACGTCCGACCAGTAACTGTCCGAATCAGTGAGGATCTTCGAGAAGACGTAGGAGGTCTGGAACTGAAGACCCTTGGAGTACCGCTTCTCGAAGCGAACCATACCCGAGTGATACGTGGAGTGTCCGCTGTGATCGCCGCCGCCGCCGCGGGTGTCGATGTCCTGGAACTGCGGATAGGGCCGCAGCGCCTGACGGACGGTTGCGCCGGCGCCCCAGAGACGAACGAAGTCCGGGAAGGGCGACGTGAAGCCGGCAGCGATCGCGGCGGGAGAATCGATTCTCGAATTCAGCAGGGTGGCTCCGTAGCGAGCCAGATAGCTCGGGTCGAGCGAGTTGTACATTAGCAGTCCCGCTTGCAGACGGCTGCCGAGGTTGCCGTTGTATGCAACTTCCGCGACGGTTGTGGGCGAGAGCTGGCGCTGAATGGAGAAGTTCATGCTTTGGTAGGCCGGAGGGCGGGTGGCTTCCTGGCCCTGCCACCAGGGCATGGCGCGCCCGTTGCCGAAGCTGGGGTCGATGAACGGTGGATAGACGCGGGCTGGTTGACCGTCCTTCATCAGGTAGCGGGGCTGCAAGCCCTGGCTGGAATCGCTCTGCGTGTCGGTGAGCGTAAAGCCGAGAGTGTGGGTGGAACCTGTGACCGTGGTGATGTTGCCATAGCTGAGGCCGTAGGACATGCGAATGACGGTCTTTTCCTTGAACGTGTAGGCAAGGCCGAATCGCGGACCGAACGCCTTGTAGTAGCTGTCGGCTAGCGAGCGAGTGCCCTCGCGGCCGGTGCCGCTGCCGGCATAGATCAGGGCGCCGGGAATCCCACCCGCACCGGGATTCGGCCGATCGGGAGCAAAATCGCTCCAGTCGTCGTTTTCCCCTGTTGGAGGAAGGGTGGTCTCCCAGCGCAGGCCGATGTTGAGGACAAGGTTGGGACGGACGCGCCAGTCATCTTGCAGGAAGGCGGAGACGCTGGGCCATTGCTGGCCGATATAACGGACGGTGTCGATCGCTCCGGCGCTGGCATAGCCGAGCAGCATGGAAGCGACGGGGCTGCCTCCGGAGTTGACGCCGAAGCTGGTTTCGCCCGGCTTACCGGTGTGCTTGAAATCGAAGGTCTCGCATCCGGCTACGCACTGGCGGCCGAAGCCGTTGTAGTATTGGCGCTGAAACTGGCCGCCGAATTTGATGGTGTGCTTGCCTTTGATCATCGTTACATCATCGGCAAACATCATGATGAAGTTTTCGCTGCCGTTGTTCGCGCGGCCGCCCCACTGCGAATAGCTGTTGGAGAAGTTGAAGTTGGTCAGATTCTGGTTGCAATCGGGCACGTTGATGATACAAACCTTATCCTTCCAGTTGATGCCGCTCAGCACCGTGGCCTGTGGCGGATCGTGGTTTTCCTTCCAGTTATTCCCGCCGCCGTAGAAGTGGTTGAACACAGTCGGGGAAAAGCTGTAATCCCAGCTTCCGCGATAGACGTCGGAATTCCGGCGGGTGTCGTTGTAGTTGACGAAGAAGCCAGGCAAATCGGCCGGCCCGTTGGCTCCGGGCTTTTCCGACGAGCGGTTGTAGCCCCAATAGCCGGAGATGCGGCTTTTCTCGTTAAAGACGTGATCGCCTTTCACGCTGATCTTGGTGTTGGGCTTGACCTGCGACCCCTGAGTGACCAGGTAGTTATTCTGGACATAGTTCACCGTTCCGGGTGCCGCTCCGTTATTGGGAAGGGGAGTGACCCCGCCGGATTGGAACGCGGCAATTGCCTGCTGGACGGTCGGGTCAAAAAGGCTTTTCGGGATGATGTTGTTGGCAAAGGTCTGCCGGGTGGTTGTGCCGTCGGGATTTGTCACCTGAGTGGTGGGATCGTATATCGGAATCATGGTGCCGGACGAGTCCACCCAGTTTTGGAAATTGCCGTCGTACATTTCTGCGGTGGGGACGGTCCTTACCGCTCCCGTGGCGCCTTCGCGATTGCGGAACGCTTCGTAGCTAAAGAAAAAGAAGGTCTTGTTCCGGCCGTTATAGAGCTTGGGAATCCACACCGGCCCGCCGACCGATCCGCCGAAGTCGTTCTGCTTGTAGATGGGACGGGCGATGCCGCGGCCGTTGTTGAAGAAGTTGTTGGCGTCCATCACCTGGTTGCGCAGGAAGTTGTACGCCGTACCGTGAAACTCGTTTGTGCCGGACTTGGAGGCGAAGCTCATGATGCCGCCGGTTGCCTGGCCGAATTCCGCCTTGAAACCGTTGGTGTCGACGGTGAACTCGGTTACGGCCTCGATTGAGGGTGCATTGACGGCTACCCAGCTCTGCGAGAGAGCGCGCGATGTATTTGCCGAAACGCCGTCCAGGTTGGTGCCATATCCGGCCGCCTGTCCGCCGCCGAGAACAAATCCGTTGTCGCCGCCGACGTTCTTGGCTTCCGGTGTAACCGCGGCGAGGTTGAACGGGCTGCGCATCGCGCCGCCTACCACCAACGGCAGCTCATCCACCAGCTTGTTGTTCATGGTGACGCTGGTTTTTGCGTTTTCGGTGGCGAGCGCCATCGCGCTGGCGGAAACTTCCACAGCTTGCGCCGCCGCGCCGACTTCCAAAGTCGCATCGGCGCGAACGGTGGCAGAGGCGTTCAGGTTTAAGCCGGAAACAGTGGCAGGACGGAACCCATCCTTTTCGATGCGAATCGTATAAATGCCGACCTGTAGTTGCGGGACGGTGTAGTCTCCGGCGTCGTTGGTAATTGTGGTGAAGTTTACGCCGGTTTGCGTGTTAGTAAGGGTTACTTTTGCGGCGGGAATGACGGCGCCCGAAGCATCCTGAACGGTTCCAGTGATCGTGCCGCGCTCGGACTGTGCGAACGATGCGGCGGGAAACAGCAATGCAACAAGAACAAAAAGACCTATAGTCAGACGGGTACTCATAAGACCTCTCCCCAAAGTGGGTGTGCGCCCCAGAACATATCAGACAGATCCGAGTTTTCGCAAGAAAAAACTCTTTAGACCCTGTAACCTTCGGGTCCTGGTACTTTTGGGAGATGGCAATCCGGCCCTCGCGACGACAGCTTCTCATTCTGGGCTCCGCATTTTCATATGGCCGGGTATTGGCACAACGTTCATATCCTGGAATTAGTTATCGAACCTACGCTCGATGTCTTCCGGACCATCTGACGGAGTTGGCGGCAACTTTCTACGAAAAACGGAATCGCGCGATTGCCTCGCTCACGAATATGGGAGCTATCTCCGAGCGGCAGAAATGGGTACGCGAGACGTTCTGGAAATTGACAGGCGGCGAGCCGGAACGGACGCCGCTGCATGTCACCGCACACGGGGAACTCAAACGCGACGCTTACCGGATCGAAAAGATCACTTATGAGAGCCAGCCGGGGCTAATCGTTCCGGCGTATCTATATATTCCCGCCGGCAGGCAGGGCCCGTTTCCAGGAGTACTGCTGCAGATGGGGCATTCTCTGAATGGAAAGGTATATGAGTCCTATCAGAAGTGCTGCCAAACGTTGGCGAAGCTGGGCTATGTCGTTTTGGGATTCGACCCGATGGGCCAAGGCGAGCGGACCTACTATCCGCGCCCGAACGGCACGCTGACGCGACTTTCGTCCGCCGACGACGAGCACACCGTTCCCGGCCGGCAAATGCTCCTGGCGGGAAAGACGGCCACGCAAATGCAGACCTGGGACGCGGTGCGCAGCCTGGACGTACTGGCCTCGCACCCCAGCGTTGATCCGAAGCGGCTGGCTTCCACGGGCCAATCGGGAGGCGGCACGCTGACGATGATGCTGGCTGCCGTGGACGATCGCCTGGCGGCCGCGGCGGTGTCTTCGGGTAATACGGAGAATTTCATTTGCGCGAATTTCAACGCTCCCGGCTCTACTGACGACGCGGAGCAAAATTTTGTCGGAGGCGGACCGCTGGGTTTCGATCGATGGGATCTGCTGTATCCGATGGCTCCGAAGCCGCTGTTGGTTTTGGCCAGCGCTCGCGATTTCTTCGGGACTTATTCTTCCAACTATCTACAGAGCGGGTGGGAAGAGTATCAGAAGCTGGAGCGCGTCTATGCATCCTTAGGGGCGGAATCGAAGATTGCGTGGGACGATACTCCGTTGCCGCACGGCTTGACTTATGCGCTGCGGCTGAAGATCTACAACTGGTTTGAGCGGTGGCTGAAGGGGTCGAACAAGACTGTCGATAGCGAGTCTCCGATGGAGATCGAGAAGGAAGAAACTCTGTGGGCCGGACGCTCCGGAAACGTGGTGCGGGATTTCGGAAGCACGACTCCTCACCGGATGACGGTTGTTGCGCTGCCGGAGAAGGCAAGCGGCGATTGGAAGAAACTGGTTCGCCTTTCGGTGCCGCCGCAGCCGATTCTCAAGACTGTGGGGCGAGTGCCGTCGGAAGAAGTTGCTATCGAAGCAGTGGAAATCGCCATGAACCGGACGGTGTTTCTTTCCGGGTGGCTGTTTGTTCCTGCGAATCCGAAATCGGTGCTGCTG
>CAZETQ010000021.1:0-69655 GCA_964515165.1 uncultured Solibacteraceae bacterium | reverse complement strand
CGACCTTTGGGTTATGAGCCCAACGAGCTACCAGGCTGCTCCACCCCGCACTCCAATCGTAACGAAGTCGTCACTGGAGGTCAAATTGCCGCGATGAGCTTCGCCAAAAGCGCGGTCCGGTCCGCAATGCGGTCCATCAGGATGCTTTCGTGCGGTGCATGCGCGCCCTCTCCGGCGGCGCCAATGCCGTCCAGTGTCGGCACGCCCAGGGCCGCCGTAAAGTTCCCGTCCGAACCTCCTCCGGTGGAGGATTCTTCCAAATCCACGCCCAGTTCGGCAGCCAGACGCTTCGCAAGCGTAAAAAGCTTGACGATACCGGGAGAGCGTTCCATCGGCGGCCGGTTGAGCCCGCCCGCAACGGCGACGCTACAGCGTTTATCAATCGCGCGGAGACTGCGAAACTTGCGCTCCAGCTCCTTTGCCTGCGACAGCTTGGCGACCCGCATATCGACGTCGGTGTGCGCTTCCGCCGCTACGACGTTGCTGCGAGTGCCGCCCGCTATGACACCGGGATTCACGGTGATTCCGCGTGCCAGATCGGTGAACTGCTCGATCTTTGCCACTTGGCGGGCCAGTTCCAGGATGGCGCTGGCTCCTTTCTCGAAGTCCACCCCGGCATGCGAGGCTTGGCCCGTCACGGTCACCCGGTAGCCGCCGATTCCCTTGCGCGCCGTCTTCGCTTTCCCGGTCAAGCCAGTGCCCGGTTCCAGCACCAGCACCGCGGCACTCTCCTTCGCCTGAGCTTCCGTGAGCGCCCGCGAATCGTCGCTGCCGGTTTCCTCGTCCGCATTCACCTGAAGAACGACCTTCCGGCGCACCGGGATGTCCAGCTCGCAAAGAGCCCGCGCCGCGAAGATGAAGAACGCCAGGCCAGCCTTCATGTCCAGCACGCCCGGCCCCCAAAGCCGGCCTTTTTGTTCCCGCCAGGGCATGGATTTCACAGTTCCCAGAGGCCAAACGGTATCGGAATGTCCCAGACCGAGGATCTGCCCCTCGATCTTTTGTCTTGGACCCGGCAGCCGGAATTCCACCAGCAGGTGGTTTCGCACCCGGCGGCATTTCGCGATGCCGGCGGTATGCGAAGCGATCAAATCGTTGCACTTCCGGATATCCCCGGGAGAGTCGCTGGGAGATTCGCACTCCACCAGTTCCTTCAAGAACAGGATCAACTGCTTTTGTTTCAAACGGATGTGTGCCAGTACGGAGTCCATCGCTTGCTATGATAGCCAGAGCTAATGGTTTTTGATATCGCGGCAATCAAGGAGTTTCTTCCCCACCGTTACCCGTTCCTGCTGGTGGATCGAATCCTGGAAATGGACGACACGCGGATTGTCGGCCTGAAAAACGTCACCGCCAATGAACCCTTTTTCCAGGGACATTTCCCCCAGAAGGCGGTGATGCCGGGAGTCTTGATTATCGAGGCGATGGCGCAGGTTGCCGGAGTCCTCATCGCCAAGAAAACAGAGGATTCGCACACCAAGCTGATGCTGCTGGCCGCCGTCGATAGCGCGCGGTTTCGCAGGCCTGTGGAGCCGGGTGACCAGCTTCGGATTGAGGCCGTGCTGACCACCATGCGAAAGACCGTTGCCAAAGTCACAAGCAAAGTGACTGTGGATGGAAAGCTGGTTGCAGAAGCCGAATTGATGTGTGCAGTGATTGAACGGCCAGGAGCGAAAGATGCCAGTTCACCCGTCGGCGATAATTGATCCCTCTGCGAAAATCCACCCCGATGCGGACATCGGACCGTTCTGCCTTGTCGGCCCGGAGGTGGAGATCGGCGCGCGGACGCGCTTTATGTCGAACGTTGTGGTGGAAGGTCCGATATCGATCGGCGAAGACAATTTTTTCTTCCCTTTCTCCACCGTCGGCGTTGCGCCGCAAGACCTGAAATACCGGGGAGAGCGGAGCGAAACGCGGATCGGGTCGCGAAACCGCATCCGCGAATTCGTCACCATTCACCGCGGCACCGAAGGCGGAGGGCTGGTCACCTCGATCGGAGACGACAATCTGCTGATGGCTTATGTGCACGTGGCTCACGATGTCCGCATCGGAAGCCATTGCATTCTCGCGAATTCGGCGACCTGCGGCGGGCATGTCGAGATCGGCGATTGGGCCGTGATCGGGGCGGGAACCGGCATCCATCAGTTCTGCCGTATCGGCCGGCACGCCATGGTCGGCGGCTACAGCGTCATCACGCAGGACGTTCTTCCCTTTGCCACCACGGTTTCTTCGCGCGAGCATCGGGTGTTTGGGGCCAATGCCACCGGCCTGGAGCGCCGCGGATTTGAACCCGGTTCGATTGAGCCGCTCCACAACGCGATGCGAATTCTCACGCGTGCCGGACTAAACACCGCCCAGGCGTTGAAGAGAATCAGCCTGGAAATCCCGGTCACTCCCGAGATCGCGGAGCTGCTGGACTTCATCGCCAATTCGAAACGCGGCGTCATTAAATGAAATACGCCGTCTTGTGCGGCAACGGTAGATTTCCTTTCCTGGCGCTCGAATCGGCCCGATCTCTCGGTCACGAAGTAGTGGCCATCGGGATCAAGGAAGAAGCGTCCCCCGAAATCGACTCTCTGGGAATCACAACTTACTGGATCTCCTTGGGAGCGCTCAGCCGCCTCATTTCCATCCTGAAAGATGAAGGCATCCAGGAAGTGATGTTTTGCGGCCAGGTGAAGCACGCAAAGATATTCTCCTCGATCGCTCCCGACTGGCGGCTGGCAAAGCTTCTGTTCACGCTTCGGGAGAAGAACACCGACGCGTTGATCGGCGGAGTGGTGCGGGTGCTGGCGGAGGAGGGAATCCAGTTGGTGGACTCGACTCGCCTGTTAAAACCCCTGCTCGCCGGAGAAGGCTCTCTCACACGCCGCAAGCCGGATGCGGAGGAAACTCGCGACATCGACTATGGCCGCCGGGTCGCGAATGCTCTGGCTTCGGTGGACATCGGCCAAAGCGTTGCCATCTCCGGACGAGCCTGCGTGGCGGTAGAAGCGATGGAAGGGACCGATGCAATGCTGCGCCGCGCGGCGTCGCTGGCGGAGGGAAAGCCGCTGCGGCTGGTGAAAGTTTCCCGCCGCCGGGGCCACCTGCTGTTCGATGTTCCTGTCGTCGGCCTCACCACGATCGATGTTATGCGCGAGACCGGGACAACCGCGCTGGCCGTGGATGCCGGACGGACTTTGATGCTGGACCGGGAAGAACTGATTCGCCGCGCAAACGGCGCCGGAATCGCAATCGCCGGCTATGTCGCGTTCGAATGAGGAGCCGCCCTGCTCGCGGCGATGGCCGCCTGCAGTTGCTTGGGATCGGTGGGCTTGCTGAGAAAACCGTCCATGCCCGCCTCCAGGCACCGCTGACGATCCTCTTCCTGGTCGAACGCCGTCATGGCGATGATATGAATCCGCATGCCGTTGCCGCGCTCGATTTCCCGAATATGGCGTGTGGCTTCTAACCCGTCCATTTCCGGCATCTGAACGTCCATCAGAATCAGGTCGAATTTCCCGGCGCGAAACTTCTGGACGGCTTCGGCTCCGTTCTGCGCCACCGTAACGCGATGCCCCTGCCGCTTGAGCAGCGCCTCGGCCAGCATTTGGTTCACCGGGTTGTCCTCAGCCAGCAGGACCTTCAGCGCCTTCGGCGGCTCCTCCATTGCGGAACGATTTGCCTGGGCGAAACGGGCCGTGAAATAGAAAGTGCTGCCTTTGCCCGGCTCACTCTCCACCCAGATTTCCCCGCCCATCATCTGCACCAGCCGCCGGGAAATCGCCAGCCCCAGGCCCGTTCCGCCATACTTGCGCGTTGTGCTGGAATCGGCCTGCCGGAACGCTTCGAAAATATCTTCCTGCTGATGCACCGGAATGCCGATGCCGGTATCCCTTACCGAAAACTGCAGGAATACGCTGGCGGATTCCTCCTCGCCCCGGCGTTCAATCTCGACCTCGACCGAACCCTTCTCCGTAAACTTCACGGCATTGCCCAGCAGATTCACCAGCACCTGCCGTAACCGGATGTTGTCGCCGACAAGAACCGGCGGAATCTCCTCCGCCATCCGGTACCGGAACCCGAGATTCTTGGCGTGGATTCCGACGACGACAGGCCGCGACGCATCCATCAGGCAATCGCGCAGCGAAAACTCCGCCGGGTTGAGTGCCAGCGCGCCGGCCTCGATCTTGGAAAGGTCCAGCAGATCGTTCAACAGAACGAGAAGAGCTTCTCCGGAGGCTCGGACGGCTTGCAGATATTCCCGCTGCTCCACGGACAGGCGGGTCGACAATGCCAGATCCGTCATCCCGAGAATGCCGTTCATGGGCGTTCGAATTTCGTGGCTGATGACGGCCAGGAATTCGCTCTTGGCGCGGCTCAGCTGTTCGGCTTTGGCTTTTTCCGCCAGGACACGATCGCGCTCCGCCATCAGCTCCGTCGTCCGCTGCCGTACGGCGGCTTCCAGCTCGGCCTGGTGCGCCAACAATCCCCCAACCCGGCGCTGCAGGAAAAGAAAGGACACGCCTCCCACAGTCACCATGGCGGCCAAAAGGAGAATCGCCCCCTCCCAGGCTGACAATTGGAGGGTGGTCTCGGCGAACAGGGGCGGCAAGAAAACCTCTTCGGTATCATAACGAATCAAGTGCAGAGCCGGGAAAAAATCAGAATCGCCGTAATCGGCGCCGGAAGCTTCGGACGCAACCACTTACGGGTGGTTCAGCAACTTCCGGAAGCGATTTTGACCGCTGTCGCCGACAGCAATCGGGATGTGGCGGCCGCCGCGGCCGCGGAAACGGGGTGCCGCGCCGTCGACGATATCTCTTCTTTGCAAGGGATTGCCGACGCGGCAATTATCGCCACGCCCACAACAACTCACGCCGGGATCGGCTGTCGGCTGATGGCCGCCGGCATCGATGTTCTGATCGAAAAACCGATTGCCGCGACGGTTGCCGACGCGCAGCAACTGATCCGCGCCGCCGATACCTACGGCCGCGTGCTGCAAGTCGGTCATCTGGAGCGTTTCAATCCGGCCGTCGAAACGCTGGAGCCGGTAATTGCCCACCCGCTTTTCTTCGAAATTCACCGCCTCAGCGTGTTTACCCCGCGAAGTCTGGATGTCGATGTCGTGCTGGATCTGATGATTCACGATCTGGAGATTGTCCTGGCGCTGACCAAGTCGATGCCCGAGGAAATTCGCGCCGCCGGAATTCAGATTCTTTCGGACCGCGTGGATATCGCCAATGTTCGTCTTTTATTCCCGGGCGGCTGCGTAGCCAACCTCACCGCCAGCCGGGCCTCCACGGAACGCGTGCGTAAGCTGCGAGTGTTCCAGCCGCATGAGTATCTTTCTCTCGACTACTCGCGCCAGGAGGTTTTCCGGATCCGCGTTTCGCCGGAACGGCAAATCAACTTCCAGCCGGTCCCCGTTGCCAAGGATGAACCGCTGAAACGGGAAGTGGCGTCTTTTCTGGAATGTGTAACCGTCCGGAAGAAACCGCGCGTCTCCGGAATTGAGGCGGCACAGGCTTTGGAAGTCGCCTTGGCTATCCTTGATAAAATTGAGGAGCACGCCCAGGTGGTCACGCGTGGTCTTGCCCGACACTGAAATTCAGACCTTCGACGCCCAACTGAACCTTCTCTACGACTGGGACCACTCGCTTTATCCTCCGCGATGGAAGCCGGCCGCCATGGGGGCCGTCGCGGTGCATCTGGTCTTGCTGCTGCTGGTGTTCCTGACGCCTTCCACTCGCGGAATCGCGCCCGCCATCCACGACGCCCGCATCGACTTCCGGAAGGCTACGCCCCTCTATGCGCCGCGAATGGAGAAGTTCGAGATTACGCAGAAAACTCCCAATCAGGGAAAGATCCAGAAAGAAGTGACTCTCGACGCGCTGCTGCCGAAAGCCGCGCAGACTCCGAAGAACGCTCCGCCCACCCGGCAATACATTCCTCCGGCCCCGGCGGCGGCTCCGCAGCAGCAGATGATCGCCGAATTGCCGAAGCTTCCGCCGGTGCAGGGCAACCCGCAAATTGAACTTCCGAACGCGCTTCCCCCGATTCCGGTGAATGAGAAACCCAAGCTTGCTTTCGAAACTCCGGGTGCAACATCGGGGACAGCCTCCGGCGTGGGAAAGGTTGCGATCCCCATGCCCAATGCCAGCGTCTCGGAAGCGGTGCGGTCCGCATCGCGAGGACGGACCGGGGGCACCGTGGTCAGCGACGTCATGGATCTGGGAACAGGCTCCGGCGCCACTCTTTCGGCGACACCGAATCGCGGGCGGGCCGGGTCCAGCCTGGAGCTGCTCAGCGATCCGCAGGGCGTCGATTTCAAGCCGTACCTCATCCAGGTGCTGGCGGCCGTACGGCGTAACTGGTTTGCCGTGCTGCCGGAGAGTGTAAGGCTGGGGCAGCGCGGGCGCGTCGTGATCCAGTTCGCCATCAGCCGGGAAGGCCGCGTGCCGAAGCTGGTCATCTCCGCGCCTTCCGGAGCCGACGCTTTGGATCGTGCCGCCGTGGCGGGAATCAGCGCCTCCAACCCGTTTCCTCCTCTGCCCCATGAGTTCAAGGGAGAGCAGATCCGGCTCCAGTTGAGCTTCATGTACAACCAGCCGGCCAATTGACGGTCTACCGCCCCATGGACATCCGGAAGCGTTTTTGGATCGCGCTCGCCTGCTACGCAATCCTCGCCTTTTTCGCCTGGCGAAGCTTTCGCGGTCCCTGGCTGTGGGCGATATGGGTGTTCTTCGGCGGACTGGCGCTGAAGACCTGGATCGCGGCGTTCCGGCGAGAATAGCGGAATGCGCATCTTGCTCTTCTCTGACATTCACTCCGATGCCAGAGCGCTGGAGGCCATCGCCGCCTCTCCCGCCGATCGCTACTTCGCGGTGGGAGATCTGGTGAATTGGGGCCGCGGTCTCGATGCCGCCGGCGAGATTCTGAAGCCACTGGGCGGCAAGCTCAGCGTGATACCCGGCAATCATGAATCGGCCGCGGATATTTCCGCCTTCTGCGAACGTTTCGGCTTTATCGACATGCATCGTAAGTCAGCCTCTCTGGGGGAATACCAGGTGGCCGCGCTGGGCTATTCCAATCCGACTCCCTTCCACACTCCTGGCGAGTACACCGAAGAAGAAATCGCCCGTTATCTGGAACCCTTCGCCGGTCTGCGTCCGCTGATCCTGGTTTGCCATTGCCCGCCGGCCGGAACGCCCCTGGATGCGGGCTCCGGCGGGCGTCATTTCGGGAGTACGGCAATTGCGGCATTTGTCGAGGAACACCAGCCCGATTGGTTCTTTTGCGGCCATATCCACGAGGCTGCCGGCACCGAATGCACCTTGGGAAGGACGCGGGCGCGAAACCTCGGCAAGAAGGGCTTCCTGCTGGAAATTTGAGCTCCACCGGGCCGGCGGCCGGGCCATGGAGACTGTGCCATGCTTGTAAGCTGTGGCAAAAATGGCGTATCCGCCGGAGCGTCCTTATGCCTACGACATCCGGCGTTATCTCATTGCCATTGCGGCCGTAATCGCGGGATTGGCCATCCGTCTCGCTCTTGCCGGAATCCTGGGCACCTCCGTCCCCTACATCACCTTCTTTCCGGCGGTGATTTGCGCCTCCTGGTTCGGCGGCCTGGGCCCCGGCCTGTTGGCTTCGCTGCTCAGCACCGCGACGGCATTTTATTTTTTGGTTCCCCCGTTTTTTCAACTCGTTCCGGCAACTCTCAGCGATGCCGCCGGGGCCATATTGTTTTTCCTCATCTCCGTCTTCATCACCATCCTCAACAACGCAATGCGCACGTCGCGAGCGCTGATGGAGGAAAAATTTCTCGAGCTGACGGCCGATACGGAACGCCGCCGGGAGATGCAGAAAGCACTGGGCGATTCCAAGCTGGAAGCCGAGCGGGCGCGCGATCTGGTGGAAACGACGCTCGCAACCGTCAGTGATGCTGTGATTGCGGCCGATGGCGCCGGCGCGGTGACATTTCTCAGCCCGGGCGCCGCGGAATTGACGGGTTGGACTCAGTTTGAGGCGAAGGGACGTCCCGTTTCCGAAGTCTTCGTCATCGAACACGAAAAGACGCGGGCTCCCGCCGAAGGCCCGGTTGACAAAGTCCTTCGTGAAAATCGGATCGTTTTTCTACCGAACCATATCGTTCTGGTCAGCAGGGACGGGCGGCGGATTCCCGTGGAAGATAGCGCCGCGCCCATTCGGAATGAGAACGGCGAAGTGGTTGGCGTCGTTCTGGTGTTCCGCGACGTGACGAGCCGCCGCCGGTCGGAGGAAGCGCGGCGGCACAGCGAGGAACGTCTCAAACTGGCGCTGGAAGCGGGCAAAATCGGTGTCTGGGATTGGGATGTCGTCGAAAATCGCATCGAATGGAGCGACCTTGTCTACGACCTCCATGGAGTACCCAAGGGTCAATTCAACGGCAAGGTGGAAGACTTCGCGGCCCTGGTGCACCCGCAGGATCAGGAATCCGTGGGCGCCGCAATCCAGTCGGCGCTCCAGCGGGACACGCCCTACGACGTGGAGTTCCGTGTTGTTCATCCGGATGGAAAGGTGGTGTGGCTTGCGACCACCGCTCGCGTCCTGCGCAACGATTCCGGCCTTGCGATTCGAATGTTGGGAGCCACCACGGACATCACAGTGCGTAAGCAAGCCGAAACCTTGCTCCGCGAACAGTGGAATACGTTTGATGTTGTCCTGTCGAACACTCCCGACATGATGTACATCTTTGACAGGGAATGCCGGTTTTCCTATGCCAACCGCGCGCTGCTTTCCCTGTTTCAGAAGCGGCTCGAGGAGGTCGTGGGCAGGAATTTCTACGAGCTTCAATACCCCGGCGATCTTGCGGATCGATTAACCGGCCAGGTGAGCGAGGTCATCGCGGCCAAAGCGCCATTGCGGGATCGGGGGCCGTATCGCGGGGCCGATGGAGAACTGCGCCACTACGAATACATTTTCGTTCCGATCCTGAACTCCGCCGGTTTTGTCGAAGCCGTGGCAGGTTCGACGCGCGACATTACCGAGCAGAACAAGATTGAAGCCGCCCTGCGCGCCAGCGAGGAGCGCCTGACGCTGGCGCTGGAAGCCGGCGGCGGAGTGGGGACCTGGGATTGGGATGTTCCCGGCGACCGCGTGTATGCGAACGCGTCCTTTGCCCAACTGCTCGGTATCGATCCGGATAGGGCGCTGGCCGGTGCCCCGCTGGCGGAGTACGTCGCGAAAGTGCACCCGGAAGACCAGCCCTCCATCGGAGAGCAGATTCGGCAGTCCATCGAAACCGGTGCCGACTTCGCCGAGGAGGTACGGATCATACGCCCCGATGATTCCGAAATCTGGATTTATGCCCGTGGCGCCTGTCACCGGGACGCCGGGGGAAAGCCCGCGCGATTTACGGGAGTGGCTTTCGATATTACGGGCCGCAAACACGATGAACAATCCCTGCGGGCGTCCAATGAAGAACTGCAGCGCGTGAACCGGAAACTGGAAGAGTTTGCCTACGTCGCGGGCCACGATCTGCAGGAACCTCTGCGGATGGTGAGCATCTATTCAAAATTGCTGCTGGAAAATCGGGATTCGGAGGAACTCCAGCGGCAGTCCTCGGAGTTCGTCAGAGAGGGCGTCAGCCGCATGGAGGCTCTGATTCGCGATCTCCTGGCCTACTCCAGAACCGTCCACGACGACGCAACGGAACCGGGCGAGGCGAATCTCCAGGAATCCTTCCGCCAGGCGGTATCCGACTTGCACAGCCGAATTCAGGAAAGCGGCGCCATTCTTTACGTTCCGAACCTTCCCACCGTGCGAGGCGACACCCGGCAAATGACTCACGTCTTCCAGAATCTGCTCTCCAACGCCATCAAATACCGCCGTACCGGCGTTCCCGTGGTGATCCACATCTCAGCCGAGAGACAGGACGGGAATTGGCTTATTTCCATCCAGGACAACGGCATCGGATTTGAGTCCCAGTACCGGGAACGCATCTTCGGCTTGTTCCGGCGTCTCCACAAGCACGAGTATCCGGGCACCGGCTTGGGTCTGGCGATCTGCAAACACATTGTGGACCGCTATGGCGGCCGGATCTGGGCAACCAGCGAATTGGGGCAGGGCGCGACGTTTTTCTTCACTCTCCCCGCGGCGGACTGACGGCCGCGCGGAATCGTATCCTGTTGAAAGGGTTATGCCGAAACGATACTGGTTGATGAAATGCGAGCCCGCCGCCTACACCATCCAGGACCTGGAGCGCGACGGCCGCACCGGCTGGGAAGGCGTTCGCAACTATCAGGCTCGCAATTTTATGAGGGATCAAATGCAATTGGGCGACGGTGTGCTGTTCTACGCCTCCAATGCCGATCCGCCGGGAGTGACCGGTCTGGCGGAAATTGTCCGCGCCGGTTATCCGGACCCTTTCGCCTTTCGAAAGGGCCACAAATATTTCGACGAGGCCAGCAATCCGGACTCGCCCACCTGGTACACCGTCGATATCGGGTTTGTCGAGCGCTTTCCCGGCATCGTCCCGCTGGAGCTGTTGAAGTCCGCCAAAGGTCTGGAAAAGATGGTGGTTACTCAGAAGGGCAGCCGCCTTTCCGTTCAGCCTGTGACCAAAGAGGAATTCGGAATTGTCGTCCGGCTGGGACGAAAAGCCGCCGCCTCTTGATCCGCTTTCCGCCCTTATTTCCTCTACCCGTGCAGGGGATATCCCCATCGGCTACAGTAAAAGGACGTCATCTTTGAGTGGTTCCTTTTCGGAAATTGCAGCGTAAATTGTGGGAAACGCGCAAAGCAGCGAGGCTGTGGGCTACGTATTTTGCTGATGTTTCAGGGCAAATGAGGATTATGGCTCCGTGGCGCCGAAACCCGGCGGAAGCGAAAAGCAAAGAATTGCCGGCCTCTGCCCGCGCCCGGTGCGGCGCATATTTCTCCGGCCCAATCCGCCGGAATTGCAGGGGAATTGCCCGGCGTCCGAAACACTGGAAGCGGTTCAGGCCTCAGTATCTTGTCAGTTTCCCTTTCGAACGCATTCCGGCCGGTGCCGGTGGCGAGCGGCCAGTCCCTGACACTTTTTGAATTCAGGCAAGGTTAGATTCATGCAAAACGGCAGATTCGATCCGATTTCCGAGCGAGCCTTACCCGGGGAGCGCGGCGTCCAATTGGGCGGCGACTTTCGCGCGCTACCGTTTTCGGGAGCCGTCCTGGAAGCGGAAGCGACCGATACAAACCTGCCCCTCTCCCACTACTTTTGGATTCTCCGGCGCCATGCCGTAAAAATCGTCGCGTTTATCCTCGCCGTCGTAGCCGCCACCATCATCGTCTCTTCGCGCATCACGCCGGTCTATGAATCGGTGGCGACCGTCTACGTGGACCGCCAGGAGGCAAAGAACATCGTCGGCCGGGAGTCCGAATCCAGCTCCGCGCCGATGGATGCCGAACAGTTTTTGACCACGCAGATCAGGATGATCCAATCCGATTCCGTCGTGCGGCCCGTCGCTCAGCGTTACAGTCTGCTGGAGAAGGAAAAGCAGTTCAAAGACAACGAAAAAGATACGATGGCGAGAGCGGCCGATGCTCCCATCGTTCTGAAGAAGCTGAAGGTATCCCGGCCTCCCAACACCTACCTGATCCAGATCGCCTACCGCTCCACCGATCCTCAGCTGGCCGCCGACGTCGCCAACGGAGTGGCCAACAGCTATATCGATCACACCTACAACATCCGGACCAAAAGCTCTGTCAGTCTTTCGCGCTACATGGAACGTCAGATCGAGGAGCTGCGCGCCAAGATGGAAGACTCCTCCGGCCGTCTCTCCCGCATGGAACGCGAGCTCAACGTCATCAATCCGGAGGAGAAGACCAACATTCTCTCCGCCCGGCTGTTGCAGCTGAACTCCGACTACACCAAAGCGCAAACCGATCGCGTGCAGATGGAATCCGAACACGACGCCATCCGGAACGGATCGCTCGAGGCCGCCCTCACCAGCACGCAGGCCGAAAGCCTCCGGCGCCTGATGGAACGCGGCAACGAGCTGAGCCAGAACTTCGCCGAGGTCAAAACGCACTTTGGGCCGAACCATCCCGAGTATCGAAAGATCGCCGCGCAGCTGCGCCAGGTGGACGAGAGCATCGACCAGATGCGCGACCGCATCATGAAGCAGGTGGAAGTCCGCTACCAGGAGGCCAAACAGCGGGAATCGATGCTCAAGAAGGCGGTCGAGGAAACCAAAGCCGAATACGACCGCTTGAACATGAACAGCTTCGATTACAGGCGGGTGAAGCAGGAGGCGGACGCGGATAAGCGGCTATATGAAGAGCTGGTCCGCAAGATCCGCGAGGCCGGCATCAATGCCAGCTTCCAGAACAATGCCGTCCGCATTTCCGATCAGGCGCGCCCGGCCTGGAAGCAAACCTTCCCGGACATGAAGCTGAATATCCTCCTGGCGTTCGTCTTCTCCACGCTGCTGGCCATCGGAGGAGCGATCCTCGCCGATACCCTGGACAATACGCTTCGCGATCCGGAGCAGGTCCAGCGGACGCTCAACACGACGGTCGTCGGAACGCTGCCGGCGGTGAAGGAAAACATCAATCTGCAGATCGCCTTGAATAAGCCGGCAGAGCCGGCTCTCCCCGTTCCTGGCGGGGACCGGCAGGCCTCCACATACGACGAGGCGATCCGTACGCTTCGAAGCTCTGTTTTGCTGACCGACTTCGATCGCCGGATCCGGACGCTTCTGATTTCTTCGGCTACGGCGAGTGAAGGAAAGTCCACCACCGCCTCGCATCTCGCCTACACCCACGCGGAACAGAAGAAGCGCACCCTGCTGATCGATTGCGACCTGCGCCGTCCCAGCCAGCACAAAATCTTTGGAATCCCAACAGGTAAGGGACTCGCCAACGTCATCAATGAAGAGTACGCCTGGAAAGACGTGATCCTCACGCCGGAAGCCAATCCTCACCTCGACATCATCACCGCGGGCCCGCCTTCGCGGCGGGCGGCGGACATGTTGGGCTCGATGATTCCCCGGATCATCGAAGAGGCCTCGCGCGAGTACGACTTGATTATCCTGGACGGCCCTCCGCTGCTGGGATTTGCCGAAAGCCTGCAAATGTCGTCCATGTCGGATGGCGTGCTCGTGGTCACCCGCTCCGGGGAAACGTCGCGTAAGGCCGTGGCGGCCGCCATTCAGACGCTGCAGAACCTCCGGGCCAACGTCGTCGGCCTGGTGCTGAACCACGTCAAGCGGCACCATTCCGATCAGTATTATTACTACGGCTACTACGGCAAATACTACAAGCGCTACTACGGCGCCGACGAGGCGAGAAAGGCATAGCCGCGATCCCGCGAAGCTGCCGGGAGCACTCTCAGGAGTTGCCGCCGGCAGCTTTCGCTTTTCGATACGCTCGAGTCAGCCGCTCCCCCACAAACTGCGCGATCAGAGCGGGAAATTGTTCAAACTCCCTCTTGGAGATGGTGGTCGCGGCGGAATCCTGGACTTGTACTTCCAGATCGCCGGCGTCGGTAAAGACCACCGAGCAGTTCGCCGTGGGAATCTTCTCTTCCATCGCCCACTGTTTGGCGGCTTCCAGCGCAACAACATCGGGGCTTAGTTTCATGCCTGTCCTCCCCGAACATCTAACCAAAGAACTCCGCGCTTCGCACAGACGGAGCGTCAACTGCCGGCCGCGGATTTCCCCGCTTGCCGCCGGACCACCGCCTTCTTTGCCTGTGTCGTCGCAGCGTTGAATCGTTCTCCAATGGCTGTAAAGGCGTCCGTCGGCCCGGTCCACCGAAGCTGCTCCACATTCTCGAAGAGATCGATATCCGTTCGCAGCGTCGCCAGCGTGCGGAATAACAATGCGTTGTCATACTCCCGCGCCAGCGTGGCCGCAAGCGAGCCGGCGCCGACGGCATTGACATGCCACTCGCGCCAGTCCAGCGGAATCGCTTCCAGATGGAGAAACTTCCCCAGGACAGCCGCCGCCGACTTGGCGCCCCATCCCGGCAATCCGGGGTAGCCGTCCGCGGAGTCGCCCACCAGCGCCAGATAGTCCGGAATCGACTCCGCCGCCACTCCGAACTTTTGAACGACTCCCGCTTCGTTGAGAATCGTTCGCGTCCGGCGGTTCAACTGCACGACTCGGTCGCCGCGGACGCATTGCGCAAGATCCTTGTCCGGCGTGCAAATGACGATCCGGCCGATGCCGCGATCCGGCGCCAGCTTTGCCGCCGCGGCGGCCAGCGCGTCGTCCGCTTCGAATTCCACCATCGGCCAAACCACGAACCCCGCGGCGGCCAGCGCCTCCTCCAGCAGCGGGAACTGCGCCATCAGGTCGGCGGGCACGCCGGCGCCGGTCTTGTACCCGGGCCATAACCCGTTGCGGAACGACTCGATGACATGATCGGTCGCAACTCCGATATGCGTCGCGCCGCCGGTAATCATACCCAGGACGGAGTTCACAACTCCGCGCACCGCGCCGATCTCCATGCCGTTCGCATCCTTGGCCGAAGGCACGGCGTAGTAATGGCGAAACAATTCGTACGTGCCGTCGATCAGATGAACTTCCAAGACGAAGCGGATATTACCATGAAGCGTGAATCTTCCTGTCAACCCTCCCGTCCTGCCGATGCTCGCCAAGCGGGTGGGGGAGCTGCCGGAACAAGGAGAGTGGATCTTTGAACCGAAGTGGGATGGATTTCGAGCACTCATTTTCCGCGACGGCGATGAGCTGTTGATTCAAAGCCGGGACAGGAATCCGCTGAACCGCTATTTTCCGGAGCTGGAAGCTCCCCTGAAGGCACAGCTTCCCGGCCGGTGCGTGCTGGACGGCGAGATCGTCATCGTGCAGCGGCAGGGCCTGGACTTTGATGCGCTCCAGCTACGGCTGCATCCCGCCGCATCCCGCGTGAAGCTGCTCTCCGGTCAGATTCCCGCATCCATGGTCTTTTTCGATCTGCTGAGCGAAGGAGACCGGGAACTCTGCTCCCATCCGTTTCAGGAACGCCGCCTCCGCCTGGAGTCGCTGCTGGCCGATTGCGCGCCGCCGTTGCATGTCACCCCGGCAACCGGCGACCGCAACGTCGCCGCGGACTGGTTTCGCCGGTTTGAAGGCGCCGGCCTGGACGGCGTGATGGCGAAACCGGCGGCCGGAACTTACGAACCGAATAAGCGCGTCATGCTGAAGGTGAAACACGAGCGCGAATGCGACTGCGTCGTTGCCGGATTCCGCTGGCATAAAGAAGGAGAAGGCACGGCCGTCGGCTCGCTCCTGCTCGGATTATTCGACGATGCCGGAGTGATGCAGCACGTCGGAGTTTGCGCCAGCTTCACGCGGCAGCACCGGACCGAGTTGGTGGAAACACTGGCGCCGTATCGCGGAAATGCCCTCGACAACCACCCGTGGAAGGACTGGGCGAACGCCGCGGCCCACGCCGGCGGCCGGATGCCCGGTGGTCAAAGCCGTTGGAGCCAGGGCAAAGATCTCTCCTGGGAGCCGCTCCGTCCGGAACTGGTCGTCGAAGTGACTTATGAGCACATGCAAGGGACGCGCTTCCGCCACATGTCGCACTTCAAGCGATGGCGGCTCGATAAGCGGCCCGCAGATTGCACCTACGCGCAGTTGGAAGTGGTTCCCCCGCAGGAGCTGGCGGCGGTCTTTTCCACCGGCCGCTAGCTGGAGCCGCTCTTTCGTTTCCGGATCGCCTCGCGCCACTCGCGCGTCGGATCGTCATCGGGATCCGGAGTCTCCTGCGGCGGGCGGATTTCTTCCGGCACGTGGCGGAGATTCACCCGGATGCGTGTCCAGGTGGAAGACCGGCCTCTCATCGAGTCCACCAGAACATCGTCCACCGCCAGATGCCCGGCCGCCTTCGCGTGTCTTTGCTTCCACCGCTCCAGCCCGGCCAGTGCGGCTTCCTTATCGGGAGAATTCGCGATCGTCAGCAGCGGCATCCGCACTCGCGGCTTCCTGACGATTTTCTGCGCGCGCGAAGGGGCGACTCTCTTTCCTTCGCCCTCCATCTTGCGAAAATGAGGCGGCCACGGCGCGTCGCCCAAACCCTCGGCCTCGTCTCTGGCAGCCAGCTCCAGCAGACCTTCCAGCGAGCAGGGGAACCGGTCGATCTCCGCGTGAGGATCGCCCAGCTCGCGGTAGCGCTTCGGAACCGTCGCGATGGTGAAATCCGCCGGGTTCGAGTCCGGCACTTCGCTCCACTGCAAGGGAGTGGAAACCCGCGCATCCGGAACCGGACGCACCGAATAGGCGGAACACGTCGTACGATCCTTGGCGTTCTGGTTGTAGTCCAGAAACACGCCGTGCCGCTCTTCTTTCCACCACTGCGAGCTTGCGATCGATGGAACAATCCGCGCAATCGCGCGCGATAGCGCGACGGCGGCGCGGCGAACGTCTTGAAAGCTCCAGCGGGGATAGATTCGCACGTAGATGTGCATCCCGCGGGAACCGCTGGTCTTCGGCCAGCTCCGCATTCCCAGCCCGTCCAGAAATGCCTTCACTTCCAGGGCGACCCGGCATACATCGGACCATGCCACCCCCGGCCCCGGATCCAGGTCCACTCGCAATTCATCCGGATGTTCCATGTCAACGGAACGAACCGGATGCGGATGAAGCTCGATGCACCCCAGGTTGACGATCCACGCCAATCCGGCCGCGTCGTCCACCACGATCTCCTCGGCGGTGCGCCCCGACGGAAACGAAAGCGTCACGGTTCGCAGCCAGGGCGGCCGATCGGAAGGCGCTCTCTTCTGATAGAACGCCTCCGCTTCCGCGCCGTTGACGAAACGGCGCAAGACGACGGGACGGTCGCGGATTCCGGTCAACGCCGCCGGCGCGATCGAAAGATAGTAATGGACCAGGTCCAGCTTGGAAACTTCGATGCCGCGAGAAAAATAGAGCTTGCCGGGATTGGTGATCCGAACCTCGCGACCGTCAAGCGAAAGCGTTGCCGCCGCAGCTTCCTGAGCCACAGCTTTAGACTAACCCGCCTTCTTCATTTCCCGCTGCGCAAAGGCCCGCCAGAAGGCGTTTACCACTCCCTCCGCCAGCGCCTCGCGCGTCAGATCGCCGCTTCCCAGCATCTTGCCGTAGATCAGCGGACCGGTCAGCAGGGCGATCGACATCGGAATGTCCAGGTTCTCCGGAAAAACTCTTTCCGCGATCCCGCGCTCCAAGAACTCGATGATATGAACCCGCAGCGGCTCCATCACGCGCATTCTCCACACCTGTCCGAATGCCTGGTTCCGCGCCGCGTACGCCATCAAATGCGGCATCAGCCGGTCCCGCAACAGCGACGGATGCTCCGGCGGCTCGTACTTCAGGCGATCGCACATGTCCCGGCGAAGGTCGGCCGTGTGAAAGACCGGACGTTCCGCATCCAAACCATGCACGCGGATCATCACCTCCAAACACAGAGCGTCTTTGTCCGCCCAATGCTTGTAAATCGTCGCTTTGCTGACCCCCGACGCCTCCGCAATGGCATCCATGCTGGTTCCGTCGATGCCTCGTACCGCAAACAGCGCGATCGCCGCGTCCAGAACTTTGTTATGGGCTTTTCGACTGCGCGGCTGCACAAGACGCTCTCAGATCTGAATTCGGGAAAACGCTCTGGCTCCCATCGCGAGAAACAGGACCGACGCGACGGCCAGCACCGTCACGTCCAGCCCTAATCCGAAATGGGCGCCGTCGATCAACACCGCCCGCAGACCGTCGATGCCATAGGTCAGAGGGTCCACCTTCGTCAGCACCGACAGAACCACCGGAAGGTTCGCCAGCGGATAGAGCGCGCCGGACAGAAAGAAAATCGGCATCACCAGGAAATTCATGATCAACTGAAATCCCTGCATGTCCTGCAGCATCGACCCGATGGCCGTGCCCAGAGCTCCGAATACCAGAGCGATCAGGAGCATCAGCCCCAACCCCAGCACAAGCCCGGTAACGCTGGCCGGCCGGAACCCCGCCAGCAGACAGACCACAAGCACCAGGGTCCCCTGGATGGCCGCCACCGTTGCGCCGCCCAGCGTGCGCCCGATCATGATCTGGATCCTCGGCACCGGCGCCACCAGAGTTTCCTTGAGGAACCCGAACTGCCGGTCCCACAAAAGGCCCACTCCGGAAAAAATCGATGTGTACAGCAGCGTCATTCCCACCACGCCCGGAGCGACAAACTGCAGATAGCTTCCATTGCCGGCCTTCTGAAACACCGGGCCCAGCCCGAACCCCAGCACCAGCAGGTACAACAGCGGCTGCCCCAACGACGCGATCATTTGCGGTTTCGAACGCACGTAGCGCTTGATTTCCCGCAGCCAAAGAACGTAAATCGCCGCCATGCTATCTCCTCCACATCTTCGCGAACTGCCGCAGCTGGTCGGCGGAATTGGCACTCTCGTCCCGAATGGACGAGCCGGTCAAAGCGAGAAACGCTTCTTCCAGCGTGCCGGTCTGCGTCTTCTCTTTCAGTTCCGCCGCCGTCCCCAGCGCGACCATCCTGCCATGATCGATCACCGCGATTCGATGAGCCACTTTCTCCGCTTCCTCCATGTAGTGCGTGGTGAGGAAAACCGTCACCTGCTCGCTTTCATTCAGGTTTTTCACTTGCGACCAAAGCTGATTGCGGCTCTGCGGATCCAGTCCCAAGGTCGGCTCGTCGAGAAAAAGAATTTTCGGAGTATGGAGAAATCCACGGGCAATCTCCAGCCGCCGTTTCATGCCGCCGGAGAACGACTTTACCGGCATGTCTTTGCGGTCCCACAACTCGAAGAGCTTTAACAGCCGCTCAATCCGCTCCCCGCGCTGCTTGCGGGGAACGTGATAGAGAATGCCGTGAATTTCCATATTCTCCTGCGCGGTGAGATCCGCATCGACGCTCGGATCTTGAAAAACGATGCCAAACCGCTTCCGGCATTCCTGCTGCTTGTGCGCCGGATCCAGTCCATCCAGGCGAATCGACCCGCCGGTGGGCCGCAACAAGGTGGTCAGCATCTTGATGGTGGTGGTTTTTCCCGCTCCATTCGGACCCAGAAAGGCGAAAATTTCGCCCTTTGGAACGGTAAACGTGACGTCGTCGACAGCTTTCAAGTCGCCGAACGTTTTGACCAGATTCTCGACTTGGATCATCTCTGCAATACTAAACGGTTCAGTTTCGATACACAAGGATCGTCGCGGAACACGATTTCGCCGATCAGCGGGGTCGGGGGCGCCTCGCTAAAATAGAAAACTCTCCATGCGCATCGCTCTCGGGCAAATTAATACGACCATCGGCGCTTTTGCCGCGAATGTGGAAAAGATGATCACTTTCGCGCGGCGCGCGGCGGAGTTAGGCGCCGATGTCGTGGTGTTTCCGGAACTCTCGCTGACCGGTTACCCTCCCCGGGATCTGGTGGAGCGGCCAAGTTTCCTCGAAGCGGCGGAACGCCATCTGGGCGAGTTGGCGGAAGCATTTTCGTCTCTGCAGATCGCCGGAGTTTGCGGAACCATCGCGCGCGCGGATCGTGCCGCCGGAAAACAGGTTCAAAATTCCGCCGTGGTTCTGCACCGGGGAAAGATTCTGTTCCGGCAGGACAAGATGCTGCTGCCGACATACGACGTCTTCGACGAGGGACGCTACTTTCTTCCGGCAGAGAAGCAGAAACTCAGCGCGCTGTGCGGCAGAAAGACGGCGCTCACGATTTGCGAAGATGCGTGGAACGACCGCCGGTATTGGGAGCGCCGGCTCTATACGCGCGATCCCGTCGAAGAGCTTGCGACGGCGGGCGCCGAAGTTCTCCTCAGCATCAACGCCTCGCCCTATCACATGGGCAAGCGAGTACAGCGCCGCGATATTTTCGCCTCGACGGCACAGCGATATCGGATTCCGGTGGTGTACGTAAACCAGGTCGGAGGAAACGATCACCTGGTTTTCGACGGCTCGAGCTTTGCCATGGACGCTCATGGGCGCGTCACCGCCGCGGCAAAGTCTTTTGAAGAGGACCTGGTCACCGTCGACATCGATTCCGGAATGGGCCAGCGCCACGAAACGTTTGCCGACGAAACCGAAGCCGTCTACCAGGCCCTGGTCCTGGGCACGTACGACTATCTGCAGAAGTGCGGGTTTCACAAGGTCCTCATCGGAATCAGCGGCGGAATCGACTCCGCGTTGGTGTCGGCGGTCGCAGTCGAGGCGGTGGGCCGTGAGAACGTGACCGGTGTCGCCATGCCCGGTCCGCATTCCAGCCCGGAGAGCCTGACCGACGCCCAAACCCTGGCGGACAAGCTGGGGATCCGGTTGCTGGTGGCTCCGATCCACGAGCCCTACCAGTCGCTGGTCAAAGCATTGACGCCGGCATTCGGAGCGCGTCCATCGGGTGTCGCCGATGAGAACCTGCAGTCCCGTCTTCGAGGAGTCACGCTGATGGCGCTATCGAACCAGACCGGCGCGCTTGTCCTTACGACGGGAAACAAGAGCGAAATTGCCGTCGGGTATACGACGCTCTACGGCGATATGTGCGGCGGATTGGCTGTGATCAGCGATGTGCCGAAGATGATGGTTTACGACCTGTCCCGCATCGCCAACCAGCGCCACTCCAACGCGATCCCGGAAGCGGTTTTTACCAAGCCGCCCTCCGCCGAATTGCGGCCCGATCAGAAAGACAGCGATTCCCTGCCCGAATACGCGCTTCTCGATCCGATTCTCGAGGCCTACGTGGAAGAGATGAAACGGCCCGCCGAAATCGCCCAGTCCGTGGGCGTGCCGCTGGCTCTTGTCCGCGATGTGATCAGAAGAGTGGACCGGGCGGAGTATAAGCGGAAGCAGATGGCTCCCGGATTGAAGGTCACTACGAAGGCTTTTGGAATGGGCCGCCGGATTCCGATTGCGCAGCGGTTTTCCGAATGACGCGCTTGCGATGGTTTGGCCTGTTGGCCGCGTCGCTGTACCTGGCGGCGCAATCGAATCCTGCCGACCGTCCCGGAAAGCAAACCGATGGAGCCTACCTGCTGCCTTCCGGTTGGCGATTGCGGCCCGCCGGTACGCAGATGCCGATGGGCAGCTTCCCGATGTCGGCGGCGTTGTCCCCGGACGGGCGGTTTCTCCTGGTATTGAACGCCGGCGCGCAACCGGCTTCCATTTCTGTTCTCGACGCCGGCAGCTTCCAGGTGCTCAGCCGCGTGGAGGTTCCCGATGCCTGGCTGGGCTTGACCTTCACACCGAACGGAAAGTCCGTCTACGCCGGCGGCGGATCGCAATCCAACGTCCAGGAGTTTGCGATCTCCGAAGAAGGAAAGATCACCGCGGGCCGCAGCTTCTCCGTGGCCCGGCCCGGCGAGCAAACCACGCCACAGGATTTTGTGGGCGACGTCACGATTTCTCCCGATGGCCGGCTGCTCTATGCCGCGCTGGTCCATCGCAACCAGATCGCCGTCATCAACCCGCTCTCCGGGATGGTGATTGAAAAGTTCGCCACCGGCCGCAGGCCGTATCGAATTCTGATTCCGCCGGATGGAAAATCCGTCTTCGTTTCGAGTTGGGCGGATTCGATGGTCTATCAACATCGTCCGGAGACCGGCGAGCGAATGGGAATGCTCGCCACCGGACCGCATCCGACCGACATGGTGTGGCGGCCCAAACAGGTCCTGGCCGGAGGCGAAGAGGAGGAGTGGACAGGCCGGATTTTTGTCGCCGCGGCCAATACCAATAACGTTTATGTCTTCGGCGTCCGGGATGACGGTACAACCCGCATGGTGGAGACGCTGAGCGTCGCCCTGACGCAGCGCCAGCCGGTCGGTTCCACTCCGTCGGCGCTGGCGCTGAGCCCCGATCTCAAGACGCTTTATGCCATCTGCTCCGGCGTGAATCTTGCCGTGGCGATCGACGTCACCGGGACACGCGGGCAGGTGACGGGAATGATTCCGACAGGGCGTTATCCGACGGCGGCGCGAGTGCTGGCCGGCGGCCGTCTGTTCATCCTCAACGGACACGGAGTGCCCTTCGATGCTGCTCTCGAGGCGGGATCGGCGTCGATTGTCGAGCCCCCAACCGAAGCGGTACTGTCGGCATACAGCTACGCGGTGGTTCGCGATTCGGCATATCGCGACGATCTGGCGGAGTTCCCCACCGGGCACAGCGCGATCGTTCCAGCGAATGGCGCCGTGAAGTCTCCCCTCGAACACGTGATCTACGTCATCAAGGGAAGCCGGTCCTATCGCGAACTGACGGCTACGCCGGAGGACGCCGTTCCCAACCAGCGGAAGCTGGGCCGCGATTTCGCTTTGCTCGATAACTTCTACACCATGGGCCGGGCCGCCGCGGATGGACTGAACTGGTCGGCGGCGGCGATCGCGCCGGATTACGTGCAGAAGCTCGGGCCCGGTACGCTCGCCGGACGCCGCAAGATCGATGATTTTCAGGGTGCCGATGCCGCCGCGTTACCGCCGGCGGGCTATCTGTGGAGCAATGCCATCGCCCGCGGACTGAGCGTTCGCAACTACGGTCTTTGGGTGAAGAACACAGAAAAGCCCGGCGCCGCCGGTGAGAATCAGGTGCAATCCACCAACGACCTTTCGCTGCGCGCCGTGACAAATCTGCGGTTTCGCGGCGAAGATGCAAACTACACCGATGTCGAGCGAATGAAAGCTCTGGTGCAGGACGTCGCCGAGTTTGAGCGGGCGGAGAAGATGCCTCGCCTGATCGTCGTTCGCCTGGCCAACGAGAAAAATCCCTCCGATAGCGACCTCGCGCTGGGAATGCTGGTGGATAGCGTCTCGCACACCCGCTTTTGGCCGAAGACCGCGATTTTCGTGGTGCAAAGCGACGCCGCCGGAGCAAGCGGTCCCGTGAACTCTCATCACGCTCCGGCGTGGATCATCTCGCCGTACACGCGCGGTGTGGGAACGAATTCGACAATGTACACGACGGCGTCGGTGCTGCGGACCATCGAGATGATTCTGGGAATGCATCCGATGACAGTGTTCGATGCGGCGGCAACGCCGATGGCTCCGGTATTTCTGGGCGCTCCCGTGGCGGGACCCTACGATGCGGTGCGCCCCAAGGGACTCTAGCTGCCCTACGCCGCGGGCGTCTTTCGAGGAGCGCGCCGCGGAGGAGGCGGGGCAACGATCCCCAGGCGCTTCCGGCTGGCGGGAAACAGCTTGGCGATGGACGACTGCAGCTCCTGAAAGATGCGGTCGGGAGTTTTGGAAGCGTCCAGCACTTTGAAATCGTATTCGTCCGCCATCCGGTCCAGCGCGCGAATCAGCCGCGACTGGTAGCGCACGAAGCTGTCGTGCATGTCCGTGCCGAAGCGCATATCCATGCCGCTTTCCCAATGGTCGAACCGCCCGCGGCCCATCACGACTCGAGTGACCAGGTCCTTCACTTCGGCGCGAAGGTAGTAAACCGCATGGGGGACAAGCGCGAAACCGGCGAGCTTCTCCAGCCAGACCCGGTCCTCTCCCCGCGCAATGGCGCGAGCCATCAGAGAAAAGATGTAGCGATCGGTGATGACGACAAACCCGGCGCGAAGCGCGGGAATGATTTCGTTCTCCAACCGGTCCGCAAAGTCCGTCGCGTAAAACAACGTCATCGTGACAGGCCCGAGCGTATTTCCGTTCTTGGCCTGCTGAATTCCCTTCCCCGCCAGGGCGGACCGGGCCATTCCCGTGTCGAGAACCGCATGGCCTTCATGCTCCAGCCAGGACCGCAGTCTCATCACCTGGGTTGTGCGGCCGACGGCATCCGGACCTTCGATGACGATGAGCTTACCCTGCAACTCTTCGGGATCGATTCCCGGAAGCGGCTCGCTATAAAACTGCAGCGGTTGTTTCTCTGCCATTCACGGGTCCATTCATGCCGGGACTCAGCCGGAGCACGGTCTTCCTCAAGCTTTCACCGATTTCCTTCATGACGATGTCCCGCATCTGCTGCTGCTGAGCCTCGATGCTCTGGGTGGCGTCGATGACGTGAAATCCCATCTCTTCGGCCATCGTGTCGTATTCTTCCAGAATCCGGCCCTGGAACAGGCGGAAGCTCTCCTCGATATTGCGGCTCAGCCCCAGGTCCATGCCGGCTTCGTAATACTTCAGGGCGTCGCGGCCGCCGAGAATGCGGCCCAATGCGATATCCAGCGGCACCCGGAAATAGAACCGCAGGTTGGGGCGGATGGCAAACTGGTAGAGATTGCGGACCCAGCGGCGGCTGACACCGCGCACGACATCGCGAGCGTAGGCGGTATAGGCGTAACGGTCCGCGCAAACGATCGCCCCTGCTTTCAGCAACGGAGTAATGTAGGTTTCCAGGCGGTCGGCAAAGTCCGTGGCGTGAATCAGGCTGAAGGTTGTCGGTGTGAACATTTCCTTCTTCTTGCCGCGTTTTGTGGTGACGCGAACAAGAGGAGAAGAGTTCCATTCGCTGAAAGCGACGGCCAGCCGCTCCGACCGCAGCCACTGGCTCAACAGCGACAATTGCGTGGATTTACCGGAGCCGTCAATGCCTTCCACAACAATGAGTTTTCCGCGATAGCGATTGGGCCGGAAGTAAGGCATGCAGCGCGGCCTCTTATTATAGCTTCATGCCTCAGTATGCAGCCGTCGATATCGGCAGCAACTCAGTGCGGCTGTTGGTAGCCGATGCGGCTCCACGGGAGCCGCTGCCTCAGATTACCCGCCTGGTGGAGGAGCGCCAGGTGACGCGGCTGGGAGAAAGCGTCTTTCGCGACGGTTCGATTTCCGCCGAAGGAATGCAGGAAGTGGCGGGAGTGCTAGGGCAAATGCGCCAGACCTGGCAAAAATACGACGTCGTCGGCGTCCGGGCCGTGGCCACCAGCGCCACAAGAGACGCCAGCAATCAGGCGGAATTTATCAAGCGAGCTTCGGAAGCTATCGGCATTCGCGTCGAAACGATCTCCGGACAGGAAGAAGCCCGGCTGATTCAACTCGGCGCGCTGGCCGTCTGGCCGCACCCCAACCAGCGGATTCTGATTATCGACGTGGGCGGCGGCAGCGCGGAGCTGATCCATGCGGAGTCGGGCAGGCTGGTTTCCGCTTTCTCCAGGCCGTTAGGAGCGGTGCGCCTCCAGACAGCGTTTCTGAAGGACGATCCGCCCTCCGAAACCCAGCTCTACCAACTGCGCAGCTTTATCGAGGAGAAGCTGGCGGTCACGATGTCCAAACTGGGCAGCCGGCGGTATGACCGCGTCATCGCCACATCGTCCTCGGCCGCGGCGGTTGTCTCCGCGGTCAATCGGGTGCCGCGGGCCAAACGCGAGATGGCGGACCGGCTGCGGGCGCGAACCACCGAAGTGCGCAAGCTCTACAAGGAGCTGATCCGGCGCGATCTGGCGGGACGGCGGAAGATGCCGGGCATTGGACCGCGCCGCGCCGAGATCATCATTCCCGGAACGGCGGTGTTTCTGGCGGTGCTGGAGACGTTCCACCTGCCGTCGCTCTACTATTGCGCCGCCGGTGTCCGGCAGGGAATCGTCGCGGACCTGGCCCTGCGCCGGGTGGGCCGCGAGTTCAGCCGGCTGTCTCCCGAAGAGCGAAAAGTAGTGGAAGCCCTGGCGCGGCGATATGGAGTGGAAATTCGCCATGCCCGCAAGCTGGCGGACTTCGCCAACAGCCTGTTTCTCGCCCTGGAACCCCTTCACCGCCTGGCTCCGAATTACGGCAAGTTTCTCGAAGCGGCCTGCTATTTGCTGGATACCGGCCACTACATCAGCGACACCAGCCACCACAAGCACTCCTACTACATCATTAACAACTCGGACCTTCCCGGCTTTACCGATTCGGAGCGAACGCTCATTGGAATGCTCTGCCGCTACCATCGGAAAGCACTGCCCGGTCCGCGGCACAGCGACTATGTCGGCCTGCCCGCCGAAACCAAGAAAACGCTGGCGCTGATGATTCCGATGCTGCGCCTGGCCGACGGCCTGGACCGGACGCGCGATCAGCGCGTAGAATCCGTTTCCTGCCAGCTGCGCGCGGGCAGCGTGAATTTGCTGCTGCGATCCAACATGAAAACCGACCTGGAGCAGTGGGCCGTTGAACAGGTGGCCGAACCGTTTCGACAGATTTACGACCGGACGCTTTCCGTATCGGTGCAGCGCGGATGACCGGAACCACTGCGGTTGTCGCGAATATGGACGTTCGCCGCTTCGCCCGGGAGCAGGCGGCGCACCGGCTGGCGCGCGTGGCTTTCGAGGTACGAAATACGCTGAAAATTGCACCGTCTTCCTCCGCGACGGTCGAAGCGGTCCACGATCTGCGAGTGTCCACGCGAAGATTTCGAGCCGTGCTGGATGCCTTGGAAGAATTCTTTCCTCCCGCGGAGCGAAAGCGGATTACAAAAGAGCTTCGGTCGATCTTCCGGCTGGCGGGAAACGTCCGGAATCTGGACATTACTCAGGAACTGGTCAAAGAGGCCGGCATGGAAGGAGTCGAACCGGCGCTGGAATCGATGCGCGCCGATCGCTCGGAAGCGATGCTGCGGCTGATCGAGGCGCTGCGGGTGTGGGTACGCCAGGATTTCTCTTCCCGGTGGCGGGAAAGCTTGAATCTGCCGTGAAACTGACGGCAGAGATGACAGTAGTCGCGGCGGCGCGGGAAGTCCTGCCGCGCAGCGCGGCGAAATTCTTCAAGCGAGGGCGCAAGGCGCTGCACAAGGGGGACGGCGAGTCCTTGCATGAGTTTCGCATCAGCGCCAAGCGTTTCCGGTACGCGCTGGAGATTTTCCAGCCGCTCTATGGGCCGCAGTTCCGGAAGAAGCTCGGCATGTTGAAGAAGTTACAGGATCTGCTGGGGAGATTGAACGATCTGGCGACGGCTCGTCAGGTTCTGGAGAACCGGCCGGGAGCGGTTCCGCTGGCGAACTTCCTGGATCGCGAAGAGAAGTACGTCCGGGAAAAGTTCGAGGCGTACTGGAAAGAGCAAATGGACACCCCCGGCGCCGAAGCCCGCTGGATCCGCTATCTGACGCAATATGCGGGCCAAAGTGGCCGGTCTGCGGTGACTCGGCCGCCATCGGAATGATAAAATCGAAGTTCCTACTGGGAGGTCGTCTAATGGTAGGACTGCAGATTCTGGTTCTGCATATCGGGGTTCGAGTCCCTGCCTCCCAGCCAATCTTCAAATCTTGGGCTCTTCTGATTTTCAATTCCTAATCGTAGCCGATGAACCTGCTTCGAAGCTCGGGAGGCACCAACGGGCAAATCTGGCCGGGTGCTTTGGAAACTCGGTTTCGCACGCGGGCAATGAGGTTGTAAACCGCATCACGAAGCGGCCGGGGAATCCAGCGCAAGACCTGCACAAGCCGGCGCCAGACAGGTCCGAACTGTTCGAGCACCGTGAGCACCGCATCGCTGCGCTTCAATTCCTGCCCGTTACCCAGTTGGACGGCCATCGTGTCCCGCCGCTGCGGCGGTAGAGGGGCAAACAAGATATCCGGCGGTCCATGCCGCAGGACGAAGCGGACGAATCCGTGGCAAAGCCCGCACGCGCCGTCGTAAAAAACAATCATCCCTTTCCCAATTGTCTCCGGGAAAAGAAAAGCCCGGAGGGGAAGAACCTCCGGGCTGACAAAACGACTCTCGCTTTCAATTCGAGAGGACGAATCTAAAAAGTTATTCCGTGCCTTCTTCTCCGCCTTCGCGGCCTTCGCGCATCGCCTTGAGGCGCTCTTCGCGACGTTTAGCACGATCGGCGGCGCGCTTGACCAGCTCCGAGCCGACCAACTCCAGCATCACCTGCTCAGCGCCGTCGCCCTTGCGCCAGCCCAAGCGAACAATGCGGGTGTAGCCTCCGTTGCGCTGGCCGAAACGGGCGCCCAGCTTGTCGAACAACTTCTGCACACTGGCCGGAGTCTCCAGCACCGCGGCGGCCTGCCGGCGCGCGTGGAGAGAACCATCTTTTGCCAGGGTGATCATTTTTTCGACCAGCGGCTGCGCAGCCTTCGCCTTGGGGACTGTCGTGACAATGCGCTCTGCCTCGATCACGCTGGTGACCAGGCCCTTCAGTAGAGAGTTGCGCGCGCCCTTATCGCGCTTTAATTTATACCCACCAACTCGATGTCTCATTGCGTATTCCTGCCAAGCCCTGAAAGCCTAGACTTGGTCTCCCATGGATTCGGTATCTTCTTCCTCGTCGTCTTCGATATCGACCGAGTCGGCATCGCTGGAGCTCATCACCTGTCCGGCCGGCGAAGTCAACCTGCCCTGCGCATCGAATTTCATACCAAAGCCCAGGTTGAGGCTCTGCAGAATTTCCTTGATCTCGTTCAGAGACTTGCGTCCGAAGTTTTTCGTGCGCAGCATCTCCGCTTCCGTCTTCTGCACCAGATCGCCGATGGTCTGAATGTTGGCGTTCTTTAAGCAGTTGTAGCTGCGGACGCTCAGTTCCAGCTCTTCGACCGAGCGGTTGAGCACTTCGTTCATCTGGCTGACGGCACGCTCCGCCGGCTCCTCGCTCACTTCGGCGACTTCTTCGAAGTTGATGAAGATGGCCATGTGATCCTTCAGCAGTTTCGCCGCGTGACCGATGGCATCCTGCGGAGAGATCGCGCCGTTTGTCCACACTTCCAGGGTCAGCTTGTCGTAATCGGTCATCTGACCGAGGCGGGCGGCTTCCACGGCAAAGTTCACTTTCCGCACAGGCGAGTGGACGGAGTCGATCGGAATATAGCCCAACGGAAGGTCTTCATCGAAGTTACGGTCCGCCGAGATATACCCGCGGCCGGACTTCAGCCGCATTTCGATATCGAGCCTGCCGCCCTCGCCCACTGTGGCGATGTGCATGTGGCGGTCGAGAACTTCCACATCGGCGTCGGTTTCGATTTGACCGGATAAAACTTCTCCCTGCTTGTCGACGCGCAGCCGGACGGTTTTCACGCCCTCGCCGGACATCTTGAACGGCACCTGCTTCAGGTTGAGGATGATGTCGGTCGCATCTTCGGTAACGCCTGGGATGGGGCTGAACTCGTGGGAAACTCCCTCAATCCGGACTGCGGTAATGGCGGCGCCTTCAATGGAGCTCAACAGGACACGGCGCAAACCGGCGCCAATGGTGGTTCCAAATCCACGTTCGAACGGCTGGGCCGTGAACATGCCATAGCGATCAGTCAGCGTCTCGGTGTTGGCCACCAAACGCTTCGGTTTCTGGAAACCCTTAAACATCTTTGTCTCCTTTCGGCGCGACTTACTTCGAATACAGCTCGACGATGAGCTGTTCGTTGAGTTGAATCTGAACCAAATCCGAACGCTGCGGGCTGGACAAAAGCTTCGCTTTGAGCGCCTGACGGTCAACTTCCAGCCAGTTCGGCGTGGGAGCATGCGCCGTCGCTTCCATGGCCGCCAAAATGGTCGAATTCTTCTTAGACTTCTCCACCACTTCGATCACATCACCGGGTCTGGCGGTGAACGAGGGAATATCGACGCGCCGGCCATTCACGCTGATGTGGCCGTGCCGCACAAGCTGCCGCGCCTGGCTGCGCGATGTTCCAAATCCCAAGCGATATACAACGTTGTCCAACCGGCGCTCCAGCGAGTTCAACAGGTTTTCGCCGGTAACGCCCTTCTGAACAACAGCCTTCTCGAACAGGTTACGGAACTGGGTTTCCCCGAGACCGTAGTAGCGCTTCGCTTTCTGCTTCTCGCGGAGCTGCAGACCATAGCCGACAATCTTCGGCTTCTTCGCCTTGCCGTGCTGACCGGGCGGGAAATTGCGCTTTTCGACGGCACACTTTTCGGTATGGCACCGTTCGCCCTTCAGGAATAACTTCATGCCCTCGCGCCGGCACAGCCGGCAAACCGGACCAATATATCGAGCCATTGTTTTACCTTCTACCTCTTAACGAAATCAGGTGCGGTTTACGGCCATGGCTGGCCTTCGTCCCGCTTACTATTGCCCGGAGGCAAGAATCAGACGCGTCTCCGCTTGGGAGGACGGCATCCATTGTGGGGAATCGGAGTGACGTCCTTAATCAACCGGACGTCGATTCCCGCTGTCGCCAGGGCACGCACAGCCGATTCCCGGCCCGCCCCCGGACCCGCAACGCGAACTTCCACGGTGCGTAAACCCATTTCTTTCGCCTTTGTAGCGGCCGTTAACGACGCCTGCTGCGCGGCGAATGGAGTGCCCTTGCGCGAGCCGCGGAATCCGAGCGAACCGCTGGACGACCAGGCGATGACGTTGCCAGTCTGGTCGGTGATCGTGATGATCGTGTTATTGAAGCTTGCCTGAACGTACACGTAGCCAACCGGGACGTTCTTCCGCTCACGCTTCTTGAAGCTCTTCTTCTTTCCGGTCTTTGCTGGAGCTTTGGCCATGAATGGTTACTTCGCCGTCGCTTTCTTCTTATTCGCCACAGTGCCGCGCCGCGGACCCTTCCTGGTACGGGCGTTGGTGTGAGTGCGCTGACCGCGGGCCGGCAGACCCCGGCGATGGCGGAGCCCCCGATAGCTACCCATTTCCATGAGCCGCTTGATGTTCAGGGATACTTCCTTGCGGAGATCGCCTTCGACTGCACCCTCGTTCTCAAGCAGAAGACGGATCTTGTTCACCTCTTCTTCGCTCAGATCGGAAATCTTCTTGTTCGGATCCACTCCGCAACGATACAGAATGGAGTTCGACCGCGTCCGGCCGATTCCGTAAATATAGGTGAGCCCGATTTCCGCTCTCTTCTTCGGCGGCAAATCCACACCCGCAATACGCGCCATACTTCGTTATCTCCTGATAGCCTCTAACCCTGCCGCTGCTTATGCTTCGGGTTGGTGCAGATCACGCGTACCACGCCCTCGCGGTGGATGATCTTGCACTTATCGCAAATCTTCTTTACGCTCGCACGGACCTTCATTTCGTCCTCAATAACTTTACGATTCGACCCCGGCTACGATCGCCCGGCGCCAACTCAACCAGCACCGTATCTCTCGGTCTTAGCCGGAGAAAATTGATTTTCGCCGTTCCCGCCGGGTGCGCCAGCACCCGCTCGCGATTTTCTAATTCCACGAGAACGCCGCCCTGGGGGCGGAGCTCAAGAACAGTCGCGGTGAGGGCACACGAAGAGCCTTCACCCATTTGAAAAGTGTCTCATAGAACTTCCGGTGGGTCAAACGAATTACCTACTCCTCTGATTCTAAAAGAATTTCCAGCGAGTTCGGGAAAATTCGAGACTTCTTCGCCGTCCCGCCTCCGCCACAGGGAGCTTCCCCGGCGCTCAGAAACTGAAATTAATGCGTAAACGCTATTGACTTTGTTGACTTAAGCATCAATTAACGATAAAGTTCGCTTCCAGCGAGGGTGCAATATGCGTCGTTTGGGATCAGTTTTACTGACACTTTTACTTTCAATTCTGCCGGGCTGGAGCCAGGGCACCGGGGCGGCAATCAGCGGAGTGGTCACCGATCCGACGGGCGCGGCCATTGCCAATGCCGAGGTGACCTTGAAGTCCGTAAATGCCTCGTTTGCTCGCAAGGTCAATACGGATAACGACGGTTCCTTCGCCTTCCCGAACATCCAGCAGGGCGCCTACGAGCTGGAGGTTAGCGCTGCGGGCTTCAAGGTGTTGACTCAGCGCAATATCGTCCTGCGGCAATACGAGCAGGTGCGGGTACCGCTCTCGCTGGAGGTCGGCGAAGTGGGACAAAAGGTGGAAGTCTCCGCGGCCGTGTCTCAGCTCAACGTAGAAACGCCAGAGGTGAAGGGAACCATCTCCCGCACGGAAATCGAGCAGCTTCCGCTGCAAGTTGCGGGCGGCCAGCGATCGGCCGCGCAGTTTGCGACTCTGTTGCCCGGGGTTACTCCGGGAGGCGGTCAGACCGACGCCGGCAATGCGCGATTCAACGGGGGGCAGCGCAATTCCGACGAGGCGATTCTCGACGGCGTCACGATGCAGGAGGGCTTGCTGAATCAAAGCGGAATGATCGCCATCCAAAGCGACTTTCCGATTGCCCCGGAAGCGGTGAACGAAATTTCCGTTCTCACCTCCAACTACGACGTGCAGTACGGTTCGTCGGCGGGCGCCGTCATCGTCGCCAGCACGAAGAGCGGAACCAACGACTATCATGGCGGCGCTTATTACTACCATCGGAACACGGCGTTCAACGCCGCTCCGTGGGGGCAGACGCGTCCTCGCATTCAGCAGACCGACTACGGCTTTTACGCCGGCGGGCCGGTGAAGTGGCGTGGGCTCTGGAACAGCAAAGTCAAGACATACTTCTTCGGACATATGGAGCGGTTCCGCTCTGTCGGCGCTACCACCAAGCCCGTTCTGACCCTTCCAACAGCCAGGATGCGGCAAGGTGATTTCGGCGAGTGGCCGGATCCCATTTTCGATCCGGCGACGCTGCGGGCCAATCCGGATTACAATCCCAGCGCCGACGTCGGCCCGAACAATCTACCGTATCTGCGCAATCAATTTATGGGTTGCAACGGCAATCAACCGAACGTCATTTGCCAGAGCGATCCGCGCCTGCAGAACGCGATGGCCAGCGAGTGGTTCAAGCTGCTGCCCATGCCCAACCGTCCCGGCGTTGTTGCCAATTACGAGGCACCCGTGGGATTGGCCAGCGGCCTGAACGCCAACACCAACCAATACGACGCCCGCGGAGACGCCTATTTCGGACAGAACGACCACGTTTCCGGCACGTATCATTACCGCGGAACTCTGGCATTCACGCAGGCCGTACTTCCCCCGGCGCTCGATACCAACAACACTCGCATTCCCAACTATTCGCACATTGCCCGCGGCAACTGGGACCACATTTTCTCCCCCACCCTGGTCAACAACTTCAACATCGGTTTTCTGAACCTTCCCACGAATCTCTACAACTCCAGCGATTGCTGCGTCAACGACGTTCCGCAGATCGGCGGCGTCTACTCGAACAAGCATGTGCCGCAGATGCGGTTCTCCGATCAGTACAGCGGCTATGGAGGCAACGGAGACTTTTTCACCACTCGTCCGACGTGGGCCATCAACAACACCGCCACCTGGATCAAGGGCAAGCACAGCTTGAAGTTCGGCATGGAATGGCGAAGTGTGAAATATCCCACCATCACCGAAGCCAACGGTTCGGGCACCTTCAACTTCGATCGCGGCGCAACCAGCGTCCGCGGCATCCAAAGCGGCAATCCCATGGCCAGCTTCCTGCTGGGCGCGGTTTCAACCGCCAGCGTCAACTACTACAGCCTGCCCGCCTGGAGCCCCACCGGCAGCTCCTGGAGCCTGTTCATCGGCGATCAGTGGAAAGTGAACCGGCGATTGAACGTCACGCTGGGCGTTCGTTGGGACCTGTACAAGCCTTCCATGGAGGCAGAAGACAGGACTTCGTTCTTCGATCCCTATGGGCCGAATCCCGAGGCGGGTGGACGGCCGGGAAGGCTGGCCTTTGCGGGAGATCAATATGGAGCAGCCAGTTTCGGAAAGAGATACCCGGAAGAACTCTTCAAGAAGGCTTTCGCGCCGCGAGTCGGCCTCGCCTATACGCTCACCGACAGGACCGTCGTCCGGGCTGGTTACGGGGTCTTCTTTATGCAGAACTTCTACCCCGGTTGGAACGGCGGCGTCGCCACGGATGGGTTCAATCTCACGGCCAGCTTCAACTCCCAACTGGGAGGGTTGGAACCGGCGTTCCTGCTCCAGAATGGCGTTCCGCAGGATTTCGCCAAGCCGCCCTTCACCACTCCGGGTTATCTCAACGGGCGGAACGCACCGAATTACCGGCCGTTTGATGCAAACCAGCTCCCCTACGCCCAGCAATGGAACCTGAGCATCGAGCACCGCCTTGACGAATCGACGTATGTCTCAGTGGCATACATCGGCAACAAAGGAACGCGGCTGCTCTCCAATATTGCGGGCATCAACGCCGTCAATCCGCAATATCTGTCCATGGGCGAACGCTTGAACGATCAATTCCAGTCCGGACAAACTTCATTGAACGGCGTATCGATCCCCTATGCGGGCTGGGTGGAGCAGATGCGGGGCTGCGCGCCGTCCGTTGCGCAGGCGCTCCGGCCCTATCCTCAATATTGCAACTCGATCTTCGGACAAAACGAAAATGTGGGGAACTCCACCTATCATTCCTTCCAACTGAAAGTGGAACGCCGATTGTCGAGAGGCCTGTTCTTCCTGGGTTCTTACACCTGGTCTAAGACATTGACCAGCGCCGACAGCGCGCAGGCGACGACAAACCCATACCTGTTTTCTCCTTATGAGCAGGGCCGTGCCAAGGCACTTTCCGATACGGATGTTCCGCACGCGTTCGCGCTATCTATGAATTGGGATTTTCCGTTCGGCAAGGGAAAGCGTTGGGCTTCGGACATTCCCACGGCCCTCAACTACGTCATCGGCGGCTGGCAGCTCGCCGGAATCACCCGCTGGTATAGCGGAGTCCCCCTCGGATTCCGTTCCAGCTTCTGCAACGTTCCGGGACCATTCTCGATATCTTGCCTGCCCGGAACGATTCCCGGACAAAACGTATTGGCGCAGGAGAACGCCGACTACGATCCCACGAAGCCTCGATTCAACCGCGCCGCCTTTGAGAATCCACAGCAGACATTTGCCAACCCCACCTATTACGGACAGGGTTCCCGGTTCACCAACATCCGGAACATCCCCTACCAGAATCAGGACTTGTCGCTGTACAAGAACTTCAGCTTCTTCCGCGAGGACCGGATGCGGATCCAGCTGCGATTCGAAGCGTTCAACGTCTTCAACTGGCATGTACTCAACGGCTGGGATACTAACGTGGCAAGTCCCACATTCGGCGCCTGGACCGGCGCCACATCGGCTCCGCGAACGCTCCAGTTAGGGGCGAAAGTCACTTTCTGACCGGCCGCGCTTCCAGGCACGGGATAATGGACGCGAATGTGGTGGATCGTGCTTCTGCTGGCCCAGGCTCCTGTAGCGGACCTGCAGCGGTTGATTCAGAACAATGCACTACCGGAGGCTCGCCTTCGCATTCAGTCTGAGTTGGAGCAGCGCCCATCCGATCCGCAATTGCTGAACTTGCTGGGGGTGGTCGAAGCGCGCTCCGGGAATTTCTCTCAGGCGGAGAAGGCCTTCGAGAAGGCTCTGGCGGCAGCGCCGAAAAGCGTTCCCATTCTGTTGAACCTGGCCCGGCTGTATCAAGAGAATATCGCGGCCGATCCCGGCTCGGCGAAGAATGCGGAAGCCACCTACCGGAAGATTCTGCAACTGAATCCTGGAAATGCCGAAAGCCGGTATCAACTGGCGTTTTTGCTGGCGCAGCGGGGCGAGTGCGCCGGCTCGCTGGTTGAGCTTCATCATTTATCTCCGGCCCATCGCGAAGCACCACAAGCTTTGAGTCTCGCCGCGGTGTGCGAATCCCAAGCGGATGCCCGGAAGGACGCGGCGGACAAACTCCTGGCGAGCCCCGCTACGCAGCTTGCCGACATTCTGAGCGTCCTGCCCCATCTCACGCCGGACAACCGGCTGGAAGAAGGCGCGGCCCTGGCCACCGTGGCTGTCGAGCGTTTTGGCGCCCGGCCCGCCCTGCTGATCTGGCTGGCGAAATTCTCGTATCAGAAAAGGGACTATCAACAGGCGCTGGGATATTTGGGTCATGCTCGCGACCTGGAGCCGCAAAATGCGGCTGTCCACTTCTTTCTCGGAATTACCGCAATCGAAATGGATCTTGTCGTCGAAGCGAAGAATTCGCTCTCGGAAGCCGTGAAGCTCGAACCGGAGAATCCGTACTACCGCTACGCGCTGGGCGCCGTACTTTCGGAACAGCGGGACGCCGCGCAGGCGATTCCCCACTTTGAAAAATACCGGCAACTCCGTCCCGGCGATCCGCGCGGGAAGTTTGCCATTGCCGTGGCCTATTTCCAGAGCAACCAGTGGGACGAAGCCGAGCGCGATTTCCGCAATCTGCTGAGCAACCCGGAAACCGCCGCCGGAGCCCACTATTTCCTCGGACGCATCGCAAAATTTCAAAACCGCCTGGATGAGGCGCAGCACCAGTTGCTCACTTCCCTCAAGCTGGTACCGTCGAACCTTGACGCCCGAGCGGAGCTGGCCCAGGTTTACCAGCGGCAGAAGCTGGACGCTCAGGCCGAAAAGGAGATCGCGGCCGTTCTGAAGACGGAACCGGACCACTATCTCGCCAACCTTACCCTTCTCGCTCTCTACCAGCGCCGGAAGGATCCTCGCGCCGAAGGCCAGAAAGAACGCCTGGAACAGATTCAGGCCATCCGGAAGGAAAAGGACCGCGCGCTGTGGCGCACCATCGAATTCCGGCCGATGTAGCGCTCTTCTGCTTTTATAGAAGGTAGCGACATGCGGCTGCCGGCGTTGATGGCGATCGTGATTTCGGCCGCAACGGCCCAAACGCCCATCTTCCGGGCCGACGCCAATCTGGCACTGGTCCGATTCCAGGTCAATCTCAAAAACGGCCAGCCGGCCACCCATCTGAAACCGGGGGATATTCAACTCCTGGAGGATGGAGTGCCGCAAAAGATCGTACTGCTGGAGGGCGGAAGCCGCGCTCGAACCGTTCCCGTCGAAATCACTCTCCTATTCGATTGCAGCGGCAGCGTTCGCTTCGCCGGCCTGCTCAATCCGAAAGTTTTTCGTGACAGCCTGCTGGACGATCACCAGAACATCCGCCTTGGTGTCTCCGCGTTCAGCGAAAGCTGGAAGAACCTGACTGAGCCGACACGCAATCCCGAAGCCTTGAAAGCTGCGGCAGAGGACGTTTTGAATTTTCGCAGCGGCATCACCGCGCTGTACCAATCGATTTTGGAGACGCTGAAGGACATGGAGGCGCGACCCGCCGCCGGCGTGAAGATGCTGGTGGTTCTCTCCGATGGCGAACAGACCGAAGGCGACGAACTGCACCGATTCGAAGCGATCCGCATCTCGCAGCGCGCGGGAATCTCGATCTTTCCGGTGCTCGTTTCCGGACCGGGCCTCACCTATCGCACAGACTCCAACCGGGCGCTCACCTCCGCGCTGCGAAAAGGGAAAGCGACGTACAACCAGGCGGAGTATTTGAGCCTTGCCGATGAAACCGGCGGACGATCCTTTCCGGCCCGCGGAGATGACGTGGTCGGCGATACGCTGCAATGGGTCCGCAAGCAGAACCGCCTGGATTATGTCGCGGGCTTTGAGCCGGCCGCATCCGCCAAGCCGGAGTTTCACAAAGTGAGAGTGGTTCTGACCAAACCTTCCCGCGGTGAGGTCATCGGCGGTGTCCGGCTTTTGCAACACTGAAAGCACGAATTCTCGACTATGAGCCGGTTCATTTCACGCCGTTGCCTCGCGGAACTTTTCTGCAGTGCCTAACCCATCGTTGGAAGCGGTCCACACCGTTGTCGTAGTTCCCTGCTATAACGAGGCGGAACGGCTGCCAGTCGACGCATTTCGGCGGTTCCTTGCCTCGAATGCGCGGGTCGACTTCATCTTTGTGAACGATGGCAGCGGCGATGGCACGATGGCATTGCTGGAACAGATGCGGCGGGAATCCGGCTCTCGAATCCACATTCTCGACAAGCCCGTCAACGGAGGAAAAGCGACCGCAGTGCGGGATGGCCTTCTTTTGGCGCTGGAGGGCCAGCCGGAGATGGTAGGGTTCTGGGATGCGGACCTGGCCACGCCGCTGGAGGCGATCGACAGTTTTTTGCAGGTTCTGGACAGCCGTCCGGAGATTCAAATGGTCTTCGGAGCCCGCGTTCAATTGCTGGGACGGCAGATCCAGCGGCGCCTGATCCGCCACTACCTGGGCCGAATCTTCGCTACCTGCGCATCGATGGTGCTGGGTCTTGCCATCTACGACACCCAGTGCGGCGCGAAGATTTTCCGGGCTACGCCTCAACTGCGCGCTGCTTTGCGGGAACCGTTCATTTCCGGCTGGATCTTCGATGTGGAGTTGATTGCCAGATTTCGGACGTTATTGGGCAGCGGCGTAAAAAACGAAATTTACGAATACCCGCTGCACCAATGGACGGATGTGGCAGGGTCGAAGGTGCGAGCGTCCGATTTCTTCCGCGCTCTGGTGGAATTGGTGGCGATCCGGCGGCGCTACTTCTGAAGAATCCACGCTATTGCCAGCGGCCTGCCATCATCTTGCGCGCGACGCTGCCGTCTTTGACCAGTTCCAGGTTAGCCTGCTCGCCCGGCGTAAGAGTCGCCCCCTGAATCGCGGGACGAACCAGATAACCGGAAGTATTCACCTTCTTCGATCCCGCCGGGATTGGTGTTTGCACCTGGCTTCCCGCCGCGCGAATGCGGTCGTCTTCGATGATCACCACAGAATGTTCTACCGGGTCGCCGCCTCTGCCGTCTACCAGCGTGCCGCCAATCAGCACCTGAATCCGGGCATTCTCCGGCTGTCCGCAGGAAACCACAGCGAGAACCGTCACGACAAGAAGAAGCCAGCGCATTTGCCGAATCTTCTCCAGTCTAAAATAGGCTCTATCACCATGCAGGTACTTCAAGCCGGCGACCGCAAGCTGCTGCTTCTCGAATTGGAAGCGCCCGTCATTGAGGGAATCGCCCGGCAACTCGGCTATGAGCCGAAACCCGTGGAGGATACAGCCCGAACTTTGACCATCGAAATTGCGGCCACGGGACGGCAAGCGCCGCTTCTGCTTTTCGACGCCACCGATCCGGGCAACCTGGGCTGGTTTTCCCGATGCCAGTTCTATGTGGAAGGACGAAGCGGAACGGTGCTTCAAACGCCGATTCGGATCGCCAACGTCTACAGCCGAAGCAAGCACCTGTCCACCACCAGTCTCCGGATTCAGATTGAGAAAGAACTGCCGGCGCGATTCCGGATGCCCGGGCGGCAGCCTCTGACAGAACAGGCAATCTACGCGATTGTTTATAACCTGCTGAATGCATTGCTGGATGTCGGCGTAGCCATCTGCGGCCCCGGCGTCGTTCGTCCGCTGGCCGGCAGAAGCCAGCGGCCCCGGTAGGCAAGATCTGGAACTCCGCATGCTGCAGATGCGGCATGACTCTGATCTTGTTAGTCATCCTGATCCTGCTGCTTGCCGGCGGCGGAGGCTACTACGGCTACGGCCGTTGGGGTTACGGAGGCGGCGCGGGAGTCAGCCTCAGCCTGATCCTGCTGATTATTCTGACAGCCTACCTGTTGGGCTACGTGCCATAGCGCGGGTCCATCGGCCGACAGGCACTGAGGATGTCTATTCTCCGGATCAAAGAGTCTCCGGCAGAATAGAAACTTCATGATTCAGTACGATCCCCATCGCTGGCTTGATCATTTTTTCGATATCCGCGGAGCCCTTGTTCGTGAAATCAGCCTACGCGTCGCCGTTTGCGTGGCTTGGGCAGCCGCTGTGGTTATCTTTCACAATTACGCCTATCCCGTAGCCGTACCGGGGTTCCTGCACTCTCTCGTAGGTGTCCCGTTGGGTTTGTTGCTGGTGTTTCGAACCAACGCCTCCTACGATCGTTTCTGGGAAGGCCGCAGACTCTGGGGCGGTATTGTCAATGAGACCCGAAATCTGATCCGCGGCGCCAGCCTTTATTTCCGCGATCATCCCCTGCTGCTTCGGCGTCTGACCTTCTGGACCGCCGTCTTCCCCTGGAGCGCCATAAGCACCCTGCGCGGAGATTCCAATTTCGGACCGCTGCTCGCCTTCGTTCCACCCGAAAAACTGCGGGAACTGCAGGAATCCCAACACCCCGCGCTGTACGTTGCCAAAAAAATGACCGAGGTGCTGGTGGAGGCGCGCCAAGATGGAGTCACTTCCGACTTCCTCCATACTGCTCTCGATCAGAACATCCAGCTTCTTGTGGACTATGTCGGAGGCTGCGAGCGGATTCGAAAAACGCCGCTGCCCTTCGCCTACGTTATCCACCTTCGCCGGGTCCTGGTTTTGTACTGCTTTACTCTGCCGTTTGCCATGGTGGAAACATTCGGCTGGGCAACGATCCTGGATGTTCTAATGATCGCCTATACCTTCTTTGGCATTGAAGAAATCGGTGTGGAAATTGAAGGTCCGTTCGGCTACGATGCCAACGATCTTCCGATGGAAGATATCTGCATCACCATTCAGAACAATGTCTTCGCGCTGGCCGGGATCGGCAGTCCGCAGCGCGAGATTCTTCCGGATGGATTGTAACTCTTGCGGCGGCCGGAGCTTGTAGGCGGGATTTTCCCGAGTCCGCCTAACGGCAGCTACTTTTTCTTCAGCGGCAGCAGTTCCACTTTGCGAATCCAGATTTCGGCGCCTTCGGATTCGAACTGGATTTTTCCGGAAGTAAACGTCGCGTTGTATCCCTCGTTCACCAGGACGCCGTTCAAGATGGCTTTGATGGTGGCGCCGTCGCAGATAATCTCGTACCGGTTCCATTCGCCGACGGGTTTCTCCACATCCTCCGGACCCCGGTAATCGATCCGGTCTTTCCAGTTGACGTCGCGCGCATACCAGTTGAAGCGGCCTGAATTCTTGGTAACCGGCGTACCGCCTTTCTGCCAGTAATGCTGGTTGTCCGGACCTGTGCGCGTGTCGACGGTCATCGACGGCTTTTCACCGGTGCCGACCATCAGAAAGTCGCCCGTTCCGCCCTCGATAATTTGGGCTTCAATCGAATCCAGCCACACGCCGGCGTTGGCGCCGTCCTTGCCGCGAGCGTGCAGCATGATGCCGCTGTCGCGGGCCTTTTTCTCGCGATCGCCATGCGCCGGGCCGCCCCAGCGAAACTCCACCACCAGGTGATAGTCCTGGTAGCTTTTGCGCGTCGTCAGCCCACCCCATTCGGTGCCGCTGATCACGATGGCTTTGTCCCTCACCGAGTACACCTTTTCGGGATCCTGATAATGATTCGTCTTCAGCCAGGTGTACCAGCCGTCCAGATTCTTGCCGTTGAACAGCACAGTTCGCTTTCTGGGAACGATCGGATCCGGCTCCGCAGACAGAACCGTCAGGGCGAGAAGAGAGAAAGCGAGAACTCGAAAGGCCATCAGAATATCGATAGTATCGCGCGCTCTCCGGCGTAAGCTCGAATGTATGCTCACGCACTTTCCGAAAGCGGTTCCGGAGATTCCGGTTAGTAACGTCGAAACTGCAGCCGAGTATTACGTGAACATGCTCGGGTTCCAATTCGACTGGGGCAACGACGAAGGCGGAATCGGGGGCATCTCGCAAGGAGAGTGCCGCCTGTTCCTGACAAACACCCATTTCCGTGAACACTACGGCAATCGGGGCCAGGTGATCGTGTGGTTGAACCTGAACAACAGGCAGGAAGTCGACGAACTGTACGACCGTTGGCGGGCTGCCGGGGCAAAGATCCTGGCAGAGCCGGAGGATCAGCCGTGGCACCTGCGCGAGTTCCGTGTCGCCGATCCGGACGGCAATCAACTGCGCGTGTTCTACGACTTCTCTTCGGAACTACCGCGGTAACAGATTGCTTTCCAGCAGCAGGTTAAGGATGCGGACCGCATGTATGTCCGCAAACCAGGGGTCGAGAAACGGAAGATACTCACGCTGGCGTTGCAGCGGGAGCGCGAAGAAATCGCACTGGTGATACCCCCAGCAGCCGGCCGCGCCGCACCTACATTGCCAGTAGTCGCCGTCCGCAGCGTTCAAGGCGTAATCGACCGTGAGTTCCTCGCCGGCTGTAACCTCGCGCATCGAGAGAAGAAATCGTTCCCGCCGGGCCGAGTAGATGTAGCAATTCGGATCGCAGGAATGATTCAGATGCCGTTCCGGCGAGGGCATCAAAACCACCGTGCCGTCCGGAAGAAAGTCCCGGTAGATCGGAGATTCTCCGCGCTCGGTGAGCAGCGGACGATCGCTATCGACCACACGCGAATCGTCGATTCGTAGAATCACAGTGCCGCGGCGAACCAGTTCGTTCGCGAACACGCCTTTCCCCTCAATCGCGGAGGGAAGAACCGAAATGAGCATCTATTCTAGTTAGCTACAAGTACAGCAGGTTAGACTCGAGGTTGCGCCGCTGGATCCCGACCTTGACGATGATGCTGGTTTCCACGATCAGCTACATCGACCGCAACACGCTGGCCCTGCTGATTCCGACGATTCAAAGAGAGACCGGGCTGTCGGCGGAAGACTACGGCTACGTGGTGTCGGCATTTTCCGTCGCCTACATGATCGGCAACCCGCTGTGGGGAGCGTTTCTGGACCGGGTGGGACTGCGGCTGGGCATGAGCCTGGCGGTGGGGTTGTGGAGCCTGGCGTCTGCCGGGCACGCCTGGGCTGGAGGGTTGTTGAGTCTCGCCGCGCTACGGTTTCTGCTGGGGTTCGGCGAAGGAGCTACGTTTCCCGGATCGCTGCGGACCGTGCTGCAGACGCTGCCGCCGCACAACCGGGCTCGGGGTACGGCACTGTCGTACTCCGGCGGATCGCTGGGGGCGATCATTACTCCGATCCTGATGACTCCGATTGCGCTATGGCTGGGATGGCGCGGCGGATTTCTGTTCACGGGACTACTGGGAGTGGGCTGGCTTGGATGGTGGTGGATCCTGAGCCGGCGGGAAGACCTGGCATTCCAGCGCCACGAGGGCGCATCGGTGTTCGCGCTGGTGAACTTTAAGGACCGGCGGCTGTGGGGGACGCTGGCGTCATATTCCATGGGCGCGGCTCCGCTGGGTTTTGTGCTGTACAACGCGTCGCTGTATCTGTCGGCGCGGTTCGGGCTGTCGCAAGGAGACCTGGGGAAAGTCCTGTGGATTCCGCCGCTCGGCTGGGAGTGCGGATACTTCTTCTGGGGCTGGCTGCTGGACCGGATGGGCCCCGGATCGGTGCGGCGGATTTTGCGCATCTCCATGTGGCTGAGCCTTCCTCTGATCGTCGCGCCGTACGGCGCTTCGCTGCCGCTGCTGATGTTTCAGTTTTTCTTCGCGATGTTTGTCACCAGCGGATTTATTATCCCGAGCATTACCCATGCGACTCGGATTGTTCCGGCAGCATCGACATCGCTGGTAGCGGGATTGAGTGCTGGATCGTTCTCTCTTCTGACGGCAATGACGGCTCCGGTGTTTGGGCGGCTGTTCGATCAGCACCGGTACGAAGCGGCATTTCTGCTGGCGGCGGTGTTTCCGGTGATGGGTTATTGGATTTGGAGTTGGGCGAATCCGGAAGTAGCAGCGCAGCCGCAATAGTGATTAAAGCTCGATATTTCGAGGCCACTGGCCCGTCTGAACCATAGACAACGGGAACGAACAACCGCGAGCGCAATAAGCGGCTCTGGACACTCGGTAACGGATGCTTTAGAGGCGGATACAGATTTGCTTGCGCCACAACCACCAGGCGACAACAAAAAAGATGAGGACTTCGCTGAGGGCGAATAGCAGCGAGGCGTTGGCCGGCGAGGCGATGGTCGAGTATACGTTGGCCCAGAGCCATTTGTGCGCTCCTGTCAGAGACAGGATTCTGGCGAGCAGTCCGGAGCCGACGTAGATGGCGAGGGCATTTTGCCCCATCCATTCGAAGGGTTTGAAGATCGTCCGCCAACCTTGGACATCGACGAGCCACCAGCAAACATAGAACGCGATCGAAGCGAGTCCGCAGGTCCAGAGGACATAGGACGAGCTCCAGATGGGCTTGTTGATGGGGAACCAGATTCCGGCGATCTGTCCGGCGATGGCGAGAGCAGCTCCGAGAGCGGGAAGCCACATCATCAACCCATTGCGAAGCAGGTGGCCAGCCAATGCTCCGAGCAGGACATTGCCGGTGGCGGGAATCGTCGACAACAATCCTTCGGGATCGAAGATCTTCGTTCCAGAATAGAGATGGCCGGCGAGGAGCTTTGCGTCGATGTACTGTTCCAGATTGCCTTCGGGCTGGAGCACTCCGGGACCGAAGCCCGGCACGGGCACGAGCGTCATCAAAATCCAGTAGCCGCCGACGAGTGCGGCCGTCCAGCCGATGAGTCCGCGTGTGGGGCTGTAGAGGTAGATCGCCGAGCCGATCATGTAGCAGAGGCCGATGCGCTGGAGAACCCCCATGATACGGACATGGTAAAAATCGAAAGCTGGTAGAAGGTTGAGGAAAAAACCGATGCCAAAGATTATGGCTCCCCGGCGGAGGGCGTGAAGCAGGAGCCGTTTCCGGTCGTCGCCACGTTCGACGCGCTTGGCAAAGGAAAGGGTCATCGCGACGCCCACGATCCAGAGGAAGAACGGGAAAACCAGATCCGTGAGCGTCCAGCCGTGCCAGGATGCATGACGGAGCGGAGGATAGGCGGCTTGGCCGGATCCGGGATTGTTCACCAGGATCATAAAGGCGACGGTCGCACCGCGGAAAACGTCCAGCGAGGCCAGGCGTTTCATCCTTTCTTCCGCGCGGAAAAGGTACCCTCTCCCAGTTCGCCGTAGATGACTGTCCCTTCCATCTCCTTGTTCTCGTTTTTCAGCCTGGCGTTATAGATGACCTTGAATTTCTGGCCGGCTGCCTCGGTGTCGAACCAGATTTCCACCTTGTCTCCGGAAATGGTTCCCTGCACGGACGTTTCTCCAAGCGTTCCGGAGTAAGTACCGGAGATTTTATCGTTGTCCTGTTTCAGGACGAGAGTGGGCGACCCGCTGCCGACAGAAAACTCGACAGTGCAATACCAGGTGCCCGTAACATCGGCGCCCCAGAGGACAGACGCGGAAAGGGCGAGAAGAAGCGATAGGCGGTTCATCGCTAGCCAGATATTACTACGCCTGGGGCGAAGCGGCGGCAGGCTTGGCTTCGGCCAGCTTCCGCAGGTATTCCCAGGTGTAGATGCCGGAGTTGTGACCGTCGTTCCAGTAGATTCGCAAGGCATAGTTCCCTACAGGCTCAACATTTTCCATGGCAAGGCGCGGCTTGTACATCTGGAGCGGATTGACCGGTCCTGGATTCTGGTAGTTCGACTTCTGTGGAACGGTTCCGTGAGCGCCGGTGCAGTGGGCGCATGGACACTCATCCCGGAGATATTCGAGCGAAAGCGAACTTTGGAGCCCGTCTTTCCAGTCGATGGAGATTCCCCGGGACTTGGAAATGGCGAGATGTTCCGGATCAACTCTCATAGGTGGATGCCTCGAAGAATCGCTGAGAATCGCCGATTGGTAGGGGGCCCCACGGGTGGAACATCCGATTGGTAGTGAGATTGGTGCGGCATTGCCACTAGTGCACCCGCGTGACGTCGCGAACGCCGGAGACACGACGCAGCGCGGAGAAGATTTTTTCGAGCTGTTTGCGATCACGCACTTCGATATTCATATCGACCACGGCTCCGGCTTCGATGCTCTTGTGATCGGTGTGCGCCTCCAGGTTCTTGATGTTGCAGTTTTCGGCGGCAAGGATCGAAGTGAATTGCGCGAGCATCCCCGGGCGATCGTCGGTGTGGATCTGGATCTTGACCAGGAAGCTTTCTTTGGAGGAGCGGGTCCATTCTACTTCGATTTTTCGTTCGGCCTCATACATCAGGCTGGTGACGTTCTTGCAGCTGGTGGAGTGGACGGCTACGCCACGGCCGCGCGTGACGTAGCCGACAATCGGCTCTCCCATGATGGGATTACAGCAGCGCGCGCGGAAGGTAAGCATGTCGTCGACGCCCTTGACGCGGATGATCAGGTCGCGGCCTTCGCCGCGCGGATGGACGGGCTTGGACGGCGGCGCTTTTTCTTCGGACGGGTGCGCCTGTTCCGGCGCCAGCTTGTTCAACACCTGGCGGGCGGAGTAACGGCCATAGCCTAGCGCCGCGTACAGGTCGTCCATTTTGGAGAAGCCGTATTCCCCGGCGACCTGCTCCATTTGCGATTTGGTGACCTTGGACAGGGAGACGCTGAGACGGCGAGCTTCGGTTTCGAGATACTTTTCACCGATTTCAATGGCTTTTTCGCGCTCCGCTTCGGTAATGAAGTGCTTGATCTTGGAGCGCGCCTTGGAAGTCTTGACGAAGGCCAGCCAGTCCCTGCTGGGCGTCTGGCCCTGCTGGGTGAGGATTTCGATGATCTCGCCGTTCTGGACCTGGTATTTCAGGGGAACGATGCGGCCGTTGACCTTGGCTCCTGTGCAGGTGTTCCCCAGATCGGTGTGAACGGCATAAGCGAAGTCGACGGGAGTGGCCTCCTGCGGGAGAACGATCACGCGGCCTTGCGGCGTGAAAACGAAAACATCCTCCTGCTGGAGATCGAGCTTCAGCGTGGAACTGAAATCGGCCGAGTCTCCCATCTCTTTCTGCCAATCGACCAACTGCCGCAGCCACGCGATGCGCTGGTCGTCAGGAGCCTGGCCCCGCTTGCCTTCTTTGTACTTCCAGTGGGCCGCGATTCCTTCCTCGGCGATGCGATGCATCTCCTCGGTGCGGATCTGCACTTCAAACATGTGGCCGTCGGGACCCATCACGGACGTGTGAAGGCTCTGGTAAAGGTTGGGGCGCGGCAAAGCGATGAAGTCCTTGATGCGGCCGAAAATGGGGCTCCATTCGGCGTGGATGACGCCGAGCGCTCCGTAGCAATTCTTGACTTCGTCGGTGATGATACGCAAGGCCAGCAGATCGTAGACCTGATCGATGCCGATACGCTGGCGCTTGATTTTCAGCCAGACCGAATAAGGCCGCTTCAGGCGGGCTTCAACTCGGGCGGGGATATGGCTACCGCGCAGCTTGTCTTCGACAGTTTGGCGAATTTCCTGAAGGAACTCCTCACTGGCATTGCGGTTGCCGCGGATGGCCGCGACGATTTCGGTGAAGGCTTCCGGCTCCAGAAATCGGAACGAATGGTCCTCCATTTCGGCCCGCACCTTTCCCATGCCGAGACGGTGGGCAATGGGGCAGTAGACTTCGAGGGTTTCCTGGGCGGTCCGGATCTGACGCTCCCGCGAAAGATGCTCCAGCGTGCGGAGGTTGTGGAGGCGGTCCGCAAATTTGACGAGAATGACGCGGATGTCCGAAACCATCGCCAGGAGCATTTTCCGGACGCTCTCCGCCTGGCGATCCTCGCGCGAGTAGAAGCGCAGCTTGCCGATCTTGGTGACACCTTCGACGCACCGCAGAACCTCGTCACCAAAGTGCTTCCGCAGCTCGTCCGGCGTGGTGCCGGTGTCTTCCAGCATGTCATGCAGCAGAGCGGAGATCATGCAGACGAGATCCATCTGCTGATCGGCGAGGACCTGGGCGACGGCGACGGGGTGCGTCACATAGGGCTCACCGTTGGCGCGCGACTGGCCGTGATGACGCTCCTTCGCAAAGCGGTAGGCTTCGTCGAGCGGTTTAAGATCGTCGGCGGCGCGGAGCTTGGAGACCTGCTCCCGCAGGCGGGCATAAGCCGCATCGGCAATGGGTTCCACCACGATGGGGGGAGAATCCTGGCCCGGGACCGCTGTTGAAGGGGGCATAGCAAGAACGGGCGGCGAAAAATCGCCGCCCGTCCTCTATTGTATCGCTGAATGCGAAAGTTACTTGGTGTCTTCCTGAACGATGCCGCCGGCGGACTTCTTTTCGAGACGCTCGGCCTTGATTTTCTTGGCTTCGAGAGCCTTCTGGACCCACTCATCGGCGATCTTGACCTCGGCCTCGGCAGCCTGCTTGGTGTCGTTCAGATCGGCACGCTGGCGGTGGAGGAGATTCATATAGGCCATGGCGTCATCGTATTCGGGATCGATGGCAATGGCTTTGTCGAGATCCTGAATGGCTTCGGCGAGGGGTCCGGACCATTTGGCCTTCAGTTCTTCCTTCACCTTCTTGTCCTTCAGGGGACCCGGCTCTTCCGGCCGCATTCCCATTTTTTCGCGAGCCTGCTTGTAATCGGGATACCACTTGAGCCAAGTGACGACGGCCAGGGAGTACCAGCCCTGTTTATTCTTGTCGTCGACCTCGACGAGCTTTTGATACCAGGTGCGGGCTTCGTCGAATTTCTGGAGCTTGTCTTCGAGCCTTGCCATTCCTTGCGCCTGGTTGAAGTGGAGCGAAGCCAGGGATTCAATCGCAAGAGAATTCTTGGGATCCTTCTCCAGCACCTTCATGAACTCATCGTTGGCCTTGCGGGCCATGTCCAAGTTCTCGGGAGCCTCCGCGCCAGGGACGTATTGCTGCATATACGCCGTCGCGAGATAGAGACGGGGAATTTCGAAGTCGGGATCGAGATCCACGGCGACTTTGAAGTGCTCGGCAGCATCGGCATACTTGGCGCCTTTGAACGCCTGTACACCTTTGTTGAGGTGATCGCGCGCCCGAAGCTTTTCGCATCCCGAGGTCGCCAGAACAGCGGCGACCAGCGGAGCGACAAGCAGCGCGTGACGGAGCGTCAATGTCATCGACCCTCCTCAACAGCCTTCGTCATGAGACCGACCTTGTCCAACCCGGCACCATGGGCGATGTCGATCGCCCTGGCAACGTATTGAAAGTCGAGATCGGGATCACCTTTGACGAAAACGACGCGCTCGGCGCGGGTTTTGAAGACATCCTCAAGCCGTTTGCCGAGGCTATCTTCGTCGACCGGCTCCTGGTTGAGCTTCATCGAGCGGTCCTTTTCGATGATGATGACCACCGTACGATCGTTATCCTGCGGCGGCGAATTCGGAGGTGGCGGCTGAGGCACCAGCGCTTCCAGGCCCTTCGGCGTCAGCGGGGTAATAACCATGAAGATGATCAACAGCACCAAGAGCACGTCGATCAGCGGCGTCATATTGATGTTGGCCTGCGGTCCGCCTCCGCCGCCCATTGCCATTGCCATAGAAATCGCTCCTTAATAATCGTCATCAGCGCAGTCCGCACGATGGCGGACGCGGCACTACTGGCCCAATGCGGTTTCCTTTGCCTTCTGATCCTGCTCGGTGAGCAAGCCAATCTGATCAACTCCCGCGGCGCGAAGATTATCCACGACATCGACAACGACCTCATAACGAGCGCGGGCATCGGCTTGGATGTAGACGGTTTTGTCCGTCTTGTTTTCAATCAGATCTTTTACCTGAGCCGGAAGCTGATCGGGAATCATTTTGGTGGTCTTCAAAAACGTATCCCCATTGCGCGTGACCGAAATCAGGACGGCGTCATCCTTGTCGGCATCCTGCATGGCGATCGGGTTTTTGGTTTTCACCTTCTCGACGGTCACGCCCTTGGAGAGCATGGGCGTGATGACCATGAAGATGATCAACATGACCAGCATCACGTCCACCATGGGAGTGACGTTGATGTCGTTCAATACGGCCGGGGCCTTGCTTTTTTTCATACTCTTCTCCGAACCTTGCTGAACTCTCCGTGGGGCTCTGAAGAGCCCCACGATTCAACTCGTCAGACAGAAGCTGCCAGCTTATTTTGCGACTTTCTGCGAACGCTTCAGGAAGTAATCGATGAGTTCCGAGCTGGAGTTGCCCATCTCGACGTCAAACGCTTCGATTTTGTTCGTGAAGTAGTTAAACATCATAACCGCCGGGATGGCGACGAACAATCCGATAGCGGTGGTGACCAGCGCTTCGGAAATACCGCCGGCGACGGCGCCGAGACCGGTGGACTTGCTCTCCGAAATACCCTTAAATGCGTTGATGATGCCGACAACGGTTCCGAACAGTCCGACGAAGGGGCCGGTGGAACCGATGGTGGCCAGCGACGAAACGCCACGCTTCATTTCCGCGTGGACGATGGCTTCCGCGCGCTCCAGCGCACGCTTGGAGGCTTCGATTTCTTCGCCGGGGATTTCCGAACTGAGCTGATGCGCTTTGAATTCCTGCAGACCGGCGACGACGACTTTGGCCAGGTGGCTCTTCTTGTAACGGTCCGCAATCTTGATGGCTTCGTCGAGCTTACCTTCGCGGAGGGCACCGGCGACGGCAGGAGCGAACTGCCGCGACTGTGTGCGGGCAGCGCTATAGGCCATCAGACGATCGATCATGACGCCAATCGACCACGCCGACATGATGAACAGAATGATGACGACGAGCTTGGCCAGCCATCCCATCTGATTCCACATCGAGATCGGGTCGAAGGATACTCCACCTTCCTGGAGAAACAGGAAGGCCAGATTGTGCATTGCCAAAAGCATAGTGTGTTCTCCTACGAGTTGAATTGAGTTTTAAAGCTTTCTTAATTACTGGCTCAACGTGAAGTTCACGTCGATCTGGGTGATCACCTCCACCGCCTCTCCGTTGAGAGTGGTGGGCTGATAGACCCATTGCTTCACGGCATCCTGCGCCGACTGCACAAGCAGAGGGTGCCCGGAAACCAATTGAAGATTCTGAATGGAGCCGTCCTTGCCGATGACGGCCGTAAATTTCACCGTACCTGAAATGCGCGCCTGCTTGGCCAGCGGAGGATAGGTCGGCTTGGGCTGGCGAACCAGCTTAGCGGCCTGGACATTTCCACCGACGCGAATCCGCTGCGGAGTCTGCGGCTTCGGTTCTTCCTTTTTGGGAGGCGGAGGTGGGGCCGAGGGAATCGCGCCCAACACGCCGGTGAGCACGCCGCCACCGACACCGCCGGGAACACCACCCGGAACGCCGCCCTGAACACCGGCGGACACGGGCGGAAGCTCTTCTTCCTTGATAATCGCGATGTCTTTCGGAATGGTCTTCGGCGCCGTCAACACGTTGTTCTGAATCTGGCGAGGCGGAGTCTTGACAACCTTCACAGCAGGAGCCGGGGGAGGAGGAGGAGGCGGCGGCGGCGGCGGCGCGACCAATCCGGTCGACAACGACGCCATTGGAATCGCCTCAAAATAGATCAGGGGAATCACCACCAGAACACATATCAAGGCAACCTGCACCAGGAACGAAACAAGAATCGAAGACGCCTTTTGCGTCTTGTTCTTTTCTTCGATCAATGACTGCTCAAACATGAATGCCACCCTTTCCCCTCACGGCGGCGGTCTGACCAAGAACCGGCGCCGGAGATGTCAGATTACTTCGTCAACTTCTTTCCCGTAGCTGCCGGAACGGCAACCGCCCCACCGAGAGGACCTCTTTTCGACATGAAGTTTTGCCAGAATACCAAAATCGGGCTGGCGATAAAGATGGAGGAGAAAGTTCCTACCAAAATTCCCGCCACCAGCGCGAATGCGAATCCATGTAAAACCGGACCACCCCAAATCAGCAACGCCACCGCCGTCAAGAAAGTCAATCCCGAGGTGAGAATCGTCCGGCTGAGCGTCTGATTAATGCTCAAGTTCACCAGGGTCTCAAACTTCTCGCGGCGCATCAGCTTCAAGTTCTCCCGGATTCGATCAAACACCACGATTGTGTCGTTCATCGAATAACCCACGAGAGTCAACAGAGCCGCCACCACCGTCAGATCAATCGGTTTGTCGAACAACGAGAAGCACCCGATCGTTACCACGGTGTCGTGGAATACCGCCAGAACCGCCGCGAATCCGTAAATGAACTCGAACCGGAAGCCAATATAAACCAACATGCCCGCCAATGCCAACAACGTTGCCTGAATTGCCTTCATTCGAAGTTCGCCACCGACCTTCGGGCCGACCACTTCGGTACCGCGAATCGCAAAGCCGGCCGGGTACGCTTCCGCCTTGAGAGCGGTCAGCACCGCCGGGGTAACCCCAGGGACACCAGACAACTCATCCAGAGACCGCACCAGTCCGGAGCGGGGCGGCGTATTCCGGTAATTCAGAATCGCCTTCATCAAGTCCTGCAACTGCTCTTCGGACAGAGGCACGCCGGCGCTCTGCAGCGGACCCCGCATCCGCTCCGCCAGAACCGCTTGGGAAGAGTTATTGAAATCGAGCTTGCCGCTGGATGGCTGACCGAACGTCGCATCCAGAGTCTCAACCATCACCGACCGCACCGATTCCAACTCCTTCTCGCTCTTCAGTTCCGTACCGATCATTACTTCGTTGTTGCCGGAAGTGATTTCCTGTACCGTAACTTCACCGGAAATTTTCGAGGCAATCGCCGAGCGGATCTGCTCAATGCGGGGAGGTTCCGCAAACCGCACATTCATCAGGGCGCCGCCCTTAAAATCCAACCCGTATTCCGGACCGCCCTTGACGATGAGGCTTCCCACGCCGATCGCCGTCAAAAGCAGCGAAATGATGATAAAGGGCCACTTCTTGCCCAGAAAGTCGAAATTCGAATTCTTAAATAACTCCATTCAATCCGCCGTCCGCGGCAGTCGGCTCTCTGGTAAATGCCATAGACACCGTGCCACCGCTAATGGTTCCCGTCTGGCTCCGTTCAATTCGGTCCAACCAGTACTTTTAAATGCTCAGGGCCGTAACCTGCCGCTTGCCCGAGAGTTCCCACTCGAAAATCACCTTCGATACGAATACCGCCGTGAAAACATTCGCCAAAAGTCCGATCACCAGTGTGACTGCAAATCCCTTCACTGCGGTCGTACCGAAGATAAATAAAAACGCGCAGGAAACAATTGTCGTCACGTGAGTATCCACAATCGTCCACCACGCCTTGCTGAACCCTGCCTCGATGGCCGCCGGGACAGCCTTGCCGGTACGCAGCTCTTCCCGAATTCTTTCAAAAATCAGCACGTTGGAGTCGACCGCCATACCGATGGTCAGAATAACTCCGGCAATGCCCGGCAAAGTCAGGACTGCGTCGAAATAGGCTAGCACTGCGATCAAAATAACGGCGTTCAAAATAAGCGCGAGCGTCGCATTGATTCCAGCGCGCTTATAGTACATCAGCATCACTAAAATCACTGCGGAAATGCCGATGACACCGGCCTTCAGGCCCTGTTGAATCGAGTCGGCGCCGAGCGAAGGACCGACAGTGCGCTCCTCCCCATACAAAATTCCCGCAGGCAACGAACCTGCACGGAGCACCAAGGCAAGATCCGACGCATCCTGCTGGGAACCGATGTTCGAGATGCGGCCGGAGTCTCCAATCTTGCTTTGGATGGTCGCGACGCTGCGAATGTTGTTATCCAGCACGACGGCCAGGCGCTTGCCGATATTCGCTTCTGTGAACCGCTCAAACCTTCGCGCGCCGTCCTGCGAAAGAACGAAACTGGTTTCCCAACTACCGTTGGAAGGATCCTGGGCCGGCCTGGAATCGCGCAGGTCGCGTCCGGTTATCACCGGAATTCGTGTGAGCAAGTACCACGTGTCTCCCGCGCTTTCGCCCGTTCGCGTTCCCTGCTTCACCAGCTTGGTATTGAGAGGAAGCACGCCGCCGAACTGCGCCAGCGCGGCCTCGCGACCGGCAAACGGGCCCTCGCGCACTTCGCTGATTTCGAGCAACGCCGCGGTCTGCAGAATCTGCTTGATGCGCGCCGGGTCGTCCACGCCGGGCAGTTGCACCAGAATCTCCGCTTCATCTTCCGTGCGGCCGCTTTGCTGGACGGAAGATTCCGCCAGACCGAGACCGTTGATGCGGTTCTCGATGGTGTTCATCGTGCGCGTCACGGTGTCGTTGCGCAGCGACAGCGCCTCGGTCGGTTTAAGATTCAGGCGATAATCGGTCGAATTGAGCGCCGTCAAATTCCACTGTTGGAAGTTGTCGGTCACGATGCTGCGGAAATTGCCGGCCTTGGTGGCGTCTACGCCCTTTACGGTCACTTCAATTTTACCGGCGTCGGAGATCGTCGGCGGATCATTCCGGTCGAGCAACGTGTAATTGATGCCAGCATTGCGCAACTGGTCCTTCAGGCGATCGATAACCTGATCGGCCTCGGCCTTGAACGCATCCTGCACCTGCACCTGCAGCATCAATTGACTGCCGCCGCGCAGATCGAGACCGAGACGGATATTGTGATTCCAGTTGGCGATCAGCTCCTCTTTCGACTTGGGAATTCCGATGATCCCGTAGATGCAGACCAGGATGATCGCAACGACCATCAGGATCTTGATGAGAAGGCTTCTTTGCATCGAATACCGCGTTTCCTTAAAACGTTTCGCTACGCTAACTACTCTTGGGGTTCAGAAGGCCGGCAACCGCCGACTTCGAGATCTGTACCTTCACGTTGTCCGGCTTGAGCCGCAACGTCAGGGTCTCGTCATCATGGATGGCTGAAATTGTACCGATCATGCCGCCGGTTGTCACCACATCGTCGCCGTTCTTTAACCCCGCAAGCATCGCTTTGGTCTGCTTCTTTTGGCGCTGCATGGGCAAAAAGAGCAGGAAATAGAAAATGCCGAAGATCGCGAGGATGGAGAGAAGACCGGGCCAAGGACTGGGCTGCATTTTCGTTCTTTAGATTCTATGCTGTCAGGGCTGCTGTGGACTACTAGAGAGTACTACTCCGGGTTGGACGCTGCGGATCGAATCTCCTGTAGAAACTGTGGAAAAACCCCGAAGAGGATAGACTCTCGCATCCGCCGTGCGATGTCAAGGTAATACCGGAGATTGTGAATCGTGGCCAGCGTCGAGAAAAGTATCTCTCCGGCCATAAAAAGATGGCGCAGATACGCCCGGGAAAAATTGCGGCACGTATAGCACCCGCACTTTGAATCAAGTGGCCCGGAATCATCGCGATACCGTGCCTGCTTGATGGAAACGCGGCCTCCGGACGTAAACAATGTCCCGTTACGCGCGTTGCGTGTGGGCATGACGCAGTCCATCATGTCGACGCCGCACGCCACATATTCCGGCAGCTCCTCCGGAAGCCCGACACCCATGACGTAACGAGGCTTCTCTTGCGGAAGAATTCCAGTACTGGCGGCGGTCATTTCTAAAGACAAGGGACGCGGCTCGCCTACGGAAAGGCCGCCAATGGCATACCCGGGAGCGTTCAGCGGAACCAGGGCCCCGGCACAGAAGCGCCGGAGATCCGCTTCCATGCCTCCCTGTACGATGGGAAACAGAGCGTGGTTCGCCACGCGGTCTGCACGCGCGGACCGGTAGTGCGCAAAGGCTTCCTCCGCCCAGCGAATGGTGCGGTGCATCGCCCGTTCCACCTTCTTCCGGGTCTCGGGAAAGGGTGGGCATTCATCGAGCACCATCATGATGTCGGAGCCAAGAGAGAGCTGAACATCGACGGTCGACTGCGGAGTAAAGAGATGACGGGATCCGTCGAGGTGGGACTGAAAAACGACTCCCTGCTCGGTGATTTTCCGGAGCTTGGAGAGCGAGAACACCTGGAATCCCCCGGAATCCGTCAGGATGGCCCGGTCCCATTGCATGAACTTGTGCAGCCCGCCGAGCCGCTCCACCACGTCGTGGCCAGGGCGAAGAAAGAGATGGTAGGTGTTCGCCAGAATGATGGGCGGATCGACTTCCGCGGCAAGATCCCGGGGCGTCAAGCCTTTGACCGTTGCCTGAGTTCCGACAGGCATGAAGATCGGAGTGGGGACTGTCCCATGGGAAGTGTGCAATGTGCCGGCGCGCGCGCCGGTCACCGGACAGACCGCCTCGAGTTGAAATCGCAAATATTCAGTTTAGGCTGCGCCGGGGGTTGGGGCCGCGCGGATATAGGCAGTACGCTGAGAGGCAGTGAGTACGAAATCGGCTTCTCATCGAGCGATGAACCTTTCGCTGGCGGTTGGCATTTTGATGCTGGCCGGCAAGACCACTGCCTGGCTGCTGACCGGCTCCGCGGCGATTCTGTCGGATGCCGCCGAGTCGGTCATCCATGTGATCGCTGTCGGCTTCGCAGCCTTCTCGGCCCGGCTGGCGAATCGGCCAGCAACAGAGAGATTCCGGTTCGGCTATGAGAGGATCAGCTTTTTCTCCGCGGGATTTGAGGGGGCGTTAATTGCCGTCGCTGGGCTAGGCATCATCGTAACGGCAGTGGAGCGTTGGGTACAGGGCGTACCGATTCGCTACTTGACCGGAGGTACGGCCATCATTCTGGCGGCCGCGGCGGTGAATCTCTGGCTGGGATGGTATCTGATCCGAACGGGCCGGCGCGAGCACAACATCATTTTGGAGGCCAACGGAAAGCATGTTCTCAGCGACAGTTGGACGAGCTTCGGCGTCGTTGTGGGATTGGGGCTGGTATTGCTGACGGGCTGGAAGCCTTTCGATCCGATTTGCGCCATCGTGGTTGCCCTGCACCTGCTGTGGTCCGGAGTGGGATTGGTGACGCGCAGCGTGAAGGGCCTGCTCGATTATTCCGACCCTCAGACAGCCGCCGCGTTAACGGAGAAGCTGACGGCGATCTGTGCAGATTACGGGGTGCAGTTTCATGAGCTGCGGTTTCGATCCACGGGCCAGCGGCTGTTGGTGATTACCCATCTGCTGTTTCCGAAGTCGACGCCGATTGGAGAAGCGCACCGGTTGGCGACCAAAATAGAAGACCGGCTAGCCAAGGAATTTGGCTCGCCGGTCGAACTGACTACACACTTAGAATCGCTAGAAGACCATTCGGTCGTACATGCCGACCGGGAGGAAGTCTAGCTGGCGCTGATGCGCCGCCGGGCGATAAGACCCAGCAAGCTGAGCCCGCCACCTAGCAGGAGCATGGAGGACGGTTCCGGCACAAGAGACGGAGGAATAACGGTAACGTCCACAGCAAAGGTGGTTTCCACAAAGCCCTTGTTGAGAAGCTGGAGCAGAACCTGCTGATAGGACTGGTTAGCGAAGCTCGCGGTGAAGGTTGCGATGAAGGTTGAAGCAGGATCACCGCTGCCGTCGGAAACCGTTCCTTCCAACACGTAAGAAGCAGTGCTGGAGGAGTTCGTCAGATTAACAAAATTGACGAGGGAACCAGGAGTTGTGCAAGTTTGACCAGCCGAAGCGGCGATAAAGCACTGGCCACCACCAAAAACTCCAGGGTTCACACTGGTGACGGTGAAATTATAGGTGGGCAGCGCAGCCAAAGTGATGAAATTCGGAATGTTCGTCGGACCAGGAGGAGAGCTCTGATCCTGGATGGTACCGGTTGTGTCTTCCGTACCGACAAAATTGCCGACAAAGCCAGCGGCGCCGAGGGAAATATCGCCATCTCCTCCCCCGAGCGGAGCGAAGTCGAACTGAAAGTTCCCGTACGCCTGCAAGGTACCGGAAAAGTTAAAATTTCCAGCGATGAGAGTGGCATGAACAGGAAGGGCGGCCGTCAGGGATAAGCTCAATAGGCCGAGCCGAAGAATTGTTTTCGCAAGCATTTTATTTTAGGGACCTCCGAGGGTTCTCTTTAATTTTTTTTTCGTTGAATCAGTTAACCAGTTAATAATAATCTATTTTCCCAGAGCAATCAGTACCAATCGTCGCCAAAAGTACCACGGGCCGCAGTTTCAAGAAATGCGGCCCTAGTATTTGGACTCTTAATTCTGACGGAAACGGCGACCCAAGATACCAAGCGCCGCCAATCCACAACCGACCGCCATCATCGAAGCGGGTTCCGGGACCACCGAACTGGGTGTCGGAGGGGTGACGACTACGCTTGCAGCAAAGCTGGTTTCCATCGGAATTTTGGCCTGGAGATTGGCCAAAACCGTTTGATAGTTCAGGTTCGAGAAGGTCGCCGTGATGATTGCGTAGAAATCTGACGGATCGTCTCCACTGCCATCCGATACGGTACCTACCATCGTGATCGACGCCTGACTAGAGCCGGACGTCAAGTTCGTAAAGTTAACGGCCCCGCCGGGGATCGTGCAGGTCTGGCCTCCGGCCGCCGGGAACGTACCGCAGCTTCCGGAATCGAAGATTCCGGCATTGATGCCCGAGGCAGTGAAGGCGTAGCTATCACGCGCAGCCAAACTGATAAAGTTCGCGATGTTCACGGGCCCGGGAGCCGGCGCATTCAGGTCGCTCAATGTCCCCGTTGTACCCTCTGCATCTACAAAATCTTCTGTGAAGCCCAGGGTGCCCAATATGGTATTGCCTTGGCCTCCACCGAGCGGGAGAAAGTCAAATGCGCCATCCGACGTTACCTGGATAGTGCCTCTAAAATTAAAAACGCCTTCAATCAATGCGGCATGCATTGGAATCGTCATGCCGGCTGTTACCAGCAGAAGGCCAAGTCTTGATACAGCTGTTCCTAACATTCAGACCTCCGAAAGGTTCTTATCATCGTTTTATCAAACCCCGACTGCTTAATAGTCAACGAAGGTGCAGGGGAAGTCAAGGTTCAACGTGAGATTTTGCGTGTACTTTGTGTTAATTGCGTCCTGGTACTATGTAGTCTTATCTCCTCTAAACCGATGGCTTTGCGCTTCTACAATACCCTCTCCCAGGTGGTGGAGGATTTCGTACCCCTGGATGGCAAAACCGTCCGCATGTACACTTGCGGTCCCACCGTCTACAACTTCGTGCATATAGGCAATTTGCGCACATTTACCTTCCAGGATATTTTGCGGCGCTGGTTGGTTGCCAGAGGTTTCGTACTCCAGCATGTAATGAACATTACGGATATCGAAGACAAGATTATCCGGGATGCGGCGAAGGCCGGTCTAAGCCTGAAGGAGTTCACGGCCAAGTACGAGCAGGCGTTCCTGGACGACATCGCCAAACTACGGCTTCAAGGTCCTGAAAAGATGGTTCGCGCCACCGATCACATTCCGGAGATGGTGGAGTTCATCGAAGATCTGACAGCGAAAGGCTATACTTATAAGAGCGACGGCTCGACATATTTCTCAATCTCAAAATTCCCAGAGTACGGAAAGTTGTCCCACAAGGACTTTTCGGGGATCCGGGCGGGTGCCCGGATCGACGTAGACGAGTATGATAAGGACGACGCCCGCGATTTCGTTCTGTGGAAAGCACGGAAAGACGGGGAGCCGTACTGGGATTCGGCACTCGGGGACGGGCGCCCCGGCTGGCACATCGAATGTTCGTGTATGGCTATGAAATATCTAGGAGATACGCTAGATATTCACGCCGGCGGGGTGGATCTAACCTTTCCCCATCACGAGAATGAAATTGCACAGTCAGAAGCCCGGTCGGGCAGGCAGTTCGCCCGCTACTGGCTGCACTCCGAGCATCTTTCGATCGACCGGACGAAAATGTCGAAGTCGTTGGGAAATATTTACACGCTCCGGGACCTTGTCGAGATGGGCTATGCGCCGGAGGCGCTGCGGTACTTGCTGACGTCGGTACCATACCGGAAGAAGCTGAATTTTACGTTGGACGCTCTCCAGGCGGCGGCGACGTCGGTGGAGCGGCTTCGGAATTTTAAGCTTCGGGTGGAGACGGCATCGTTTCCGGAAGGAACAAATCAGAATTTACTCGACCGGACGGCTCAGGCTACCGCACAGTTCGACGAGGCGCTGGACGACGATTTGAACACTGCCGAAGCCCTGGGGGCCGTCTTTGAGTTTGTCCGGGACGCCAACAGCGCGATGGATGCGGGGGCGTGCCAGCAAGGCAATGTTCAACCGGTTCTAGACTTTCTGGGCCACTTCGACTCGATTTTCGACGTTCTGCGGACGGATGTAGCAGCGACTTCTCTTTCCGACGAGGACATTCAAAAACTGGTGGAGGAGCGGACGCAGGCGAAGAAACAAAGAAACTTTGCGCGGTCGGACGAGATTCGGAACCAGCTTCTGGCCGAAGGCGTCATTGTGGAAGATACCAAGGACGGGGCTCGTTGGAAAAGAAAATGAAAATCGCTTCCCAGGCCATTCACGCCGGGGACCGGAAGGCGGCGGGCCGCCAGATTCCTGTGACGACACCCATTTACGCGTCGTCGAGCTTTTACTACGAAGACATTGAAACCGTGGATCGGGTTTTCGGGCAGGAGGAAGCGGGCTTCGCCTATAGCCGTTACGACAACCCCACCAACTCGGCGCTGGAAGAGCTGGTCAGCGAGCTGGAGAGCGGAGCAGGAACTCTGGCAACGTCTACCGGCATGTCCGCCATCCGCATGGCGATCGACGCCGCGCTACTGGACCGGAAGAAATCGATTCTGGCGTCCAAGGACCTTTACGGGGCGACGGTGAAGCTGCTGCAGAGCGTGCTGGAGCCGTTCGGCTGCGAAGTGAATCTCATCGATGTCTGCGACTTGAAGGCGGTTGAGGAGAAGCTGGCCAAGTTCCGGCCAGGATGCGTCCTGATGGAGACGGTTTCCAATCCAATGCTGCGGGTGGCGCAGATGGACCGGATCGCGGAGCTGTCGCGCCAGTACGAAGCGGCGCTGATTGTCGACAACACGTTTGCCACTCCGCTGCTGATCCGCCCGCTTGAGCATGGGGCGAACCTGACGGTTCATAGCGCGACCAAATATCTTTCCGGTCACGGCGACGTGATGGGGGGCTTCATCACCGGGGACGCCGCTCATATGGCGACGGTGCGGTCACTTTCCCGCATTTGCGGGCCGGTGATGGGGCCGTTCAACGCTTATCTTGCGATGCGCGGGATCAAGACGTTTCCTCTGCGGATGGAACGGCAGTGCCGGAACGCGCAGTGCGTTTTCGAGTGGTTGAAGAATCATTCGCGGATCAGCCGGATTCATTTCACCGGGGATCCGAACCACCCGGACGCCGAGGTCATTCGCCGGCTGTTTCCCGCGGGGCTGACGGGAGCGATGTTGAGCTTTGAGCTGAAAGACGCCTCGAAGGAAGACGTCTTCCGTTTCATGAACAGGCTGCGGATGATTGTGCCGGCGACGTCGCTGGGCGACGTCCACACGATGATTCTCTATCCGCCGATGAGTTCCCATCGCGACCTGGCGCCCAAGCAGCGGGAGCGGATGGGGATTACCGAAAGCCTGGTACGGCTATCGGTGGGGATCGAGGCGGTGGAGGATATTGTCGAGGATCTGGAACAGGCCTTGCGGTAAGATCGCGCAAGACCATACATGCTGCCGTATGCACTGACCATTTTTATCAGCGCGTTTCTTCTTTTTCAGGTCCAGCCGTTGATAGCGAAGCTGATTTTGCCGTGGTTCGGCGGGTCGGCGATGGTTTGGACCAGCTGCATGCTGTTTTTCCAGACGGCGCTGTTGGGCGGATATGCCTACGCCCACCGGATCTCGGCCCGTCCGCGAACCTGGCAGGCTCGGGTGCATACGGTTCTGCTGCTTTTGAGCGCGCTCTCGCTGCCGATCCTGCCCAAAGCGTTTCTAAAACCCGAAGGAAGCGGTAATCCGCTGCTGGGCATTCTGCTGGTGCTGACGCTGTCGGTGGGGCTGCCGTATTTCATGCTGTCGACGACGAGCCCGCTGATCCAGGCGTGGTACGCGCATAGCTATCCGGGCAGGCTACCGTACAGACTATTTGCGCTGTCCAATTTCGGATCGCTACTCGCTCTGCTGGCCTATCCGGTTGCGGTGGAGCCGGCGGTGCCGCTGCGGATGCAGGCGTATGTGTGGTCGGCGCTGTACCTGGTGTTTGCCGCGAGTTGCGTGTACGTGGCAAGAAAGGCGCCTGCGGAAGAGCCCTCCGCGTCACCGGCGCCGCTGGAGTTTACGGAGCCGATCGAGCTGGCCGCGCCGGTGGTGGAATCCGGAGAAGCCGCCGAGCCCGGGCAGGCGGAGGAAACTGCAAGCCCGCCACCAATGCCGTCCTTTTTCGACAAGATCCTGTGGCTGGCGCTGGCGGCCTGCGCTTCCATTCTCCTCCTGGCGGTGACCGCCTATCTTTCCGAGAACGTCGCAGCCATTCCCTTCCTGTGGATTCTGCCGCTTTCGCTATATCTGTTGAGCTTTATGCTGTGCTTTGAAAGCGACCGCTGGTACAGTCCGGGTTTCTTTGCATATCTGCTGGCGCTTGCCCTGGGCGGGATGGCCTATCCGTTCTGGAAGCACACCACAGACGCCAGAAACATCCAGGGTTACATCTTCGGCTACTGCGTGGCGTTGTTTGTGGTGTGTATGTTCTGTCATGGAGAGATCGCGCGCCGCCGCCCGCATCCTTCGCACCTCACCGGGTTTTACCTGATGATTTCGGCAGGCGGTGCGCTGGGCGGATTCCTGGTGAGCGTGGCGGCTCCGCTGCTGTTGCCATTCCGCTATGAATTGACGATCGGTATGGCGATGACTTCGGTTGTGGCGCTGTTTGCGGTTTACCGGCGGTCGTGGCTGACCGATTTTCTCTGGGCCGCCATGCCGGTGTTTCTGGTGATGACCGTCTATGAGGACGTGCGGGCGATTACGGCAGACAATGTGTTTCGGGCTCGCAACTTTTACGGATCGGTGCGGGTCACCGAGCGTGGCTCCGATTTCGACGGAACCCGCATCAGAACGCTGGTAAACGGAACGATCAATCACGGGTCGCAGTTCGTGGCGTCGCAGCGGAAGAGAACGCCTACGACGTATTACGGCGAGAAGTCCGGGGTGGGAGTTTCGATTCTGTCGCTGCGCAGGCCCGGGATGCGCGTGGGCGTGATCGGCCTGGGTACCGGAACTTTGACGGCCTATGGCCGAAAGGGCGATTACTTCAAAGTTTATGAGATCAATCCGCTGGTGCTCGAGATTTCCCGAATTTGGTTTACCTACACCCGCGATTGCGCAGCGGATCTGCAGGTGGTGATGGGCGATGCGCGGTTATCGCTGGAGAGCGAGCCGCCGAACGGATTCGACGTTCTGGCGGTGGATGCATTTTCAAGCGACGCCATTCCGGTGCACCTGTTGACACGGGAGGCGGTGGATCTCTACCTTCGCCATCTACGTCCGGGCGGCGTGGTGGCGATCCATGTTTCGAACAAGTACCTGAATCTGAATCCTGTGGTGCAGCGGATCGCCGAAGCTCTGGAAAAACCCTGGATGCTGGCGGCGGACCGAGCCTCGGGAGCGGGCGAGCAGTTTCCTTCGGATTGGGTGCTGATTTCGAACGATCCGGCGGTGTTTGAGCTTCCGGCATTCCGGGCGGTGCAGAGCCAACTGGCGCCGGAGCCGAGTGCTCCGCTGTGGACGGACGACTACTCGAATTTGTACCGGATCTTGCGCTAAACCGTGGCCTTGACATCTGGAGAATAAAAGGCGAATATGACCAGGTGCCACTCGTAGGAATCGCCCGATTCGCTGCGGAAAGCAGCCTCCTGGAAGCCAAGTCCGTCGTAGAGTACCGGGAGATCGAGACCCGGAGCTGGATTGGCCGATGCAGCAGCACGAACAAGCCGTTTGACTGGACGATCAACCCATACCGGGGATGCGAGATTGCGTGCAAGTACTGCTACGCGCGCTATACCCATGAATTTATGGATCTTTCCCCTGGACCGGATTTTGAAACTAAAATCTTTGCCAAGCACTGGAGCGCGTCGTCGTTTGCAAGCGAGCTGGCTCGAATCCCCCGGGGCGAGACGATCGCCATCGGTACAGCCACCGATCCCTATCAACCGGCGGAGCGTCGCTACGGGCTGACTCGCAAGATGCTGGAAATGTTCGCGAAGGACTATGGAAGAAGCATCTATCTCACCACCAAGTCGGACCTGGTTCAGAGAGATATCGACCTGTTTGTCGAGATGGGCCGCCGAAATCGGGTGGGAGTGACGTTGACGATCACGACCACGAACGAGGAACTGGCCCGGCTGATCGAGCCGCGGGCTCCCCGTCCTTCTCTCCGCTTGAAAGCAGTTCAGGCGTTGGCAGACGCCGGGGTGCGAACCGGAGTATCGTTGAGTCCCGTGATTCCCGGATTAACGGATGCCCTGGAGTCACTGGAGTCGGTCGTTGCCGCGGCGGCGCGCGCAGGTGCCCGCTCCGTTTGGGCCAACCCTGTTTTCCTGAAGCCTTGTTCCTACGGGGTGTTCCTGCCCTTTCTGCGGGACCGCTTTCCGGATCTGGTCGCGCGTTTTGAGCAAATGTTTGCAAATCAAGCGTACCTGAGCGGGGCGTATCCGCAGCTGATCGAAGGGCGGGCGCATTTCCTTCGCACCAAGTACGGGCTCCAAGAGCGCCCCTCGACGAAGTCCGAAACGCTGCCGGGAGTCCAGATTCCGCTGTTCGCCGCTTGACTCTGTACAACAAAGCACTTGTTATACTGAGGGCGTGGCTACCCCGCAGCCGATTCATACCCGCGCGATCGACAACCTTCGCTACATCCGCGAGACGATGGAGCGCTCTGTGCCGTTCACGGCGGTTCCCGGTTGGGCAGGGGTCGTCATGGGAATCACCGCGCTGATTGCAGCGTTCATCGCCGCCCAGCAATCTTCCGATGAGTTGTGGCTGGCGACGTGGCTGGGCGAGGGAATGCTGGCGATTGGCGTTGGAGCCTTCGGGATGATGGAGAAGGCCATGCGCAACGGAACATCTCTCCTGTCCGCGCCAGCTCGCAAATTTGCGTTGAGCTTCGCCCCTCCGGTCGCAGTCGGCGGTTTACTGACGGCCGCGCTGTGGCGTTCCGGATTGACCGGTATGCTGCCGGGAGTCTGGATCGTTTCCTACGGAGCGGCGGTCATGAGCGGTGGGGCATTTTCGGTAGGCGCCGTTCCGGTGATGGGCGCGGTATTTGTGACGCTCGGAGGAGCGGCTCTGTTCGCCCCAGCCGCCTGGGGGAACTGGCTGCTGGCCTTGACGTTCGGTGTCGCCCATATTGTTTTCGGAGTGATCGTCGCAAGGAGGTACGGTGGCTAAGCAAACCGCAATGAAACAGGCGATGGCGGCCACTCCGGCACTGGAGGCGCCTCCACATCCGCTAGAGTTGGACCGGCTGATTCACGAGCGCGTGCGCCTGGGGATTATCAGCGCGCTGGCAGCCAATGAATCGTTGACCTTTAACGATCTGAAAAAGTTGATGGGGTTGACCGACGGCAACCTGAGCGTCCATGCGCGAAAACTGGAAGACGCGGGCTACATTGCCTGCGCCAAGAGCTTTTCGAATCGCATGCCGAAGACGGAGTTCAAGCTGACGGCGGCGGGCCGGGCGGCGCTGGACAAGTACCTGCATCACATGGAATCGCTCATACTGGCAATGAAGACCAGTTCATGACCCGACGCACCGCCTTGGCCACCCCTTTTCTTCCTGCCTTCATGCAAGCTCAAAACTCGAAACCTGCGATCTTTGAACTGCGCTATTTCTATCTGCGCAACACTACCGACAACATGACGGGCAAGCTGACGGAGTTTCTCGAAAAGAGCGATCTGCCGGCCTCGGTGAAAGCCGGAGCCTCGCCGGCGTATTTTGCCGCGAACCTGGCTCCGCGAGCGCCATTCGTCATGGCGCTGCGCAGTTGGGCGTCGCTGGCGGCCTTTGAAGAAGCGCGGCCGAAACTTCCGGTCGCGACTAATCATCTACGAATGGAAACGCAGCTTCTGAAAGCGTTCGACGGAATGCCGTCGCTTGCGGTGCAGGCGGCTTCCAAACCCCGAGTATTTGAGTTGAGGACATACGAATCGAACAACGGCGACACGCTGAAGAAAAAGATTGGGATGTTCAACGACGGCGAAATCGCCATCTTCCGAAAGACCGGCCTGGAGCCGGTGTTCTTCGGGGAGATGATCGCCGGACCGAACCAGCCGTGCCTGGTCTATATGCTGGCGTATGAAAATTTTGCGGCTCGAGAAGCCAATTGGAATAAGTTCATCGGCGACCCGGACTGGGCCAAGCTCCGATCGACACCGGGACTTTCCGACGGAGAAATCGTCTCGAACATTTCCAGCTGGTTTCTCCGGCCTTTGCCGTTTTCGCCGGTCCGCTAAGGCGTTTCCCCGGCTAAAATACAAATAGGAGTTCTCCCCCGATGCCTGCAGTAGCTTCCCTGACTGATGAAATCCTGGACTTGAAACGCGAGAAGCGCGCGATCCTGCTGGCTCATCACTACCAGGAAGCGGAAATTCAGGATTTGGCTGACTCCGTTGGCGACAGTCTGGAGCTGGCTCGCAAGGCTCAGGAGTTCGACGGGGGTGTGATCGCGTTCTGCGGCGTATGGTTCATGGCCGAGACGGCGAAGGTGCTGAATCCGACACGCATCGTAGTGGTGCCGGATCGCGACGCTTCCTGTTCGCTAGTGGAAAGCTGCCCCGCCGACCAGGTGCAGGCCTTCAAGGACCGGCACCCGGATCACGTGATTGTTTCCTACATCAATACGTCCGTCGAAGTGAAGGCGCTGTCGGATATTATTTGCACTTCCCGGAATGCGGTGGATGTCGTGAATTCCATTCCGGCGGACCAGCCCGTCATGTTTCTGCCGGACATCAATCTGGGCAATTTCGTGAAGCGGCAAACCGGCCGCGAGAATATGAAGATCTGGCAGGGCGCTTGCATCGTGCACGCGACATTCGCCGCTCGCCGTTTGACCAAGGTCCGGATGGAGCATCCGCAGGCGCTGGTGGCCGCGCACCCGGAGTGCCCGCCGGATGTTCTGGCCATGGCGGACTTCATCGGATCCACATCGGCGATCATCGACTGGTGCGTGAAGCACACGGCGAAGGAATTCATCGTCATGACCGAGAGCGGAGTGGGCCATTCGCTGCAGCGCCGCGCCCCGGAAAAGAGCTTCTATTTCGTTCCTAACGAAAACTGCAATTGCAGCGAGTGTCCGTATATGCGGCGCAACACCCTGGAGAAACTTCGCGACTGCCTGCGGGACCTTTCCCCGCGCGTGGAACTGTCTCCGGAGCTGATGGATGCCGCGCGCCGGCCCATTGACCGGATGCTGCGCCTTCGATGAACGCGCCGTCCTCCGCGCCGCTGATTGATGGCTACGGCCGCCTGCATGACAATCTTCGGATTTCGGTCACCGACCGGTGCAACATCCGATGTTTCTACTGCATGCCGGAGACCGGAGCGGAGTATATTCCTCATTCCGAGATTCTGCGATATGAGGAAATCGAGCGATTCGTCCGCGTGGCTGCGCAGTTGGGCGTATCCAAAATTCGGATCACCGGCGGGGAGCCACTGGTCCGGCGCGATCTCCACAAATTTGTCTCGATGCTCGTGGCGGTGCCGGGCATTCATGACATTGCGCTGACCACCAACGCCGTTCTGCTGGCCGATCAAGCCCAGGCGCTCTACGATGCGGGCTTACGCCGGCTGAACATCCACCTGGACACTCTGGACCGCCAGCGATTTCTCCAGATCACGCGGCGTGACGATTTTGACCGGGTGATGCGGGGGATCGACAAGGCTCTGGAGGTCGGCTTTCCGACGATCAAGATCAATGCCGTTGCGGTGCGCAACCTGGTGGAGCCGGACATCGTGCCGCTGGCGCGTTTTGGCCGCGAGCGTGGCATCGAAATTCGCTACATCGAATTCATGCCGCTGGACAGCCAGGGTCTTTGGGATCGCACGAAGGTCCTGTATGCGGATGCCATTCTCCGGATGATCGAGCAGGAGATCGGCCGGCTGGAAGAGATTCCGGATCGCGACCCTCGCGCTCCGGCGACGGAATACCGCTATACGGACGGCGGCGGACGCGTCGGCTTCATTGCCAGCGTCAGCCGGCCGTTCTGCCTGAATTGCAACCGGATCCGGCTGACTTCCGATGGGAAGCTTCGCTACTGTTTATTTGCGATCGCGGAGACGGACGTCAAGGGACTGCTCCGCAGCGGTGCACCGGATGAAGAGATCGCGGCCGTCATTCGAGGGAATGTCGCGTCAAAATGGCTGGGGCACGAGATCAACAATCAGACCAGGTTTGTCCCGCCGCCCCGGCCGATGTATGCCATCGGCGGTTGAGAGGTAGACTTTTCGTGCCGGTCATTGCGTGACTCCACCGCTCATCAGATCGCCAACGACGCTCAGCACGATAGCGGATCGACTTCGACTGTCGTCAGCAGCGGTGGCGCGCCATCCTCGATGAATCTCGCTGTCATCTCTGCATTCAGTGGATCGCGACAGCAGAGCTTTACCAGCGTGCATCGCCTCGGGTGGATGATCGGTGATCTGAACAAGCCAACTCGAAACCCAATCTCAAACAATATTCTTTCCGGTAGTGCCTGTACGTCGTCCTCTCGGAAACTTGGCCCGAAACGACTTTGCGCGAGTATTCCGCGCTCACTATGCCTCCTCCGCAATTCTCCGAGATGGCGGATTTGCGTCAATAAGAGATTGGAAGACGTGAAACCATCAGTTGGCCAGACGAACTCCCCAGGGAACACGGACAACCCACCGTGTTTTCACGCCGCGTTCATTGGCGGCCTCTAACCTCTAATTCGTTCACGGCTTCCTACGTGCGAAGCTCCAGTGTCGAGGAGACCGATATCAACTACAAAAAAGTTGCGCGTCGCCGGCAAGCTCTTTTAGGGCCCTGGGCCAGTTTTATTTGTGGATCGTGATTAAGTAACTTCAGAGTAGAGTCGAGGCGCGAATGTATGGACAGGCATCACAATATCCACATCCGAAGAGCTTTGTGGCACCCACTGGATTGCTGGAAGGACTAAAGATATGCGACAAAGTTTTACAAGAAAACCGCAAGGGGAGGAGCCCGCGACGCCAAGCAAGAACTACATAACGCCAAGCGGCCTGGAGCGCCTCACAGATGAGCTCCGGTTTCTGCTCACCAGGGAACGCCCGGCGGTGACGGAGGTGGTGGCGTGGGCTGCCAGCAACGGCGATCGCAGTGAGAACGCCGACTATCAGTACGGCAAGCGACGACTGCGCCAGATCGATGGGCGGATTCGCTTTCTCAGGAAGCGAATCGAAGCCGCGGAAGTGGTTGACCCGGAAACTCCAAGAACGGGGCAAGCGGCGGCGAGGGCATTCTTCGGAGCGACTGTGCGCTACGCGAATGATGCCGGAACGGAGCGGGTGGTTAGCATTGTGGGCATCGACGAAGTCGATCTCAACCGCAACCACATCAGTTATGTGTCACCTCTGGGGCGCGCGTTAATGAAATCGGCAGCCGGCGATCGCGTAGTTCTCCACGCGCCGGGCGGTACAGCGCACCTGACCGTGCTGGACGTGTGCTACAAACGCATTTCAGTAGAACCGTACCGTGAACCGCTTGGAGCCGAGGCCTCGGCACAGGGACTTCCTCGCCGAGCCAATTCACCTGACGAAGGATTGCGAAGCGGCCATTAACATTCCAGTCCCAGCAGAAGGAACAATGTGAGCTGACTCTAGGGCTCTTGTTTCGCTTTCGTTCGAATCCCCGCTCCAGTGGGGCCATTCGCTAGGGTTCGATACCAATACGATCGTTCACGGCTCTACGGATCCGCTGCTTACAGCCGAGATAACGTTCGGTTGCCTGCACGGACACATGTCCGAGCGTAATCTGGTCGCCGGCGGTGAAGTAAAGCTTCTTGTCCCGACCGAATTTCAGGCGGCCGCCGACATGATTATCGCCTGCCAGCAACCCTCGGATCAGGTCCACCGGATGCGAGAGCACTCGATCGGTTGCGTTGTAGCTGAGGCGCACGATCTTGCCGTAAAGGTAACGATAGGGATTTGCCGGATGGGTAACCGTCGGATCAATGATCATAAAAGCCACGCCAAATTCGCTGGATATCTGAAAATCTTATCCCGGGCAGCGTGAACGCAACGTAGCCTTTGGGCAGATCCGAGCCTGCAGCCCGCGGTAGGCGAGCGCTTTTTGCGTGATTCCCCCGAGTCCGGCAACATACTTGACATGCCTTACCTGTTCACAGAAAACGCAATTAGTTGCAAGAAGGAGCCGCATCCGCGGACTATCAAAGAGGCCGGAAGCGATAATCGACGCGGAGCGACTCTCGACGGCAGCGATGCTCATCATGAGCGTCGTTCATCCACCGATGAATTTCTGCACGATCTCGTCGCCCTCTTTTCGGTGCGGCGATATGATTTGATTCGTTTTCTGGTCCGTTTTGGCGTCAGCTCAAGCGAGGCCGAAGACATCACGCAGGATGTCGTCCTTCACATGGATGATCCGGTCCGTAACGTGAAGCGTCCGGAACGCCTCTATGACTGGCTGCTGACCTGCGCGCGCAACCTTGCCATCACCCACCTCTACCGGCGCCGCCGCGAGCCTTGCGTTGCCGAATGCATCTGGAGCAAATGGGAGCGTATTATTGCCGATCCGGCTTACCACACGGAAGCCGATTGCCTCCACCGCGAGCGATGCCGCCGCCTCATCGCCGCGGTCGCCGCACTAG
>CAZETQ010000020.1:56506-72324 GCA_964515165.1 uncultured Solibacteraceae bacterium | reverse complement strand
CGTTGTCTTTCTCTACTTCGGGATTGGGGAAATTCCGAATGGCGCCTTCGAAAACAAAGGTCGAAAGCTTGCTACTGGCAACCGTCCGAATCTCCCCGACTTGCACCAGCGTGCTTCCGCAATCCCGCCGGAGGCCGAGATGGACTCCCAGCCGCGGCGCTCGTTTTTCAAAGGAGACAAAACGCTTGGCTACTTCGCTGCCGCTGACGACTGGGGTCAGGACGACGCGATCCAACTCCGTAACGCCGGCATGTTCCAGTTGAAGTTTCAGCGGGCCTGCGGGCAGCCGCACGGCCAGAAATGCGGGAGGCGTCAAGATTCCCGGAAATTGCCGGCCGGCCATTGTCAGGGTAATGTCCTGCGACACTTCGTCGGCGGGTTTTTGGACGAATTGCCGTCCCGGCTCCACCAGCGCTTGGATCTCCGCTTCTCCCAGAGCGCGCCGGTATAAACGAACTTCCCCCAGCTCGCCGTTGAATGTCCGCCCCAGATTTAAATTCGCCTTGGGATTATCGAGATTCTCCGTCCAGATGGCGCCTCTGGCGACGGGGTAGCCGTTCACATAGACCGTGGAGTCTTTCCCGCGCCGGACCACAGCGGCAATATGCTGCCAGGCGTTCGTACGGATCATGCCTGGCGCCGAACGCAACGCTCCGTTTTCCTGATTCTCGGGGCCCCAGGAATCCAGCCGTACGGCACCTTTGTCGTCGGGAAGGTCGAGGTACCATCCGTGACCTCCCGTGTTACCCAAATTGACAATCCCGGACTTCTGAAGCTTGGCGGGACGAATCCAAATCGATACGGAAAAATCACCCTTGCCCACGCTCACCGCTTCGCTGCGGGGAATGGCGACCGCATCGCCGTCTCCATCCAGAGAAGCGGCTGGACCGAAAGGCGAGTCCACCAGATGTGCGTTGCCCTCCATCCGGCCGGAAACGGAACTGGTCTTTGACAGCCATGAGCCGGCCAGGCCTTCCTCCAGGCGGGAAGCGTCGGTCGCCGTCGAAGGCTCCTGCCTCTTGCCAGGATAGATATCCACCTGATAAATGCCGGCCTTCCGGATCGTGACGGTCCCGGGAGTCTGCGGATCCTTCCACACCACCGCGCCCGCGGGATCGGCGGCCGGGGTGTCCGGATCCAACAGTAACCCGTCCTCATATTTGGCTGCCTTCACCGTTACCCGAAACCGGCCATCGTCGGGCAGTTCCCGCAGCGAAATCTTGAAGTTCGCCTTCGGGCCGTAGGTGCTGTCCACTCCGAAGTACCCATCGGAAGGAATCGCCGGACGTAACAGGAGACCGTCCTTCACGGTGCTGTATGGCGCGCCTTTCGGATAGCCCAGGCTCCCTCGCATGCAAGCGAAGACCGAGTGATAGATGCTGTCGTATTCCCGCCATCCACGGACGGTGTCGTTGCCCGCGTAGCCTTCGATGAAGCGGTATTTCGTTCTCATCCGGTGCGGTTCGAAAGCAAAGGGCTTTTGCACGGGAGGCTCCGTCACGACGAAGTCGCGATTTTCGAGCAGCAGGCTGTTTGCGCCGAGAATCAGCCTCTCCGGAAGAGGACTGGAATTGATGCCGCTCCCCAATTCGACTTTGAAATCCTGAATCGCCGGCTTTGACGCCGGATCGACAATCGCCCGATTCAGGGCTTGGTCGGCAATCTCGAAATATGCCTCCAGCAGGACCGGAGACGATTGCAGCGTTTCGCGGTTGTTCACAAACCCGTCGCTCGAAACGGCTTCCGGGGGAAGCGCCTCGGTCAGATCGTCGTCCAACCCCATCAGCTCCTGCAGCGTGTTGCGGTATTGAGCCACGGTCAGCCGGCGCACCAGGCCATTCTTTGGCGCGGGCCGCAGGCGAGCGACGTCAAGCGACCGGTGAATCCATTCCTCCATACGCTGCCGGTCCGTGGCACTCGGCTGGGGTTGGCCCTTCGGGGGCATGGTTCCCTCGGCGATCCGCTTTCCCACCGCTTCCCACAACTTGAGATGGCGGTCTTCGAGCGCTCCGTCCAACTGGTCCACACGAATACCGGACATGGCGACGTCCGCGTTGTGGCAGCGAACGCAGTTCTGCTTGAGAAATGGCTTTGCCACCTCGTCGAACGCGGGATCCACCGCTGCCTGCGGCCGGCTGTCTTGCGCCACCAGGTGAGCTGTGAGAGCGGCCACCCACAACCCGGCGATCCAAATCATCCAGCGCTGGCCTCTGAATTTCCCCGGTGTCATACCATCGTACCTAGTCATCCTTGCATAACCGAAATCTTACTGTAAAGGGTTTGGCGATCCGGCGCACGGAAGGGTTATCCTGGCGGAATTCCTGGGCATATTTTATTGAAACAACAGGAGATGGCCTGGAGAGGCCACTATCAGACCATCATACTGTATAATCAACGCTTATGGGAAAGCTGGTCCTGACGCCAATAGCGAGGACAACCCGGACGGCCGATATTTGCCGGAAGATGGTGTCCCATTTGATTCGCGGCGATTGGGCGGAGGGCGAGCAAATTCCCCCGGAGCGGGAGCTGTGCCAACAACTTGGAGTTGGGCGCGCTTCGTTGCGCGAAGCTCTGAAAGCCCTGGAGATCATGGGGATGATCGAAACGCGCCTGGGAGAAGGCACTTTCGTTTGCGCCCGCTCGGAATTTCTGTCGCGTCCGCTGCTTTGGGCCATTACCGGCAGCGATCACAGCGAGGCTCGAGAACTGATCGAGGCTCGAAGACTTATTGAAGTGCAGCTAGCGGCCCTCGCCGCGGAGCGCGCCAGCGAGGACGACTTGAAGTTCATCGCCGAGCGTCTGGAGGCGATGGATGCATCTCTCGCCGACGCTCCCCGGTTTCAGGAGGAAGACGTCGAGTTCCACCTGTCGCTTGGCCGGGCTGCGCACAACAATATTCTCTTGAATGCGCTCCAGCTGATTCGCAATCTTATGCGCGAGTGGATTGGAAACGTTGTGACGAAGCCCGGATATGCAGAGGAAGCTCAGACCCAGCACCGGGCGATTTTCCAGGCCGTTCAGAATCGCGACCCGGCGGCCGCGCGCCGGGCCATGGAGCTTCATCTGGACGCCATGGGCCGGCACCTTTTGGAAACGACCCAAACGGTCGACCTTCACTCGTAGTTGCCAACGAAGGTCACCTGCACCTTCTTAGCGATCGATGGAAGGTCTTCGATTTCCTGCGACCAAACCCCTTCTTTGGAGTCGCCGAAGACGAAGCCGACCAGATCTTTCATGTAAATCGGGGCGCCGGCGGAGTCGTAAGCACGAATCTCCACCCGGGACACAATGAGTGGCGAAGACTACCTCTCCCTGCCCGACCGTCCGATACACCAGCAGCGACAACGATGCGGTGGCTTCCTTGCTGGTCAGCTTCAACTGCGACTTGGCTGTGCCGTTTCCGAATGCTTTGTCGGAAATCGTGGCCTCAAACAGATCCGGACCGCTGGATTTGCTGCCGTCCTGCCCGATGGAATAGGACTCCAGTACCGGTTCCGCCCCAGAAGCGGTTCTGCCGGGCATTGGCGCCAACTATTTATGGAGCCCGAAGCGGGTCTCCGACAGCAATCAATACGGATTTCGCGTCGACCATCAATTCGGCGCGAAGGACAACGTCTTTGGCCGGTTCTCGGGCCAGAATTTTTCACTCGTTGATCCGGAGGTGCTGACGCTGCCGATCCTGCCGAATCGATTGATCGGCAATTCCCAGTCGATCGACGGAGCAACGGAAGACTTGGACGCCTACGGCTTGGCGATCGGCTGGAATCACATCTTCAGTCCGCAACTGATCAGCGAAACGCACCTGGGTTTCACACGGCAGCGCACGTTCTTTCCCAACGCTCTGCAGGGAACGAATGCCGCCGCCGCCGCGGGTATTGCCAACGTCAATAGTCCCGAAGTGGCCTACGCCGGCGGTTTGCCGATTCTCTCGATCGGCGGATTCACTTCTCTGGGGGAGAGCAACATCCAACCGTTCATCACCGTGGCGAACAAAGGCACCCGGATGATGTACACATCGAATATCAACCAGGCCGATCCGGGGCCGGGGGCCATCGCCGCTCGCCGCCCGTTTTCGGCCTGGGCCGACATCACCAGCATGTACATGGACGGCATGTCGAACTTCAATAGCCTGCAGGCGAAGATGCAGAAGCGCTTCTCCCATGGCTATACGTTCCTGGCCGGTTATACGTGGAGCAAGAGTATCGACAACGCCCGCGGGGAGGCCGGCACTCCGATGATCGTGAAGAATACGAATCTCGACCGGGCGCGATCGGACTACGACGTCCGGCAGCGTTTCATCCTGAGCGGCACGTTTGAACTGCCGTTTGGAAAAGGCAAGCCGGTTGGCAGCGATCTGCGCGGCCTGGCGGGTGCTCTGGCAGAGGGCTGGATGATGAGCCCGATCTTCAGCTGGCAAACCGGACTGCCCTTTACTCCGACGCTTGTCACTTCGGTTGCCAATACCGGGACCTTCAGCCGCCCGGACCGGCTTGCCGATGGAACGCTGGAAAATCGCACAGCTGACCGGTGGTTCGATCCTTCGGCTTTTGCGACGCCCGCCATTTACACCTTCGGAAATGCCGGGCGGAATATTTTGACGGGCCCGGGAACCTGCCAGCTGGATATCAGCTTCCAGAAGACCATCTACTTCGGTGAAAACCGAAGCCGGAATCTCCAGTTTCGGGCGGAATTCTTCAATCTAGCGAACACGCCGCAGCTAAACAATCCCGATGCGGGCATTGGATCTCCGACTGTCGGACGGATTACGTCGGCCGGCGACCGGGCGAATTTTTCCCGAACATCCCGGCAAATTCAGTTTGGTTTAAAGTTCTATTTCTGAACTACCGGGGAACTATTTTCCTCTTCCGGCTGTAAGATCGACTATGGGAAATCTCAAAGCCGTCCTTCTCCTGGGAGTTTTCAGCGCCGCCCTTCCGGCGCAAACATTCAACACCGGCACGTTCCTGGGAACGGTGACCGATACCTCCGGGGCCGCGATTTCCGGCGTTGCGATCGTCGTCCAGCGTATCGATCAGCCGTTTCAACGAGAAGCCGTAACAGACGACCTGGGAAACTTCCAGATTCCCCAGCTTCCTTCCGGCTCCTACCGGATTGAATTTTCGAAGACTGGATTTCAGAAGGTTGTCCGCCGGGACGTGGACTTGAATGCCGGGCAATCGCTCCGGATCGATACCTCGCTCAGCGTGGGCGCGGTTTCCGAGTCGGTGGAAGTGGATTCGAAAGTGGCGCAAGTCGATACCGCCACAGCCAACGTAGGCAGCACGATCTTCGGCACGCAGGTGCAGGAACTGGCCCTGAATACCCGGAGTTTTACGCAGTTGATGACGCTGCAACCCGGCGTGAACTCCGCACAGGCGCAGCAGCCGGGATTCGGCTCCAACACCAGCGTGCCGTTCTCCTTCAACGGAGGCCAAACCAGCTCCAACAATTGGACTTTGGATGGCGGCAGGAACATCGACACCTATAACGGAAACAACCTCAGCATGGTGAATCTGGATGCGATTGCCGAAGTCCGCATCGAGCGGAATGCTTATTCGGCGGAATATGGACGAAACTCCGGCGGGCAAGTGAATGTCGTGACGAAATCCGGCACCAACGAGTTTCACGGCACGCTGTTTGAGTTCTTCCGGAACGACAAACTCGACGCGCGGAATTTCTTCGCCGCTTCACGGCCGAAGAATCGCTACAACAACTTTGGCGGAACCGTCGGCGGTCCCATTGTCAGGAACAAGTTGTTCTTCTTCCTCTCGAACGAATACCGGCGGATCTATCAGAACACCGGCGTCCGCACGAGCATTGTGCCGACCGACGCTCAGATTACCGGCAACTTTGCGGGAGGCCGGACAATTACCGATCCGGCAACCGGGCAGCCGTATCCGGGGAATATTATTCCCAGCCAGCAGATTGACCCGAATGCTGTGGCGTTGATCCAGACTTACTACGCGCGGCCCACTCCGGGATTCAGCCAGGGCAATCTCAACTACACTTCGTCGGAACCGGATGGCACCAAGTTTCGATCGGCCTTGGCGCGCGTGGACTACAACATCTCGCCGAGCCTCCAGCTATTTGCCCGCTATAACATCGACAGCACTCGCCTGCTGAGTCCCTATGGTCTTTTCTCCTCAAACCCGATGCCGTATGTTGCCGATTCCGAGCAATCGCACATCATGCGGCTTTGGAACGTTTCGTTGAACTGGGTGGTCAGTCCGGCGCTGGTGAACCAGGTCACTGTTGCATCCTACGAGCCGTCGCTAGCCATCTCGACATCGCCGAATGCGTCGCGAAGCCGGGCGCCCGGCCTGAACATCCCGACGGTATATAACTCGCAGACCGACTCTTCGGGGTTCATTCCGGCGCTGACATTGGCCAACGGCTACGCCGGTGTTGCGATTTCCTGGCCGCAAAACATCGGCGGCTACACCTACGAGTTCATCGACAATCTCTCGTGGATCAAGGGGCGGCATATGTTCAAGATCGGCGGATCGATCGACATGGAACAGAAGGCGCAGAACAACAGCAATCCGAATAACAACGGATCGTTCAACTTCAACGGCAGCGTCACCGGCGACGCATTGGCGGACTTCCTGATCGGGCGCGCTTTCCAATACACCGAGAATTCAGCGCACGTGTTCGGCCGGTCGGAGTGGACGAATTATTCGCTGTATGCGCAGGATCAGATGCGGATCAGCAATCGGTTGAACCTGACGCTGGGGCTTCGGTGGGAATACTTCCAGCCGGAGCAGGACAACAACGGGCAGTTTTCGATTTTTCTGCCATCGCTGTTTGACCGCTCCAATGCGGCGGTTGTGCTGCCGAACGGCCAGATTGTTCCGGGGACGCAGAATTTCGGCAATGGGGTTGCGGTTTCGGGCACTCCGCGGAATCCGTTCGGCAACGCGGCGTTCAACTCGACCTACAACACATTCGCGCCGAGGGGTGGTTTTTCTTACGCGCTGAATGAGCGGGGGACCACGGTTTTGCGGGGAGGCTTCGGGATGTTTCACGACCGGTGGTCGCAGTTTGTGTCGGCGTTGCGGAACAACTATCCGTTCAACCAGAATGCGCAGATTTTCTCAACACGGCTGAGCAATCCAGGATCCGGCGAACTGCGAGTGTTTCCGATCGGGCTGACCAATTTCACCTCGCCGTGGAACATCCCTTATCTGATGAAGTGGTCTTTGGGCGTGCAGCACCAGTTGCCGGCGGAACTGCTGCTGGATGTCAGCTATGTGGGCTCCCGCGGCGTGGCGTTGCTTCGAACCCGGGATATCAATCAGCCCGTTGCCAATACTCAGGTGGCCGGCGGAGTCAATGTCAACGCCTTACGGCCCTATCCCGGCTTTGGCGCGATATCAAGCTACGAAACTTCGGGAAATTCGATTTACCATTCCCTGCAGGCGTCGGTGACGCGCCGGTTCTCGCGCGGGTTGTCGGTTCAGGGCAGCTACACCTGGAGCCGGACGATCGATAACGCCGTGACTCCTCTGAACTCCTATGCCGCCAGCGGTATGGAGCGCGCGGTGTCGTCATTCGATCGCACTCATGTACTGGTCGTAAGCTATGTATACGAGTTACCGTTTGCCCGGAACGCGACGGGACTTTCCAAGTACCTGTTTCAGGGCTGGCAGATTTCCGGCATCAACAGCTTTCAATCCGGCAACCCTTTGACGATTACAATTCCCGGCGATCCGGCGGGCGTTGGCGGCTCCGGCCAGCGGCCGAATATCGTAGCTCCGCTGACGACCGATCATACGCTGCAGCGCTGGTTCAGCCCCGAATCTTTTGCCACTCCAGCACTGGGAACATTTGGCAACGCCGGGCGGGGAATCGTGCGCGGACCGGGAATCAACAATTGGGATGTGTCTTTCAGCAAGCGAACACAAATTCACGAACGCGTCGTTCTGCAGTTCCGCGCTGAATTTTTCAATCTGCTGAATCATACGCAGTTCTCGGGCGTTGGGACGTCTCTTAGCGCGGCCACCTTCGGACAGGTGACGTCGGCTCGCGATCCCCGGATCACGCAGTTGGGGCTGCGCTTGCAATTCTAGGGCTTGAGAAAGTAATCCAGCCAGTCGAAGGCGGCGACTACGGAGTCGGGTGACGGCGTGTGGCCGGTGTGATGGTTGAAGTAGCCAATGTTGTCCGGCTGCCCCAATAGCCGATACACCGGCCGCGCCGCGTTGATGTAGTGCCAGCTTTCATTCTTGTCGTACTCGTCTCCGCCGATCAACAGAAACGGACGCGGGGCCAGGAGGGCAACCAACTCGTGCTGGTCCATCCCTTTTGGCAATTGGGAGAGACGGTCTCCCCAATACCAGTAGTCGTCGTAGTTGGAGAACGGAAAACCGATCCCTAGCTCGGAGGCGACGGCGACTTGGATCCTCGGCTCCAGAGCCGCGGCATAAAGCGCCATTTTGCCGCCCAGGGAATGGCCGATGATGCCGATCCGTTGGGAATCGGCTTCCGCCAGCGTGGCGATGAAGTCGCAAACCTTCCGGGCGTCCGCCACCCACTTGCCCAGACCGGTGGATTCCGGATGGCGGCGGGCCAGGTTCGCCACCGCCTCGCTGTAGGACTCTCCGTAGCTTTCGCCGAACCAGCGCACCGCGACAGCCAGATATCCATGCTGCGCCGCGGTATAGGCAAAAGCATTCACACCCTTGGCCGGATCGAAGTTGCGGCCGCCCAGATCCGCCGCCGCGGGAGTGTCGACGTCGTAGAACGGAACGATCATCACGGGCAGCTTCCGCCGGCCGGCATCTCCCGGAGAGAGAACGTAAACTTTCTCCCAAATGTCCGGCTCCATCTCCAGCTCCAGGATCTTTCCGGAAAAGTTACGCTGCGCGACTTCCCGGACCATCCGGGTGCGCACCGTTTCTGTGGTTTTCGGCGGCTGCAGCAACCGCTCCCACTTGGCGCGGAGGACTGCGCTTGTCTGCTTCCAGGTTTCCAGAGAACTGTTTGGGGCCAGGACCGGCGACAAGGGACCGGTTGAGGATGCAAATCCGGACGGCGCATTCTGATAGCGGGCGAAGAAGGAAGCGGAAGTTATGGCGGGCGTGGGAACGGAAGGGATGCTGCGGGCAACGCGAAATCCGGTGAACGGGCTCCGGGAGTTCGGGCTCATGGAAGAGCGATAGTCGCGCGACCATCGGGAATTGCTGGAAACGAACGAGCCTCCGCGGATGACCCGGGCAATCCCCGAGGGCGGGCCCGCAGGATTACGAACGGAGTCGGGACTGTTCCGGACATCAAAAAAATCGTCACACCACTCCCAGACGTTTCCGTACATGTCGTAGAGACCGAGGTGGTTGGGGGTAAAGGAGCGAACGTTGGCGGTGCCGATCTTCAGTGCTTCGGTGAGCACGGCGGCCGTCTTGGTGCTCGCAGGCCCCAGGCGGCCGGTCTTCGATCTCTCGCCTTCGGGCGGTAGCGGGCCGGCAGCAATTCTCCACTCGGCCTCGGTGGGCAGGCGATAGCCGGTGCACGAGATGTCTCGACGACCGGTGGTTTCGTCATAACAGGGCGTCAGGTTCTCCTTCTGACTGCGGCGGTTGCAGAACCGGATGGCATCCCACCAACTGACGTTCTCCACGGGATGGTCGGCGGCGGGATAGGCCGATGGATTGGAGGAGAGAATTTCTCGAAACTCCCGCTGCGTCACTTCAGTGGCGCCGATCTGGAATTTGCTGACCGACACGCGAATCCGGAGCGTCGTGATCTGGTCAGTCACTTCGAAGTCCCCGGCCGGTACCTCCACCATCTGCTGTCCCGCCGCGGCTCCGGCAGCCACAATTCCGATGAAGAGCGTAGGAAAGGATCGGGCCATTGCTAGTAACTCTACCGAACCTGTCTCCCCGAAGGTCCGGCAGGCCATGGTGTCTCGCTGCTAAATTGTCATCTAAACAATGGCGAACAATGCAAGGTTCCGGGTCGACTCTGTGAAATTCACTCATGTGCGAGTGCCGCTGGTGGAGGCGTTTCGAATCAGCTCCGGCTCGGTTGTGGAAAAGGACGGTATTGTCGTTGAGCTGCTTTCCGACGGCTTGCACGGCTACGGCGAAAGCTCGCCCATGTCGGGGAGCTTCTATTCGGCGGATACTCCCGAGAGCTCGTGGAACGAACTCTGCAGCTTCGTTGGTCCTCTGCTTCCCGGACGGGAGTTTGAGACTCCTGGGGAATGGAATGCCGTGCTGGACGGATGCCCGATCGGCAATTTTACGAAGGCGGGTGTAGAGACGGCGTTTTGGGACATCGCTGCGCAACGGCAAGGGCTGCCTCTGCATGAATTCCTGGGCGGGACCCGATCGTCTGTCGAGTCCGGATTGGCTGTTGGGCTTTACGATAATGTGGCCGACATGCTCCGAACGGTGGAGCGGTATCTGGTTGCCGGCTACCGGAGGGTGAAGCTGAAGATCGAGCCGGGCCGCGATCTGGACATCGTTCGCGCGGCTCGCCAGGAGTTTGGCGACATTGCGATGTATGTCGACGCGAATGGAGCGTACACTCGGAGCGACATCGATATCTTCCAGCGTATGGACGAGTTCCGGTTGATGATGTACGAGCAGCCGTTTGGGGCGTCTGCCTTAGACGAATCCGCCGAACTGCAGCGAAGTGTCCAGACTCCGGTATGCCTGGACGAGAGTTTGGATAATCTGCAGCAGCTGAAGCTCGCGCATCAGAAGGGAAGCTTCCGGATTGCGAACTTCAAGATTCAACGGGTGGGCGGATTTTTGCGATGCCTGGAAATGGACGCCTTTTGCCGGAACAATGGAATTCCGGCGTGGGCAGGAACGATGCCCGAACTTGGTATCGGTCAGGCGCAAGGGGCGGCCTTGGCATCGTTGCCGAACTTTCAATTTCCGACTGATGTGGAAGCAAGTGACCGGTGGTTCCGCGACGACATCATCGAGCCGTTTATCCGTGTAGACAACGGCCGGATTTCCTTGCCGACCTCTCCCGGGCTGGGATATTCGATTCCGCTCGCGAAATTGGAACGCTACCGGATGGCTTCCAGAACTTTTCCGGAATAGGGGCGAAATGAAACGACTTGCTTTATGGATAATCCTTGGCGCCGCGATTGCCGAAGCGGCAGAACCTCGATATGAGCTGCTGCTGAAGGGAGGACATGTCGTCGATGCGAAGAACGGGATCTCGGAAGTTCGGGATGTGGCAATCGCAGCGGGCAAGATCGCGGCCGTGGCCAAGTCGATTCCAGCCGCCGACGCCCGGAGAGTCGTGGACGCTTCTTCGCTGTACGTCGTGCCAGGTTTGGTGGACATCCATACCCATCTGTTCGCGTCCAGCATGGGCCGCCAGTACGTCGGAGAAAATTGCGTCCGGCCCGATGGATTCTCGTTCCGAAGTGGAACTACGACGATGGTGGATGCGGGAAGCTCCGGTTGGCGCAATTTCCCGGAATTTCGCGACCAGATCATCAAGAAGTCGAAAACTCGCGTCTTTGCGATGTTGAATATCGTCGGGGCAGGGATGGCCGGGCGGAACGATGTCGAACAGAACACCGAAGACATGGACCCGGCCAAGACGGCCGAGATGGCGAAACAAAATGCCGACATCGTCGTTGGGATCAAAATTGCGCACTATGGCGGGCCGGAGTGGATTGCGGTAGATCGCGCCGTAGAGGCGGGTAAGCTGGCGAATCTGCCGGTGATGGTGGACTTCGCCACGTTCCGGTTGGAGCGCCCGTTTCCGGACCTGGTGATGAAGCATCTGCGTCCCGGGGACATTTATACCCACGCCTACCTCAGCGCCGTTCCGATGCTCGATGCGCAGGGCAAGGTTCTGCCCTACCTGGCAGAAGCGAAGAAACGGGGAGTCATTTTCGACGTGGGTCACGGCGCGGGGAGTTTCTCCTTCAAGCAGGCCGTGCCCGCGGTGGCGCAAGGCTTCTATCCCGATTCCATATCCACAGATCTGCATGTCGACAGCATGAATGCCGGGATGAAAGACATTCTCAATGTGATGTCGAAGCTTCTGAATCTGGGAATGCCTTTGGATCAGGTGCTGGCGGCGGCGACATGGCATCCGGCGCGGGAGATTCATCATGAGGAGCTGGGGCATCTTTCTGTAGGTGCCGTTGCCGATGTGGCAGTTCTGCGCGTGGAGAAGGGGAATTTCGGCTTCATCGACTCGCGGCGGCAACGTTTCCGGGGAGACCGGAAGTTTGTCGCCGAGCTGACGTTGCATAACGGCCGGGTCGTTTGGGACTTGAACGGCCTGGCCGCCGACGATTGGAACAGCGAGCAGGCGAAATGAATTCACTCAGCCGGCGAACCGTCCTTTCCGGCGCCGCGGCCGCCATCGCCGCTGCCGCATCGAAGAAGCAGCGATTGATCATCGATACTCATCTGGAAGTTTGGACCGACGATCCGCGTTTTCCTTTCGGTCATCCGGAGCGCCCGGATCTCAAGAAGGTGGACGTTCAGGCTCCCATCGAAAACCAGGTGCAGCAGATGAAGGACTTCGGATTGAAGTACGCGGTGCTCATCAACCCTCGCTACTTCGGCTGGGACAATTCCTACGTCAGCTATTCGCTGCACAAGTACCCGAAGCTGTTCGTTGCTCACGGCCTGCTGAACCCGCTGGCGCCCGACGCTCCGGAACGCCTTCGCTACTGGATGCAGGAACACCAGTTTCAGGGGATGCGCTTCAGCCCGATCTATCATCCAAAATCGACCTGGCTGAATGCGAAAGAAAGTTATCCGCTGTGGAAACAGGCGGAGCGCCTGGGGGCGGTCTTCAACTTCTACATTCTTCCCCATCAAATGCCGATGCTGGAAGACATGGCAGAGCGGTTTCCCGGCGTCAAGATCGTCGTCGATCATTTGGGGAAACCCGATCTCAAGCAGGCGGATCCGTGGCCGGAGTTTCGCAAGATGTTTCGCCTGAAGCGATTCCCGCAAGTATGGATTAGCGCTTCAGAGCCTTACGAGTTGTCCCTGACCAAGGAATTTCCCTATCGCGACGTTTATCCTTTCTTTAAGGCGACGTACGAAGAATTCGGAGGCAAACAGCTGATCTGGGGAACCGGATATCCGCGGCCGCGGTGGGAACTGCCGATGGACAAGGAACTTTCCTATGTCGATGAGGCCCTGGATTTCTACACGGTGGAGGATCGGGAGTTGCTGCTCGGCAAGAATGCATTGAGAATCTGGAAGTTTCCGAAGGAATGACCATGAAAGCTCGGCTGACGGTGATCGTTGCTTTTTCGTTGATCTGTATTTCCGCGGCGGAGGTTCGTCCGGTATTCGCTCCGGGTGCGAAGCCCCTGGGGCCTTACAGCCCGGCGCTTCGCGCAGGCGATTTCCTGTACGTCTCCGGCCAGACGGTAATCGGTGCAGACGGCCGGATTCCTGCCGGCGAAGAGGCGCAATTTCGTACGTGCCTGACCAATATCCAGACGTTGGTGCAGGCGGCGGGACTGACGATGGAGCATGTTGTTTACGTCCAGGTCTTTGTGACCCAGTATCAAGACGACGGTCCGCTCGATAAGGTGTGGAAAGAGTTCTTTCCCAAAGCACCGCCCGCTCGCGCCACGACCGGAATCTCAAAGCTTCCCGCAGGTTCGCCCGTGGAAATGACTGCTGTCGCGTTCGCCGACCTTTCCCGAAAGAAACCGGTCGTACCGCCCGGATATCCGGCCAGCGCGCCAATTTCTCCCGCCATGCAGGCGGGAAACCGGCTATATCTTTCGGGATTGCTTGGGCGGGACGTCAACACCGGAAAGATCCCGGACGATCCGGCAGCTCAGGTTCAGCTGGCATTGGACCGGATGGGCCAGACGCTGAAGGCGGCGGGCCTGGACTTTCGCCACATGGTTTTCATCAACCCGTACCTGACGAACAAAATCCCGATGGACGTCATGAATCGCATTTACGCCAAGCACTTCGAATTTGGAAATACTCCTGCCAGGGCGACAATTCAGGTCGCCGGACTGCCGAACGGCGCCAACATGCAGTTCACGGGCGTCGCGGTGATGGATCTGTCGATGCGGCGCGCCGTCCGGCCGAAGAATATGGCTCCCAGCCCGACGGCCAGTCCCTGTGTCTTCGCCGACGATACGTTCTTCTGTTCCGCCAAATCGGGATTCATTCCCGGCATCAATGGCGGCATCTATGCCTCTACCGTGGAAAACCAGCTGCGGCAGACGATGCGCAACCTGCTGGACAATCTGGAGGAAGCCGGTATGACGTTTGCGAACGTGGTTTCCACTCACGTTTATCTGGACGATATGAACGACTTTGCGAAAATAAACGGCGTCTACAAAACCTACTTCAGCGAAACGCCGCCGGTGCGAACGACGCTGCAGCAACGAGAGCCGGTTGTCCGGAAAGCCAGTGAGAAAGAGCATTGGCCAACGCTGGAACAAATTTCTCTCATCGCGGTGAAATAGCTTCTTCGTCGTCCCGAAAGTGGTGTTGAATCGCTCGATGGATGGGGCCAGTACATCCGGCAGCGCTAATCGCCGCAGCGTTCGACTTCCACCAGGCAGCTATAGAAAGTTGGGCCACCGCCGACGTCCGTCAGGCGGTCGGAGGTGAGGACATTCACCGTTTGGCGGTCCTCCGCCAGCTTGCCCCAACGGACGGCGGGAATCCGGACGACACCTTCGCGCAGGCCGGTGGTAATTTGCGCCTGCAAGGTAAGGCTGCCGCGATCATTGAAAACTCGCACACGGTCGGAATCGCTGATGTTTCGCGCCGCGGCATCGGCCGGGTGGAGCATCGCAACGGCGGTCTGCGAGTCCACTTCCGGACGGTAGCCGAAAGTGGAATTCATGCTGTCGTCGTTTTTCGAACTTACTAACTCCAGCCGGTACTTGCCTTCCTGCGCAGCGCCAAGGCGTGATTCCACGGGAGGTTCGTAGCGGAGATGCTCCGCGCCGAAGTCGGCTTTGCCGGATGCTGTGCCGAAGCCTCCGCTGGCGAAAGGCGCGAAACCGTCCCCGTTTTGCGAAACGTTCAGGCGAATGGAGTGCTCCTGCGAAAGACGCTCGTAGGTGATACCGGCCAGGAACGGGTGCGTCGAGTTCAGCGCATCGCGAATCAAGTCTTCGTCGCTTGCCTGGAGTTCCGGATCGGAGAGCCCCATCTTGTTGGCGAGAAGGCGGAAGATTTCGGAATTGGGTTTACATTCCCCGGGTGCGTCCAGCGCGGGCTGCGCCATCTGCGCGTGATAGTGGCCGTAGGCCATGTACAGATCCTGGTGCTCCAGGAAGTTCGTCGTGGGCAGGACGAAATCGGCAAAGTCCGCGGTGTCCGTCTGAAAGTGGTCGATGACGACGGTGAAGAGATCCTCGCGGCGCAGACCTTTCCGAACGGCGTTCTGATTGGGAGCGATCGCCGCAGGGTTGGAGTTGTAGACAACCATCGCTTTCACTGGCGGGTTGGCCGTTTCGGTGAGTACGCGCCCCAGTTCGCTCATATTCAGGATGCGCGACTCCCGGCCCAGGGAAGAGCGCATCTGCAGGTCCGGCCGCTCCAACGCCTCGTAGTTGTAGCGGAACGCCTGCGACGTGGAAAGCTGGATACCGCCGGCAGCGCTTCGCCAGGCTCCGGTCAACGCGGCCAGATTGGCAATCGCCTGCACTGCTCTTCCGCCGCGTTCGGAGCGCTGCAGTCCATAGTTCAACCGGATGACAGCGGGCTGCGTCGTTGCATATTCGCGCGCGAGGAAGATGATGTCGTCCTGCGGAATTCCGGTCAGCTGCGCAACTCGCGAAGGAGGATAATCCTGCGCGAGCTTCTTGAGATCTTCAAAACCCGTGGTGTGCGCGG
>CAZETQ010000020.1:52627-56406 GCA_964515165.1 uncultured Solibacteraceae bacterium | reverse complement strand
GGAGGATAATCCTGCGCGAGCTTCTTGAGATCTTCAAAACCCGTGGTGTGCGCGGCGATGTACTCACGATCGTGCAGCCCTTCGGAAATGATCACGTGGGCGAATCCCAGCGCCAGCGCCAGATCGCTGCCGGGGTTGATGTAGAAATGGCGGTCGGCGAGCTTGGCGGTTCTCGTCAGAATGGGGTCGATGGTGTAGAACTTCGCCCCGCGACGGCGAGCTTCCACGATGAAGGGCCACAGGTGAACGTTGGTTCCGTGGATGTTGGCGCCCCAGGCGAGGATGAACTTTGCATTGGGGAACTGCTCCGGCTCGGTGCCATAGCGAAAGCCCAGCGCTTCCGTGAGGCCGACTCCTCCGGCGGAGGAGCAGATGGTCCGGTCGAGCCGGGAGGCTCCCAGCCGGTGGAAGAAGCGGCGGTCCATTCCACGGCCGTTGACCATCCCCATGGTACCGGCGTAGCTGTACGGAAGGATTGCTTCCGGCCCGTCTTCCTGGCTGACGTGACGAAGGCGCTCCGCAATTGTGCCCAGAGCCTCATCCCAGGAGGTCTCAACGAATTTGCCGTCGCCTTTCGCGCCGATTCGCTTCAGCGGGTGCATGAGGCGATCCGGGTGGTAGTTGCGCTCCAGGTACTGGGCAACTTTGCCGCAGAGAAAGCCGCGAGTGACGGGATGCTCGGGATTGCCGCGGAGGTGCGACCCGTGGCCTTGGCCGTCTACATTGATGAGCAGCGAACAGCAGTCCGGGCAGTCCAGCGCGCAAACCGAATGCCGAGTCTCCACCATCCCACTAGTTTAGTGGACGGCCTCAGTTAATGTGCTTTTCCATCCAACCGAGGATGTGCTCGATCTTGGCGATGCGGTGACTGGGATAGGCTCCGCGGATACCGTGAGGTTCCTTCGGAATCCGAACCAGCACCGAATCGACCTTGTTCATCTTCAGCCCGAAGTAGAACTCTTCCGACTGCGCGATCGGAGTGCGCCAATCTTCCTCGCCGGTGATCACCATCGTCGGAGTTTTCACCTTGTTCACGAAAAACGTCGGCGAGTGATCGATGTAGGGCTTGGGATCTTCCCACGGCTTGGCCTTCATCCAATGAGTCATCAGGAGGCCGATGTCCGCCGAGCCGGTTTGCGTGAACCAGTTAGTAACCGGATACTGCGAGACGGCGGCGGCGAAGCGGTCTGTTTGCGTGACGATCCAGGCTGTGAGAATTCCACCGCCGCTTCCGCCGGTGACGCACAGCTTTTTCGGGTCAATGTAGCCTTTGGCTAGCATGGTGTCCACTCCGGCCATCAGGTCCTTGTAGTCGTCTCCCGGGTAGTGGCCGTGGATGACGTTGCCGAACTCCTCCCCGTAGCCGGTGGAGCCGCGTGGGTTGGTGTACAAAACGACGAAGCCGCGTCCGGCGAAGATCTGCATCTGGTGATTGAACTCGATTCCGTACATCGCATGGGGGCCGCCGTGGATGTCGAGGATCAGCGGGTATTTCTTGGCCGGATCGAAGCCGGGCGGCTTGATGATCCAGGCCTGGATGTTCTTCCCGTCGAAGCTTCTGTAGTCGAGCTCCTCGACGGCTCCGATTTCGCGGTCGGCCAGCAGGCTGTCGTTGGTAAACGTCACTCGCGCCATTCGGGCGGGAACCTTCGCCGAGAATGTGTAGATTTCTTTGGGCTCCGCGGGTGAGGAGCGTGTGATGGCAATCACGCCGTTGGTGGAGACGGAGAAGGTATCGGATGTGGCGTATGCCGTCGTGAAGCGGAAGGCGCCCGTAGTGATGGGCTTGGCAGGCGCATCCAGGGGGATGGAATAAAGCTGGGCTTGCCCACGCGATTCGACGATCGCGTAGAGTCCGGTGGAATCCGGCATCCATCGGGGAGCGAGAATGTTCCGGTCGAGATTCGCCGCCAGCTGCCGGGAGCCGCTTCCGTCAGTGTTCATGACGTACAGATTGGCGTTGTTGTTCGCTTTGCCGCGATTGTCAAAACCCAGATACGCGACACGGCGGCCATCCGGCGATACCAGGGGAGCGGTGTCCGGACCGTCGCGCTTCGTCAACTGCGTGACCTTGTCGCTGTCGACAGAGAATGCGTAGATGTCTTCGGTGTAAAGCCGCGTGTCCGCGTCCGGCGTGCGGGAAGCGGAGATGAAGATCTGCGAGCCGTTGCGGGACCAGGCCGGCTCGCCGGTGTGGTTGAAATCGCCTGTGGTGATCTGGTGCGGCGCTCCCCCGGTGGCGGGAATCACAAATACGTGGGAGAAGCCGGTGGGAATGACTCCCGCTCCTCCGATTCCGTCGGAGCGCCAGCGGAGGTTGGTGATCGCAACCGGCGGGTCTGCCCATTTGGCGCCAGGCGGCGGCGAGGGCATCTTGACAGACCACGCAGGTTTGGCGGGAACCCGGCAAACGAAGGCGATCGACTGTCCGTCCAGAGACCAGGATAGAGCCGTGGGCGGTGTCTCCAACTCTGTCATCCGAGCCTCCTGGCCGGTATCCATCCATCGGACATAGATTTGCGGTTTGCCGCTTTTGGTCGACACGTAGGCCAGCCGGGTACCGTCCGGCGACCAGCGGGGCAGGGAATCCTTGTGGCGTCCGGTTGATAGCGGCCGCGTATCCGTTCCGCTGGAGCCGGCGATCCAGAGATTGGTGGAAAAGATGTCGGAATTCCGATCCGCGGTCTCCAGAACATAGACGACTTTCGAGCCGTCAGGACTGACTTGGGGTGCCGATGGGTTACGCCAGTCGAAGATCGTGTCCGAGGTAAGTGGCGGGCGCGGGGCCGCGCCGATGCACACGACGGACAAGAAAACGATCCAGCGCATGCTTGTAGAATATCCCCATTACGCAAAACAGTCTTGGAGATGCTCACCTTCTGGCGGCCGAGATTTTCCGTGCAGCGTTTCTTGCCGTCGCGGCGCTTTTTCCGATTATCAATCCGATCGGCAATGCGGCGATCTTTCTCGACATGACGCAGGGACACTCTCGGGCAACGGTCCGTCAGTTGGCCCGCAAGATTGGCGTGAGCAGCTTTGTACTGATGATGGGGGCAGCCCTCATCGGAACGTACGTACTCGAATTCTTTGGACTCTCGCTGCATGCGGTGCAGGTGGGGGGCGGGCTGGTGCTGATTTCCGGAGGATGGAAACTGCTGCAGCGCGAGCGGCCGGGGCCGCGGCCGGATGAAACGGAAGTCTTGGATCGTGAGCGGATCCTAAGCCGCGCTTTTTATCCGTTCACATTGCCGCTGACGGTCGGTCCCGGCTCGATTTCGGTGGCATTGACCCTCGGGGCTACGTTGCCGGAACGGATGGCTCAGAAATCGTTTTCGCCCTTATTGATCCTCGGACTCACCCTCGGGATCGCGATCATGAGCTTTATTGTTTCTGGATGTATTCCTCGGCGGAGCGGGTAGAAAAGGTGATTGGACCGGATGCCACCAACGTACTACTGCGGCTGTCGTCTTTCATCCTGTTATGTATTGGCGTTCAGATTACCTGGAATGGCTTGATCGGACTGGCCGCTCCTCACTTGAAGTAGGAGCCCTCATCCGACCTCGAGTTTGACTTCGACGTTATTTCGGATAGCCTGCGAGTACGGGCAAACTTTATCGGCCTCTTCGATGAGTGCTTTCGTTTCTTCGGCCGCCGCTCCCTCGATGCGAGCGCGCAGCGTGACGGCCAAGCCGAAACCGCCGGTATTGCGGGAACCGATTCCCACCTCCGCGGTCACCGTAATCAGTCCAATCTGCTTTTTCTGGACCTTGGCGGCGTAG
>CAZETQ010000020.1:0-52527 GCA_964515165.1 uncultured Solibacteraceae bacterium | reverse complement strand
TTCAGGCTCATGCCCAGTAGATGTCGCGGGAGAGCGAACGTTGCGGAAAAATCAGACGTTGCAGACGGCAGTGCCTGCGCAACGAGGATTATGCAAGCCGTTTGCAGAAAAAGCATAGACAACTGTCAGTAAATTGCTATTATTAGCAATTCAGATGACAGACAGTTGCTTATACGCGGGGCGCATTTTCGCGGCCTTGATGTTGGGGATTTCCGTCCTCCCTGCGCAACAGGCGCAAGTTTCCGGTTTCGTGAAAGATTCCAGCGGTTCCGTGGTAACGGATGCTTCGGTCAGTTTGCGGGAGATCGCGACCAACCAAAGTATTTCCGCCCGAACGAATCAGGATGGTCTTTATACGCTCTTTGCGCAGCGTCCCGGGGTGTATGAACTCAGCGCTCAGGCTCCCGGATTTGACCGATCCATTGTGGAGAATTTGACGCTGGAAGTCGCCGCGAAGGTTACGCAGGATTTTCAGCTCAAGATCAGCGGATCCGCGCAAGCCGTTACGGTGGCAGCAAGCGGAATTCAGATCAATACCGTCGACTCGGCGGTGAGCACGGTGGTCAATCGCCAGTTTGTCGAGAACATGCCTCTGAATGGCCGCAGCTTCCAATCGCTGCTTACTCTAGTTCCCGGCGTGACAGCGGTCATCTCCAGCCGCGGCCAGGGGCAGAGCGGCTCCATGAGCGTCAATGGGCAGAGAACCGAGGCCAACTATTTTGTGGTCGACGGGGTGAGCGCCAATACCGGAGCGTATCCGTCCACGCCCGGCTGGGGCGCCGGCTATGGCGGCGGAACTCCGGGGGAGACAGCCCTGGGCACGACGCAGAGTCTGGTTTCGATCGATGCGTTGGAAGAGTTTCGCGCGACGACTTCGACGTACTCGGCCGAGTATGGGCGCTTTCCCGGCGGGCAGTTTTCGTTTACCACGCGATCCGGTAGCAACCAATGGCATGGATCGCTATTTGAGTATTTCCGGAATGACGTTCTGGATGCCAGCAACTGGTTTAGTAATGCAACCTCCACACCCAAGCCCAAGCAGCGCCAGAACAATTTCGGCGGTACCGTCGGCGGTCCGATCGTTTCCGACCGCACTTTCTTCTTCGTTTCCTACGAGGGTTTGCGCTTGCGAGCGCCGCAGCCTGGAGCGGTCAGCGATGTTCCTTCGGTGAACCTTCGCAATACGGCTCCGGAGCAGCTACGGCCGTTTCTGAATGCTTTTCCGATGCCGAACGGGCCGGAAAGCGGCGACGGGCTGGCGAGTTTCACGACGGCCTGGTCCAATCCGGGGACTCTCGATGCTCTTAGCCTGCGGTTCGATCACAACTTCACATCGACTTTTAAGGTTTTCGGCCGGTACTCGGAGTCTCCTTCAGAGAACCGGCTGCGCACGGTCGCCAACCTGGCGCGGACCACGGTACAGGACGGCAGCGCCCGCGCAGTGACTCTCGGCGCCACCAATATCTTCAGCGCTCGCGTTAATAACGATGCCCGCTTCAATTGGACCAGCAATGCCCAGGGCCAACTCCACGAACTGGACAATTTCGGAGGCGCCGTTCCGATCCAGATCAGCTCCATCCCGGGCTATGACAACTCATCGCAACACTGGGTCGATTTCTATCTGCAGTGGGGCCTGCGGCCCAGCTACGCCCTGAACTCCAAGAGCAATCGTCAGAACCAGATCAACATCACGGACTCTGTCAGCGCGTTTCTGGGAAGTCACCTGCTGAAGTTCGGCGTAGACTACCGGCGGCTCGCCACGCGCCAGCCTTCGGCGCAACTCTACCAGTTTGCGATTTTCAACAACCTGAACGAATTGATGGCAAATGCCGCGGGGAACGTCACGCTGGAGCGCTTCACAGGGGATGTGAATCCGATCTATCAAAACTTTTCCGCCTTCGTGCAGGACGAATGGCGGATTCATCCGCGTCTGACACTCTCTCTCGGTCTTCGGTGGGACGTCAATCCAGCGCCAACCGATGCGAATGGCAACCAACCTTACAATGCGGATCAGTTGCACGACATCGCGACAATCAAGCTGGCTCCCGCCGATAGCGAGCTCTTCGCGACGCGCTGGAACAATTTCGCGCCGCGCGCCGGATTTGCTTATCACGCCCGGCAGACCAGCAATGGCTTCGACACGGTTGTGCGCGCCGGCGCCGGTCTTTTCTACGACACTTCGAATTCGACGGCATCGATGGGGTATTTCGGCGTGGGGCGAGCCGGTGCGATGCGCTACCTGAATGGCGTATCGTCGTTTCCGGCCAGCCCGGAGCAGTTCGCGCTGCTCAAGCCGGAAGATACCAGCACGCCCTACAATTTCACTCTTTATGCGATCGATCGCAATCTGCGGTCGCCGTACACCTTCTCCTGGTCGGCGGCAATCGAACAGGGCCTGGGATCGGCCCAGACTTTGACGGCGACCTATATCGGCTCCGGCTCCCGGCAACTGCCCGTTGCGTGGACGATGAATGCGGCGGCCTTGTCCGCCATTAACCCGAACTTCACCAATTGGGGCATGGGCTACACGACGAATGCCGCGAACTCCAGCCATCATGCTCTGCAGCTTCAGTTCCAGCGGCGGCTCTCGCGTGGGCTGCAGGCATCGCTTTCTTATGTCTGGGCGCACACCATCGACGATGCCACTAATAGCTTTACGACGAATAAACTGCTCCGCGGCAGCTCCGACTACGACATCCGGCACAACTTCCAGGCAGCCGTCACCTACGATATTCCGGGCCGCTACCCGAATTCCGCCTTTGCCCGGGCGCTGCTTCGCGACTGGTCGCTCGACTCCCGCGTGATTGTCCGCACGGGCCTTCCGGTGGATGTCATCGGCGTGACTGCGGTCGATCCCACGCTGGGCACACAGGTGAGCTATCAGCCCAATCTCGTCGCCGGTCAGCCGCTGTACGTATACCGGGACAATCTCCCCGGCGGGCGGGCGATCAATTTCAACGCGTTTTCTTCGCCGCCCACTGGAGTGCAGGGTGACGCCGGCCGCAACCTGGCGCGAGCCTTCGGAGCAACGCAGGTCGACCTGGCCGTCCGGAGGGAGTTTGTCATTACCGAGCGCTTCCGGCTGCAGGCCCGCGCGGAGGCCTTCAATCTCTTCAACCATCCGATCTTCGGGTCTATCTACAATCAACTTTCCTTTGGCGCCGCTCGATTTGGCTTGGCGTATACCACCATGAATTCCCAACTGGGCGGGCTCAACTCGCTTTATCAGATGGGCGGTCCGCGTTCCATCCAGCTTGCGCTGAAGCTGCGCTTTTAACGAAGATGATGCGCTGGATTCGCCAATACGTTCGACGCCCGCAGGATCTCTGGATCCGAAGGGCGATGTTCCAGATTCACTTGTGGGTCGGGCTGCTGCTGGTGATCTACGCGATCATGATCGGCGTCAGCGGTTCGGTCCTCGTGTTTCGCGAGGAATTCAATCGCTGGACCGGCTTGAATCCCAAGCTGCCGCCGATTTCGGTCGAAGGCCGTCCGCTGATCGGCTTTACCGGCGCGACGAATGCCGTCCGAGCCAAATATCCCAAGGCGCGCATCGGCTTTGTGTATCCGCCCCGGCGCGACAATCCTGGCTACTACGCGTTGATCGCCAATGGCCGCGAGCGCCTCTCGGTTTCGGTTCATCCTTACAGTGGAGAGCTTCTCCTCGCCGAGCCTCCCCAGCAGAACTGGGTGCTGTGGTTCGGGCAGATGCACTATTTCCTGTTAATGGATCGGAATCCGGGATTTGTCATCAATGGCATTGGATCGGCCTTGCTGGTCGTGATGTCGCTGACGGGCATGGTGATCTGGTGGCCGGGAATCCGGCAATGGCTGCGAGCGTTCACTATCAACTTCCGCCTCAGTTGGACGCGCATCAATTGGGATCTTCACAACGTAACGGGATTCTGGACGCTCAGCATCGTGCTGATCTGGGCCATCTCCGGCGTGTATTTCGTCTGGCCCCGCGAGTTTACCGACGTGGTCAACCGGTTTTCGAAAGTCACGATCGAAGGAGCGCGCGAAGGCCGCGTCCGCGCCACCGAGAACAAGACGGGAATGGTCACGGAGCTGCCTCGAATCGAAGCAGAAGCGCCGGGCCGAGTGGCCAACTCACACATCGGCGCTATCAGTTTCCCCGCGACGCCCACCGCTCCGCTGCTGCTCTATATGGTCCAGAACGGCAAGGAAACCCTCAGTGGAGCCGACTTCGTTTACTACGATTCCGTCACCGGCGCGCATCTGAAGACCTCGCTGCGGAACGTCCGGCGGACCGCCGGGGATTGGGTCATCTGGCTGATGCGGCCGCTCCATTTCGGGACGCAATGGGGGATGGCCGTGAAGATCCTCTGGTTTGTCCTGGGACTTGCGCTTCCGCTGCTGGGCGTGACCGGGCTGATCATGTATTGGAACCGGTATCTCGGTAAGAAGTGGAAGCAGTTGAAGGCGGCCGCAAGGCCGAAGCAGGAATCTCCCGAGAGCTCCTCAGTGTGGGCGGCTCCGTCGGCTGCAAATTCGGACTGAACTTTCGCCGGAAAACAAAACCGCCCGAGCCGAAGCCCGGGCGGTTAACCAAAGCGAGAACAGAACCTGAATTAGTCGCCCATCGAGCCGACTTCTTCGCGAGTCTCGCCCTTGGGGGCCACAGGCTTCGCGGGCGAAATCGACTGAATGGAACTGAGGGGTACGAAAGCTTCCTGCTCCTTCTCTCCAAGCACATGCTTGCGGTACAACTTCTCCATCTTCGCGTTCTCTTCCTGCTCCTTGAGCTTCTGAGCGCGAGCGCGGAGTTTTTCTTCCCTAGCGGTTTTGGCGACTCCCACATCGTCCAAATCGTGTTGCTTCCCTTTCGCAACATCCTCCGCTCGAAGAATCAGGTACTGATCGTCGAATGTAGACTCCAGATCGACGTTCTTGTTCCCTGCATAAATCTTGTGACGGCCCTTCTCGTCGTACCACTTGGTGAGAGTGGCGGTCATGTGCATCTTCTCGATGATGTTCCGCCAGCCGATACCGGTGTTGTAGGCGCAGAAGCTGATCTCGCCTTCCTGGGTCGCGTACGGAATAATGCACTGCTCCGTACGGCGGAAGTCGTAGTTGAACAGATCCTGGAACCACATGCCGGCGATGAAGAGGAAGTTCCAGCGGTCGTTGCGGCGCTTCTCGATGTCGGCCATCGTACGATCGCCGGTCACCTTGCCGTAGTTCTTCTTCGTTAGGCCAAAGCACTTGTCGAACTTCTGCATCATGTCCGAAAGCTTGAAGTGCGTCGGAGTCTTCATGGGGTTGTAGTTGCGCATCAGCGCCAGTGCCACACCCACGCCGCTCCAGAACTTGCCGCGGGCCGCGTCGTTGATCTTCGCGATGTCTTTCGCCAGCCGGTCGGCGTTCAGAAACGCGGTGACGGGGACGGCTTCTTTGGTTTCCTTGTCGCACATCACGGCCATGCCGATTCCGCAGTTCGGGTGGCAGCCGCAGGAGAGCTGACCCCAGTCAGCGCTCGGACCGTGCGAAAGGTCGGCGAAGTCCGAGAAGGTAGACATGAACGAAATGGGGAACCAGTCGCGGACAGGCTCGCCGATGCCGGTGAGATTCTTCACGTCGTGCGCCAGATGCGACAGCGTGTAGCGCTGCGCGTGGCGACGCTCGTCGGTGACGGCTTCGTCGCGGCCTGTGAAGCTGACCGGCTGGAAGCTGAGGAACGGAATCTTCTTGGGGTTGTCCAGCGCGAAACGGACTACCGAACCCACCTGCTCGTTGTTGATGCCGTTGATGATCGTGATGACCGGAACGATATCGATACCCGCCTTATGAGCGTTTTCGATCGCCTTGAGCTTCACGTCGAACAGGTTGCCGACGGCGCGGTGGGAATTGGGCTCGTTGCCGATACCGTCAAACTGCAGGTAAAGGTAGCGCAGCCCGGCTTTTGCTGCCTTCTCGGCGAATTCCGGACTCTTGGCAAACTCGATACCGTTAGTCGCCGCCTGCACGGAGTTGTATCCAACCTTGCGGGCATAGGCGACGGCATCGCAGAAGTAAGGCGAAAGCGTAGGCTCGCCACCGGAGAACTGCACCGACATCTGGCGGCGCGGCTTAATGGTGATGGCGTTGTCGAGCATCGTCTTGATGTCTTCCCACGTCAGCTCATGCACGAAGCCGACCTGGTTGGCATCCATAAAGCAGGGATCGCACATCATGTTGCAGCGGTTGGTCAGATCGATGGTCAAAACCGAGCCGCGGCCGTGCGTGATGGTCGACGTGCCGTGATTGTGGAGCTTTTCGTCGTTGTGGGCGCGAATGTCGCGGCCCGGGAAAACCTTTTCGAGATGGGCGAAGAACGCGGGGTCGATGGCCATCACATCTTCGAAGTGGCCGTGAACCGGGCAATCCTTCACCATCAGGATCTTGCCATCGCGTTCGATGACCTGAGCCTTGATTTCACCGACCTTCTCGTTCTTGAGAATCTCGACCGGCAGCTCGCCGTTGAGAATCTTTTCGCGAGCCTCCGGAACGCATTTCGGACAGAGAGAGTCCGTCGTGCGGGGCCAGCCGAGAGGCGGCTTGGACTTCTGGTACGACTTCAACAGCGGCTTGTCGGACCATTTCGGCGTGAACGACGGATTCTGGTTGATCCGGTTCAGGCGCTCGAAGACCTGCCACGCGCCGTTTGCGGCAACCGCTACGGCTTTCTCTACATATTTGATGGGCTTAGGCATGTTTTCTGCGTTTTTATTGTCTGTGAAAAACCTTTTCAGGTTTCACCAAAGAGTAATACGGGAGTATTAGCATCCGCTATTCCGCGACAGCGAAAGGGGTAAATTGAGGTTCTGACGGCGAATTTTGCAGTCGAACGGAAGGTCGATTCTATGGTCAAACCGTTGATTTGAGAAAGGTTAATCCTAGTTTACAGGATCCTGCCGGAAATCGGGTAGTATCGGCGTATATCATGACGCGCGTCCAACCGGCGCGAGAATAGGACTCAAGATGCGTACCTCGATCCTTCTGGCTGTCCTGTCGGCTTCCGTCTTCGCCGCCGATCTGCCCAAGCCCGCGCTGATCGTCTTGAATAAGGAAGACGCCACGCTGGTCGTTGTGGATCCGAACACCGGGAAAGTCTCGGCTCCCGTGCCCACCGGCGAAGGTCCGCACGAAGTGGAGGTCTCCGCCGACGGAAAGCTCGCCTTTGTTACGAACTATGGCGCGCGGAATCCGGGGAATTCCCTTTCCGTCATCGATCTTGCCGCGGGCAAGGAACTTCACAGGGTGGACCTGCTGCCGATGCAGCGCCCTCACGGAATCACCGTGGCGGAGGGGAAGGTCTGGTTCACGGCAGAGGGCAGCAAGCTGATCGGGCGCTACGATCCGGCGGCGAACAAAGTCGACACCCTGATGGGAACCGGGCAGAACGGAACCCACATGGTGATCCTCAGCAAGGACGCGAGCAGGATCTTCGCCGCGAATATCGGCGGCGACAGCATCTCGATCTTCACTCACACTCCGGACGGCGCCGGCTGGAATCAGACCGTCGTGCCTGTCGGGAAAGGCCCCGAGGGTCTGGATCTGACCCCGGATGGAAAGCAGCTTTGGACCGCGCATTCCCGCGACGGCGGAGTTTCGATCCTCGATGTCGAGGAAAAGAAGGTGGTCGGGACGTTCGATATCGGCACCAAGCGCTCGAATCGCATCAAATTTACTCCCGACGGCAAACTGGCCCTGGTGTCGGATCTCGCCGGAGGGGAACTGGTGATTCTGGATGTCGCCGGCCGGAAGATCGTGAAAAAGATGGCCCTGGGAAAGATGCCCGAGGGCATCCTGATGGATCCCAATGGAACTCGCGCATTCATCGCGGTGGCCGGCGACAATCACATTGCCGTTCTCGACTTGAAGACGTTGGAAGTTGTCAAAAAGCTGGAGCCGGGCAAGGGGCCGGACGGAATGGCCTGGGTGCAGTGATGGATCGGCGGAGATTCGGAGCGATTCTAGCGGCGATGGGAGTTTCCGGAAAAGCAGCGACAGACCCCGAGACTCTGCTGCTGAAAAAGAATGGCTGGATGCCCAACAATGAGCGTCTGCCGGTTCTGCTGTATCGGGCGGTTCCGCCATCGCAAACCGCGGACGTCGCCGGATGGATGGAAAAGCTGTTCGACAAGAATGGCTGGCCCTCCGCCTGGAGAAATGGCGTCTACGATTTTCATCATTACCATTCCACGGCTCACGAGGTGTTGGGATTCGCGCGGGGAGAAGCTCGCCTGATGCTGGGAGGAGAGGGCGGCCGCGAAGTCACGGTGCGGCGCGGCGACATCGCGCTGCTGCCGTGCGGCACCGGGCACTGCCGGATCAGCGCCAGTTCGGACTTTCTTGTGATTGGAGCTTATCCGCCCGATCAGCAGTGGGATCTGTGCCGTTCCGCTCCGGATGCGGCGGCGGTTCAGCGGATGCGGAGCCTTCCCTTTCCGAAATCCGATCCGGTCGCCGGCTCAGGCGGTCCACTGCTCCGGCTTTGGCCCGTTGCGTGATTGCTCTGTAGGAGTGTCCAAAGCCTACATCGGGACCAGCGGCTGGAACTATAAGGATTGGCGGGGCAGGTTCTATCCCCAAGGAGTTCCGGCCCGGGAATGGCTGCGCTATCTCTCGCGGGAGTTCGATACCGTCGAAGTGAACTACCCGTTTTATCGACTGCCGACGGAAGAAGCCGTCCGCAACTGGCAGGAGACCGTTCCCAAAGGGTTTCGCTTCGCCGTGAAGTTGTGGCGCGGAATTACGCATTATCGAAAGCTGGTTCGCTGTGAAGATTTCCTGGCCCGGTATTTTCAAATCGTGGATCCCATTCGGCTGTCGTCTCGCGCGCCCTTGTTGATCCAGCTTCCGCCCAACCAAAGCAAAGATATCGAGAAGCTGGACCGGTTCCTCTCCCAAGCTCGGGAAAGATCTCTACGATCCTGGAAGCTGGTCGTCGAGTTCCGGCATGACAGCTGGCTTTCCGAAGATGTCTACCGGATGTTGAATCGGCAGCGTACGGCGATCTGCCTGCACGACATGCCGGACCGGGCAGCGACTCGGCGTCCGAACAATGTGAATTTTGTCTATGTTCGCCGGCACGGCACAACGGGAAAATACCAGGGAACCTATTCCGACGAACACCTGCAGCGCGACGCCGAGGACATTCATCGCTGGCTGGAGCAGAAGAAAACTGTATACGTTTATTTCAATAACGACATCGCGGGTCATGCGATCGAGGATGCCCGGCGCCTGCGGGCTCTGGTGACGCCGGAGTGAAACCGGCGACCCGTTCGTCGATTGCGAAACAGCTTGCATCGCTTGGCGTATGTCCAGGCGGAGTGGTCATGGTGCATGCGGGCTTGCGAAAGATCGGACCGGTCGTGGGAGGAGCGGCGACGATCGTCCAGGCAATGCTCGATTGCGTCGGTCCGGCCGGCACTCTGGCGGCCTATGTGGACTTTGAGCCCTACTACGCGGAAGACGATCCCGAGATTCCGGTGTTCGACAAGAGGATTGCTCCGGCTGCTCGGGATCACGGAGTTCTGCACGAGACGATGCGTACCTGGCCCGGCGCGATGCGAAGCGACCACCCCGACGCGGGAGTCGTCGCAATCGGAGCCATGGCAGAGCAGCTGACCGCCGACCATCCTTTCCAGTACGGCTATGGAGAAGGCTCGCCGTTCGAAAAGATCGTCGAGGCTGCCGGGCAGGTGCTGATGATTGGAGCGCCGCTCGATACGATTACGCTGCTGCATTACGCGGAGCACAAGGCGCGCATTCCGGAGAAACGAGTTTATCGTTACCGCCGCTTGATGCCGGCTCCCGAAGGCTCGGAGTGGATCGATTTCGAGGAGTTCGACACTGGAGATCCCGTCCATGAGAGTCTGCCCGTGAATTGTTTCGAGCAGATCGCTCTGGATTTTTTAGCCGCAGGGAAGGGAAGCCGCGGCCCAGTCGGTCAGGCGGAGGCGTTTCTTTTCAACGGCCGGGAGTTGGTGGAGTTCGGCATTGCGTGGATTGAGCGGTTCGTGGACTCCTGGAAGAAGTAACAACCATTGCGCGGCGCGGTTCCAAAAAGTGGAGGTTCCATGTCTGCGAAAACTCCAGAGGAAATCTGTACCCTCTTCCGACAGTTCATGCGGGAAGGAGATATGGATGGGCTGCTCTCGATTTACGACGACGAGGTTGTCTTTGTGACGGCTGAGGGAGAAACGAGAAAAGGCAAGGAAGAGCTTCGCCAGGAACTAATGCCGATGGCGAATTCCCGGGCAAAGTTCGAATTCAAGATCAAGCAGATTGCGCGGACTGGTGACATCGCGCTCATGCATACGCTATGGGATGTCTCGTCGCCTCAGCTGATGTCGGTTTATGCCATTGAGATTGCGCGGCGCCAGGCGGACGGGACGTGGCGCTGGCTGATTGGTGACCCGTTCACGGTGGGGCATCCCGATCCGAAATGAAAAACTACGCTTTCTTCCATGCTTCGAACACCAGCCGGCCGACTTGAGCCAGGGCGGCGGCGCGTTTCTCTTCCGGACCGGGGCACTCGGCAAGATAGGCGCTGACCAGGACCGGCGCTCCGCTGCGGGGCCAGAAGATCGCAACGTCGTTCGAGATCGTCTGCCCGTTAGACCCGGTCTTATCGCCGGAGCGCCAGCCGGATGGTAGATGAGCGCGAAGACGGTTTGTTCCTGTCTTGCACTCGATCATCCAGTCTGTCAGCTTCGTGCGCGATGCCTGGGAAAGAGTCTCGCCCAGAAGCAATTTCTGCAAATTGGCCGTCATGGCGGCGGGAGAAGTCGTGTCGCGAGGGTCGCCGGGAGCTCCTTCATTCAATGCCAGCTCCATCCGGTCCGACCGCGTGACGGTGTCGCCGAGGGAACGGGCAAACTGTGTCAGACCGGCAGGCCCTCCGATGGTTTCCAGCAGTAGGTTCGCAGCCGTATTGTCGCTCTGCGTCATGATGGCGTGGCACAGCGCGGAGATCGGCATTTGGTTTCCCGCGTAAGGCTGCGTGAGCGGGGAGTGAGCCAATAGCGGCTCGCGCGGAATTGGCAGCGATCGATCCAAGCGCTCTTTTCCTTCATCGACGCGCTTCAGGATGGCGGCGGCCAACAGCATCTTGAAGGTGCTGCAAAAAGGGAAACGCTCGTCGGATCGGTGACTCGCCTTCTCTCCCGAGCCGGTGTCGAGGATGAAGACTCCCAGCCTTCCGCCGATGGATTTTTCCAGCTCGCGCAAAGACTGCGACAGATGGCGAAGATCGACAGCGGGCGCGGCCGCAATGGCTAAGCCGGCGGTGCCGGTATGGAGGAAACTTCGTCGCGTCTGCCAACTTCTCTGCGTGGTCCTCATATGGGCTTACTTTACTGAATTGGTCAGTTTCCTCCGGCACGGGACCGCAACGCGGAGATCTGGAGCATGATAGAAAAGGTATTCTAAGCCCCACATAAAACACATGTCACATCTGTCCGCGAAAGACGAAGTTAAGGGACGCCTGCGCAGCCGCGCCTGGTTCGATAACCCGCATAACCTGAGCATGACCGCCGTTTACATCGAGCGGTTTCTCAACTATGGACTGACTCGCGACGAGTTGCAGTCCGGCAAGCCGATTATCGGAATCGCGCAGACCGGCAGCGATCTTTCGCCCTGCAACCGCCACCACATCGAGCTGGCGAAGCGGACCCGCGACGGGATTCGCGATGCCGGCGGAATTCCGTTCGAGTTTCCCGTCCATCCGATCCAGGAAACCTGCAATCGCCCCACAGCGGCTCTCCAGCGGAACCTCGCCTATCTCAGCCTGGTCGAGAGTCTGCACGGTTGTCCGTTCGACGGTGTCGTGCTGACTACCGGGTGCGACAAGACAACTCCGGCATGCATCATGGCCGCGGCGACGGTGAACATTCCCGCCATCGTGCTGTCCGGCGGGCCGATGCTGAACGGCTACTACAAGAACAAGCATGCCGGTTCCGGCATGGTGATCTGGGAAGGCCGGCGACTTTATGCGAAAGGCGACATCACCGAAAAGGAATTTCTGGAGATGGCCGCCGAGTCCGCCCCCAGTCCGGGCCACTGCAACACGATGGGAACGGCGACTTCTATGAACTCTCTGGCAGAGGCTTTAGGTATGTCGCTGCCGGGCTGCGCCGCCATTCCTGCGCCTTATCGTGAGCGCGCTCAAATGGCCTACCGGACGGGATTGCGGATCGTCGACATGGTGAAGGAAGACTTGCGCCCGTCGAAGATTCTGACGCGCGAGGCATTCGAGAATTCAATCGTTGTTTGTTCGGCGATCGGCGGCTCGACCAACTGCCCGCCGCACATCAATGCGATTGCACGGCACATTGGAGTGGAACTCGACATCAAAGAATGGGAGACCGTCGGCCACAAGATTCCGCTTCTGGCCAACATCTCTCCCGCCGGCAAGTATCTGGGCGAGGACTATCACCGGGCGGGCGGCGTGCCGGCGATCTTCGGCGAACTGATGTCCGCCGGCAAGATTCGGACGAATGCGATCACCGTAACAGGCAAGACAGTCGGGGAAGTGTACAAGGGCTGGAAGACCCTCAACCCGGAAGTGATCAAGCCCTACAACGATCCGGTCATGAAAGACGCGGGATTCCTGGTGCTGACAGGCAATCTGTTCGATTCCGCTGTCATGAAGACCTCCGTGATCGGCGAGGATTTCCGCAAGGGATTCCTTTCGAAGCCCGGGGATGAGAATGCGTTCGAGGGAAAGGCCATCGTTTTCGAAGGTCCGGAAGACTATCACGATCGCATCAACGATGAGTCGCTGGGAATCGACGCGACTTCGATTCTGGTAATTCGGGGCGTTGGTACAGTCGGTTACCCCGGGTCCGCGGAGGTTGTGAACATGCAGCCTCCGGATGCGTTGATCAAGCAGGGCGTGCGCTTCCTTCCGACGATCGGCGACGGCCGGCAATCGGGAACTTCCGACTCTCCTTCGATTCTGAATGCTTCGCCGGAGTCCGCGGTCGGGGGCAACCTGCTCATCCTCCAGACCGGCGACCGGCTCCGAGTGGATCTCAATAAGAGCCGCGTGGACATCCTGATCAGCGACGAAGAGATTGCCAAACGGCATGCGGCCCAGAAGCCCAGCTATCCGGCAAACCAGACGCCGTGGCAGGAGATCTACCGCGACAACGTGGGCCAGCTTTCGACAGGCGCGACGCTGGAGTTGGCGGTGAAGTACAAGAACGTCGGCGACGAGATCCCGCGCCACAATCATTAATTCCCCAGCGATCGTTAGCGCGAGGCGTGGCCGGGAAGTTGCGCCTTGCGCTACCATACATATGTACCGCCATATGAAGACGATCACGATTCATGTGTCCGAGCCCGTCTACCGGGAATTCAAGAATCTCGCGCAGCAGCAGGATCGTTCGACGGCAGAGCTGATCCGGGAGTCGATGGACCTGTACCTGGAGAAAAAGGCTCCTCCTCGCAAGAGTCTCTTGGATATAAAACCGGTTTCGCTAGGTAAGCCAAAGAGGAAGATTTTCAGCCGCGATTCAGACTTGCTCGGCGAGATGTTACGTGATCTGCGGTCTTGACACGACATTCCTGATTCAGATTGAGGTAGAGGATTCGGAAGGACATCGGGAGGCGCTGCTTTGGATGCGCCGGACTCTTACCGAAGGCCGCCAGCTTGCGCTGGCGCCTCAAGTGTTGACGGAGTTTTTACATATTGTCACCGATCCCAAGCGGTTCCCTAAACCATTGCCAATGCATGTCGCACTGGAAAAGTCACATTATTGGTGGAGTGGAGCGGAAGTCCACCGAGTCTTTCCAACCATGGCGAGCGTTGAACAATTTCACCGATGGATCGACCAATACAGGCTGGGCCGCAAGCGTCTGCTGGATACGATGCTAGCGGCAACATACATTACCAACGGCGTGAGGGAAATTGTTACGAGTGATGCTCGCGACTATCGGCTCTTCGGATTTGACCACGTGACGATTCTTAGGCCGAAGCCCGCATCCACTTGACAGTCCCTCCGGGACTTCGATAGTCCTTTAGGTCCATGCCGGCCTTCGATATTCCGTTGACTTCGCGGGGTTTTGGGGAAACCTCCCGGCCCGATGCCTGGTGGGTCACTCCACTAGCCGTTTTTCTGGGCCTGTCCGCATTCATTGTGTATGCAACGTGGGCTGCGTTTCAGGGAACGCACTATACGTTTGGACCCTATCTTTCTCCGTTCTATTCTCCGGAGATCTTCGGCGACTCGCCGCACTCCTGGTTTGGTCCCAAGCCTTCCTGGATTCCCGGGTGGGTGCCGTTCTCTCCGGCACTGCTGATCCTCTGGGCGCCGGGAGGATTCCGGTTTACCTGCTACTACTACCGGGGAGCCTATTACAAGGCGTTCTGGGCCGACCCTCCGTCCTGCGCTGTCGGAGAACCCCGCAAAAAGTACCTCGGCGAGCGCTCCTTTCCGTTGATTCTCCAGAACGTGCATCGCTACTTTCTTTACCTTGCCGTCATCTTCGTGTTTCTGCTGTTGCATGACGCCTGGAAGGCGTACTGGTTTGCCCGTCCCGATGGAGCGGGCATGCAGTTTGGAATCGGGCTGGGCAGCTTGATCCTGACGGCCAACGTTTTTCTTCTCGGTGGTTATACGTTCTCCTGCCATTCCCTGCGTCACATCGTGGGCGGCGTCCTCGATCGCTTATCGGGATCGCCGGCGCGCCAAAAGGTCTACAACGGAGTTTCCTGCATCAATGCTCATCACATGAAATGGGCGTGGGCCAGCCTGTTCTCCGTCGCGTTTTCGGATGTCTATGTGCGCCTGTGTTCGATGGGCATCTGGAGCGATTGGAGAATCCTATAGATGGCAGACTTTACGACGTTTGAACACGACGTTCTCGTGATCGGCGCCGGCGGCGCCGGCCTGCGGGCGGCGATTGAAGCCTCCGCGGCGGGCGTAAAAGTCGCCGTGCTTTCGAAGTCGCTGCTGGGCAAGGCGCATACGGTCATGGCGGAGGGCGGAATGGCCGCGGCCATGGGAAACGTGGATGACCGTGACAATTGGCGAGTCCACTTCGCCGACACGATGCGCGGTGGCCAGTACCTGAACAATCCGCGCATGGCGGAATTGCATGCCCGCGAAGCCCCGGAGCGGGTGAGGGAACTGGAAGCCTGGGGAGCTCTCTTCGACCGGACCAAAGACGGCCGGATCCTGCAGCGGAACTTCGGAGGGCACCGTTATCCGCGGCTGGCCCACGTCGGCGACCGCACCGGCCTGGAAATGATCCGGACTCTGCAGGATCACGGAGTCCACCAGGGAATCGATTTCCATATGGAGCATACGGTCGTCACGTTGCTCAAGTCCGGCGGCAGAATGGCGGGAGCCTTCGTCTACGACCGGGAGCGCGGCCGCTTCAAGGTGTTTCGCGCGAAAGCCGTCGTGCTGGCGACGGGCGGCATCGGCCGTGCCTTCAAGATCACATCGAATAGCTGGGAGTACACCGGGGACGGACACTCGCTGGCCTATCATGCGGGCGCAACGCTGCTGGACATGGAGTTCGTACAGTTTCACCCCACGGGGATGGTTTGGCCGCCCAGTGTCCGCGGAATTCTGGTCACCGAAGGCGTGCGCGGCGAAGGCGGAGTGCTGAAGAACAAGGAAGGCCGCCGGTTCATGTTCGATGACATTCCGGACAATTACAAGTCTCAAACGGCGGATACCCCAGAAGAGGGCTGGCGCTACACGCAGGGAGACAAAAACGCCCGCCGTCCGCCGGAACTGTTGACCCGCGATCACGTCGCGCGATGCATCATGCGCGAGGTTCGAGAAGGGCGGGGAAGCCCGCATGGTGGAGTCTTTCTGGACATTGCGTGGATCAAGGAAAAGATCTCGCACGCGCCGGAATACATCAGGAAGAAGCTGCCCAGCATGTACCACCAGTTCAAGCAGCTGGCCGATCTGGATATCACCGCGGAGCCGATGGAGGTTGGGCCGACGACCCATTACATGATGGGAGGCGTCAAGGTGGACGCGGACACGCAGATGTCCGACGTGCCGGGACTGTTTGCTGCCGGCGAGTGCGGCGCGGGCCTGCACGGCGCAAACCGCCTGGGCGGCAACTCGCTCTCCGATTTGCTGGTTTTCGGGAAACGGGCGGGAGAACACGCCGCGAGCTTCGCCAAGGGTGTCGACTTGCCCGGTCTGTCCAATGCCGATGTGGATGTCGCCGCCGACAAGGCGCTGGCGCCGTTCGATCGTCCCGGCGGCATGAACCCCTACGAGGTCCAGCACACCCTGCAGGACAAAATGCAAAGCCTGGTGGGAATTGTGCGGCGGGAAGACGAAATGCGCGAGGCTCTGGCGATGGTCGAACGCCTCTCCGACGCAGCCCAACGAACCACGGTTTACGGCAATCGCGAATACAACCCCGGTTGGCACACCGCTCTGGACCTGGAGCATCTGCTGACGGTTTCCGAAGCCATCACGAGGGCGGGGCTCTTACGCCAGGAAAGCCGGGGAGCGCACTTCCGCGACGACTTCCCGGAAAAAAGCGCCGAATGGGCGAAGTACAACATCGCCGTGCGCAAAGGGTTCGACGGTACGATGCAAGTGGAGCGTGTTCCCGTCGTGCCGCTGGGAGAAGAGCAGAAGGCCATCATCGAGGAGATGAAATGAGCACTACGCAGGCGACATTCCGGATCTTTCGCGGAGATCGCGGCGAGGGTGGCTTCCAGGAATACACCACGCCGATTTCGCCGGGAATGGTGGTTCTGGACGCGATTCACCAAATCCAGGCCACGGAGGCGCCCGATCTCGCCGCGCGATGGAACTGCAAGGCGGGAAAGTGCGGCTCCTGCTCCGCCGAGATCAATGGCAAGCCCAAGTTAATGTGCATGACGCGGTTGAATCAGCTTCCCCTGGATCAGCCGGTCCTGGTGGAGCCGATGCGGACGTTCCCCCATCTTCGGGACCTGGTTACCGACGTCAGCTGGAACTATGACGTCAAGCGAAAGATCAAGAAGTATCAGCCGCGAAAACCGGACGCCGCCGACGGTACCTGGCGGATGCAGCAATCCGACGCCGACCGGGTGCAGGAATTTCGCAAATGCATTGAATGCTACCTGTGCCAGGACGTGTGCCACGTTTTGCGGGACCATCACAAACACGAGGAATTCATCGGGCCGCGGTTCTTCGTTTACACGGCCGCCCTGGAGATGCACCCTCTGGACGAAGCAGACCGCTTGAAGGATTTGAAGGACCGGGACGCGATCGGATACTGCAACATCACCAAGTGCTGCACGGCCGTTTGTCCGGAAGAAATCAAGATCACCGACAATGCCATCATCCCTTTGAAGGAACGTGTCGTTGACCGGTTCTACGACCCGCTGACAAGATTGTTTCGAATTTTTGGTTAGCTCAAGTAAGGAGGCTTGCGATGAACTGGCAACTGAAACCGATTTCCCGGCACGCTGTATCCGCCGCGCTCGAAAAGGCGCACCATTACCGGCTTCTGAACGAGCCATCACAAGCGGAAAGCATTTGTCAGGATGTGCTGGCGATCGATCCGGAGAACCAGCAGGCTCTTGTTACGCTGCTGCTGGCGTTGACCGATCAGTTCGGGCGGGTGGCGGAGAAGGAAGCCCGCGACGTCGCGGCGAAGCTGGGAAGCGACTATGACCGGACCTACTACTCCGGCATCATCAGCGAGCGCGCGGCGCGGTGGCGGCTGCGGCAGGGAGCGCCCGGGGCGCGGTTCGATGCCTACGAATTGTTCTGCGATGCCATGGCACGGTACGAGGAAGCCGAACGGCTGCGGCCGATGGGTAACGATGACGCTCTGCTCCGTTGGAATACCTGCGCCCGGTATCTGATGAAGCATCCGGACGTTATGCCGAGACCGGAAGAGGCCTTTGAACCGATCCTGAGCGAATAAGAAATCGTTGAGTTGTTTCCTAATTGTGTCGCATTTGTCTCACTAAAATTCCAATTTACACTGGAAATCATTGAGGTAAGTTAGAAATCTGTGATAAAATTCTAACGCTTTTCATCCCTCCCGCTGCTTTTAGGAGTTTGCAGATGCGTTACAAATCACAGACAGTGAGCGCCAGCGTTGCGCTTCTTTTGTTTGCTTCCTTCCCAGCCTGGGCGTCCCTCTCGACCCAGGTCACGTTGGCTCCCGGTGCGCACTCACCGGACGCTCCAGAGTTTATCTTCGGCACCGATACGGCCGAAGGTTCGCTCACCAGTACTTTCGGTGGGTCCAGCTATCAAGCCACCGGAACCGCTATTGCCGGTTATGGCGTTCTCAAGACCTATGCTCAACTCACGCTGGAGAACTACCTGCCGAACAGCTACCACGCCGAAGGATGCGGTTTCGGCTGTTATCTGAACGATCCCATCTATGTAACCGCGGAATTTACCGATTTCCTTACCATCAGCGGCGGCAGCGGTACCGGCTATCTTGTCGTCAGCATGGGTGTCGACGGAACCACGGAATCGACCTCCGATTTGGGTATGTACACCACTGTTCAAGGCGGTATGTCTCTTTATGCGGACGGACAGATTGCTCTCAATCAGGGTTTCTACGGGGGAGATTACACATTCGCTTCGCAGGTGATTCCGTTCACCTACGGCGTGCCTCTGGAACTGAGGGTGAGCATGTCCGCCTTTTCCGTCGTTGTCGACACGCAAGAGCTGACCGGCGGCAGCCCATATAACCACAGCGGCACGGCTGACTTCCTCAACACGGCAAAACTTAGCTCGCTTGCGGTGTACTCCGGCGCTGGTTTGCAGAATGCCGTGAACGCATCGGTTTCCGCCGGTTCGGGCACTGCCTATACGCTCACATTTGTTCCGGCCGCAGCGGTTCCGGAGCCATCCATGTGGGTCATGATGGCGGCGGGGGCTGCGGCCCTCGGGATCCGCGGACGATTTCAACGGCTGTAGTTGCCCGGCAGACGTATGAGCCGGAAATCGAAACCGGCTCATACACCGGGATGCCGGCCCGATTAGTTCGGCACGGCGGCCATCCAATACCCGGTTCGCGTCCGGACCTTCAATCCCGGTTTTTCCACCGTCACGCGAATCGTGTGGTAGCCGCCTTCCTGCTTGTTATTCGGGTTATAGCTCAGCAGGTACTGGCTATGCAGTTCCTCGCCGATGCGGCTCAGCGCCTGCTCCATACCCTTTAAGTTCACGAAGCCCTGCTCCGTTCCTCCGGAGTACTTGGCATACACCTCTTGCGGATTGTCGACGAAAATCGCCTTGGTTGAATTAAAGATTTCCGTGATGGCCGGAATAATGCTGCCGTAGTAACCCCGGGCGCCCATTTGATCGGCAGTCGTCGGAGTCATCGGAGCGCCGGGAGGAAACGGCCGCGCCGACGGCGGAATCATAGAGGGACGCGGCGGCTCATCCTGGACCATGATCTTGTTGATCCAGCGCGACACGTTCACCGGATAGACGATGACATTCGACAACTGAATGTCGGTCAAGGCCTCCTTCAGCTTTCCTTCGCTGCCGTAGTCTTTTGTCTCGCCCACCAGCATGAGAATCCGCCGGCGGTTGTTCGGCCGGGTCTTCAGCATGCGCGCGCTTTCGATCACCGCATCGGTCATCCGGGAAGTGCGGCTGCCGGGCCGCAGCTTCTGCAATGCGTCGCGAAACTGGTTGGCGTCGCTGGTGAAGTCGCAAAACTTGTCGATCCGGTGATCAAAACCCACCAGCGCCACTTCGCCCTGCTCGCCCAGGATCAAGCTCTCCACCATTGTGTGCATCTTCTGGATGGTCGGAAGAACCTGCTCCATCTGGGCGCTGCGCTGAACGGCAATCACCAGGGAGATCGGAATAAAGCTGACATCCTGCTCGACCGTTTGGAGCTTTTCGTTGTCATATAGCTTGAAGTCTTTCGCTTCCAGCCCGCTGACGTAGGTTCCGTCCGGGTGCGTGACTGTCGTCGGCGCAACGACAATCTGAATGTTCGTGATGATCTTTAGATCTTCCTGCTTCGATGGCTGTTGGGCGACCAGCGTCAGTCCCAAGAACGCGGATAGGATTTGCTTCATTGCGCTTTCCTTCGATAGTTTCCGTTTTTCCCGCCTGTCTTTTCCAGCAGGTATACATCCTGAATCTCAATCGATTTGTCGAGAGCCTTTGTCATGTCGTAAACCGTCAGGGCTGCCACGGTTACGGCGGTTAATGCTTCCATCTCCACTCCGGTTTGGGCAGTCGTCGCCGCGGTGGCCGTGATGCGCACCCCGCCGCGTCCGACGATTGCCTCAACATCCACGTGCGTGAGCGGCAGCGGATGGCACATCGGCACCAGCTCCGATGTTTTCTTCGCCGCCATGACTCCTGCGACGCGCGCTACTTCCAGCGGGTCTCCCTTGGGATTCCGGGGGAGGGCTCGCAACACCGCCGGTGAAATTTTCACGAACGCCTGAGCCTTGGCGGTGCGGCGCGACTCGTTCTTGGCGGACACATCCACCATGCGAGCCTTACCCTTTGCGTCATAGTGCGACAGCTTCTTCATCGCGCCAGCACCCCGATCATCTCACCGGCAGCCCAGCAATCCCGTTCCGAATCGGCAACGAGGAATGCGTTCGCGCGAGCCAGCGCCGGAACGTCGCTGGATCCCTGCCAGGCAACGGGAGAGACATTTCCTTCGCCGAGATGCGCCGGTAGAAATCGCGTCAAACCTTTTCGGTGCCGGAAAGGTACCAGGAGCTTCGCCCAAGCCATCGGCAAGGCGGGGTTCTCTTCGCCTCCGAGAAGGCGCACCGCCAAGCTTCCGAAAACCTCGAACGTTACCATGGTCGACCCGGGATTGCCCGGCAGCCCGAAAAAGAATTTGCTTTGTGCCCGTCCGAAAACCAGCGGTTGCCCCGGCTGGATCAGGACACGATCGAAGTAAAATTCCGCATCCCGTTCGGCAAGCGCACGCTCCACCAGGTCGTATTTTCCGGCGGACACTCCGCCGGAGAGTAACAGCAAGTCAGAATCCAGACCTTCGGCGATGCGCCGGCGCGTATCCTCCATGTTGTCGCGGGCGATCGGAAGAATCTTCGGAATGCCGCCGGCATTCGCAACCTGGATGGCCAGGGATTGGCTGTTGGAGTTGCGAACCTGCTCGTCGCGCGGCTGCTCTCCGATATCGACGATTTCATCGCCGGTGGCCAGAATGGCGACGGTTGGACGCCGAAAAACCTTCACAAGGCTGAGGCCCACGGTGGCCAGCATCCCGATAGAGCGAAAGTCCAGCCGGCAGCCTGCGGGCAACACCGTTTCAGCGGCTCGTGCTTCGGAACCGGCGTGGTTGACAAACTCGGAGGCGGCCGCCGCGCGCTCGGTCGTCACAAAGTCGCCATCGCGGGTTGTGTGTTCCACCATCACAATTTGGTCGGCCCCGTCCGGAACCGGAGCTCCTGTCATGATTTCGACGGCTGCGCCCCGCTGGAGCGTTCCCGAAAAAGTCTCGCCCGCGCGAACCTCGCCGATTACCTTCAAACGGCCGGGAAGATCCAGCGAATGGACGGCGAAACCATCGCGGACAGATCGCGCTACCGGAGGATAGTTGCGGTCGGCGACCGCATCGGTTGCCAGGACCCGGCCCGCGGCTTCCAGAAGGCCGACAATTTCGGTCTCAGGACGGCTGCGATGGCTCATCAACTGTCGCCGGACGCTCGCCACGCCTTCCTGAAAAGTCACTGTCGCCATTCAGTTCCAGTGTAGCCCGCGGGGTCGGCTTATCCTGAAGTTCGTGCTGAATCATCTATCGCTTGGCGAGCAGGCGGCCGCCGTGCGAAATCGAACCGCGTCTCCGTTGGAGTTGGTGGAGGCCCATATCACCGAGTTCGAACGCCGGAATCCGCAAGTGAATGCATTCATTCAGCCATTGCACGATCAAGCACGCGAACGGGCTATGCAACCGCTCAGCGGTCCGTTGGCTGGGGTTCCGGTAACAGTCAAAGATTCCTTCGACATAACTGGCTTGCCTACATACTGCGGCAGCAAACTCCGCCTGTTGCACCGCGCCGACCGGAACGCCGCTGTGGTGGAGCGCCTCCTCACTGCCGGAGCGATCATCCTGGGAAAAACCAATACTCCCGAATTCCTGATGAACTACGAGTCCGACAACCACATTGCCGGCCGGACGAACAATCCGCTGGACCTGAGGCGAACCTCCGGAGGCTCCAGCGGGGGAGAATCCGCGGCGATTGCGGCATACATGTCGGCGGGGGGAATTGGATCCGACGGGGGAGGATCGGTGCGCTGGCCGGCATTCTGCTGCCGGATTGTGGGTTTGAAGCCGACACCCGGCCGTATCTCGATGGCCGGCCATTTTCCCGTATCCTCCCATCCAGCGGGATTCATGGGCGTCGCCGGCCCAATGGCCCGGACGGTCGCCGATGTGCGAATTCTGTTCGATGTCCTGGAGGGCTACGATCCGGAAGACCCGTTTTCGGCTCCGATAGATGTTGCGCCTGCCGCCGCGCGGCCGCGCATCGGAGTGTGGCCGCAGTTTTACGGCACTCCGGTGCAGCCGGCATGTGCCGAACTGGTTGCGAAAGCGGCCAGACGGCTCTCTGAAGCCGGCTTTGCCATCGATGAATTTGAGCCTCGCGGGCTGGAGCAGGCTCCCAACCTTTGGGCGTTTTTGTTCAGTGAGTTGTCCGCCCCGTTTCTGCGAGACCTGATCGACGGGCGTCGCGCGGATACCCATTGGACGGGGGTAGAGATGTTAGACATAGTCGACGGCACGCCGGAGCCGTCCGGCCGCCGTGTCGTGGAGGTTCTTTCCGCGCGCGATGCGATGCGCGCAAACCTGCTGCGCCAGATGCGCGAGTTTCCCGTCATCCTGACTGCCGGGGCGGGAATGGAGGCATTTCCCCACCGGAGCCGCCGTTACTCGACGCCAAACAAGGAAATCGGACTATTCGAAGGAACGTTTCCGCTCACTTGGGCGAATCTGTTGGGATTGCCTGCGCTTGCCGTCGCCGGAGTTCAGTTGGTCGGTACTCAGTACAGCGACGAACTGTTGCTGGACATTGGCGAGGCCCTTACCCGAGAGTAAGCACCGTCTGTTGCTCCACTTTCGACTTGTCGATCTCAATGCCGAATCCAGGTCGATCGGGAAGCGACAAATAGCCGTTATCCGGTTGGGGCGGATTCTTCTCGAAGTGATGGTAAGAGGCCATCTTCAGGTAGAGATACTCCACCAGCGGGCACGTCATCGGTGACTGGCTGGCGACGACGTGTAGCGCCGAGTGAACCGAGTGCCCGTGCGGAATGACGTGCGCATCGTAGGTGGAGGCCAGCGTGCAGATCTTCACCAGCTCACTGACACCGCCGCACCATTCCGGATCGGCTTGGATGACATTCAGAGCGCCGGCGGCGAAGTACCGTTGGGCTTCCCAACGGCCGTAGATGTGCTCGCCCGAAGCGACGGGAATCGAAGTGGCGCGGCGCAGCGCGGCGAAGCTTTCGATCTTGTCCGGAGCGAACGCCTCCTCGATCCAGCGAGGGCGATACTGCTCCACCTGTTTGGCCCAACTCAGGGCGTAATTGAGATCCCAGCCCATGAACGCGTCGAACATCAAATCGACGTCGTCGCCCACGGATTCGCGCAGAGTCTTCACCAGGGCGACATTCTTTTTGAGCCCCGCCGCTCCGTCGCCTGGGCCGTAGGCCATGAACCATTTCTGGTGGCGGAAACCCAGAGCCTTCATCGCTTGCGAACGCGTACGCACCTTGTCGAGCTCCACGGAGAAACCAAGGCAGCTTCCATACACGGCCACCTTGGAACGCGTCGGACCGCCGAGCAGGCGATATACCGGTGCGCCTAAAGCCCGGCCGCGAATATCCCACAGCACGTTGTCGACGGCGGAAATCGCCATCAGAAAAGTACCCGCCCGCGAATGCCGGTTCAGACGATGCATCTGGTCCCACAGCGCTTCTCCGGCCATGGCGTCCTTACCGATCAGGAAGCGGCTGATCTGCTGCTGAACGACGATGGCCGCCTCGCGATCGATCGGCCCGTACCAGCCTTCGATATCGCCCGCTTCCATCCGCAGGTAAATAGCGCCGATCTTTCGGGGAGCCGTCGTGGCTGTTCCGTCGCGATATTCCTTCGGGCGAAGATCATCGTAGATGTGCAGCGGATTCACCTGATGCTGCTTGTTCACTCCTGATTCCGTGGGACGCGTTCCGGAAAACTGCAGAAACTCCACCTTTCGGATGGGCAGCGGTTTTGCATCGGCGAAGGAAGCCAGGCAAAGCGGAAGAAACGTGCGACGGCGCATTGCCGTCATGTTATCGAAGGAGCAACCTAATTGCGCGTCATCCGGTTGCGAATCTTCTTGGCGCGTTTTTCGATCTCTTCCAGTTTCCGGATCGTCTGCACCGAAACGACGAACTCATCGGCCTTTTCCAGTTCGTCGCAGAATTCGCCGATTAACTTCTTCAGCTCCTCCGCGTCCTTCAGCGACTGCTTATGCTCCGACTTCACGATTTCATCCCTCTGGAGTTTTCCATTGGGAAGCCGGACCGGATCCGGCTTCGTTTTATCGGGAAACGGAGGAATCTGCTGCGCGCCCGCGAGCACGGCGGCGATCAGGAACACCATCACCCAGCGCATGCCTCCAGATTGGCATACTGGCGCGAGCGCCGGCCGCCGGGGCCGGGAGCGCTCTCCACTTGCGCTTCCCAAGCCTCCGCGAATATGTTGGAACTACATGACTCCGCAGGAAACAGCCGAGAAGCTCGGTCTTTCTTTTGAAAAACAGACACCCGGATACTTGAACCTTTGCATTCGTTCCGGCAATCAATTGATCTCGTCCGGACACGTCAGCACGCTGAAGGGCAAGCTGGGCGCAGGCGTGACCACCGAGCAGGGCTACGAGGCCGCCCGCGACTGCATGGTGAAGATCCTCAACTCCGTCTGGAATACGCACGGCTCGCTCAACGGCCTGCGCGTCCTGAAGGTGCTGGGCTGCGTGAACTCCCAACCGGATTTTGTCGAGCAGCACCTGGTGATCAACGGAGCTTCCGACCTGCTGCACCAGATTTTCGGGAAAACGGGCGACGGCTTTCACGCCCGGTCGGCGCTGGGATTTGTGTCGCTCCCGACCGGCGTCGCTGTCGAAGTCGAAGCGATCTTCGAAATTAAAAGCTGACTATCCCCGACCGACCAGCGGCATCTTCGTTGCCATCACGGTCATCGTCAGAACATTCGATTCCAAGGGGAGCCGCGCCATGAACGCCACGGCATCGGCGACATGCTGTACATCCATGCGCGGCTCCACCATCATCGTCCCGTTCGCCTGAGGAACGCCCGCGGTCATGCGTTGCGTCATCTCTGTCGCGGCGTTGCCGATGTCGATCTGCCCGCACGCGATATCGTAGGGCCGCCCGTCCAGCGCGATGGACTTCGTCAACCCGGTAATCGCGTGCTTGGTCGCCGTGTAAGGCGCGGAGTTCGGCCGCGGAGTCTGTGCCGAGATCGAGCCGTTATTGATAATCCGCCCGCCCTGCGGCTTCTGCTCCTTCATCAACCGGAACGCCCGCTGCGCGCAGAGGAATGCGCCGTTCAAGTTGACATTCACCACCGCCAGCCATTGTTCGTAGGTCAGTTCGTCCAATCCCACCGCCGGAGCGCCCGTGCCGGCGTTATTGAACAGAACATCCAGTCTTCCGAACTTCTCCCGGACTGTCGCGAATAGCGCGTCCACCCCCGCCGGAGTGGTGACGTCCGTGGGCACCGCCAGCATCGCCGGATTTCCCGAATCTCCCATGTCGACGGTCTTCTGCAACTCGGCGGCTCGCCGTCCGGCCAACACGACCGAGTATCCTTCCGCCTGCAGGCGAACACTCACCGCCCGCCCGATGCCGCTACCCGCGCCCGTCACCAGGGCGACTTTCGATGCAACTGTTTCCATGCTTCTTCATTGTGCGGAATCGAACGCCGCCACCGCATGCTATGTTGAGCGAACTGGAAAAGTATGCGAGTTCTCCTGTTCCTTTTAGCGGTTGCCGCGTTCGCCGCCGATTTTCCCGAGGCGGAAATCTCCAACGGAGTGGTCACGGCGAAGCTCTATCTACCCGACGCGGAGCGCGGCTACTATCGTGGAACCCGCTTTGACTGGTCCGGCCAGATTTATTCGCTGAAGATGCAAGGTCACGAGTATTTCGGTCAGTGGTTTCCCAAGTACGATCCCAATCTCCACGATTCAATCATGGGTCCGGTCGAGGACTTTCGAACTGGATCGTCCAGTCTTGGTTATGACGATGCCGCCGCCGGCGAGGTCTTCTACCGAATCGGCGTGGGCGCCGTGAAGAAGCCGGATAACAAGCCGTTCCAGCCGTTCCGAACTTACGAAATCGTCGATCCCGGCAAATGGACGGTCGAAAAGAAGCCCGATTCCATCACCTTCATTCAGGAGCTTACCGGCAAGAACGGCTACGGCTGGCGCTACACCAAAACCCTCCGCCTGGTGAAGGGCAAACCGGAAATGGTGATCGAGCATGAGCTGGAGAACACGGGCAGCAAGGCGCTCCACACGCAGCAGTACAACCACAACTTTTTCGTGATGAACGGACAGCCGACGGGTCCCGGAGTGACAGTAACTTTTCCTTTCGAATTGAAACCGGTGCGCGCATTCGCGGCAGGTACGCCGGCTTCGGCCGAAGGCGGAAAGATTCAATACAGCGAAGAACTCCAGGGCCGCCAGAGCGCCTTTGCCGAGTTTGAAGGTGCTCCCGATTACCAGGTCACGCTCGAGCACGCTAAAGCGAAAACGGGCGTCCGGATCACCGGGGATAAGCCGATTCAGAAGCTCGTTTTCTGGTCCATTCGCTCCACCTTCTGTCCGGAACCGTACATCGACGTCAGCGCAGCGCCAGGTACCGAGTCGCGGTGGAACTACACCTACTCCTTCTATTCGTTGAACACTGCGAACTGAGTTATTTTCCTCGAAAGAGGAAGATCAGGTCGATGATCAGGATCAGAACGATCAGCGCTTCCAGGATGAACATGCGAGCATCGCGGTATCTGCTCACCATGTACTCGTACAGCTCTCCGGCCGTCTTCAGCTTGTCTTCGACGATGACTCGATAGTCGCCCACGCCGACGCGCGTGGCAGCCATCCGGAACGCCCGCGCATAGAACATGTCGCTGACGAACTTCACGGCGTTATCAGTGCGCTCCGTCAAATCCATCACTTCCAGACGCAGGGCGTTCAGCTTCTCCGCTTCCCGGTTCATGCGCCAGCTCCAACCGGGAGTATTCCGCGGATGTCCCGACGCATCGTATGCCTCGGCCAGCACTTTCCCGAGAAGCAAGTCATACCGGCGGTACTCCACCAGCTGAACGTTCGCATACTCCAGTAACTGCAACAGCGGCGTCACATTCTCCGGAGTTTCGTAGACTAAGGCCGCCATCCAGCCGACCACCAGCAGGTCCGACGGATAGAACGACATCCGGGAAGACAACACTTCGCGAGTCTCTGCCTCGGATAGAGGAAACAACTCGCCGCGAATGATCTGCGCGACATGCTCTCCATGCTGGGCAAGAATTCGCTCGGCCGGCGGCGATCCGGTAACGTCTGTCAAATGGACGATGTGATAGTCCTCGACAATCCACTCGTCGTAAGGCCGTCGTATAGCCGCGCTCAGCCGCTGAACACGTTCTTTCGCCAAGGCGAGCGAGTGACTCTCCAGCTCGGCCGAGCCGTTCCATCGGCTGGTGTGCTGGACCAAGCCGTCCCAATCGGTATCGATCCGTTGTTCCAGCTCGACGCTCACCACGCCTGCATCGAAATAGCGCAACCGAGCCTCGAATGGCTCGCTCTCCCCGATGCGTACCGTGCCGGCGCGCTCCACGACGGGTGGGCGCTCGAAGCGGACTAAGCCAGGGGTGGCTGCTTTCGATCCGGCTCCCTGAGCCTCAGGCCCGGCGCCCAGGATGCGGCGAACGTCCTCTAACGCAATCTCCTCCGCCAGATCGAACAGAAACAACGATCGAAAGGTTCCCGTGCAGACCGCCACGGTCCCAGTCTACGACTCAAGTGTTGCGGTCACTGTTTCTCGATCGCCCGGTCGCATTCGGCCATTCCCGCCTCCGCCATCTTCCGCCGCCGTAACGATTCTTCCGTCTGCGGAGTCCAGTTTCGCCACCGCGCGGCGTCCTTCTGAAACACCATCCGGGCCCAGCCGTAGTGGCGGTTCCCGGCAAGCATCCGCGCATAAAGCTGATCGATATCGGATGCGGCAACGGTTGCTTCCAGCGTGGGAGAGGGAACCGTCAGCAGGCGCTTCACCAGCGGTTCGGCATTCTTCAGCGCGGCGGCAGCCTCGTCTTTCTTCCCCTCCTGGACCAGCTTCGCGGCACCGGCATGCAGATTCTTCACCTGCTCCAGCACCTCGCCATACCACGCCTCTTCCACGGGACTGACTTTGGGGGGTGCTTCGGCCGGCCTGCGGGAACAGCCGGAAAGCAGGACCACGAAAAGAACAAACAGCGCGCCACGCATCGAAAGCATCCAATCCTATTTTGACTACGATGCCGGCGCCGTGGCGCCATCTGGCTCCGTCGAGCGTGGGCGCGGACCATCGCCTTTTGTGTCCTGCGCAAGTATCTTCGTCGCGGATGGCCGCCTGGGAGCAAAGCTGGGATTCCGGAGCCTGGTACTGGCTCTTTGTGTGACCTTTTTTCTTTCTGCCGAGAACCAGACGGGCGACATCCAGTTGGAGGTGCGTGATCGGGCGAACTCCAAGTACCAGTAGTTCACCCAGCTTGGCTATCTCAATCCGGACCGGAGCGTCACCGGCGTGGAATCTTACGCCGATAGCGTCAACGGCGGCGATGAAGACGGAGTACCTTTCGATGCCCGCGTTGATCTTCGCGGCGCCAAGAAATACCTGGAGCCTTTTCGGCGCGGACAATCTCGCGGGCGGAGTCCGCCTGAGCTTCTAATCCCATGAGCGCGCTTGCCAGCCCGGCCCTTTCCTTTTGGCGCGGAATATTCGCACTAAACTTGAAGAGGTCCGGGCAAACCGCACCCGGCCGCGGCCGCGGCAGGCGCACCCCGAAGTCGAACCAGGGAGATTCAGTTTCGAGTGTCGGATTTCACGAAGAGCCTTGCCGCATGGCTGCCCATTTCGGCGAAGAGGCGGGAGCAGGCATCTTCGGAACTCCAGTGCGAGGTTTCGCGGCTCTTCCACGAGCTTCGGCTTCCTGTCCTCCGCTATCTCCTATCCCTACGCTTGCCGGCCCACCAGAGTGAAGACATCGCGCAGGAAACGTTTCTCGCGTTGTTCCAGCATCTGGCTGGCGGCAAGCCTCGCGACAACCTGCGTGGCTGGGTGTTCCGCGTGGCCCACAATCTCGCTCTCAAGCGATACCGGGATGACCGGCGCGATTCGCTGCTCGATTCCGATGCCGAGCTGCATCACGATCCAAAGCCCAATCCCGAACAATGGCTCGCCGCCAAGCGCAAACAGGACCGTCTGGCGGCGGTTGTCGACGTTTTGCAGGAGCGGGACCGCCAGTGCCTCCACCTGCGCGCCGAAGGATTGACCTACCGGGAGATCGCCGAAGTTTTGGAGATGTCCCTGGGAGCCGTCTCCCAATCGCTCACTCGCTCGCTGGCGAAGCTGAGCCAAGTCATCGAAAGTTGAAGATCATGATTTCCGATACTCACATCTCCGATGAAGAGCTGACAGCGGATCTCAACGGCGAACTGGTGAATTCCCGGGCGGCCGCTATCGCCGCGCATCTTAGAAAATGCTGGCAGTGCCGGAGCCGCCGGCAGCAGTTGGAGGATGCCGCAACCGAGTTTGTCCGGCTTCAACAGGCGAGCTTCGATCCGTTGATCGGATCCTCGCCCGGTCCGGAAGCGCGACTGAAGGTCGCTCTTTCGGATGTTCCTGTCGGAAACCGGTCCTTGCTTCGTTCTCGCCGGCTCGTCACGATGGCAGCGATGGGCATTGCCGCCATCGGCTTCGTGATCTTCGCTGCGCTGCGGTTCGCGGAGCGTCCTGCGATGGCGGCAGCGCTTCCCAATTCGCGTCTCACTCCCGGCGCAACACGGCTCATCGAGAAAGAACAGGTCTGCGCGATCGATCTTTCAGAGGATGCCCGAGAAATTCCGGTCGAACTCGCTCTGCAGGTTTTTCGGGAATACGGCATTCGAAAGCCGCGCCCGCGAGCCTACGAAGTGGACTACCTGATCACACCGGCGCTGGGCGGGGCTGACGACATCCGCAACCTATGGCCTCAGCCGTACTCGGGAGTCTGGACGGCACAAATCAAAGACGCCCTCGAAGATCATCTACGGACTCTCGTCTGCAGCGGGCAACTCGATTTGGCGACGGCGCAAGAAGAGATTGCCACGAACTGGATTGCCGCCTATCGAAAGTATTTCCGAACCCAGCGTCCCCTTCCGGCCCACGCGCTATTTCTGAAAGATCGTCCGTGGGAATGATTCAAACGAGTTTCTCTTCCAGCTCCGCCCATCGCGCGTAGAGCGCGTCCAAAGCCTTCTGACTCTCTTCCTGCCCGCGAAGCCGCTCTTGGAGCGCCTTGGGGTCCGCGAAGATGGACGGATCCTCCAGTTCGGTTTGTTGCTGGACCAGACGCTGTTCGGCTTCGGCAATGCGTTGCTCGATCGTTTCGTAGTCTCGCTGGTCCCGGTAGGAAAGCTTCTTCTTCGGGGGTGCCGCTCGCTCCGGTGCTGGCGTCGCAGTCACCGAAGCCGGTTTCGCCGATTCCTGCTCCGCCAGCCACTCGCCCCACTGGGAGTAGTCCGCAAAGCGTTCGGTGCGCCCTTTGCCATCCAGCCCCAGGACGACCGTCGAGACCCGATCGAGCAGATAGCGATCGTGCGTCACCAGCACCAAAGCGCCGGGAAACTCCAGCAGGTTCTCTTCGAGAATCTCGAGCGTTGGGATATCCAGGTCATTCGTCGGCTCATCCAGCAACAGAACGTCCGCGGGCTCCAGCATCAACCGGGCGATCAGCACACGGGCCCGCTCCCCGCCGGACAAACTCGCCACCGGTTGCGAAAGCTGCTCGTTCGAAAACAGGAAGCGAGCGGCCCAGGATGCTATGTGGATCACGCGGTCGCGGTAGATCACGGAATCGCCATCGGGCGCGAGGGCCCGCTTGAGCGTCGCCGTCGAATCGATCTGGCGATTCTGGTCGAAATAAACAATCCGCAGCGCATCGGCGCGACGAATCTCCCCAGCGTCCGGTGTCAGCTCGCCGCGCAATAGCCGAAGTAGCGTCGTCTTTCCGCTTCCATTCGGCCCCACCAAGCCCACGCGAGTACCGGCCGTAAGGACGAAGTCCATCCCGTCCAGCAGCAGCCGCCCGCCCATGGAGTGCGTCACGCCCTCCAGCTCGATCAGCCGCTTGGTCTTGCGATCCGAGGCCGTGAAGTCGATTCCTGCCGAGCCTGTTCGCGTTCGAGCATTCAGGTCCGCCAGTTCTCCGATCAGTTGCTGCGCCTTCTGGATTCGAGCCTTCGACTTCGTCGTTCGTGCTTTGGGACCGCGCCGCAGCCATTCCATCTCGGTGCGTACCCGGTTTTCCAGAGCTTCCTGATGCTTCGCCTGCGCGTGCAGAAACTCGGCCTTTTTTTCGAGAAACTGGCTGTAGTTTCCTTCCACGCGCAGCAGCCCGTCCGGATAAGCGCGATTCAACTCGACCATGGCCGTCGCGATGTTTTCCAGGAAATAGCGATCGTGGCTGACTACCAGGCAGGCGATCCGGGCGCTGGAAAGCAAATCTTCCAGCCACTCAATCCCGGCCAGATCCAGGTGATTGGTGGGTTCGTCCAGGAACAGAATATCGGGTGCCGTGACCAGAGCCTCGACAATCGCCAGCCGCTTTCGCCAGCCGCCGGAGAGCGAAGCCGCTTCCACCGAGAAATCGGCAAACCCCGCGCGGCCCAGCGCTTCCGATCTGGCGCGGGTACGATCCGCTTCCGGGATGGCGGCGGATTCCAATGCGCGATCCAGAACCGCCTCTACGCTCAAACCCGGAGGAAACTGCGAGTCCTGGGCAACATACCCAATGCGGACACGTTTCCGGAGAGCCACTTCTCCCTCGTCGGCTGATCGTAGGCCGCCCAGAATTTCCAGAAGAGTGGACTTGCCGGCGCCGTTGGGACCGATCAGGCCGATGCGGTCTCGCTCGGAAACCGTGAGAAAGATATTGCGGAACAGTGTCTGGGAGCCGTAGGACTTCGCCAGACCCTGTGCATTCAACAGGGGAGCCAATTCTTAGTATCGCTTCAGCCGCGCGCCAGGTACTGGCCCAACCGAAACGGAAGCGTGCAGATGCCCCAAATCAGCGACAGCACTCCCCCGACGGCAACTCCAACCAGCCGGAAAGGCAGCAGCAGAAGCCACACCAACGGATAGAGAAAGAGCGCCACGATGGCAAGCGGAGCGTACAGAATGAACAGGATCAACCACAACAGGAAGCCGATCATCGTCTAAAGATACGTTTTCCAAGCCGTTATGTTCCAGAATCTGAAGCCGGTCCACCTTCATCTTTCTAAACACGATGGATCTTCAACTGAACGGAAAGACGGCGCTGGTCACCGGATCGACTGCGGGCATTGGCTTTGCCATCGCCGCATCCCTCGCCCGGGAAGGGGCCTCAGTGATCGTCAACGGCCGCACGGATGCTGGTGTCGCCCAAGCTCTCGAGAAGTTGCCGAAGGCCCAGGTGTCAGGATTCGCCGGAGACCTGGGGACGGCGGAGGCTGCCGAACGACTGTTCCGGCAAGTCCCGGCGATCGATATTCTGGTCAACAACCTCGGCATTTTCGAACCGAAACCCTTTGAAGAGATCCCCGATGCCGATTGGGTTCGTTTTTTCGAAGTGAACGTTCTCTCCGGCGTTCGGCTGTCCCGGCTGTATCTGCCGGAGATGAAGAAGCGAAACTGGGGCCGGATTATCTTCATTTCCAGCGAATCGGGCGTCCAAATTCCGACAGAAATGATCCACTACGGGATGACGAAGACTGCGCAGATCTCCGTCGCTCGCGGACTGGCGCAGCACCTGAAAGGCACAGATATTACCGTGAACTCCATTCTGGCCGGCCCGACGTCTTCCCGGGGCGTCGGCGACTTTATCGAACAACTGGCGAAGAAAGAAGGAGCCTCGCGCGAACAGGTGGAGAAGGAATTTTTCGAGAAAGCTCGGCCTAGCTCGATCATCCAGCGGTTCGCGAGTCCCGACGAAGTAGCGGCGCTGGTGACCTATGTGGCCAGCCCCTTAGCTTCCGCCACTACCGGCGCGGCACTCCGGGTGGACGGCGGCACGACTCCGTCGATTCTTTAAGCCTTTGTGTTGGCTAGCGGGACGTTATCCTTCACCAGGTCGGCGTTGCCCATTTCCGAAATCGCGGCGGAAAGTCCGGGATTCTTCAGTGCCCAGACATAGGCCTTCTGGGGAACCTTCAGCGGTCCGGGCAAGGTTTGATTCAGGGCCTTCGCTGCTTCCGGACGCGGCGTTGGCCGGGACGGTCCGGCATGAACCGGTCGCGCGACCTTCATCGCGATAACGCCCAAATCGGCTTTGTGCGCGGTCGCAATGGCCGGTTCCACGTAGCTCTTATTGACGAAGTTATAGGCGACCATCGCTGCTGAGTACACCTTTGCCTTCACCGCCGCCTCCAGCACGCCGCCGGGGTCAGTGTGAGACGACACCCCAAACTGCCGGGCCTTTCCGGATTTTTTCAACGTCTCGAAGGCCTCAGCGATCTCCGGGAAGTTCTGCAGCTCGAACCCGGAGTTCGCGCCGTGCGGGCACATCAGCAAATCGAGATGATCCGTTCCCAGCCTCGATAAGGTCTCATCCACCGAATCCAGAATCAGCTTGCGATAATTCTTGTCCCGGTCGATCTGGCGGCCGTACTTCTTCTCCATCACGTTGGCCAGCGACGCATCTTCCAACTCCTTCACCTGGCCTGCAAAGTAGCCGATGAAGTAATCGGGAGCATCCGCCTTCCGCCTCTCCACTTCTTCCTTGGCGGCGGACTTCAGGCGTTTCTGCTCCGTCTCGTCCAGACTGCCGAAGATGTCTGCGAACAGCTTGTTGCGATTCATGTCCCACAAGCTGACCTTCGAGTTCAGGAAGAACTGGTCCCGCTTGCGGGACTTCAGCACCATCGCGTAGCCCGCTTCGCTCTTGCCGCCGCCGTAAGCCGGGGCAGTGTCCAGGTAGTTTAACCCCATGTCGAGAGCCATCAGCACGTGCTCGTAGTTGTTGGGCGCGATCAGGTTGCCGCCCATCACGACTTCCGAAATGTGATAACCCGTTCGGCCCAGACGGCGATAAGCGACACCGGATTGCTTGTTGCGCCACTCGCCCTTCGAATCCGGGGAAGCGGCGCTGGCCTTTAACGCAAGCGCGGATGCAAGAAATTCGCGGCGTAGCATGAAGCCATTTTACGCCTCGGCGTCTCTACAAAGGCGTATGGAGAAGAAAGACAAGCCGTTTCAGATTGCAATTCTTCTTTATCCAGGCGTGACGGCGCTCGATGCGATCGGCCCATGGGAAGTGTTGTCGCGTATGCCTGATACCGAAGTACGCTTTGTCGGGAAGGAAGTCGGGCCAGTGATCACCGAAGGAGGCGTGTTATTCCTGGGCGTGACGCACACCACCACGGAAACTCCTTCGCCCGACTTGCTGCTGGTGCCCGGCGGAACGACGACGCCCGGTCAAATGGTGGACGACGATGTGCTGGACTGGCTGCGCCAGACGCATCAAACGACTCGTTGGACGACGTCCGTTTGCACCGGATCTCTGATTTTGGGCGCGGCCGGAATCTTGAAAGGTCTACCCGCTACTTCGCACTGGTACAAGATCGGGGTCCTGAAGTTGATGGGCGCGATCCCGAAACCGGAAGAGCGCATGGTGCATTCCGGCAAAGTGGTCACCGCCGCGGGAGTTTCCGCGGGCATCGATCTTGCCCTGTGGCTGGCGGGAGAGATTGCCGGGCGCGAGCGGGCCGAAGCGATTCAGTTAGCCATCGAGTACGATCCTCACCCTCCGTTTCACGCCGGACACATGAGTAAGGCATCGAAAGAGACGCAGAAGTTGGCGAAGCAGATGATGGACGACCGAATGCCGCCCGACCAAAAGCGCCTTGTTCCCAAAATTGCGTGGAGACGTTTCGTCGACCGGCTGAAAACGGGAAAGTGATCCATCGCGCCGGCGGCTAGCTGTTCTTCACACGCGGGCGTTCGCCAGCTTCGCGCGAACGAATGCCAGGCAACCCGGTACCTGTTCTACGGTCAACCCGTGTAGCAGGATCGGGCCTCGGAATTGATACTGGCGCAAAAGACGCATATACCGGTCGTAGTCCAGCACTCCCTGACCCGCGGGTTTGTGACCCGCTTCTCCATCGTGGTCGAGATCCTTGGCGTGACACAGCACAATATCTTTGCCCAGGAGTTCGAACGCCTCATCGAGGATCTCCTTCATGCGCGGCAATTCCCCGGCGTGGAAGAGATTTGCGGGATCCATGGTGACTTTCAGGTGGGGGGAGCCGATCTCATCCAGCAAGCGGCGCGCTTTCCGGGCGGAATCGACCACATTGCTCATTTCGGGCTCAAAGGCGAGAACGACGTTTGTCTGCCGGGCGATGTCGGTCGCTTCGCGAACACAAGCCGCCATGTCCCGCCAGGATTCCGGCGAACTGTTGTCGGGATGATATCGCCACATGCTGTTCGGGTCGCGCGTGCCCGTGCACACATGAATGAAGGATGTACCGGTCTGCGGGCATACCTCGGCCAGGATCCGGAGCCGCCGCAGTCCGGCGCGGCGGTGTTCCGGGTCCGGGTGACACATGTTGAAAGTGCCGGTCATGCTGGCAATGGCGATCCCGCGAGCCGACGCTTCGTGGCGCATCCTGGACGGCAGTTCCGCGGGAATCCGATCGGGCAGATCCGGCAGACCGGCGCATGCCATGCTCATTTGAACGCAGGCCAACCCATAGGCTTTGGCGCCATCGAGCCGCGCTTCGAGCGTCCCTGTGGTGAATGTCGTAGCCAGCAGGATGCCGATCTGTGGCGATTCCGGTTCCACGGCCTTTCCCCGGTCTTGTCCGGAAGCGGCACCGCCGGCCGCCAGCGCCCCGGCCAAGCGGAAGAAATCCCGCCGGCTACGGTTGACGTTGTGAGCAGCCATTCCTTAGAACCTGATTGTCGGAATTGATTGCGATCTCGAACTCCGGATCGTGTTCATTCTACACCCGCCGCCTCAGAATCCGGCGTCACACTCGAGCTGTTGAGCGGTTCAGCCCTTATTCGAGGTTCGCTACACTTCCGGATTACCGTCGATTCGCACAGCATCGACGGTTACAAGCTGACTTTCCAGGGACTTACAACAGACTGACCCGCCATTTTCCGGTAAGGCCGCCGCATGCCTGCTCGGGACTTAAAATCGGGAATCGTGCCAGGCACTATCCCGGGGCGCGCGAGTCGACCAGCACGCACGCCCCAAAACTGATGTTCGCGTTTGCCGATCCAAACTACAGGAACTAGTTATACGATGGCAGTTTCTTTCCTCTCGCCAAGCCGGGCGAGGTCGTAGCGATCCAGGTTCATCACCTTATTCCATGCCGCCACGAAGTCTTTCACGAACTTCTCCCTCGATCCCGCGCAGGCATAGACCTCTGCGAAGGCACGTAGTTGTGAGTGCGAACCGAAGATCAGGTCGACACGTGTTCCGGTCCACTTGAGCCGGTTTGTCTTTCGATCGCGACCCTCGTAGAGACCATCCTTACCCTCAACCGGATGCCATTGGATGCGCATATCCAGGAGGTGGACGAAAAAGTCATTCGTCAAAACTTCAGGCATCTCCGTGAAGACGCCGAGCTTGGAACCGCCTGCATTGACGCCGAGCACGCGAAGTCCTCCGACCAGCACCGTCATTTCCGGGCCCGTCAGCCTCAGCAGTTGCGCACGGTCCACAAGGGCCTCCTCCGGCTGCATGAACTGGGTCCTGCCGCTAACGTAGTTGCGGAAGCCATCAGCGCGGGGCTCCAGAGGAGCGAAAGAGGCGACGTCGGTTTGTTCCTGAGACGCGTCCATGCGTCCCGGCGTGAAAGGTACCTTCACCTCGACTCCACCGTCCTTCGCGGCCTTTTCGATCGCGGCGCCTCCTCCCAGGACGATCAGGTCAGCAAGAGAAATGTTTTTGCCGAATTCCTGGCGGATGGCTTCAAGCTTGTCAAGCACCTTTGCCAGCTGCTTGGGGTGATTGACCTCCCAATCCTTCTGGGGCGCAAGGCGGATGCGCGCGCCGTTCGCCCCGCCGCGCTTGTCGGAGCCTCGAAATGTCGATGCCGATGCCCAAGCAGTCGAAACGAGATCGGAGACCGAAAGGCCGGAGGCGAGGATCCTCGCCTTCAATGCAGCAGCATCGTTTTCATCGATCAGCGGATGGTTTACCGAGGGAATCGGATCCTGCCAGATCATAGTTTCCTTCGGAACGAGCGGGCCAAGATAACGCGCAATCGGGCCCATGTCGCGGTGGGTGAGCTTGAACCACGCGCGGGCGAATGCGTCGGCAAACTGATCCGGGTTTTCGTAAAACCGCCGCGAGATCCTCTCATATGCCGGATCGAGGCGCAGCGACAGATCAGTGGTCAGCATCGTGGGCACTCGCTTCTTCGTCCCATCGAACGGGTCCGGTATCGTTTCTTCGCCATTCCTGGCCCGCCACTGTTTCGCTCCCGCCGGACTGGTTGTCAGCTCCCATTCGTTTTCGAACAAGTTCTTGAAAAACAGGTTGCTCCACTTCGTTGGTGTCTGCGTCCAAGTGACTTCCGGACCCCCGGTGATGGCATCGGCTCCGATTCCTGAGCCGAACGTGCTTTTCCACCCGAGGCCCTGGTCTTCCAGGGCTCCCATTTCCGGATCCGACCCCACGAGCGACGGATCACCGGCACCGTGGGTTTTGCCAAAAGTGTGGCCGCCGGCGATCAGCGCCACGGTCTCTTCGTCGTTCATGGCCATGCGGAAAAATGTCTCGCGGATATCTTTCGCCGCCGCGACCGGGTCCGGGTTGCCGTTCGGACCTTGCGGGTTGACGTAGATTAGGCCCATCTGAACCGCACCGAGCGGCTCCGACAGTTGACGCTCGCCGCTATAACGCTCATCGCCCAGCCACGTACCTTCCGGACCCCAGTAGAGCTCCTCGGGCTCCCACACGTCGGCGCGTCCCCCAGCAAAGCCGAAGGTTTTGAAGCCCATCGATTCCAGCGCGACGTTGCCGGCAAGAATCATCAGGTCAGCCCACGAGATCTTCTCGCCATATTTCTGCTTGATAGGCCACAGCAAGCGGCGCGCCTTATCCAGGTTGGCGTTGTCCGGCCAGCTATTCAGCGGCGCGAAGCGTTGCTGCCCTGCGCCAGCGCCGCCGCGGCCGTCGGTAATCCGATAGGTTCCTGCGCTGTGCCATGCCATGCGGATCATCAACCCGCCATAGTGGCCGAAGTCGGCTGGCCACCAATCCTGAGAGTCGGTCATTAAGGCATGCAGGTCCTTCATCACCGCATCAAGGTCAAGACTTTCAAACTCCTTGGCATAGTCGAACCCGTCGCCCATGGGGTCCGACAAGCTGGAGTTCTGGTGAAGAACCGAGATGTCCAGGGCGTCCGGCCACCAGTCGCGGTTCCTGCGCCCGCGCGCGCCGTGCGCTACCGGGCACTTCGCGCCTGCCACAGTTTGGCCATTGTTCGGGATAGCCGGCGCTGCCTCTGTTATTTGCTTTTCCATCTGTTTGTCCTTTCCTTCGAATTAGTACACTTTGCGGGAAGCGCGCCGGGGGGCGCAGTCCACGTCCTCGACATTGCCGCAGCGGTCGCAGATGAAATGCTGATGCCGAATGCCTTTCCGCATCGAATTGCGCCCGGCCTTCCATGCCGCTTCACGCCAGTTCATCCGGCACCAGCCTGTATTCGTTCGGAGCCCCGCCACCGTGTGTCAGCGAAGACCGTACTCTACGGGGCACTGAGTCTCGGGTAAACATGTTTTGTTCCTGATTATCGGGGACCGACGCCCCCGCCGTTGTTTTTCTCCATGTGTTCCTCTGCTTCGATCGGTCAACGAACGCCATCCATCCCTTCTTTCCCGTTCGCGCATCGCCACCGGGTGTTTGCTGCGCGCCTTTTCATCCAGCCCCATGACCGCTTGCAATATTCAGCTTGGCCAAACCAATGGCTCGGTCCAGTTCTCCTACCAGCGGTCCAAACGGACCTCGATCGGAGACTGTCAATCTGCGCAATATCTGCTGAATGTCGAGGAAGACGCGGTCTGCGTCTTCCAGGATGCGGCTCGCTCGATCATAATTGCAGCGAATCGTTTCTGCTGCGGCCATATCCACGAGACTGAACCCGATCTCGAAATCTGCTTCCGCGAGCTTCACCCGCATGCGATCGCGCATCGGGGTTTCCGGCAATATAGGCATGCATCCCGCCTTCGCATTGAGCCTATATCAAACAGGGATCGCTTAGGGAGCAGGCGTACATGAGGCGCGACCGTCCTCCAAGCCATTTGGAAGCCGCAGCGCTTTTACTGATCGAGTAATCCACTTTGACGGTATGTTGCCCTATCGGAAGCTGTACAGACCAATTCCTCCCGAGAAACGCCGATTGCGGAAACAAATGCTGGATGAGCATTGACTTGGCCTACTCCGCTGCGGTGCGAAAGAGATAACGGCCAGGGGAACTTGGGCTGTCGAGCGGCGGAGGCGTTCAGCTGACTGCTTCGAGTTCGGCGGCAGCTTGCTCCCACTCGCCTTCGAGCTGTGTGATGCGCGAGCGAATGCCGCCCAAGTCCACCGCCAGACGGCCGGCTTCGGATGGCTGTTTGCCCATCAAGGTCGTCAGCTCCACGCTTTCGCGCTCCAGCCGCGCGATCTGCGCTTCCAGCTCCGAAACGCGATCCTGCATCTTTTTCAGCTTGATCGGATTGATCTTTTTGACGGCCTTCGGTGCGTCGGCAGCAGGTGCGGCGATTTTCACCGCGACGTTCTGAGCAGCGGCGGCGGCATCGCCTTCCTTGCGCCATAAGTAGTCTTCGTAGTTGCCGGGATAGGTGGTCACCTTGCCGCCTTCGATTTCGATGACACGAGTGGCCAGACGGTCGATGAAGTAGCGGTCGTGCGAAACGAACACCAGCGTTCCGGTGAATTCCTGCAGCGCCTCCAGCAGGACATCCTTGGCGCGCATATCCAGGTGGTTCGTGGGCTCGTCCAGCAGCAGGAAGTTAGACGGATTCAGCAGCATCCGTGCCAGCGCGTAACGGTTGCGCTCACCGCCCGAAAGGACACCGATGCGCTTGAACGCATCTTCGTCGCTGAACAGGAACGATCCGAGAATGCTGCGAAGCTCCGTCTCGGTGCGGCGCGGCGCGACGTCGCGCAGGTCGTCATAGACGCGAGCGTCGGAATTCAATGCTTTGTACTGATCCTGCGCGAAGTAGTCGACTTCGACGTTGTGGCCCAGTTTGTACTCACCGGCGGTTAATGGCTCGATTCCGGCCAGTAACTTAATCAGTGTGGACTTGCCCGCGCCGTTGTGGCCGACCAGGGCGATTCGATCGCCGCGTTCGATGACGAAGCGCGCGTCGCGGAACACTTCCTTCGCTCCATAGCTTTTCGCGACGCCCGTCATCTCCGCGACGATGCGGCCGCTCGGCTTCGGCTGCGGAAAGCTGAAGTGGATGGTCTTCTCTTCCTGCGGCAGATCAATCCGCTCGATCTTCTCCAGTTCCTTGATGCGGCTCTGGACCTGCTTGGCTTTGGTCGCCTGGTAACGGAAGCGGCTGATGAATGCTTCCAGTTGCTCGATGCGTTCCTGCTGATTTTTCTGGGCGGCCTGCAACTGCTCCAGTCGCTCGGTCTTTTGCTTGAGGTACCCGGAGTAGTTCGCCCGGAAGATGGTGATCTTCTTGTTCCAGATTTCGGCCGTGCGCTCCACTGTGACATCCAGGAAGTACCGGTCGTGCGAGATCAGGACGAAGGCGTTGGGATAACTCCTAAGATAGCTTTCCAGCCAGTTGCGAGCTTCCAGGTCCAGGTGGTTTGTCGGCTCGTCCAGCAGCAGGATGTTCGGCCGCTCCAGCAGCAGCTTGGCCAGCGCGATGCGCATTTGCCAGCCGCCGGAGAACTCCTCGGTGGGCCGGCTCCAATCCTCTTTGTGGAAACCAAGGCCTGCCAGCACCGTGCCCACCTGCGCCTCCATCACGTAGCCGTCGCGATTGCGGAACTGCGAATCCAGGTCGTGCAGGCGATCGGCGGCGGCGTGATACTCCGGTCCGGTGGGGTCCAGGTCGGCCAGGCTGTGCGAGAGCTGCTCCATCTCCCGCTCCATGGCGTGCAGCCGCTCAAAAACTGACAGGCATTCGTTGAACACGGTACGTCCGCTGAGCGACATGCCATCCTGCGGAAGGTAGCCGATGGTCAGGCCCTTCATGACGGAGCAGGTGCCCATATCGAGCGGCTCCAGCCCGCCAATCACTTTCAGCAATGTCGATTTGCCGGTGCCGTTCGCTCCCACCAGGCCGATGCGATCTTTCTGAGTGATGAGCCAGTCGACACCCTGGAACAGCAGCTTGGGACCAAAGCGCTTGCCCGCGCTTGTCAGTTGAATCATTCCGGCAGGTGGCGCAACACGCGGCCGCCGCGGCGGTCGGTGAGTTTTCCTTCTTCTCCCATGATGACGCCATTGACCAGGATGTAGTCGAAGCCGACGGTATATTGATGCGGCTCCTGGTAGGTGGCCATGTCCTGGACTTTCGCCGGATCGAACAGTAGAAGATCTGCCGCCATGCCCTCGCGAACCATTCCACGATCTTTGAAGTTAAATGTGCGGGCGGGCAGGGAAGTCATGCGGCGAATGGCGTCTTCGAGCGTCAGCAGCTTACGCTGGCGAACAAACTCGGCCAGAACGCGAGCATTGGTGCCGTAGCTTCGCGGATGGGGCATTCCGATGCCGAACTCCCGCACTCCGCCATCGCTGGCGACCGCGGTGTTGGGATACTTCATGATCCGCTCGACGTCGGTATCTCCCATCGAGTGATAGACCATCTGCGCTCCCCCGGCGAGCATCAGTTCGAAGATTGTCTCCATCTCGGCGTCGACTGTCTTCGGTCGTGACTTCATGGCGTTAATTTCGGAGATGGTCTTGCCTTCATAAGCCTTCTCCGGCTTAAACCCGGCCACCGTCGCGTAGGAGTAGTCGGCATGCCCCAGATTTTCGAGCATCGTCTTCATCTCGGCGGCGATCTTCTCGCGAGTCGCCGGAGTCGTCAGCCTCTCTTTGATGGCCTCGAATCCATCGGCCAGCGCCCAACTGGGCAGCGTGATTCCGAGATTGGTGCTGGAGCGGTCATAAGGATATTGATCCACCACCACGTCTACTCCTTCGCCTCGATACTTCTCAACGAGCGCAATGGTCTCCTTAGAGAAACCCCAGATCTTCGGAGTATCGATTTTGAAGTGCGAAAGCTGCACCCGCAATCCGCCCTCGCGTCCGGCTTTGACGGCCTCGTTAATGGCGTCCAGCACCAGCTTGCCTTCGTCGCGCATGTGGCTGGCATAGACTCCGCCGTACTTGCCGGCGGCTTGGGCCAGCGCCACTACTTCACGAGTATCGGAATAGGTTCCGGGAATGTAGATCAGGCCGGTGGAGAGACCGACGGCTCCGTCCTGCATGCCTTTTTCGACCAGCGCCTGCATCCGGGTGACTTCCTCATCGGTCGATTTCCGGAAGGACGTACCCATCACGTCGGCGCGCACGGTATTGTGGCCGATCAGGGAGGCGACGTTCAGTCCGATGCCCATCTCCTCGACTCTCTTAAACCAGCCCGCCAAATCCAGATAAGAGCCGCCGCAATTGCCGGTGACCACTGTCGTCACGCCATCCAGCAGATAGTTGTCGCCGCGCGGAACCTTTTCGAGGCTCCCTTCAATGTGGGTGTGAACGTCGATAAAGCCGGGCGAAAGGATCCGGCCCTGGGCGTCGATGGTTCGGTCCGCTGTCTTGCCGTCGAGCCGTCCGATCGCCGCGATCTTGCCCTCTTTGACCGCTACATCCGCGATAAACCAGGGATTTCCCGTTCCATCGACGACTTTCGCGTTGCGGAACACGGCATCGTAGTCCGCTGCCAGCAGAAGCAGAACTGTCCAGGTCATTTCACCCCACCATGAAGTCGAAGGCGCGGCGGATGAAATCCTTCATCTCGCTTCGCGGAACGACTGCATCGAGGAAGCCGTGTTTCAGAAGAAACTCACTGCGCTGGAAGCCTTCGGGGAGTTTTTGGCGGATGGTCTGCTCAATCACTCGGGGTCCGGCGAATCCGATCAAAGCACCGGGCTCGGCGATATTTAAATCACCCAGCATGGCGAAACTTGCGGTCACTCCGCCGGTGGTGGGGTCCGTCAGGATGCTGATGTAGGGAATCTTCGCTTCATCCAGCTTCATCAGGGCGGAGGAAATCTTGGCCATCTGCATCAGGCTGATCGCGCCTTCCTGCATGCGGGCGCCTCCGGAGGCGGAGGCGATCACCAGCGGTTCCTTGTTCTGCAGAGAGCGCTCGACGGCCCGGGTGATGACCTCTCCGACCACGGTACCCATGCTGCCGCCGACGAACTTCAATTCCATCACGCAGGCGTTGACAGTGTGGTTTCCATTCGGGCCGCGTCCGGACAGAATCGCGTCCTTCAGGCCGGTGCTCTTTTGCATCGCCGCCAGCCGCGCGCTGTAAGGTTTGGAGTCTACGAACTCCAGGGGATCGGTCGAGACCAGGGTACCGTCGAAATACTCCGGAGGCGAATCGAAGAGCAGCTCCAGCCTCTGTTTCGCGTCGATGCGGAAATGGTACCCGCACTTCATGCAAACGTTCAGGTTCTTTTCCAGATCGGCGCGAAAGATCACCTGGCGGCAGGAGTCGCACTTCACCCACAGTCCTTCTGTGCGAACGTTGCGATCCTGATCAGCCTGGGGAGGAGTAGCGCCGGTTTTCTGTCGTTTCCACCAACTCATTCGAAGTGACTTCCCTCTAGCTTCGCACGGGAGGTAGCCTCAACGCGGATAAGGGTGATTCCGAAGGGTCGCAAACGCCCGGTAAATCTGCTCGGCGAGGATCGCGCGCGCGAGCTCATGAGGGAGGGTCATGGCGGTAAGCGATAGCAGAATATCGGCTTCCCGGCGCCAGTCCGGCGGCAGGCCGTCATGGCCGCCCACCACGAAGACCAGATCGCGCCCGTGATCCTCGGAATCCCGGACCATGGAGACGAAAGCCAATGAATCCATAGGCTTACCGCCCGGATCCAGGAATACCGTCCTTCCGCTGGGATGGCGCTCGAAGGGGTCGAACTTCGCCGGGTTGATTTCCCGCATTTCCACGGAGGCGAACCGGCCGGCGCGGCGCACGAAATCGCCGGAGATGGCGTTCATGTGCGCGTCGCGAGGTTTCCCCACAAAATAGAGGAATGTCTTCATGGCCGGGCCGGATAGGCTAGTGTATTACCGATGACGACGACGCCGGAAATCCTGATTCGTACGCCCGACGGCGCCACCAAGCCGGTACGGCTGGAGCGTGACCGGACAACGCTGGGCCGCTCGAGCGGAAATGAGCTCTGTTATTCAGAAGATCACGGTTTGTCTCGCAATCATCTGGCCTTCGAGCGCAGCGGGCAGGAATGGTTTGTGCGGGACCTGAGTAGCAAGAACGGCACCCTGGTGAACGGCATTCGCATCTCGACGCCGACCAAGCTGGAGCCGGGGGACCGCATTTCCGCGGGACATCTGGTCATTTCGTTCGATGAACCACGCCAGAGCGTCAGCAACGAAACTGTAGTGTTCGTCGACGCCAATTCCGACGAACCTTCCTCATCAACGGTCATCACCTCGCTGGACGGTCTGATTAAGCGGAGGAGCGAGAATCGCGAGGCCGCAGCGCCGCAGGTTGCCAGCGCCGCGCCGGCCTTCCAGGTGGGTCTGCTGGCGCAGGCCAGCGGCGAACTGGGCATTGACCGTCCGCTTCCTGAGATGTTCAAGGTCATTGTCGACCAGGTGATGCGTGCTGTCGGAGCGTCGCGCGCGGTGGTAATGACTTTGGAAAACGACGAGTTGGTGGTGCAGGAGGCTCGGGGAGAAGGCTTTCGTATCAGCTCCTCGGTGAGGGACCGGGTGCTGAAGGAGCGGAAATCGCTGCTGATCCGCGATACGCAGCTGGATGAAGCATTCCGCGATCAGCTTTCGATTGTCGAAAACAAAGTCCGGAGCTTCATGGCGGTTCCGCTGCAAACCTCCGAAAAAGTAGTCGGGCTGCTCTATCTCGACTCCTCCACGGTGCACGAGTTCAACAAGGAAGACCTGAACCTGGTGACGCTGATGGCCAATATCGCCGCCATCCGGATCGAGAACGCGCGCCTGCAAAAAGTTCAGAAAGAGCAGGAGGAGACGGAGAAGGAGTTGCAGCGGGCGGCCGCCATCCAGCGCGGGCTGTTACCGGCGCGGCCTCCGGCGCTGAGCGGAATCGACCTGGCGGGATATAACGCTCCCTGCCGCACGGTGGGGGGAGATTACTACGACTTTTTCGTGTATCCCGATGGCCGCGTGGCGATCATCGTCGCCGACGTTGCCGGTAAAGGAGTATCGGCGGCCATGCTGATGTCCAGTCTGCAGGCGCGCGTCCAGGTGCTGGCGGAGGACGCGCTGGATCTGGCAACCATGGTGACCCGCTTGAACCGTGTCGTGTCGATGAACTGTCCGGAAAACCGTTTCATCACCTTTTTCGTCGCTGTCGTCGATCCGCGGGGGGGGGAGCTCCTTTACTGCAACGCCGGGCACAACCCTCCGATTCTCGTCCGGGCCAACGGTTCCGTCGAAACCCTGGAGGGCGGGGGAGTCATCCTGGGCATTCTCCCGAAAGCGACATATGTCGAGTGCAAGACACAACTGGATCCCGGAGACGTAGTGGTCCTCTTTAGCGATGGCGTGACGGAAGCGGTGAAACCCGACCTGGACGAAGAGTTCGGCGAGACGCGCCTGGCGGAAGTGATCCGGAAGAATACCAGCATTCCCGCCAGCGACCTGATTGACGTGATCAACAACGCGGTGTCGGAGTGGTCCGGAGGAGCACCCGCCGCCGACGATGTCACTTTGGTCATTGCCCGAAGATTAGCCGCAGCATAGTATTCCGGAACGGTCCCTTCCGTGTTATAGTCAGTTCAATTTTGTAACGGGACCGCCTCCTTGTTTAGTATTTCTGTCTTTTTTCCGGCGTTTAACGACGCGCCGTCACTACCGCGTTTACTCGCGAAGTCGTTCGAGGTTCTTGAGGCTATCGGCCAGGACTTCGAAGTCATCGTTGTCAACGATGGCAGCCATGACAACACCGGCGACGTGTTGCTCAATCTTCAGAAGAAGTTTGGTGAGCGTCTGCGCATCATTACCCATCCCGAAAACCGGGGGTATGGCGGGGCGCTTCGCAGCGGGTTTGCCGCGGCCACAAAGGACCTTGTGTTCTACACCGATGGCGATGGGCAATACGATGTCGGCGAGCTGCCAAAGCTGCTGGCGGCCCTGAAGCCGGACATCGGGTTGGTGAACGGCTACAAGCTGGAGCGCAACGACCCGGTGCATCGCATTTGGATCGGCAGCACCTATAACACCTTCGCTAAGGCCGTCTTCGGCATCCGCATCCGGGACATCGATTGCGACTTTCGGCTCATCCGGCGGGAACTGGTGGAAGATATCCGCCTGACCTCCACCAGCGGAACGATCTGCGTCGAGCTGGTCCGGAAGTTGGAACTGACCGGCTGCGGCGTGGCGGAAGTGGGCGTTCACCACTACGCGCGGCTACATGGCCGAAGCCAGTTCTTTCGAGTCAAGTCGCTTGCGGCGACTGCCTTCCAGATTGCGCGCCTTTGGTGGTGCTTGAACGTGCTGGATCGGGTTCTACCGCAGGCCAGCCCCCATGCGGATACCGTTCGTTGATTTACGTCCAGCTCTGAAAGCGACTCGGGTGGCGTGGCGCCGCAATCTTCGAGATCTGGAAGAGAAGTCGACCTATATCCTCGGGCCGCAGGTCTCCGCTTTCGAGAATGAGTTTGCCGCGGCGATGGGCGCACGGTTTGCTGTCGGTGTCGGCTCCGGCTGCGGAGCGCTGGAGCTTTCGTTGCGGCTGCACAAGATCACGGGAGATGGTAACGGCGTTCTGACGACGGCCCTCACCGCGCCTTTTACGGCGGTGGCGATTCAGGCTGCCGGAGCATCACCCCAGTTTGCCGACATCGATCCGGAAACTCTCCAGATCGATCCCTCCGACGCCGCTTCGCGACTGCGGCCGGATACGGCTGCCCTGATGCCGGTTCATCTCTATGGCCAGCCCTGCCACCTGGAGCCCTTGGCCGCTCTCGCCAGGAAGGCCCGGATTCCGCTGATCCAGGACGCGTGCCAGGCGCACGGCGCGCGCTCCGGCGGGCAGCGGTCCTTGGCCGACTACTCGGCGCTGACAGCTTACAGCTTTTACCCAACCAAGAATCTTGGTTGTCTCGGCGATGGCGGGGCGATCGTGACGAACGATTCCCGGCTGGCGGGAAAGCTGCGCGAGATGCGAGATGGTGGCCGGCGTGGAGGCGGCCAGATTAGTTTCGACCTCGGGATCAATTCGCGGCTGGATGAAATGCAGGCCTGCTATCTGCGGGCGTTTCTGCCCGAGCTTACGGGATGGAACCGCCGCCGGGCCAGGCTTGCCGGTCTGTACGATCAGGCGCTGCAGGGGATTGCCGGAGTCCGGTTGGTGAGACGCACGATTGCCTCCGTCCATCATCTCTATGTGATTCGAGCGAAGCGGCGCGCCGCGCTTCGCGACTGCTTAGCTGCCAAAGGTATTGGAACCGCCGTCCATTATCCAGTGCCGCTGCACCTGCATCCCGGATTTGCTTCTTGCGGGCTGCGCCGGGGAGCGCTTCCCCATGCGGAAAAGGCGTGCCGGGAAATTCTCTCGCTTCCGATCTGGCCGTATCTCCCGGAATCCGCCGTGGAGGAAGTGGCCGCGGCCATCCGCCAGTTCTACACCCACAAAGGAGGAGCGTCCGTCCATGCGCTTCCAAGGACGCCGGGCTCTCGTGACCGGCGGGCTCGGCTTCATCGGCAGTAATCTTTCCCGCGCACTGCTGCAGGAAGGCGCGGAAGTCACGGTTGTCGACGCCTGCGTTCCCGGCTGCGGCGCCAACGACTACAATCTCAGCGGCGAACCCTCCGTTCGCGTCATCCGTGCCGACATCGGCGTTCCCGAAGAATTCCGATCGATCATCGAGTCGGCGGACGTCATCTTCAATCTGGCAGGAGATGTCAGCCATATCGACTCCATGAACCACCCGGAGCGCGACATGGAACGAAATACCACGTCGCAGCTCCGTTTCCTGGAGGCGTGCCGGCGCTGGCGTCCCGGCGTGCGGATCGTTTACGCCGGGACCCGGCAGGTGTACGGTATCCCGCGATATCTGCCGGTCGACGAGAAACACCCCATTGATCCGGTAGATTACAACGGTGTGCATAAGTTCGCGGCAACGCAGTATCACATGATGCTCACGCGCACGAGCGCGCTTGACGCCGTGGTGCTGCGGCTCACGAACGTTTACGGACCGAGAATGTCATTGACCGCTTCAAATCAAGGATTTCTGGGGACATTTCTCAAGTATTTATTGAATGGGCGATCGTTGTCGGTATTTGGGGACGGGATGCAGCTTCGCGATCCGGTTTATGTCGACGATGCGGTAGAGGCGTTTCTTCTGTTGGGTTTGCAGCAGGAATTGTGCGACCGTTCCTTCAATATGGGAGGTCCGGAGATTCTCGGCCTGCGCGAGATCGCCTGTGCGGCATCTCAGGCTGCCGGCATGCGCGCACCCCAGATGGTTCCGTTTCCGCCGGACCTGAAGGTGATCGATATCGGCAGCTACTATTCGGACTCCACTCGTCTGCGCTCCGCTACCGGTTGGATTCCAAAGGTCGGCTTTGCGGAGGGATTTGCTCGAACTCTGGAATTCTACCGGCCGCGGCTGAGCCACTATCTTCCGCACTCCGTGGCCGCTCCGGTCTCGACAACGGCCTGATGCAGTCAGGAATGAACCCGGCGGAGTTTGCGAACATCGCCGCCGTGGAGCGAGACCTCTGGTGGTATCGCGGCATGGAGCGAACGTTCTATCGGTTTGTCGAACCGCTGGTCCGGAATCATACCAACCTGCGCGCTCTGGAAGCCGGCTGTGGAACGGGCTTCATGTCCCGGTCCATGCGTCAGCACCTGGGTTGGGGCGTGTTCCCCATGGATCTCAGCCTGGCCGGTCTGGCCCATGCCCGCCAGCTGGGGCTCGACCGCCTGGCCGCCGGAAACATTGTCCAGCTTCCCTATCGCGATGCGAGCTTCGATGCGGTGGTTTCGCTGGATGTTATCGCGCACCTGGAGCAAGGACCGGACGAGGAAGCTTTTGCGGAATTCGCGCGCGTCCTGCGGCCCGGCGGATTCCTGTTCCTGCGCAGTTCCGCCTTGCCGGTGCTCCGCAGCCGGCATTCGATGTTCGTGCAGGAGCGCCAGCGCTACACCAAACGGCGGCTGCGGCATCTCTGCCGGAAGGCCGGTTTGGAAGTGCTCCGGCTGACGTATCTGAACAGCTTTCTGCTGCCGGTCGCGTTCCTGAAGTTTCGTCTTTGGGAGCCGTTAACGGGAGCCCGTCCCGCCAGCGGAGTTGCCATGCCACCGCGTTGGCTGAATCGCCTGCTGGAACTGCCGCTGAGGGCGGAATCCGCCCTGGTTGGTACGAAGGTCAATCTCCCTCTCGGGCAGTCACTGCTACTGGCTGCATCGAAACCGGCCAAGCCACCGGAGCGACACGGCGAATGAGCACGAAGTAGAGGACCGCTCCGGCTGCCAGTACAACCGCCGATACCATGAAGGCCAGGAAGAACGATTGCGTCTCTTTGACGATGAAGCCGGTCACCGCCGGAGAGACGACTCCTCCGAAATTGCCGACGCAGTTCTGAAGACCGGTCCATTTCCCGCTGGCCTCGTGTCCAGCCAGCGTCTGGGTGACCGCCCAATTGTTTGACGTCGCGAATCCGAATGCCACGGCCATGACCATCAGCAGCGCCAGGGCGATCGTCACGTTCGGAACGGCGGCAAAAGGCAGCAGGATCGCGGAGGCTACCAGTCCTCCCACGACGAAGCCTTTGCGCACCAGCGTCGTGCTCTTACCGGCGCCGATCAGACGGTCGGAGAGCCAGCCGGTGAACAAGCTGGAGGCTCCCAGCACCCAAAACGGCAGCGATCCAATCACTGCCATCTTCTCCTGGGAGAACCCGCGCTCGGCGACCAGGTAGCTGGGAAACCAGGAAATCAGAAAGTACCAGGTGTAGTTGATGGCGAACAGTCCGCAGAAGGTTCCCCACACCTCGGGCCGCCTCAGAATGTCGACAAAGCCGACGCTCCCGGCCGGGGCCGCATCCACGTCGACCTTTTCGTCCGAGCGCCACATCATCCACGGAATCAGCCAAAGCATTCCGCCGACACCGGCCAGCAGGAAGAGGCTTCGCCAGCCATATGTCGCAACAAGCAGCCCGCCCAGCAGAGTTCCCAGCGCGGGTCCGGCTTTTGAAAAGGCGTCGATCAGGGCGTTGGGAAATCCACGCTTCTCCGGCGGGAATCGGGTCGCAATGATTCGGGAGTAGGCCGGATATGCCACCGATTCGCCAATGCCCAGCAGCAGCCGGAACGCGAAAAGAATGGCGAAGCTGTTGGCCAGCCCATGCAAGCCTGTTGCGACGGACCAGAGCGCAAATCCCACCGCCAGGACTTTCTTGACGTCGAACCGGTCGACCAGCCACCCCGAGGGAATTTGCAGAATCGCATAGGAAAAGAAGAACGCCGAGAACAGAATTCCCATCTGGGCGGGATCCAGGTCGAGTTCTTTTGCCACTTGCGGCGCGGCGATCGACAAGGATCCGCGGTCAACATAGTTGAGGCAGACGGAGAGGGCGAGCATCCAGATGCCCCATTCCGTGGTCTGCCAAATTCGCTTCTTGGTTACGGACACTGGGTTAATGTGTATCACGAACGGGCTGCCAGACATGTCAAGGTTTTCGGTGGGAGCCTGCATGAGACGAAACCGTGCCACCGGCCAATGCTGGCGCAACATTTCGATCTGCTCCTAGACTTTTGGCTTCAAGGCTTCCGCAAGCCTTCGGAAGTGTTGTGCTTCACCACGGTGTGCGCCGGCGGTTGCCACGGCAGCCCGTGCGAACGTCCAAAGCCGAACTCGCTCGGGGCTGACCTGGAGATCCTCGGCGAACTGTTTCGTGACCCGAATCGGATGATCAATAACGCGATCTACACAATTCAGAAGATGTTGGGTAGCATCATAGGCCGGATCGCCAACGAAGGGCTTGGGATCGATGGCCAGCCAAGTGTCACGATTCGAACGTAAGAGTTACCGGCGTGCAGGTCCGTGGCCAGCAACACCCGGCGTTCGGCTGACCGGGCCAATTCCTTAAACAGAGCAATTCCTTCCTGTACCAGTCCTGGATCGCCGGCGTAAGCAATATGGGCTTCTGCCTCTTCGCTCCAATAGTCCAGCATTGCTTCGAGGGGACGAAACGAATCAGCCGGCCGGGGGGTGCGCCACAAACGTCGAAGCAGTCCGGCGATCACGGAGTCTTGCTCCGATTCAGGCATTTCTCGTAACGGCGTGCCCGGGGAGCAGAGTTCCATCCCGGCATTCGTCCTTTCTGGCTTCTATCGAGCCAAACTCTACGCGTGCGCGGCGCTCCGCTTCTTCGAGACTTGTGCCGGAGCGAACAAGGTCTGCCACATACGCCTCGATGTGCAAGCGCAACTCGGCGTCCATGTCGGCCTCAAACTGCTTGCGGCGCCATATCCTCATGATTCATCCGTAATCGCACGCAGCACTCCGGCCACAACCGACGAGAAGTCGTTCCAGAACGCGGTTTCTGTTTTAAGTTGCTTCCGGCCGGAAGCGGTCAGCTTGTAGAATTTGGCCCGGCGCTTGTTTTCGCTTTCTCCCCATTCGGAGGTGATCCATCCTTTGCGCTCCAGGCGGTACAACGCAGGGTAGAGAGAACCCTGCTGGATCTGCAGGCGGCCGCCGGTGAGTTGCTGCAAACGAAGCAGGACGCCGTAGCCATGGAGGCCGCCCAGGGAGATGGTCTTCAGGATGAGCAAGTCCAGCGTGCCTTGTAAAAGATCGACTTGTTGGCTCATGCCTAGATATTCTAGGAATAGATTACATGAGCTCTCCTAGAGGGTCAAGGAGAAGTTCAATCAATAAGAGTTCCGGTCGTACAAGGATTCGGAGGCGCTTACCATATGAGAGCCTGAAAGCGTCTCCTCCGGGAACTCCGCATGTCTGAAGCTACAAGAAACCCGCCTCTGGTGCTGGCGACCCCTTGGCGAAAAAGATCGAAAGAATCGGGAACTTTTGCGGCCTCTCCCGGCAATTACG
>CAZETQ010000019.1:65271-74449 GCA_964515165.1 uncultured Solibacteraceae bacterium | reverse complement strand
TTCTCGTCGCTTTCCGGTCACTTAGGAAAGGAGAATTTCAGCAGCCTGCTAGACGGCCGGTCGAAGAGAACCGTTCCGTCGAGATCGTCAAACTCCCACAACTCATTAGGCGCGTACGGATGAAGGATCCGCATGAGGAGCAGGAGATTATCGGCCGCTTTTCGCGTGCCGACGTGTTCGTCTTGGACGATTTCGGAATCGGTAACGAGACGGCCTACGCGCGTCAAACTCTGCAAGAGATTCTTGATGCGCGGGACTTTGCCGATCGTGCCGGTCTTCTCATTACCAGCAAGTACTCACTCGATGGATTAGCTGAGAAACTGAACGACGACACCATTCCTTCCCGCTTGGCGGGAATGTGTGAGATTGTCGAGATCGATGGAGACGACAAACGCTTGGTTCGACAGCGGAGCTCTAAAACAGACGTCATTCAGGTCCCAAAAACGATTCACTGAATCGTCATGCATTCGTAATCGATGCGCAGCCTTTGCCCGATAGCTTCTACCCAGCGGCCTGTCTATATGGGGCCGAACTTGAAGGAGTCAATCATGCAGAACCTGCAAGCGTTGCAATCTAGCCCAACCGAGCAAGATGTAGCGAAAGATCAACACGCACGGAACTTAATGTGCGAGACCCTTGACCTGCAATTCAGGCGAATTCGATCGATTCTCAGCCGCAAAGGCGTTCTCCAACAGGAGCTTGATGATGCCACACAGGAGGTGTTTCTTCGAACTTTGGAGGCCCTGCCGCGATTGCGCAACCCCCGTGCGCTTCCCGCGTTCATGTTCCGAGTGGCGCAACATGTCGCTCGTATTTACCGTCGCGGGGCTGTCTTTGAGCCTTTACCAGAGGCGCTTTTTGATCGTCCGACCACCATCTCGGTAGTCGATGAGTACGGTCTACGCTTCGGCGACGCCGTTCAGCTTCACGAGTCGCGGCTGTCTGGTCAGAGGCTTTTGCTCTACACGGCGAAAACACGGGTACCGGTTTACGTGCCGCTTCCCGATTTTGTGATTCACCGCCTCGCCTTTGTCCGAAGATCGAATGGCCACTATTTCTCAACTGGCCGGGCCACCGCGGATACGGATAGCAACAACTGGTGGCGGCGCTTCCGTAAGCTCTTCAAGCTCGCCCGCATTCCGGATGGACACCCGCACCGCTTCCGGGACACGTTCGCAGTTGAGCTGCTTTTGGCCGGCGTTCCGATCGAACAGGTTTCAATCCTGCTGGGCCACAGATCCATCAAGGTGACGGAAAAACACTATGCGCCGTGGGTAAAGTCTCGGCAGGAACAGCTCGAGCGAGCCGTTGCCCTGGCAATTGCAAACGAAACGAACCACACGTATTACACACGCGAGCTGGCACAATGACCTTGGAAGTGGCTGTAAAGGACTGTGCGGACTTGATTTATTTTTTGGTGACCCGGGCGGGATTCGAACCCACGACCCTCTGATTAAAAGTCAGATGCTCTACCAGCTGAGCTACCGGGTCCCTATGAAAACAAAGGACTAATTCACTGAACGTTTCTGCCGCGATCCACTTGAGGGGATTTTCGTGGGGACAGCTGTATTCTGTCCTCGGCAGACTGCCGGATGCACGGACCGCAGGCTTGTCGTGACGGAGGCGTGCCCCATGAGCTTCATTATAGTAAACAAGCTGGCCCTGGACTCGCCCGAATCATGTTTCTGTATCGCATCGTTTGCTTCCCGGTTGCGCACTGTTGCTCGTACCCGTCGCGGAAGCGATGGAATCTTACCCAACCACGCCCCGTAACAAAGGACACCGGGTTCCGCATCTAACGGTGGAAGAAAGAGGACCTTTTTCTGAAGAAAACATCCCCGCCTCAGCGGAAATCGCGCAGAACCGAGCCGGCCGAACACAGCAAGGTGCAGCGCGAGGACCAGGGAGCTCCTGACCATATGGACCCGCAAGCTCACGGAGAATTCGGTACCGCTCGAAAAGCGATGAAACGGATTCCGTTGAAGCGCGCAAAGCGCGGTTAAGCGACGACGTACGGCGCTCGATATTGTCTGGTCAGAAGCCGATTCGCATCCGCGTCGTTGAATTTCATCGTTGCGGGATCGAAATGAAGCTCCCGCCCCAGGCGATACGAAATGTTTCCTAAATGGCAGAAGGCCGTCGATATTGCGGTCTCCTCCACCTCCGCGTGCAGCAGCTTCGCATCGCGGGCCCGGACGGCATCGGCAAAGTTGGCGAAATGATCCAGGTTCGCGGGAGACTCGACGGCTGGTTCGTCGGTCTTGTTCCGCCCCATCCGGACAGAGAACTTCCCATCGGCTTCGATGTGGATATGTCCCTTGGTCCCGTAGAAATCCCAGGACATCGTCTCCCGCGTGTACAGCCCGCGGAGTTCTCCGATCATGGATGTTCCGTCGTCGAAAATGTACGTGACCGTTTGCGTATTGGGAGTTTGGCCCTGGTCCTTGTAACCGAACCGTCCGCCGGTTGAATAGACGCGGACCGGGAGTTTTTTCTTCATACCCCACCGCAGAACATCGATTAGGTGGATGCCGTTGTTTCCCAACTCCCCATTGCCAAAATCCCAGAACCAATGCCAGTTATAGTGAACGAGATTTTCATGATAGGGCTGCATTGGAGCAGGCCCCAGCCACAGATCCCAATTTAAATTGGCTGGCGGCTGCTTCGGTTCCTTAAATCCGATGGAATCGCGAGAGCCGGGGAACATGAAGTTCGTCTGATAGATATCTCCAATGGCCCCTCCATGAATCAGCTCGATCGCTTTGCGAAAGCGTCCCCACCATCGGCGCTGCGTTCCACCGGCGACAATGCGATTCAATTTGCGAGTTGTTTCGACCAGCCGGATGCCTTCAAAAACATTGTGAGAAACGGGCTTTTCGACATATACGTCCTTGCCCGCCTGCATCGACCAAATCGCCGCGAGCGTGTGCCAGTGGTTGGGGGTGGCGATGGTCACCGCATCGATGCTCTTGTCCTCCAGCATTCGCCGCAGGTCCGATTCAATCTTCGGCCGCTTACCGGTTTTCTGAAAGATGACGCCGGAGGCCTCTTCTGCCCTTTTCCCATCGGGCTCCACCAGAGTTCCGATCTCCAGATTCGCGACAGGAAGAATTTCGCGGATGTGTGCGGAGCCGCGCGACCCTACGCCAATAATCGCGACTCGAACCCGGTCGCCTGCGGCGGCCCATCCCACCGATGAGGCCGCGGTGGAGGCGGATAAGAGAAATTGCCGGCGTTGCATGATCTTGTATTTTAGGTAAACGGCAGGGCTCTGCGGGAATACGGCCTTAACGCAGCAGCCGCTCCAAGTGATCGCAAACGGATTCCACACCGTTTTCCGCGCGAACGCCAACTCCGGCTGTAACTGCCCGGCTCTCCACTTTCGGGTCGTCGAAGAGTTTCTTCAAAGCGGCGGCGGCGGTTTCGGCGGAATACTCTTTACGCGAGATGACCTTGGCGATACCGAGCTTCTCTACGCGATAGGCATTGTCCTGTTGATCGAATCCGAACGGCATCACCAGCATCGGACGTCCCGCGCGCATTGTTTGGCCGGTGGTGCCCACACCACCCTGATGCACAATGGCGGCGGCTCGCGGAAAGAGCTGCGAGTAAGGGGCATAATCGAAAACGCCGGCCTCTGCTGGAAGATTCGCAGGACGATTCGCCGCGTCCTTTCCCACCAGCAGAACAGCGCGCTTACCGAGCAGTCGTGCGGCCTTCGCGCTTTCTGTATAAAAACGGCCCGCATGCAGCACTGCCGAAGATCCCAGAGTGAACACCAGCGGAGCGGGTCCCGCATTCAGGAACTCTTCCAGCTTCGGCGAGAGCTCGCTGCTGCCGTCGCTGTCGTAAAAAGGAAAGCCGGTAATCACTGTCTGAGCCGGCCAGTCCGGATCCGGCGTAGCGAGTTCGCGCGAGAAGATCGCCAGAACCAAATAGGGAGAAAAGCTGCCTTCGAAGAGCGGGTTGGGCGCCTTGGGAAGACCCAGTTCCTTTCGGAACCGGTGATAAGGTTTCACCCAGCGCGCCGTGGACAGCTTCCCCAGGCGGATGAACCATCGGAGCAGAGAAGGCCCGAATATTCTCCATAAACCAGCAACCGGAGCCAGAACGGGCGGATTGCGGCGGGAGAAAAACGACATGGGCGCCAGCGAGACCGAGGCCCACGGCAGATGAAATTTCTCCGCTACCAGTTGCGTGGCAAACGTCAGAGGGTGCGAGACCAGCAGGTCTGCGCCCTCGGCGGCAGCCACGGTATCGCGCCATGCGCTCTTGAGGGCAGGCATGACGCAGTCGCGGATCAGAAACTCCGGCCCTCGTACCGGATCAAACAGTTTCCGGATCAGTTCCGGAGTAATCTCGTCAAAGGCAAAAGCGTTCAGCGGACGAAAGGGAATTTCTGCAGCTTCGATCTTTTCCCGATAGAACGGAGACGAAGCAAGGACAGCCGCATGCCCTCGACGAAGCAGTCCTTGCGCAATGGCGATATAAGGATGAAGATCACCATAGGAGCCCAGAGTCGTAAGGACAATCCGGCGCTTCGCCATCACTCATTTCATTTCGGCTTCACGTCCTGAGGACGCACCATCGGAACGAAGCGCACCGGAAGAACGGCCCGCTGCAGAATTTTTCCGTCCTTCGTTTTTTCCACCATGATGATTTGTTGACTCACCGGAGAACTCCCGACGGGCGCTAGCAGCCTGCCTCCCGGTTTCAACTGATCGATGAGAATCGGGGGGATCTCCGGCGGAGCGGCGGTGAGAATAATGCGATCGAAGGGCGATGCTTCCGGCCAACCCAGATATCCGTCGCCCGAGCGGACGAAGATGTTCCTATAACCCAGACGGCGAAACAGAGCTTCCGCCGATTGCGCCAACTCAGGCACGATCTCGATGGTGAACACCTCTTTGCTCAGCTTCGAGAGAATCGCGGCTTGATATCCGGAGCCGGTCCCAATCTCCAGGATGCGATGCTGGCTCTGGACGTCTAACAACTCGGTCATAAAGCCAACGATGAATGGCTGAGAGATGGTCTGGCCGTAGCCGATCGGAACAGGACGATCTTCGTAGGCCTGTTCGCGAACATTGGCGGGAACGAAGAGATGTCTGGGAATCTCCCCCATCACCCGCAGTACCTCGGGATTCTTGATACCGCGAGCAGCGATCTGTTCCCGAATCATTCTGCTCCGTCGAACTTGCTCAGAGTCCTGAGCAAGCAAAACTGCTGCCATCCCAATGAACGGCAAGGGAAGGGCCATACACCTGCATTATGGCCGGAAGGCCGATACGTCGCTTGGTTTTCTCGCGCTTAATACTAAAGAGAACCTCGCAGCCGCGGTTTAGGCGCCGACTTTCTCCCACGCTCGCCGGGGTTCTCCGCGGTCCCGATCCTGGACCCGGTCATAAAGGTGAAGCGAATTTACGCTGCCCAAGCCGTCGTTGTAGAGGCTCGTCAGGCCCAGGCCCTGCCGCAGATCTTCACCGAAGGCATGGAGGTTTTTGAGTTGTTCTGCCAGCGCCGGCTCTTTCTTGCCGGATGGTGTCAGCCAGTACTTCTGATTGCCGCCGTCGCACAACTCACCGATCTCGTTACCGGCTACGACTCCCAATGGATCGATCGTGTAGGCGTTTTCGCCTGTTTGTTTTATAACCGCCGCGCACTCTCCGCGCATCACCACCGCGCTGTCACCACCCCTCCGGGAAGAGTGGATGCCAAGTCCCTGCAGCAGTCGAAGACGCTCTTCAAATGTAGGGATCTGCGGTTTCGGGCGACGGAAAAACATAACCTCATCATAAAGGTAGCGCCCGGCGATGACAATTCCCTGAGGGCGAGCGTTCTGTTCCGATTTTGGCCTATAGCTGAATTTACAAAGTACTAGCCCGGAAAATCTTAACGGCGTTATTAGGCTGATCGGGCAGCGGAGTACGAACCAAGAACTCGCAGGAAATCTGCCACTTCTCGCAGATGAGTCAGGGCATTCTTCACCTTTTCGTCGCTGGTGTGCCCCAGGAAATCGAGATAAAAGAGGTATTCCCATGGTTTTCCCCGCATGGGCCGCGACTCGATCTTTGTCAGGGAAATGTCTCGCAACGCCAAAGCGCTAAGGGCGCGGAATAGTGAACCGGGACTGTTGCGCGTTGTAAAGACGATGGAGGTCTTGAATGGCCCCTTCGCTTTCATCGCCTCCCGGGAGGCGCGGGAGTTCTGCGGCCGTAAAAGAAAGAAACGAGTAAAGTTCTGACGATCGTCTTCGATCGATCTCTTGAGAATCGCCGCTCCATAGGTCTCGGCGGCGACGGAAGAAGCAATCGCGGCGGCGCCGGCGGGGCGCTGCTCCATCACCATCTTGACGCTTCCGGCAGTGTCGTAGAACGTTTCCTTCCGGATGTTCGGATGGGCCGCGAAGAACTTCAAGCATTGATTGAGCGCAACAGGGTGTGAATACGCCTGCCGGATGTCGCGAAATCTCGTGCCCGGCGGCGCGATGAGGTTGTGAACGATCCGCACGCTGGTTTCGCCGGCAATGGTGACGTCGAAATTTAGCAGGTGGTCGTAGTTTTCGTGGACCGAACCGTGGAGCGTGTTCTCTATCGGGATGGCCGCTCCCGTCGCCGCTCCGTCGCGCAAGGCCAGGTAGACCAGCTCAAAACGCTCGCACGGAAGGACTTCGACGTTCTCGCCCAAAAACTGCCGAGCCGCTTGCTGGCTAAATGCCCCTCGTTCGCCCTGGAACGCAATAATTTCTTTCCTTTTCATTGCGGAATGCCCCATCGTTTTGCATTGGGCGAGGGCGTCCCCAGCAAATCCAGAATTCGATGGACCGAATGATCTACCAGATCGAGGACGCTTTCCGGCTTCTGATAGAAGGCGGGGATGGGCGGGGCAATGATCGCCCCCATCTCCGCCAGCGTCGTCATTGTCCGTAAATGCCCGAGATGAAAGGGAGTTTCCCGAACCATGAGGATCAGTTTGCGGCGCTCCTTTAAAGTCACGTCCGCGGCCCGTATCAGAAGGTTGGAGCTGATCCCGGCGCCGATGGCCGACATGGAATGGATGGAACAAGGCGCTACCACCATTGCGTCGATGGGATACGAGCCACTCGCCAACCGGCAACCTATATCTTCAATCGGGTAGGCATAATCGGCCAATTCCTTAAAATCCGCCGCTTTTTTTCCCAGCTCTAGAAAAGCGGTTCGTTCAGCGCTTCTGGTGAGAATCACATGGGTCTCAACTGTAGGATTCTGCGCGAGTTCCTGCAGAAGGCGGAGACCGTAAATAGCTCCGCTGGCGCCGGAGATTCCGACGGTAATTTTCAAAATCGTCCTCTTCGGTTTTTTTCTGTTCCGAAATCAGAACAAAACCGCAAAGTAAATAAGTTGCTCTCAAATTTATTGGCCGCTATAATTCGGTTTCGGAACAAGATCTGAGTTTCGCTTTCATAGCCGGATTCGGCCGGCACCTGCCTGCTGGGATTGGATAATACCATGGAGGATGCCGGACAGCGTCTCAAACGCGCCCGAGAACGCCTGAACCTGCGATACCGGGATGTCGAGGATCACAGCCAGAAGATCGCCGACCGTCACCACAACGACGAGTTTGCTATCGCGCTGAGCCGGCTTGCGGACATCGAAAATAAGGGTACTGTCCCCAGCATCTACCGGTTATATTCCCTTTGCGCCATCTACCGTCTTGACATTGTAGAAGTCCTCGAATGGTATGGCGTAAATCTGGCTTCTCTCGGGTCGGACGCGGCGGCAATCGACATTCAGAAAAGCCACGCGATCGGCTTCACGACCAACGGGCAAGGGGAAGTACAGATGCCGTTGACGCTGGATCCGGGAATCGATCTTCGAAAGACAACCTACATCAGCCGCATGATTCAGCGTTGGGGCAAGGTGCCCTTGATGCTGATGCAGGGCCTCGATTTGAAGAACAACCGGTATGCGTTCGTCGGATCCGACGACTGGTCGATGTATCCAATTCTGCACCCCGGTTCTCTGGTTCTGGTGGACGAGTCCCGGCGCAAAATTATCACCGGCGGCTGGGCGAACGAATGGGATAGACCCATTTATTTTCTTGAACATCGGGAGGGATGGAGCTTTGGATGGTGCACTCCGATGGCCCGTGGACTCCTTCTGCTGCCGCACCCTTCGGCGGACGTCCCCCCTGTGCTCTATGAGGAAAACCAGGTGGAAATCATCGGCCAAGTAACGGCCGTTGCAATGCATCTGGGGCGGCGTACTCGTTCCTAAGAAGCTCCAGAAGAATCTCCAGGTCGAGGATGTAGAGGCTCCGTTCCGGGTCCAGCGCAGCCGAGGGAATCAGGTTCTTATAGGGTGCCAGACGCTGCCACGTTTTTAAGAGCGACTTCTTGGGAGTGTCCAAGGTGGACAGGTACAGGTCCAGGTCCGCCTTCTGCTCTTCCAGGGAATAAGTAAGCCACTCGGAAAACGTTCGTTCATGGCTCTCCCGCAGCGCTAAGTGCGTTGAATCCTTACCCCAATGGGTGGCCAGGCCATGATGCTGATATTGGTCCGTGTTTACATCCCGCAAAGACGAGAGATATACCAGCCGGCCGAAACAGGAGTGGATCTGGTCCAGGGTGCGGATCCACAGATCCGATTTCGCCGTCCGTTCCCAACCTTGTTCGGTCTTCTCCTTCTGCATCGCGTAACGTGAACAGTTGCCGAAATTCTACAACAATTCCCGACGACTTTACAGGGTGTTCGCGAGGGGATTCCGCAGAGTTTCAGTAGTTGTTCCAAAAGTCGAAAATCTGGCTTCAAAATCACCGGCTCAGGTGTTTTGCCTACTAAAGTGTCAGTAGTTCGACTGAAGTTCACTTCTGAAAACACAGGAGCCCCAAACAATGAAACGCCTTATCGCACTTGCTATCCTCGCCGTTGCCTTCATGGGATCGACCGTCACCGCATCGGACGTCCCGTTCCCCGTCTGCTTCCCCTGCGACGGACAAACCGGCAACTAGGCCGCATTCCCGAGCAGCCCCCATTTTCGACTAAGATTCTGTTTCTAAAGACATAGGAGTCAATAAAAATAATGAAACGCCTTATCGCACTCGCCATCCTCGCGGTCGCCTTCATGGGATCGACCGTCACCGCATCAGACGTCCCGTTCCCCGTCTGCTTCCCCTGCGACGGACAAACCGGCAACTAGGCCG
>CAZETQ010000019.1:0-65171 GCA_964515165.1 uncultured Solibacteraceae bacterium | reverse complement strand
AGACATAGGAGTCAATAAAAATAATGAAACGCCTTATCGCACTCGCCATCCTCGCCGTCGCCTTCATGGGATCGACCGTCACCGCATCGGACGTCCCGTTCCCTGTCTGCTTCCCCTGCGACGGACAAACCGGCAACTAGGCCGGCCGATCTTCTTGATGGGGCGGCTTTGGCCGCCTCATCAGACATCCTTTCTCAAGATCCCTGTAAGCTTCTGAATAAATTAACAAGTGCTGTGATATTCTCAGGTTGTTAGAGCGCCCGGACGATAGGTAGTCTGTGAGCTCAACATTCGCCATGGGAACAGCGCTCTCCATCATCGGAGTCATCGCGTACGCCGTTCTTTCGTGGCGCCTCCGGACAACGGGCTTAGTCAGGGAGTATCGCTGGCTCTTCTGGTATTCCCTCTTCGCTGCGCTTCGAATCTTTCAGGGCCAGCTTTTCGTCTGGTTTAAAGCTTACAAAACCAACCTGTACTTCGTCTGGTGGGCCGCCACGGAAGTTACAGCATGGATGCTGTTTGTTTTAATGGTACTGGAACTGCACGCCAAGATCTTCCAGCCCTATCCAGGCTTGTCCTCTTTTAGCCGCCGGCTTTTCCAAGTGGGTCTGGCTGTTTCTATCCCCCTCAGCCTCGTCACACTCCTTCCCGAGTTGGGCTTGCAGGCGAAAAATCAATACATTATGGCTGTTGTCGTTCTGCAGCGCGGAGTGATGACCAGCCTGATTGTCTTCCTGTTCGTCTTATTAGGAGCGGTGCTCTGGTTCCGATTGCAACTTCCTCGCAACGCGATTGTCCACACGGTCGTCTTCTTTCTGTATTTTCTGGCGAAAGCGGGGATCACGTTCGTTTTTCAGATTTTGGACCTGCAGGTGCATCGCGAGCTCAGTATGACCATCCAGTGCGCTGCCGTACTCTGCGTTTTGGCTTGGATCTTCGGCCTGCGGCCTTCCGGGGAAGCGGTTCGCCGGCCCCCGAGCGGCAGCGGCTGGAGTCCGGAGCGGAGCGAGCAATTGCAGCGTCAAATGGGCGCGCTCAGCTCAATGCTCGACCCGTCGGTGCGGAAGTAAGGGATATCGGGGAAACGCTGTATTCCAGGAAAAGCTTAGATAATGAATCGAAAGTTGCATTGCAATCCTGATGGTTTTTCGTTATTCTCAACCCATCCATGAAGAAGGAGGACCGTTTCAGCAATGACCTTTGAATTATGGGCCGGCGGAGGTGCGGCGATGCTGCTTCTTGCAGCGTTTGCCTTCACCATTCGCTCTATGTTGGCCTCCCGCCACGAAGGCGAGCATGCTGCCTCCGCTCTTGCAGACGTTCGAGTGGATAAGTACCGCCCAATCGCGCGTTTGATGAGCCCTGAAGATCTCGAGTTTTTGCGTTCTCAACCCGGCTTCGTTCCGTCCATGGAGCGGCGATTCCGGGCGGAGCGGCGAGGTCTTATGCGTCAGTATCTTCGCGAAATGGAGAGTGATTTTAATGCGATCTATCGCGGCGCTACGCATCTTTTGATGCTGGCCCCGGTAGACCAGCCGGAATTGGTCGCTCAGTTGACCCGTCAGCGCTGGATGTTCGCCCGGCGGATCGCCATCGTGCGATTCAATCTGTGCCTGGATACCCTTGGTGTCCGGCCGATCGAAGTCGGCGGACTATTGGAATCCTTCTCCAGCGTGCAACGGCAATTTGCGGCTTTATCGGAGATGACCCTCGCTCCGGCCGCAATGAGCGCCTAGTTCGTTAACCTGTTAGTGAGAAAGGGCTTCCGCTTCGGCGGAAGCTCTTTCTATTTTGTTCCCCGGGAAACCACAGACCGGAGTGCGCTCTTGGCTTCGGCAAGATTGGGGAACCGCCGCTCCGCTTGTTGAAAAGCCCGCGTGTGGATCCGGCGTCTTCCCTGGCAGTGCTCCTCCGGGTGCTTCAGATGGAGCATCTCGTGATACATCACATACTCCACCACGTGTGCCGGAACGTGTTCGTTATCCAGCAACCGGCTGAGTACGATGGCATTGTGCGACGGATCGTAATGCCCCAGCCGCGTGCGCGATTCCTGCGGACTCCAACCGAGAGCCGGACGCGCCATCAGGCCATCGAAAAAGGCCAGATTCAGACCTTCAAAAACCTTCTCTAAATCGAACTTCCGTCCCTGGGGAGGGAGAATTCTCTTGTGGCCTCGAAGCTGACGGACCAGGTGAATATGATGCCGGACGTCTTTTCGGGACAACCAGAGACGATACCGGTGTACGAAGGCCGGGGCGGGCTTTTGCCCGAAGAGCTTGGAAACCAGAATGAATGCCAGGGACTCGGCAACGGGCGCCGGGGCGCCTTCCAGCACATCGGCGATGCGGACGGTAAGCTTGCCGTCCGCCAGGCGAATAGAACTATTGGCATTGGCAAACCGGCAGAACTCGACGCGAATCCGCGGCGGCGGCGTGCGGGGGCGGATCGCCCGGAAAACCCGGCTATACAATTCGTCCGGCGATTCAAAAAGGACTGCAGACGCCAGATTCTGAAGCTGAAATTCGGTCTGGCCTTCCAAAGTCTCGACTTGCCTCTGTAATGGAAGGTAACATAACAGTTTCGGGCGGATTCCACCAACTGTTGTGACGCCCGTGGGGGTCTTCTTTTGCCAGTGGCCAAAATCAGCTCCATCGGGTGCTACGTACCACCCAAGCAGCTGACAAATCACGATTTAGAGCAACTCGTCAACACATCGGATCAATGGATTGTCGAACGCACCGGAATTAAGACGCGCCATATCGCTCCGCCGGACGTTGCCACTTCCGACATGGCGTTTGAAGCGGCCAAGCAGGCCCTCTGCCGCCGTGGCATCCACGCCGATGAAATCGATGCCATCATCGTCTGCACCGTCACCCCCGATATGTTGTTCCCCGCCACCGCCTGTCTCGTGCAGAATCGGCTGGGAGCCTCACGGGCCTGGGGATTCGACCTGATTGCGGCCTGTTCGGGGTTCATCTACGGCCTGACGACCGCCGCGCAGTTTGTCAGCGCCGGTGCGCACAAGAAAGTGCTGGTGATCGGGGCCGATACGATGTCGAGGATCATCGACTACACCGATCGTTCCACGTGTATCCTTTTTGGCGATGGCGGCGGAGCCATGATCGTCGAAGCCGCCGATGAGGGCGAAGAGGGATTCATCGGATTCTGGAACGAACTGGACGGTTCCGGCGGAAATTCGTTGAAGATGCCCGCCGGCGGAAGCCGATTGCCTGCCAGCGAAGAGACGGTCAAGCAACGCCTCCACTATGTTCACCAGGAAGGGCAGGCGGTATATAAATTCGCGATCAAGAAGATGCAGGAGATCTGCTTGGGGCTGCTCGACCGCCACGGCTATTCACCCGCCGATATCAAGCTCCTGATTCCGCACCAGGCGAACCGCCGGATCATTGAGACTACGGCTGAGCGGTTGGGGCTTTCCGACGATCAGGTCGTCATCAATATCGATCGATTCGGAAATACCACCGCCGCGACCATCCCCTTGGCTGCCGAAGATGCGGTGAAAGCGGGCAGACTGAAAAAGGGCGATCTGGTGCTGTTTGCCGCTGTGGGCGCCGGCTTTACGGTGGGCGCCAATCTTTGGCGCTGGTCCTACTGAACCGGCGCGATTTAAGCAGCCGGGTCGTAGACCAGCGCGTTCACCATTTTCATGTGCTTTTCCATTTGCGGCCACACCCGTTGGTGGTCGTCCGTTTTCACCCAGTTCTCACGCTGTTCCTCGGTTTGAAAGCTGATGATCAGACGCCATGCGCCCGCCGGCTGTGTGTTGCCGGCCCTGGCAACGCGGAACTTCAGCAGTTTGACATCGACGAAGCCGGGCTGTTTTCGAATAGCCGGGCAGTAGACCTTTTCGTAGGTCTCCTTCAGCGCCGCTTCCTGCGACGGTTCCACCAGAAGATCCACATGCATCTGCATGGGCGCGGCGGGGGCAGCGGCAAGCGCCAGACTTCCGGCTGCCGTTAATGCGGCAATTGCATTGCGTCGGTTCATTGCGTTCCTCTTCCTAACGTGCGTCGAAAATATTCTATGTCACTTCCGGTTGGCGGAAGGCCCGGCCCGGGAATCCGGTAACCTGGAAGCAGCTATGCAGTCCCCCCTCGAATCCCTGGAACAATGGGATGACTTCGTCGGATCGCGATATCAGGAAGGCCGAACTGAGGAGAACTTCCGCGATTATTCGACCGCTCCCGCTGGCGTGCGCGAGTTCTACCGGCTGAACCACACCAACCAAACCCGCGAGTTCGCCCGCGCCAAAAAGAAGGAGTATGGAGCACTCAACCGGCGCCAGATGAGCATCTGGGAGGGACTCGAGTATCTGGATACTCTGGTTGACGATTCCGATCCCGATACCGACCTGTCGCAGATTGAGCACAATCTTCAAACTGCCGAAGCGTTGCGCCGCGATGGTCAGCCGCGGTGGATGATCCTCACCGGCCTGATTCACGATCTGGGGAAAGTGCTTTGGCTCTACGGAGAGCCGCAATGGGCGGTCGTCGGCGATACGTTTCCCGTTGGATGCGCTTGGTCCGACAGGATCGTTTTCCCGGAGTTCTTCCGCGACAACCCGGATGCCGCAGTTCCCGGGCTTCAGACCAAGTATGGAGTTTATGGGCCCAACTGTGGCCTATCAAGCGTCGATATGTCCTGGGGGCACGACGAGTATCTCTATCAGATCACTCGCGACTATCTGCCGGAGCCCGCGCAGTACATCATCCGGTACCACAGCTTCTATCCACAGCATCGCGAGAACGCTTACACGCACCTGATGGATTCCAAAGATCACGAAATGTTCGAGTGGGTGAAGAAGTTCAATCCATATGACCTGTATTCGAAGGGTCATGCAAAGCCGGACGCCAAGGCGTTGCGGCCCTACTACGAAGAGCTGATTTCGGAATTCTTCCCGGGCAGAATTCGCTTTTAAGCAACCGGCCAACGAAGCGTCCGGTCCTGCGTGCCGGCAAGCGTCCCTGGTAGTTAAGCCGAAGCCCTGCGGGACGCGGAGTTGTAGGTGATCCGCTTTCCCGATTTCAGACTTTCCACGGCCATACAGAGGACGACGTTCGTCCACTGCGCCATTTCCACGGTGGCATTGGGCTGCTTCCGGGACTGGACGCATTCCAGGAAGTTGCGAATGTGCTGACGGGTCGCGGAGTTGAAGGTGCCGGGAGCGCTCCGTTCCTGCGACGCCTTCAATTCCGTCGCCTTCGGCTGTTCCGGATAGACCGCGAAACCTTCGCGCCACACGTCGAAACGCGCCTTCGTACCGTTGAATTGCTTCATCTGGTCGAGATACCCGGAGTAACGCATGGAGTTGTAGCCAACGGCGAAGTTGGCGAGGACTCCCTCCGGGTATTCGACGTTCATCATGGTAGTGGCGGGGATTTCGGCACCGGGATACGTCCCGACGCCGCAGGCGTAGACGGCGGATGGATAGGACAGTCCGCGCAGCCAGTGGATGGCATCCATGACGTGCGCAGCCTGGCCCACCATCAGGCCGCCGGAATAATCGTAGTAGTAATACCAGTTGAAGAAGCGATGGGCTTCCGCATCTCGAGCCGGCGCCGAGCCGAGCCACTGTTTCCAGTCCAGCTTTCCTTCGAATTGGCGGGACGACAAACCATCCTGGCGGTTGTACCACCAGGCATTGACATGCCGGATTTCGCCGATCCCGGCGGTTTGCATGACTTGTTTGGCTTCGAGAAAGACATCATAGCTGCGCCGCTGCATGCCTACCTGGACGATGCGGCCGGTGCGCTTCACCGCGTCGGCGATGGCGAAACCTTCGTCAATAGTGTGGGCCAGCGGCTTTTCGACATAGACATCTTTACCGGCTTCGACCGCATCGACGGCCATGCGGGCGTGCCAGTGGTCCGGCGTTGCGATGACGACAACCTGTAACGACTTGTCCTCAAGGAGGCGCTTGTAGTTGTCGAACGATCTGGCTCCGGTGGAGGCGGCTTTGAGGCCGGCGGCGAGATTCGGCTCATAAACATCGCAGACGGCCGCCATTTCTACGCCGATTTCTTTGAACTCGGCGGTGAGGAAACGTCCCCGGCCGCCGGACCCGATGATCCCGGCGCGGACACGATCGTTGGCGCCGGCGGCGTTCATCGCGGTTGCGGCGGTAAGAAGAAATCGCTGACGTGTCATTATGGCTACCTGTCATGCTACAACCCCAGGTCTCCCGGGGCGGGCCGCGGCCTCTGGGAGCGTCTTTATTTCGTGGTGGAATCAATTTCGCGCTTTTTTCCAAGCATGCGACCCATGCGGTGCTTGTACTTTTCGATGAATCCGATGGACAAAAGAGCGAGATTCCTCTGGACCCCCGGGTGAACCGGACGGGTGACGTCTGGCATGCGCTGGTGCGAAATGGCGACGGAGACTTGACCTATTCCTGGCGCCGCCGGACCAGCTACTGCTGGCGTCTCGACCGCCAGCCGAACGAAAATCCCCTTGTTCACCGCTTCAATCCTGCGACGCTTCTCCTGTGTCCCTACGCCACCACGATCGTGGGGGGCGAACAATGGGGCGTCGATACGTCGAACGCGACGAGGCGGTGCCTTGTGACAACCGCGGATTTCGATTGGCAATTGGATCAACCGCTGAATATTCCGCTGGCGGATTCGGTGATCTACGAACTGCATGTCCGGGGATTTACTCGCGACCCGTCGTCCGGCGCCACAAAGCCCGGAACGTTTCTCGGGTTGACGGAAAAAATCCCATATTTGCAGGATCTGGGAGTCACGGCGGTGGAGCTTCTGCCGGTGAACGAGTTCGAAGAAGCCGATACCGATCGATGGAATCCAAAGCTCGGAACAAGCCTCTTGAACCTCTGGGGCTATCAGCCGATCGCATTCTTTGCGCCGAACGCTTCCTACGCGCAAAATCCGCGCGATGGCAGCGTGGTTAACGAATTCAAGGAAATGGTTCGCCGGTTCCACGCCGCGGGGATCGAAGTGATCCTCGACGTGGTGTTCAACCACACTTGCGAAGGCGACGAGCGTGGACCCACCCGCAGTTTTCGAGGCATAGACAACGCGACCTACTACATCATCGATCCGGTTACCGGCCGGTACATGAACTTCTCCGGTTGCGGTAACACGATGAACTGCAATCATCCGGTCGTGCGGAAGATGATCTCCGATTGCCTTCAGTATTGGGTCACGGACATGCACATCGATGGGTTCCGGTTCGATCTGGCTTCGATTCTGGGCCGCGGCCGGAACGGGGAAGTGCTGGCCAATCCGCCTTTGCTGGAAGAGCTTGCCAATGAGCCCATACTGGCCAATACCAAGCTGATCGCGGAGGCCTGGGATGCGGCGGGTTTGTATCAGGTGGGTACGTTTCCATCGTGGGGCCGCTGGGCGGAATGGAACGGGCGCTTTCGGGACGATATTCGGGATTTCCTTCGTGGAGACAAAGGAATGGTGTCGGCGCTGGCAACCCGGCTGGTCGGCAGCGACGACCTCTACCTCACCAGCGGCCGGGAACCGTGGCACTCCATCAATTTCGTGACCTGCCACGACGGTTTCACACTGCGCGATCTTGTCAGCTATGGTGTCAAGCACAACGAGGCGAACGGAGAGAACAATAACGACGGAGCCAACGACAATCATTCCTGGAATCACGGCGTCGAAGGCGAAACCGGCGATCCTGCCATCAACTGGCTGCGCCTGCGGCAGCAGAAGAACTTTGCTGCCATCCTGCTGTTGTCTCATGGCGTTCCGATGATTCTTGGCGGCGACGAAATGGGCCGAACTCAGCGGGGAAACAACAACGCCTACTGCCAGGACAACGAGATCAGTTGGGTGAACTGGAACCTGGTGGACGAGAACGCCGAGCTTCTTCGCTTTTTCCAGTATCTGATTGAGTTTCGAAAGGCCTGCCCGCTGGTACGCCGTCAGCGGTATGACGATCATATGCTCATCAACTGGCACGGAGTCCGGAAACTTCAACCGGATTGGAGTGTCGACTCGCACAGTCTGGGCCTGGAATTGACACTTGATTCCCGCAAGTTCTTTCTATTCGTCAACGCATATTGGGCGGATCTGGAGTTCGAGCTTCCGACCCTTGTGCATCCAGCCAGTTGGAGACGTATCTTGGACACGGCGCTGGAGAGTCCATGGGACATCGCAAATCCAAATCAATCGTTTTCGCTGGAATCGCAAACCAGCTACCGGACGCAAGCGAGATCGGTCGCCGCCTTCATTGCGTAACGGATTTGCCGTGGGAATCTCCCGAAGGCGGAGCGGGATCGCACGGAATAATGCTGATCCGGCCGTTTACTTCCAAAACGGCGTAATCAATGTCGCTGAGCTGGGCGCAACCCTGTTCACGGGCGGCGGCCAGAATTTCATCCACGGTAACCCTGCTGGAATCCAGGCGATCCCGGATCGGCTTGCCGCTAACGACGAGAATCAGCGGCCGCCCGTCAATAAACGTCCCCACTGCGCTGAATCGCTGTTTGGCGAACGAGAAGAGAATATCGAGCGCTACCAAGGTAACGACGGAAGTTAGCGCCCCCATCAGCTTGGGTTGCTCCGGTCCTGTTAACGCCGGCTGAGCCGCCTCGCTCAGGATCAGCAACAGAACCATGTCAAAGCTGGTCAAGGCCGCGAGCGTACGGGCTCCGGCGATTCGAAATAGGATCAGGAGAAAGAAATAGACGACCGCCGCCCGGAAGACCATCTCGCGATAGGAGCCAAACAGCGATGCGCCCACCCAGGCAACCATAAGAATCCACCCGGCGCGCTCCAACCAGATCTTGCCTGGATTCCCAATCTCACGGACTGGCAGTGAATTCACGGGAGTGGATTTCTATGGCATATTTTTGCTTGGGTCGCGCGACGAACTCGTGCTGATCCGGGCAAACCAGAACGCCAGCGCAATCGCCACGATGGGCAGAATGATCCATATCGTGAACAAAGAGCGAACCCATTTCACAAATGGCGAGTAGGGCGTAGTATCCGGCGGAGCCGATGCTGCGTGCTCCGCGGCTTCCTCTGGCTGGCTTTGCGGTGGCTCCTGTTGTGCGGCCAGGCCTGCCGCCGAAAAGGCGACTAACGTGAAAAGGAAGGCAAACAACAGGCAAAAGCTGCGTCTTTGCGACACCATATCCCACCTCCTTTCAGCCGCAAGTCTAGGCTGCGGCTGCTTGAGTCATCGTTGCACCATGCCCCAGAATTCGGGACCGCAGTGAACGGCGAATCCTCAGCAGGCGAACGCGGACCGTAACCGGCGTCATTCCCGCTCGTTTGGCGATTTCTTCTGTCGTGTAGCCTTCGACGTAGTAGTCGTTCAGCAGTGTACTTTCGGCCGGTTTGCAACGGTCCAGAAGCTGGTTGACAAAAAGGTCATCCGCCGAAGGACGGCCCACACCCGTCGCCACCGCCAATCGTTCCAGACGGCGATCGGCGCGGGCGCGATTCCTGAGCAGATTTTTCGCAATGCTGTTAACCCAGGCTCCTAGCAATGTCGGATTGTGAAGCTGGCTGCGGCATTCCCAGCCTTTTGCCCAAGCGGCCTGGGCGACTTCTTCAGCGGCATCGGGCGGCGCGCCGCGGGAGATTAGAAAGCGTTGCGTCATCCGGTAGCCATGTTCATAAGCCGCTGCAAAATTAGTACGTTCGGAATCAGGCTGTGCCGGTTCAGAAACCCGCTGAAGAGAACTTGTAGGCGAAAATTTAGTATGAATCGGTTCAGACTGCGTAGCGAAGTTACTCTGCATGCCGATTACATCGCAATCGATGTGCCATTTCCAAGACTCAAAAAATGCCGATTCGATGTAACACTCCAAGTAAAAACTTCTTTCGTTTTGGCGAGTGCCGGCACATTTTCTCATCCTTGGCTTCTCGATAGTAGAAACAAAAGGAATTATTTCCACGGTGGAGTTGGCCCCCGGCGTGCTTTAACTCCCGCATGGCCTCGTGGAGTCAGCGCGTCCAGGCTGTTAAGAATCTTCCGTCCGCCCTCAAGATCCTTTGGGACGCGGGCCCGGCGCTTGTTAGCGGGGCCCTTTCATTTCGCCTTTTAGCCGCCATTTTGCCCGTAGCAATGCTGGCGGTGTCCCGAAAGATTATTGAAGCAGTAACTCCCGTGGTTCGCGGCGAACCGATTGAACCGGCACTTTGGTCTTGGGTGGCGATCGAGTTTGGTTTGGCGGTCACCGGCGCGTTTGTGGGCCGGGGCATCGGATTCTTCGATAGCCTTCTTTCCGACCAGTTCAGCCGGCACCTCAGCGTGCAGATCATGCGGCACGCTTCCCGCCTCGATTTACAAACTTATGAAAGTCCGGATTTCCAGGATAAATTAGACAGGGCGCGCGTCCAGGCCACCGACCGCGTTGGACTGATCACCGCCGCTGGAAGTCTCATCCAACAGGCTGTCCTTGCGATTGGCTTCTGTGTCAGCCTCTTCTGGTTTTCACCGTGGATGCTCGGCCTTCTCGTACTCTGCCTCATCCCGGCCGTCTTAAGCGAGAGTCACTTCGCGGTGGAAGGCTACGCTTTGGGCTTTCGGCAGGCCCCACGGCGCCGCGAGCTGGATTACCTGCGACTTCTGGGCGCCAGCAAGGAATCGGCAAAAGAGCTGAAACTGTTCGGGCTCGCCCCGTTCCTCAACAAGCGGTTCGCTGCCCTATCGGATGGGATCTACGCCGAGAATGTGGCCCTCGCCAAGCGCCGGCTGATTTGGGGCGGCATTTTTGGCTTGCTGATTACAGTGGGTTATTACTCAGCGTATGCTTGGGCGGTTTGGCAGGCCACCTTAGGAGCCATTACGATTGCAACGCTCTGGTTCCTGGTCGGTGCGATTGCCGGCGCCAGCAACAGTCTGCAATCTCTTTTTGCGACATCCGCCGCGATTGCGGATCAAGCGCTGTTTCTGACCGATCTGACGGATTTCTTCGCGGAAAAACCGAAATTGGCTTCGCGTCCCGACGCGCTTCCCGCGCCCCGGCCGATTCGCGACGGAATCCGGTTTGAGAACGTTTCGTTCAGCTATCCGGGCACTTCGCGCGCGATCCTTCAAAATCTCAATTGCGAGATTCGCCCCGGCGAACGCATCGCGCTGGTGGGCGAAAACGGTCAGGGCAAAACCACGCTCGTCAAGCTCATCACCCGTCTGTACGATCCCACCGAGGGGCGGATTCTCCTGGATGGCGTCGATCTGCGGGAGTACGATCCGGAAGACTGGAATGAACAGATTGCCGTCATCTTCCAGGATTTTATGCGGTACGACATGACGGTTCGCGACAATATCGCGGTTGGTCAAGCCGAGGTATTGGACGCCAAGGACGCCGATCTTCAGATTCAGCGCGCCGCCGAGTTGAGCATGGCGTGGCCGCTGGTGGATCGTTTGCCCAGCCGTATGAATCAAATGCTGGGGAGACGATTCGATAGCGGCGTCGATTTGTCTGGCGGCGAGTGGCAAAAAATAGCCCTCGCCCGGGCTTACCTGCGCAAAGCCCAGTTTTTGATTCTGGATGAGCCTACGGCCGCACTGGACGCTCAAGCGGAATTCGAGGTTTTTGAAAGATTCTCCGACCTGACCCGAGACCGGATGTCGCTGCTCATCTCGCATCGTTTTTCGACGGTGCGGATGGCGGACCGCATCCTGGTGCTGGGATCCGGCCGGGTGATTGAGGAAGGCACCCACGAGGCGCTTGTCGGCCAAAACGGCAGGTACGCCTCGATGTTTGAGCTGCAAGCAGCAAGCTACCGCTAGGAGATGATTGTGCAGGCCGAAGCGACACTGACAACCACCGCTCTGTTTCCGCCCGAAGTATTCGCGAAACCAGAAGAAGCTCCTCGCCGGTCGACATTTCGTCAGAAAGTCAAGCGCCTGGTTGCCGATGTCCGGCAACGGGCGGCATACAAGTCCCCGTTTTTGGTTGCCGCCTCTTCGCGGGAGTGCCTGGAGGCGGCGCGCGCTATTGCTAAGCGCGTTCATGTCCAGACCGCCGAAGGATTGGTCCCCCGGCCCTACGCCGTCGCGCATGCGTATCTGGCCACTGCTCCAGCGGGATTTGTCGAGCGCGATTTTATCGGCTTCGTGAATACCCACCAGGCCGCTTCGCCGTTCAGTATGGGCGAGCTGGCGGATCTGCGCGCGAGCTTGTTGATCGTTCTGCTGGAACGTCACCTGGACGGAGATCCTTTGGCCGAAGACAATATGCGCCGCGTGGCGGACGCGCTGTGGGAAGACATCTTCGAAGCCATTTCGTTTGTCGAGCACGTTCTGGAACAGGATCCGGCCGGTTATTACACCGGCATGGAGGAGCAGACCCGGCAGGCTTATCGCACGGCAATTGACCACATGCGCGAGCGCTCCAAGATGGCGGAGACGGAAGTCGTCGCCGAGGCCCTGAAGCTGGCGTTGTCGGTGCCGGAGACCGTGGAAGAAGACCGGGTGCGCTTCCGCCGCCGCCACATCGGCTACTACCTGGTGGACGAGGGACGGGCTCAACTGGAAAAGGTTGTGGATTACCGCCCGCCGCTGCGCGAGAAAGTGGCGCGGTGGATTCTCAGCTCTCCGACAGGCTTCTACCTGATCGGAGTGGAACTGGTGACGTTCCTGGTGGCGGTGATTCTGCTGAGCGGCTTGCCGTCGCTGACTCCGATTTTGGGCGGACTTGCGCTACTGTTGTTGCCGGCCACGCATGCGGCTGTGGCGGTCATGAACGGCTTGGCGTCTTCTTTGGTTGCGCCGCGGGTGCTGCCGAAGCTGGACTTCCATAAAGAAATTCCAGCCAAGTTCACTACGGTGGTGGCGGTTCCCGTTCTTCTGGGTCGCCCGGACCAGGTGAGGAATCTGGCCCGCGATCTGGAGATCCGGTACCTGGCCAACCCGGAGCGCAACCTTTATTACGGCTTGCTGAGCGATCTGCCGGATACACAGACCGATGAGAACGAACAATCGAACGAGCTGGTGACGCTGGTTTGCGAGCTAATCGACGAGTTGAACGACCGCTACGGAAAGGACGGCAGAGGGCCGTTCTTCCTGTTGCACCGCTTCCGCGCGTACAACGCAAGCGAAGGAGCCTACATCGGCTGGGAGCGGAAACGCGGCAAACTCCTGGACCTGAACGCATATCTGCAAAATGCCGACGATGCGTTTCCGGTGAAGGCTGGAGCGACGGATCTCATTCGCGGCGCCAAATACGTCATTACTCTGGATTCTGATACGCAACTTCCGCCCGGTGCGGCCGCTCGCCTGGTGGGAACCATGGCTCACCCCCTGAACCGGGCAGTGATCGATGAGTACGGCCAGGTAACGGCCGGATACGGAATTATCCAGCCGAGGGTCAGCGTCAGCGTGCAGTCGGCGGCGAGAAGCCGGCTGGCGCAGGTGTATTCCGGCCAGACCGGTTTCGACATCTACACGCGCGCGGTCTCCGACATCTACCAGGATGTTTTCGGGGAAGGCATTTACACTGGCAAAGGAATTTACGAAGTCGATATCTTCCGCAAGCTGCTGGAGCGGCGATTCCCCACCAACCGCCTGCTGAGCCATGACCTGATGGAGGGCTTATACGCGCGCACCGCGCTGGCCACGGATATCGAGGTGGTGGACGACTATCCGTCCCACTACAGCGCCTACAGCCGCCGCCAGCATCGTTGGATTCGCGGAGATTGGCAGGTTCTGCGCTGGCTGCTGCCTGTAGTGCCCGATTCCGGTGGCCGGATGATTGGCAATCCCATCAGCCTGATCGGCCGATGGAAGATCACCGACAACGTCCGGCGAAGCCTGATTCGCCCGGCGACGCTGCTGCTGCTGCTTGCCGGATGGTTTGCGCTGCCTGGACCTCCCGGCTACTGGACATTGGCCGTCGTGGCGCTGCTGCTGATTCCGACGTATGCGCAGCTATTGTTCATTCCTCTACAGGCGCTAAAGATGCCGACACGGCGTTCTCTGACCCACCGGCTGGGTCTGTTCTTCCAGGAGCATGTGGCCGTTGTCCTGGAATTGACCTTCCTGATCGAGCAGTCGTTGTCCTCGCTGGACGCCATCGTTCGTTCGCTGGTGCGAGTGCGGATTACCCGGAAGAGGCTGCTGGAATGGGAAACCGCCGCCGATGCCGAGCAAGGAAAGCGACGCGCACCAGTGGATCTTTACCTTCAGCTCTCTCCGGTAATCTCGCTGGCGATTACGGCACTGATGACCGCGTATGCGACGGACTCCGTACCGGAAGCCGCCCCGATTCTGATCCTGTGGGGCATCGCTCCGGCTTGTTCTCGCTGGCTGAACAGCTCCCCGAAGGAGAGTGCTACGGCTCTTTCGTCTCAGGAGCAGGAGCGGCTTCGCGATCTGGCGCAAAAAACGTGGCGATATTTCGAAGATTTCAGCAACGCCGAAAACAACTTCTTGATTCCCGACAGTGCGCGGCCCAATCATGAAGTGGATCACCGGCTTTCGCCGACGAACCTGGGTTTGCTGCTCAATGCCCGCATTGCCGGAGTGGAGTTCGGCTTCCTCGAAATCGGCCGGTTTATCGATCTCACGCGGAAGACTTTGAATTCCATGGTGTCCATGGAGAAGCATGCCGGACACTTCTACAACTGGTATGACTGTCAGACCCTCAAGCCGATGCCGCCGTTCTTCATTTCGACGGTGGACAGCGGCAATCTCGCGGTGTGCCTCTGGACGCTGAAGCAGGCTTGCCTTTCCTGGCGGGAGCAGGCCGATAGCGCGCGGGCGGGAGAGCTGGCGGAGCTGGCCGCCGTGGCCGACAGCCTGGTTACGAACATGGATTTCCGGCTGCTATATCGCCCCGACCGGAAGCTGCTGAGCATCGGCTTTGACCGCGATAGCGGCCGGTGCCATCCGGCGTCCTACGATCTTCTGGCTTCGGAGGCCCGGCTGGCGGTCTTCGCGGCGATTGCACTGGGACAGATTCCACACAAGGCGTGGCTTCACCTGGGCCGGACGCATACCAAGGCCGCTGGTACGCGCGTTCTGGTTTCATGGTCCGGAACGGCGTTTGAATACCTGATGCCGGTGCTCTGGATGAAACCTTACGATCGCACGCTGCTGGCGGCTTCGATGGAAGCCATGTTGAAAGTCCAACGCCGCGCAGCCGGTCCCAATCGGCCGTGGGGAACCTCCGAATGCGCCTACGGAGAGTCCGAAGGAAGCGTCCAGTATGGTCCCTGCGGATTGCCGGACGTTGCCATGCAGCCCGAATTGTTTTCCGGCCCGGTTGTTTCGCCGTACTCGACCTTGTTGGGAATGATGGTCAACGCCCGGGCGGCTTTCGACAATATGGATCGCATGGAGAAGATGGGTTGGCTGGGAGAATACGGCTTTTTCGAAGCGGCCGACTACTCCCACATACGGGAAGACATGACGGCCCCATACAGCCTGGTTCGCTCCTGGATGGCGCATCACCAGGGGATGAGCCTGCTGGCGATGGCGAACGTTCTTCACGACAACGTGTTCCAGCGGCTATTCCATATGGAGCCTCGCGTAGAAGCATGCGAACGCCTGCTGCATGAAAAACTGCCACCCGATGTTCCGGTGGTCAAAATGGCTGTAGTTCCGCATGCGCTCCCCGAACCGTGCGGAGAAGCGCAGGCTGCCTAGCGAAGATGACGGGCGGCGGCTAAACTGGCCTCGAAGGTCATGAACAGCCAGGAATCGCGCATTGAGAAAGACTCCTTGGGGGAAATCGCAGTCCCTCAGGGAGCCTTGTATGGTGCTCAGACGGAGCGGGCCCGCCGCAACTTCACATTCAGCAGCCTTCGCTTCCCGCGAGCTTTCATTTCGGCGCTGGGGCTCATCAAGGGAAGCGCCGCAAAAGTCAATTCCAGCCTGGGCCGTCTGGACCCCGGGCTCGCGGAAGTGATCGCCGCCGTGGCGTCGGAAGTGGAGCAGGGAACTTACGATCTGCAGTTTCCGCTCGACGTTTTCCAGACCGGTTCCGGAACCAGCATGAACATGAACGCGAACGAGGTAATCGCCACGCTCGCCAGCAGCCGCGCGGGGCAGCGCGTTCATCCGAACGATCATGTGAACCTGGGCCAGAGCAGCAACGACGTCATTCCTACGGCCATTCACATCAGCACGGCGCGCAGTGCCAGCGACCGTGCGATTCCGGCGCTCCGAAACCTCTCTATCGCTTGTTCCAACCGCGCGGATCATCTGGCCCATCTGGTCAAGACCGGCAGAACGCATCTGATGGATGCGGTTCCGTTAACGTTTGCGCAGGAAATCTCCGGATGGCAGTTTCAAGTGGAAGCGTCAGTGGTGCGTCTGGAGTTCGCGCTGGGCGGAGTTCTGGAACTGGCCATCGGCGGGACGGCGATTGGAACGGGGTTAAATGCCCATCCGGCATTCGGATCTTTCATGGCGAAAGAAATTGCGGATCGTACCAAGCTGCCCTTTGTGCAGAGCCCCAATCTCTTCGCCGCAATCGCGACCCAGGATCCGGTGCTGGCTTTCAGCGCGCAATTGAGAGGCGCTGCGATCGCCATGATGAAGATCGCCAACGATGTCCGCTGGATGAACAGCGGACCGATCTCCGGCATCGGCGAGATCGTGGTACCCACGATTCAACCGGGCAGCAGCATCATGCCGGGAAAAGCCAATCCGGTGATTGCCGAAGCCGTCACGATGCTCTGCGCTTCGGTCATCGGCAACGATTCTACGATTGCCACCGCGGCGCAGTACAGCAACTTTCAATTGAATACGATGCTTCCCCTGGTGGCATTCAAGGTCCTGGAGAGCGTCGAGTTTGTGGCAGAAGCGGCAACGGCGCTTGCCACCCGGGTGGTCCCGGAATTCGAAGTGAATGACGATCGGGTTTCGAATGCCTTGGCCCGGAACCCCATCCTTGCCACGGCACTCGTGCCGCGTCTTGGCTATGACGCGGTCGCGAAGATTACGAACGAGGCCCGGCGATCCGGCCGGCCGATCGCTGAAGTCGCCAAAGAGCAATCGTCGCTTTCCCCCGAGGAGATTGACGAATTACTGAATCCGCTGCAGATGGCGCACCCCCACTCCGCAACAAGACACGAATAGCTCCGCGTGATACGCTGCAATTCCTGTCGTCTTCGTGACACGTTCAGGCTGTTCGTTTCACAATAAGTTCGAGCTAATCCACCGTTGCACGGAATGAGGAGGATCGGATGCCGTTTCAAGACATTGCCGGAACCGGCGAGCGTTACGCTCTTGTCTGCTTCGACAAAAAAGGAGTGGAACGGCCGGATGACCCGGACGCTTCCGGAGGCAAGCTGAGCGACCGGGTGATCGAGGATCTGAAAACCGGCGCGTACACCAGCGTTTTTCTCTTCAGCCACGGGTGGAAGGGCGACATACCCGCCGCGATCAAGCAGTACGACAAATGGATCCAGGCCATGATCGACCAGCTTCCGGACCGGGAAAAGATGTCTTCGATCATTCCCGGATTCAAGCCGTACTGGATTGGCGTGCACTGGCCCAGCCAACCGTGGGGCGACGAAGAATTCGCTGCGAGTGACGGATCTTTCGACGCCCCGGCAACGCCCCTTTCGGAGATCAAGGAAGCGTACCTGGCGCGATTTGGAGATGATCCGGAAATCCGCCAGGCGCTCGAAACCATCTTCGAGCATGCGCGCAAGGACGCCGCTGCCGCCGAATTTCCCGGCGAAGTGCGCGAGGCTTATCGAAAACTTCACAAGGCTCTCGGCTTGGCCGAAGGCGGAAGCGCCGGGGCGGCGCCCGGTGCCGACAACCCCGAGTTCGACCCGAATGTGTTTATTGAATCGGACGACGTGAGTTTTGGCGGCTTCAACATCGGTGGAATTCTCTCCCCGCTGCGGCAATTGTCTTTTTGGTTGATGAAGAAGCGAGCCAATACCGTCGGCGAAGGCGGCCTGCACGATTTTCTGGTTCGTATGATGAACGCCGCGCCGAACGCGCGGTTTCATCTGATGGGGCACAGCTTCGGATGCATCGTAGTGTCATCGATGGTGGGCGGGCCGGCGGGAAAGGCTTCGCTGCCAAGACCTGTCGATTCGATGGCCCTGGTGCAGGGTGCTTTTTCCCTGTGGAGTTATTGCGACGACATCCCTCATCAGCGCGGGACGCCTGGATACTTTCGGGAAATTCGCGGCTTGAAGAAGGTTCGCGGTCCCATCATCACGACTCGATCGAAGTTCGACGCCGCGGTGGGAAGGTTCTATCCGCTGGGCGTAAGAGTCACCGGGGATGTTGCTTTCGACCCGGAGGAGTTGCCCAAGTTCGGCGGTGTGGGCACCTTCGGACTACGCGGGCTTTCGACAGTGGAATCCTCCGACGAGAGCATGCTGCCGAAGGACAAAGAATACGCATTTCGCCCGGGAGTGATCCACAACTTGAAGTCGGACGAGTACATTCGGGCGAACGAGGGAGTGTCCGGCGCGCATAGCGATATTGCCGGTCCGGAGGTTGCCCACGCAATCTGGCAGGCTGCCATCGCCGGAGCGAAGGAGAAAGGAATTGGGTCTTAACGGCTCCAGACCGGAAGCTTCCGCCGACTTCGAGATCATGGTCGCGGCGGCGCAGCAGCCGGGAAAGTATCCTGTCACGGTCACCCGTTCGCCCAATGGCCCGGCCTTCGGCGTGCTCGAGCTGGATCCCGCAGCGGAGGAGTTCGTTACAGCGCTGACGCTGGCTTCCGGCCCGGAAGATTCGGAGAAAGAGCGTCAGGCTTTCGGCCAACAGCTGTTCGATGCGCTCTTCACCGATGACATCCTGCAGGCATTGGTTGCCAGCCGGACACTGATCAAAGCCGGGCTTGCCAAGTCGCTGCGGGTGCGGTTGTGGGTCGCCGACTCCGATCTGGCCGCGCTTCCCTGGGAAATCATGTACTGGAAGTCGCAGGCTCGCTATCTTGCGACCGCCGCGGACCTGGCGCTGGTGCGCTACCTTCCGGTGCCCGAACCTCCGCCTCTCACTCCGTCGGAGCGGATTCGCATCCTGGTGATCTTTTCCAGTCCCAAGGGCGGGGAAGTGGATGCCGTCGAAAAGGAGAACATCCTGAAAGTTCTCGACGAGCACAAGGATGTGGCCGAAGTGACACTGCTCGAGAGCCCGACGGTTGCGCAGATTCACAGTGCGCTGCTGGACGATCCGCCGTACCAGATCGTTCACTACCTGGGCCACGGAGCGCTCAACAAGTTGTATGTCGCCGACGATTCCGGCAGCCGGCGCGGCCTGGGCGAGGAGGATTACGCGATTCTCTTTGAAGGCCGCCGGATTCCCCTGGTCGTCCTGAATGCTTGCGGCAGTGGCTCGGGCGAGCCGGAGCGCGGGCTGTTTTCCGGCGTTGCACCGGCGCTTGTCCGGAGGAGCGTTCTGGCTGTTGTGGGAATGCAGTATGACTTCGTTGCGGTGGATGCCGCTCAGCGATTCAGCGAGACCTTCTATCGCGCTCTGTTGAAGAACAACCTGCCCATTGATTTGGCCGTTTCCGAAGCGCGGACGCGTCTGTTGGCGGATCTCGGCCGGGGCAAGCGCGCCTGGAGCACTCCGGCGCTGTATCTCAGCACGCAGTCCACCGATGTCCTGTCGATGCTCCGGAAAGGGGAGACGGAGACGTCGCACCTGATGCGAATTGTCGGCAGCCAGGTCGCGGTTTCGGCGGAAGCAAAGGCGGCGTTCGAGAAGTTGGAAACCGCGCTGACGGAAGTCGGTGGGCTGGCGGCGGAGATGGCGGCGGCCGTTGGCCTTCGGCGAAACATCCAGGCCGCGCGGCGGGTTCTGGAGACGGCCGGTCCCCAGCTGGATAACGCGAAGGATCTGGATACCTCCGCCAGAGGCATATTGGTAAAGCAGCTTCAGGAAATGGTCAATCAGGAAATCCAGGGAATTCAGATGACCGCGTCTGGCGCCTACGCTGGCAAGGCAACCGCTATCGTGGAAGCTGCGACGCAACTGGCGGAACAAGTCAATAAACAGAATTTCGGCACGGCCGCCGGGCTTCGGACGCAGCTGACGACGGCTCTCGTCGAGATCGACAAGACCGTGGAGTCAGACTCCGCCGGCCTGCTGGATCGTTTGGCAAAAGCCGCCGGCGCAGCGAGGATCTAAGAAAAGAATGATCAGAGGCGAATTCGAACAGCAGTCACTCTATGACTTCGAGCTGGCGGTCCGGCAATCGGACGGCGATTACCTGGGTGAAATTCGAACGTCGAGTACAACCGACCAACGGCGTCTTCCGCCCATCCCGGAACCCCTGCGGAACGACAGTTTCCGCGATCGAATGAAGCCGCGCGAGTACGGCAATTTGCTCTTCGATTGGCTCTTTCAGGAAGGATTGCTGTCCAGCTATCAGCGCGCGCACGAAATGGTGGAAGCCGATGCGGCCGCCGAAGGCAGCGTCGGAGTCCGCTTCCGGCTCGCGCTGGATGATAACGCACCCGAACTGGCCCGGCTGCCGTGGGAAGCTCTTTGGAATCCGGAAAAATCGCAGCCGGTGGCGGTCACCAGCGCTTTCTCGCGATTCATTCGGGTTCGCCAAAGCCGCAAATGGCCGATTGTCGAGCAGCCGCTCGACATGCACCTGATCGTTTCCAATCCGAAGGGCTTGAACGAGATGCATCTGTCGGAGATCGACGATGACATCGTTCATGACACGGTCCGGCACGCCATGAACTCCCTGGGAATGTTCCTGCGGCTGAAGCGTATGCCGGATCCGCCGACGCTCGCCCGCATCGCCGAATTTTCCAGCCAGGAGCATCACATTCTTCACCTGTTGATCCACGCGATTCCGGAAGGGCTGGTATTGGCCGATAACGACGGCGCGGCGACTCCCGTTCCGTTTGACGCCGTGGTGAAGGCCATGACGTCTTCCCCCGTGCCCCCGCGGCTGGTCTTTCTGGGGATGCAGTTGGAGACGGACACGGCAGCCAAGGAAATCTCGCTGGACTTCGCACCCGCACTGGTGCGGGACGGCGTTCTGGCTGTGGCGGCAGTGCTCGAAGACATGACCGCGCGCAGCCTGCGGGTTTTGTCGGAGCGCTTCTACGATGTTCTGGTTCGCACGGGCGTCGTGGATGTGGCCATGATGGAAGCTCGAAAAACTTTGTTTTTGGCGGATGAAGGTGGTCCGCATTGGTCCAGCCCCGTCCTGTTTTCACGAACAATGGATAACCGGCTGTTTCAGCCCCTTTCGGCGCCGGTACTTGAAAAATTGCAAGGGATCACTTTCAAATAAGGTCTGAGGGAGACGAGAGATGGCAGAAATGTCAGATGATGCCGTGGCCGCGCTGCGGTCGGCACTCGGCGACGTCCATTTCCGCGCCAACCGCCTTCATGAATGGCGGGAGTTCGGAATCGTCCTGGAGAAGTTGCGTTCGCGTTATGAAGTGGTCCGCCAGCGCGTGGACGCCGATGACAAGAGCCCGAATTCGATGAGCAGCATTCGGGACACCCTGCGCGCCCTGCAGGATTCCGAGCTGATCGAAGCGGACAGTTTTATCAACAGTGTGGAGTGCATCGGCAAGCCGCTGAATGGAACCACCGCGGCGCTCAATCTGACGGACTGGCTTCAGAAGGTAACGGCCGCCAGTTCCACAGCGGAGAGCGAGTTCAACGCGGGGAACTGGGGAACTTTCCGGGACCAATGCCAGGAGATTCGCAAGCTGGTCTTCGGAATGCTCTCCAAACGAAATCTGCTGCTGGAGAGCGAGATTGGCGACCTGCGGAGCTTCAGCCGGGCTCTGAAGGACAAATTCTAGGAGCCGCGATTCGAAAGGAGCAGCAAATGGCCAGTCAAACCGCCACCCCCAGCCCGAGCATTGTCTTTAACGGCATCGACGGCGATACCGGAACCTATCTGTTTCCGTCCATCGGTCTGTCGGAACTGGCGGCGGGTATCAGGAAATCGACGGTCGATCCGGCCGCGGCCAGCTTGGGGAAGGCACTACAGGAGAAGCACCTCGGGATTGCCGACGATGCCAATCCGGAGAATCTTCCGGAGGTGGGTTGGGCTATCGTCTTTCACGAGCAGGAAGATGCGGCGGTCAAGGCTGCTCTTGCCCCTCTGGTGGAGCATCGCCGCAAGGTTGTCGGCGATCCGGACCTGGTGAAGGAGCTGACCTATCGCTCAGGCGAAGATCGGGCCAAGTTCCTCGCGAAGTATAAGGTGACTGCCGGGAATGTGAAGCCGCGCCGCGTTCCTTACTATCTGCTTCTGGCCGGAAGTCCGGAGAAGATCCCATTCTCGTTCGGCTATCTCCTCGACATCGAATATGCCGTCGGCCGGATCCATTTCGACACCCCCGCGGAGTATGCCAAATACGCGCAGGGAGTCATCGATTACGAGACAGCAAGCAAGGTCAAGAACAAGAAGAACGCGCTATTCTTTGCGCCGCGGCACGATGGTGATGCGGCGACCCAAATGAGCCACGACGGCCTGGTCACACCCATCGTGAAGGGACGCGCCGCCTCCCGCGACGAAGATGCCAAGCCACCCATTCCTAAACGGGTGGGATTCCAGGCAACGGCGTTAATGGCGGAGGATGCAATCCGGAAGAATCTCAGCAAGGAGCTCAAGAGCGGAACGGCTCCCTCGATTTTTTTCAGTGCTTCCCACGGAATGGGATTTAAGAATCTGGACGACGCCAAGCAGATCCCCTATCAGGGAGCTCTGATCTGTCAGGACTTCGAACTCGGCGCTGTGAAGCGCGGCGATTATCTGGCGGGAGAGGACGTAGACGGAGCCGACCTGGGCGGAATGATCGCATTCCTCTTTGCCTGTTACGGAGCGGGCACTCCGGCCACTGCGAGATACAACTATCTGCCCGACGCCACGCCGCCGAAGATCGCCAATGCCGATTTCTTCGCTACGCTGCCGAAGAAGATGTTGACGGCAGGGACTCTCGCCTGCATCGGACACATTGAGCGCGCCTGGGGCTGGTCTTTGCGGGGAGCGAGCAGCGATCAGATCGTCTGCTTCGAGAACTATCTCACTCGCGTGATGCGCGGCAGTCCCGTCGGTCATGCCATCCGGGATTTCAACGAACGTTATTCGATCCTCAGCACGGATCTCTCGCACAAGCTGGATCCTCACAACGGAGAATCGGAAGTTGACGGCGATGTACTCGCCAGGATTTGGTGTGAGCGGAACGATGCCGAAAGCTATGTCGTGTTCGGCGACCCGGCGGTTCGCCTCCGAATTGCCGATATGGCGTAAGGCCGCGCTTGATAACATAACCTCCGTCACTCCGGAGGATGAAATGAAGGTCATCGTTTCACTCGCCTCGATGTTTACGTGCCTTGCTGTCCATTCGCAGGTCGCCGGCACGCTGAGCCGATTGCCGGACGGACAGGATGAAGTGCGAATCCGCAATAATTCGTCCGGACAACTGGTTGCCTTTGCGGTCACAGCAAAACAGGTCCCTTGGGAAACCGCCGGCAGTACGGCGCCGCTGGTGATCTACGCCGATCCTCTCATCGAGTCCGCGATCCGGCCAATCGCCGCGGGTGAAGAGCGCGTGGTGATGCGATGGGGAGGGACCATCTGGGGCCGCACGAGGCTCATCCAGCGGCATCTCGAACCACCCGTTGTGACGGCCGGAATTTTCGCCGACGGGTCCACAACGGGGGATTCGGCGCTTTTGATCCGTCTGATTTCCCGCCGGAGCAATATGTTGCTGGCCGTGGAGACAGCTCTGGACCTGTTGGGAGATGCCGGCAGGCGGAATATTCCCAGAGAACAGTTGATCGCGCAGTTTCAAAGGATGGCCGGGTCTATGAATCGCGGATATCTGTCGCCGGAGCAGCAGGTGGGCCGGGCACTTTACCAGTCCATTACCGGCAAACTGGTCAACCTGCCGGAAGGAGAACCGGGATCTCCCTTTCCGCCGGCAGCGTTAGTGGCGCAGGAAACCGCCGCCCTGAACCGGCAGCGGGTGGCGCTCGTCGAATCCCAACCGAGCCTGGTCGATGCCGCGCTGATCGCCGCCCGTCTCATCGACTAAACTCCTGTTTTCAACCGTATAGAAGTCCTCCGATCAAGGAGGGCCTGCGTCGATTCCCGGCGCAAACTTTGCTAACCGGTTGGAATTCCCACAGTCTAAAGGGCGGATGGACGTGAGCGACGCGGCAGCTGTCGCGCTGGCCCGCGCTGGCGATGGAGACGCCTTTCGTGTGCTCGTCGATCGCCATGGCCGCAAGTTGTTCCGCCTGGCGTTTCGGCTGGCGGGAAATGAGGAGGATGCCGAGGACATTGTGCAGGAAACGTTCCTACGGGCCTACCGGAATTTGGACAAGTTCGATGAACGGGCATTATTCACCAGTTGGCTCTTCCGGATTGCCAGCAACTATTCCCTGGATCTGCTCCGGATGCGGAAAATGCGGACCACGCAGAGCCTCTCTTCGGACGACGCGGAAGGTCACCCCATGACCGAGAAAATTTCCTCGGAGGATCCGAACCCGGAGCGGCTGACGTTCAGCGGTCAGATGCGGGAGCGAATTGCGGGCGCCATGGATGAGCTGACTCCGCAGGAACGCGTTGCGTTCACCCTGCGGCATTTTGAAGGCTGCACGATCGAAGAGATCAGCGAAACGTTGAAGATCAGCGCAAACGCGACCAAGCATGCTGTCTTCCGCGCCGTCCAGAAAATGCGAAAGGCTCTGCACCCGATGGAAGGAGAGAAAGCATGGCGGACATGAGCAAGCCCATCGTGGACGGCCACCTGACGGAGGAGCAACTGGTTTGGCACTACTACGGGGAAGACGGAGATTCCGCCGAGGCCGGTCTTCACTTGGAACTGTGCGCCCACTGCCGGAAGGAATTCGAGTCTCTCAAGCTGACAATGAAGGCCGTCGAGGCATGGCCGATTCCTGAACGGGATGTCCAGTACGGCGAAGAAGTATGGCGTTCGCTTCGCAAGCGGGATGCATCGTTCGGCAAGCCGCTGCCGTGGTGGCGAAAGTGGCTCGCTCCCGGACGGCTGGCTGTTGTGGCCTCCGCCGTGGCGATGCTGCTGATTGCGTTTTTCGCCGGCCGTGTCTCACACAAAATGGAGCAGCCGGAATTGGCCGCCGCGCCGGAAGTCATCCGCGAGCGCATTCTGGCTGCGGCTCTCAGCGAGCACTTGGAAGCGTCCCAGCGCGTTCTGATGGAACTCACCAACAGTGAGTCCGCGCAAGGTCTCGACATTCGAGACGAGCAACGGCAGGCGCAGAGCCTGTTGAAGTCGAACCGCATTTATCGTCTGACGGCGGAGCGCGAAGGACAGTCCGCGTTGGCTGCTGTGCTCGACGATCTGGAGCGAGTGCTTCTGGCGGTATCCCACGGTCCGGGCGAATTGACTCCGGAAGAAGTCCAGCAACTGCGAACTCGTGTCGAAGACCAGGGGCTGTTGTTTAAGGTTCGTGTTTTGGAGTTGCGGCTGCGGGATATGGAGAACCAGCCAGTCCCCCGCCAGCCGGTGAAGGAAATGAAAGGTTCAGTTTGATATGAAAGCGATTTTTTGCACACTCGTACTCTCCGCGGGGATGCTGGCCCAGAAGCCTCCGGCCCCGCCGCAACCGCTGCATCCGCCGGAGCCGCCTTCCGTAGCCGTCAAGCCGTTGCCGCCCCAGGTCGAATTTGATGGAGGTGCCCTGGAGGCCGCGGCAAAGGTCATGGCGGACATCGATCTGGCCAAACTGCAGGCAGATCTGGCGCCGCTGGCTCAGCTGAAGTCCGGCACCTTCGAATTCGCGAAGTTCAAAGACTTTGGGATGGCTTTCCAGAACCGCGATCGCGCGGCGGAGATCGCCGAGCGCGAATATGAGCGCGGAACCCGAGCGCTCGACAAGCGCCAGTGGGACGAGGCGGTGGCTCGATTCACCGAGGTGGTTGCGACGGGAAAGTCCAAGGCCGATGGCGCGCTCTATTGGAAGGCCTACGCGCTCAGTAAACTGGGCCGCGGCCAGGAAGCGACGGCGTCGCTGGATGAGCTGGCAAAGACCTATCCCCAAAGCCGCTGGCTGAACGATGCTAAAGCTCTTCGTGTCGAAATCGCTCAGGCGGCGGGCAAACCGGTATCGCCGGAGAACACTGCCGATGACGACATCAAGCTGATGGCGCTGAATGCTCTGATGCAGAGCGACCCCGAGCGGTCGATTCCTCTGCTGGAGAAAATTCTGCAGACGCAGTCATCTCCAAAACTGCGGGAGCGTGCTCTGTTCGTTCTCAGCCAGAGCGATTCGCCGAAAGCTCGAGAAGCCGTCGTCCGCGTCGCCAAGGGCGGCGCCAACCCGGACCTTCAGTTGAAGGCTGTACGGAGCCTCGGCATCTACGGCGGCAAGGAGAACCGGCAGTACCTTTCCGGCATCTATTCCTCGACCAACGACATCGCCGTCAAGAAACAGGTGCTGAACAGCTTTATGACTTCCGGCGAGCGAGACCGGATTCTCGCCATCGCCAAGAGCGAGCCGAATGTCGACCTGCGCAAAGAGGCCATTCATTATCTCGGAACCATGGGCGCTAACAGTCAACTGGCGGAGATGTACGCATCCGAAACTTCCACCGAAATCCGGGCGCGTATCCTCCAGGCGATGTTTGTCAGCGGAAACACCACCAAGCTGATCGAGATCGCGAAGACGGAGAAGGATCCGGAGCTGAGAAAGCGCGCCATCCATCACCTGGGAACTTCCGGAGGGCAACAGGCATCGGATGCCCTGGTGGCAATTTATGGCAGTGCGACGGACAGCGAAACGAAGAAACGCGTGTTGGAGGCTCTGTTCATTCAAGGGAATGCGAAACAGATTGTAGATGTCGCGCGAAAAGAAACCGATCCTGAGCTGAAGAAACGGGCTGTCGAGCGCCTGAGCCATATGCAGAGCAAAGAAGCTACCGAGTTCCTGCTGGAACTGATCAACAAGTAAAGGAGACTGCCATGCTGAAACTCCTGTCCGCGGTCCTGGTTGCCGGAGTTCTCCCGGCTCAGCAGCCTTCCATTTCCAATGCGAATCTCCAGACCGCATCCGTGGGTGCGGGGTTGGAGCGGGCGGTGCAGGCGGCGATGGCGAAACAGCCGGGTCCGGCCTGGATCGGTTACGCGGTTCCCAAGATCCCCGGCGATCACCAGGCCTGTTGCTGGAATGACAACTCCCGCGGGTGCGGTCTGGAAGGCCAGCGTGCGGCAAATTTCGCCGCCCCTGCGGGACCGGTGAAGTTGGAAGGCCCGACCCATGTGGCAATCTTGTTCCGGCTGGAGCAGGGAAACGTGGGCAAGATTCGATCGTTCTCGATCGACTGTTCCCTGGATGCCGGGGGCCTGCCGTTTCATTGGCTCTCGGATGTGAAACCATCCGAGAGCGTGGCGCTCCTGCTGAAGTACGCGACCAGAGGCGCTTCGACGGATAACCAGAAATCGGAAGACGCAGCCGTTCAAGCAATCGCCATGCATGCCGCGCCGGAATCGCTTGCCGCCCTCCAGAATCTCGCGACGTCGTCTCCTTCGGAAAAGCTTCGCCGTTCCGCCATCTTCTGGCTGGCGAACTCCCGGGGGCACCAGGGCTACCTCGTCGTCGGCAAGGTTCTTCGAGAGGACGCCAGCGACAAGGTTCGCGAGCATGCGATCTTTTGCATGACCCAGAGCAGCGACCCGGAAGCGATCCCTTCGATTATCAAGGCCGCGAAGGAAGACAAGAGCGCCCACGTACGAGGCCAGGCATTGTTCTGGCTTGCTCAGAAAGCCTCCAAGCAGGCCAGTGCGGCCATCAACGACACCCTGGCCAACGATCCTGACACAGAGGTCAAGAAAAAGGCGGTCTTTGCGCTCACCCAGATGCAATCGGGAGAAGGAGTGCCCATGCTGATCCAGGTAGCTCGAAACAACCCCAACCCCGCCGTTCGCAAACAGGCGATGTTTTGGCTGGGACAGTCCAAAGATCCCCGCGCGCTCCGGTTTTTCGAAGACGTCCTCGCAAAGTGACCGATGGCCCTGGCATCTAAATTGCCAATCATTAATTAATAGAATTTTCGCCATAAGGAAGTCGGGCCGGAACAGGGTGCCGGAATTGGGTTAAATGGTGCAACCGGCGTCCGTCGAAGGATATTCAGACGCGCTCGCAACTGTTTCTGATTGCGGTGGCAAGCTTGCTAACCGCGGCCGGCATCTGGTACTGGCATGCCGAGCCGTCCATCACAATCCAATCCGTGGGGAATTTTCGGGATCCGGTTCAGCAGAAGCTCGCCCAAAGTCTCTCGTCGGAAATCAGGAAGGCGTTGCTGGCCTCCAACGTCTGGAATGTGAAGGGTCCTGGCGATGCCGGCACCGCGCAGGATTCCGTGCCGCGGAATTCGTCCTCAGAACTTCTTTGCAAACCAACCGCGCAAGCGTCACTTTGATCGCCGAACTGATAAATTTCGCGGATCACCGCGTGGTATGGCGCGAGATGTTTCAACGCCAGCTGGCGATCTTCATCGATACTCAGGACGTGCTGGCGTCGGCTATCGTATCGCCCGCCACCCGGCAAGCGCGACAGTTGGTGCTTCCTTCCGCCGAAGATTCTTATACCTGGGCTCGGGAGCGCTGGAGCTCGGGCGACCTTCCTGGATGAGACAAGTCTTCCTCTTTTCAAGCGCGCTGTCCATGCAAATCCCAATTTCGCGCCCGCTTGGTCGGGGTACGCGGATGCGAACTTGCGGCTGTCCGACGATGCGGGAATTCCGAACACCGAACGCGAAGTGAAGGCGGCGCGCGATGCCGCCTGGAAAGCACTCGAACTGGACAGCGGAAATGCGGAGGCTCACGATGTCCTGGGTCGCATCGCGCTTCTCAAAGACGGGGACTTTCGTGGAGCAGTGGAACATTTGCGCCAAGCCGTTGCAGCCGAGCCGATGCGGTGCGGCCGGAACATTTTTTACTCCCAGGCGTTGACTGCCGCCGGTGACCTGCACCGCGCGCGGGAGTCCATTCAGACCGCGAGAAAACGGCTTCCCGCGCTGCCGGAGGTTCTGCTGCAGGAGGGCAAAGTCTTCTTTCTGGCTCATGATTACCGGCGACTGGAGGCTGTCGGCCGCGAATTGATCCAGTTGCACGCCGATCATCCCGCCGGCTATTGGCGGGCCGGTCTTAGCCTGGAGCAACAGGACGACGCCGCCCATGCTGTTCTGGAGTTTCAGAACGGCCTGAAAGCCAGGAACGATCTCCACACTCTGTGCGCTCTCGGCCACGCTCTGGGAGTGTTGGGCGACCGCGAAGCTGCTCTTGCCGTCATGCGCCGGCTCCTGCCGGAGTCGGCATCTTGGGCAAACGAATTCACACCGTGCTACTGCGTAGCGCTCACTCACACTGGGCTTGGCGAGGATGACTTGGCTCTGGACTGGCTCGAACGGGCCAAGATGCTTCACGACCCCGCGATTCCCTTTCTGCGGTTTGATCCCCGCTTCGACTCGCTGAAAGACAATCCTCGCTATCACGCGTTAATCTCGCAGCGCGGCAAGCAGTAGAACGTGGTTGCGATAAGATCGCCGCGGAATGCTCCGACGAACCTTTCTTGCCCTTCCCGCTTTCGCGATGGCCGCCGAGCAGCGTCGTTCGCTGAAGATCACAGGCCTTGAAACCACGCTGACCATCAATCCACCGCGGAAACCAAATTATGACGCGCTGCAGGCGCTGGGTATCCACTCCGGATCGGTGCAGCTAAAGATTCTCACCGATGGAGGAATCATCGGTTACGCGACCTCCTCATTCGGAGCTGTCCAGGGAGGGCCAAAGGTTCTCCAGACTATCCTGGAAGAGGAAGTCAAGCCGCTGCTGGTCGGCCAGGATCCCGCCTTTCCGCGGAAGATCCGGGATGTTCTGCATAAAGGCCTCCAATACCAGGGATTGACGGGCATCACGCAGTTCGCAATCGCCGCGGCGGATATTGCCGTCTGGGACATCGTGGGAAAACATGCCGGAATGCCGGTGTGGCGAATGTTGGGAGCCGCTCGCGATCGCATGCCGGTCTATTCGATGTGCGGCTGGTATTACGACGACGATCAGGATTTGACGCAATACCGCAAGCAGATTGAAGCGGCGCTTTCGCACGGATACCGGGCGATCAAGATCAAAACCGGGCGTTATGACCTGGCCGATGACGAGCGGCGAATCCGCGCCGCGCAGGATCTGGCAGGCAAGGACCGGAGAATCATGACCGACGCCAACCAGGTCTTCTCACGGAACGAAGCTCTGCGGCGCGGGCGGTTGTATCAGCAAATGGGACTCTTCTGGTATGAGGAGCCGTTGCCGCCGCACGACATGGATGGCTATGCGGAGCTGGCCGCGGCGCTCGAGATTCGTATCGCGACCGGCGAAAACCTCTACATGAAGTATCAGTTCAACGATCTCATCCAGAGACGAGGCGCCGACATCGTTCAGCCCGACAACCGGCGCGCCGGCGGAGTGACCGAATGGCTGGAGATCGCTGCCATTGCCGACGCGGCAGGTCTCAGCCTCGCCTCGCACGGCGGCGGCGACGTCAATATGAACATGCTGTGCGCGATTCCCAATGCGATTTACATGGAGACTGGCGGTCCGCAGCCCCGCATGGTCAACGGAGAAGTGCTGGCTCCCGAAGTGCCGGGGATGGCTACCGGGCCCAAGTAGCCGGCGTCGATCTCGGTACACTGCGAAACGATGGCGCGAACGGTTCGGGCAACGCGGTACGTGACGCCTCTGCGGGAAGGAGGGTCGCTTCCGGCGATTGTCGAAGCGGATGACGAAGGCCTGTATGTCCTGAAGTTTCGCGGAGCGGGGCAGGGAGCCTTGGCCTTGGCGGCGGAGTGGATCGCAGGCGAGATCGGGCGTGCGCTGGGGTTGCCTGTTCCGGAAATCGTACTGGTGGATGTCGACGCGGTGCTGGGACGAAACGAGCCGGATGAGGAAATTCGCGATCTTCTCAAAGCCAGTGTCGGTCTGAATCTGGCGCTGGACTATCTTCCCGGAGCCACGATGTTCGATCGGGCCGCCGGGGACCGGGCGGATGCGGAAACAGCCTCGACGGCCGTTGTCTTCGATGCGTTCGTGACGAATGTCGATCGCACGATCCGCAATCCGAATTTGCTGATGTGGCACAAGAAGCTTTTCTTCATCGATCACGGAGCGGCCCTCTACTTCCACCATGATTGGAAAGAAACCGCCAGTCAGGCTTTGTCGCCGTTTCCGGCAATCCGGCATCACCTGCTGCTGCCTTGGGCTTCGCAGATCCCTTCCGCGGCTCAGGCGATGAAGCAAAAACTCAACCCGGACATCCTGTCGAACATCCTCCGGCAAGTTCCCGAATCCTGGCTGGCCAGGCCGGCCTCCGGCTATCTCGACTACTTCATACAGCGTTTGAACGCAATGGACAACTTTGTGCAGGAGGCGATACGTGCCCGCGCCGATCTCGTTTGATTACGCCGTCGTGCGCATTGTGCCGCGTCCCGATCTGGAAGAATTCATCAATGCCGGCGTCATTGTCTTCAGCGCGGAACGGAAGTACCTGGATGCCTGCGTCCAAGTAAATGAACTGCGCCTGCGGGCACTGTGGCCGGATATCGATGTAAATCTTGTGCGCCAGCACCTGGAGGCCATTCCAAAAATTGCGGCCGGCGACCCGTCAGCGGGCCCGATCGCCGGACTTTCGCAAAGCCAGCGATTTCATTGGCTGGTCGCGCCGCGCAGCACGATCATCCAAATTTCCCCCGTCCATACCGGAGTTTGCGAGCAACCCGATCGCGTCTTGGAAAATCTCGCCCGGCGGCTGGGACTTCACTGAATCTTCTTGTACGCTTGCATCACCCAATCGGGCGCTTCCGGCTCCCATTTGTCGGGCATTCCCTTGGTCTTCGCCCATCGATGAATCCACGAAATTCCCCACGTTCCCACGTAGTTATCGGGCAACAGGTAGGTCTTGTCGCGAAGAGCAGTCTCCAGCGGCACGAATTTGTAGCCCCTCCGCTTCGTCATGGCGAGAAGCTCCGGCATTGTGTCGGCGTTCAGTTGATTCGCGTGCAATAACAGAATCTGCGGAAACTCCCGGCCGGTTACTTCCACCGAGCGCTGTTCGAAGAACGCAAAGATAGATTCCATGTAGCGGACATACTCGGCCCGCAGTTTCGCCGGATCGTCGGTCTTTGTATAAACGGCGGCGAAGATGTAGTCCGCGTTATCGAGCGTCACCGGAGCAACCGTATAGTGGTGTTCATCCAGAAATCGCTGCATGTCGCGTTTGGTAGCTTCGTCCTTGCCGGTGAAGAGAAAAGGATGGCGGTAATAGACGGCATTCTTGCCGAGCACTCGCTGCAGGGCAGGCTCGGCTTTGACAATGTCGGCGGTGTATTCGGCCAGCGAAATCTTGTTGATATTCAGGTGAGAGTAGGAGTGATTCCCCAACTCCAGACCTCCGTCCAGCCACACTTTCAGGATCGATTGCAGGCCATCTTCACCCAGTGCGGTGGCCGCCGCTCGTCCCGGATTGACGAAACCGATCGCCTGCGTACCGCGCAAGGCGGCCACCAGCTTCGACGTCATGGTGTAAATGGACGAAACTTCCGGTTTGGCATCGCCTCCCCGAGGGAGATCGTCGACGGTGATGACAACCTGGCGGCCCTGCGCGCACAGCATGCCGGCGGCGTACAACGCCAGGAAAAAAAGACGCATAAATGCAGTGTCTCAGACAGATCCTGCGATCATGAAGTAAGTGAACGGAAGAGCACCAAATGTTCTCGTCGTGGACGACGAGGCCAACCAGCGGAACGCCTTGGCGGGTATCGTCGCCCGATGGGGATACACCGTGGAAACCGCCGCCGACGGCGCCGAAGCGTTGACGAAGCTTGAAACTCTGAATGCCGATGCGGTCGTCACGGACTTGAGCATGCCGAACATGGATGGCAAAGCTCTTCTGGCCCGGTTGAGCGAGACGGCGTTTCCGCCTCCGGCGATCGTGCTGACGGCCTTTGGAAATCTGGAAACGGCGCTCGAAACGGTGCACAAGCTGGGCGCGTTCTGGTTCCTGGAGAAGCCGGTTCAACCGAATGCGCTGAAGATGATTCTGGAGCGGGCGGTAGAGAAAGGACAGCTGGCCTCGCAGGCAGACCGGTTGGAGCGCGAGCTGGCATCTCGCGGATCGCTGGGCGATCTGGTGGGCGACTCCGCGGCGATGAAAGAAATCTTCTCGCTGCTCCGGCAGGTGGCTGCGACGAAGGCGACGATCCTGATCACGGGAGAGAGCGGAACCGGCAAGGAACTGGTAGCACGCGCGATTCACCAGCACAGCTCGCGGCACGCGCGCCCATTCGTCGCCATCAACTGCGCCGCCATGCCGGAGTCGCTGATGGAAAGCGAGCTCTTCGGCCATGAGAAAGGCGCATTCACCGGAGCCGTAGAGCGCCGCCAAGGCTGTTTTGAGCTGGCGCATGACGGGACGGTGTTCCTTGACGAGATTGCCGAGATGCCTCCCAACACCCAGGCAAAACTGCTGCGCGTGCTCGAAGACCGGAAAGTGCGGCGGCTTGGTTCCACCAGGGAGGTCGAGCTGGATGTCCGGGTGCTGGCTGCGACCAATCGCGATCTTCGCGACGGGATTTCCAAAGGAACGTTTCGGGAAGATCTTTACTTCCGCTTAAATGTCTTCGAAGTCCACCTGCCGCCGCTCCGGCAGCGTCGAGACGATATTGCTCCGATTGCCGCGGCGCAATTGTCCGACTTGAACAAGAAGCATGGGTGCAAGGTGACCGATCTTGCGCCGGAAGTCATGGAAGCCTTTCTACGGCATGATTGGCCCGGAAATGCCCGCGAGCTGAGAAATATTCTGGAGCGCGCGGTGATCCTGGCGGGCAAGGGAACCATCACCCTGGAGCACTTGCCGCGAGGATTTGCCGGCGTTCCCCAACAGCCGGTGTCGCGCGAAAATTCGCTTCTCCTGCAGCCGGGTATGACCGTCGCCGAAGCGGAGCGCGCTCTGATCGAGACAACGATGCGGCACACGGACAACAATCGCACTCGTGCCGCCTCTTTGTTGGGAATCAGCACGAAAACGCTGTTCAACAAGCTGAAGGAATACGGCGCGCCGGAATGACCCTACGGGCGCGCCTGCTGACCGTCACCGTTTCCATGGCGGCCCTCGTTGTACTCGGCATGCTGATGATCATGGTCAACGTGCTGATCGTCGACGGACTCACCTCCACGGCGGAGTACGCGGAAAGCACCGGCCGCCAGGTGCGGCGATTCCTCATGCGGCGCATCGACCAGCAAACTGCCGCGCTGGAAGAGGTTCCGGTGACGATCGGCGCCAGCAAGAGACTGTGGAAGCAGCTGGTGGCTAACGACGAGGCTTTGGCGGCGATGGTCAACGGGCTGATGTCGCAGAAATCGTCGCTGGTCGAAATCAATATCGCCGGCGACGACAGCCTGATTCTGGTTTCCTCCAATCACTTCCAGGCGCGGAAGGTCATGACAGCGCGAGAGCAGATTCGCAGTCTTCTGGACGCCGGGCCGCTGGGCCGGTTCTTTGCGCTTCTGAAACCTCAGACCGATTACGAAATTCGAGAGACGCTGGGAATCACCAATCAGGCCCCCCCCGTCTTCACGATTCAGGTGCTCGCCTCCACCGCCTTTATCTGGAACAGCATCAAGCCGGCGATCTTTCGGGCGCTCATCCTGACGGCAATTGCCCTGGTGGCCGCGGTTTTTCTGGCGTACTGGCTAACCAGCCTCGCACTCCGCCCCATCACTCGCGTGGGAAATTTGATCGATGCGATCGTTCGGGGCGAGTCGGTGCCGATCGTAGAGCCGCCTGAAGGAGCGGCGGAACTAGCCATTATCGAATCCAAGCTCAGCATTCTCGGGGAGAAGTACCGTAGTGCGCTCCAGATTGGAGAACTGGCGGTGGCCCGCCGCCTGATCGCCATTGGCAGCCTGACCAGCCGCGTCGCGCACGAAATCAAGAACCCATTGAATTCAATCGCGCTGCGGCTGGAACTTCTCCGGTCGCGCGTTTCTGGAGAATCTCCGGAAGCCGAAGCGGAGATCGCCATCCTTTCCGAGGAAGTCACTCGCCTGGATCGGGTGGTCAAAACGTTCCTGGATTTCAGCCGCCCCGTCGAGCCTGTCATGGAGCCTCTGGATGTCAATGCGCTGGTTGGCCAGGTTGCCGGCTTTCTGCAGCCGCAGGCGGAATTGTCCGGAATCCGGATGGAGGTGCCGGGGCCCGGGCACCCCGTGATGATCCGCGGCGACTCCGATCTGTTGAAGCAGGCCGTCATCAACATTGCCGTCAACGCCATCGAAGCGATGAAAGATGGCGGGAGGCTCACGATGGCCGTGGTTGCCGGACGCCGGGCGTGCCAGATTCGAATCTCCGATACCGGTCCGGGAATCCCGCCCGATCAAATCGATCGGATCTTCGATCTATACTTCACAACAAAATCGAAAGGAAGCGGAATCGGCTTGGCGATGACTTTTCGCTCTGTCCAGCTTCATGGGGGGACAATCGGGGTAGCGAATCAGGATGGAGCAGGAGCGGAATTCGTGATCGAACTGCCGTTGGCGGAGTCGCGATGAGGATCGCCGCAATATTGCCGGCCCTCTTGCTGCTGAGCCTCGGCATGACCGGCTGCTGGTTCGGCAGAAAGAAGCCACCCAAGGTCCCTGTCAATCTGCCTGTACCCACCGGAGCTCCGAAGTCGACTCTCCCGCCGCTTCCGCAGGACCCATTTCCCCCGCAACCTCTTCCCCCGGCTCGAGTGCCGCCGGTCCAAAGCACCGAAGGCGAGACGCCCGTGGAGACTCCTCCCGCGCAGAAGCGGAGGCCGTCTCCCCAGAAGCCGTCCCCGGCGCCCAAACCGGTGGAAACGGCGCCGCCTCCCGCCGAAGTACCCGCTTCCTCGCCCCCTTCCTCCGCACCGCAGGCATCTCCGCCTCGTCTGGGAGAACTGCTCGATGAAGACACCCGCCGCGAGTATGAAACGGAGCTGACGAATCACTTGGCGCGAGCGGACGCGGCGCTTCAAAAAGCCACTGGACGCCAGCTCAATACCGCGCAGCGCGAGACCGTCCAACGGATCCAGTCCTTCATTGCGCAAGCGCGCCAGGCAAAGGATCGCGATCTTTCCACCGCCCTCCAACTCGCCCGCCGCGCGGATCTTCTGGGCCAGGATCTTTCCGCATCTCTGCAGTAACTGTTATTGGCCGCCGAAGATTCTCGTGGAATATAACCCGATCTGAACGGTATGATTATGCTCCACGATAATTCCGTTTCGCTGCGGAATAAATTGGTGAAGGTAGCCTACCTCGAGCTTTTCAAACGCCGTCAGTTTGAATCCCAATGCTCCATAGGCGCGATTTTGATCCAAGGTGTGGGTGCCGCGATTCTTCCCGAAGTTGAGGAATACTTCGTCGTATAAGCCGAGATACCAGGGGCTTTTGCCGAAAGGAATATCGCCGCGAAGCATGTAGCGGAACCGGTTGCGGTATTCCCATCCGCCCTCCGGGGTGCCGGTCTTCTCGACAAAGCGCTGCTCCAGCTGCAGCCTGTGCTGGACCGGAATCGGCCCGTGCTGATACTTGCCCCACAACTGCTCGTAAATCCGATGCTCCAGAAAATCCGAGGGCGCCGGAAAATCGCCGTAAGGCCAGTTGTCCGCGAAGAGATAGCCGGCGCTTCCCGTCCACCGTTTCGTTAGCTGATAGTTCAGGCCGGGTCTGATCATGAATTGCTGCCACTGACCGCCCAGGTTCGTCCGGCGGGCCTGCGATTCCAGGTGCACCCCGAACCTCGTTTGTTTGACGGGATGGTCCCCGAAGTACATCAACCACAGGTGGGCATTGACATCCTCCACCTGTCCCATAAGGCTAGCCGGCAGCAGCAGAGCGAGGGGCAGGGGCAGCTACCTCTTCTTTAACGCATTTGTCACACATCATAGAGGCTCCAGATTGAGAAATTTTCATCAAACTTGCCCTAAAAAAACGGGGCATCCCGAAGGACGCCCCGCTTGAGAGAACTCCTGCCCTGAAGTTCAACTCAAGAACAAAACGATTCGCAGATCATCCGCCGACGAGCAGAGGCTTCTGCAGGCGGAAGGTCATGACAGCTTCCGGCGGGATGCCGATATGCTTCTTGCCCGGCACCAATGCCTTGATGGAACTGCTCTCCATGTTGGAGCCGCCGCCAACCCAAAGCAGGTTCCCCTTGGCGCGCCTGTTGGTGGAAGATGTCTTGGAATTTGTCTCCAAAGGATGGGTCTTTCCCCGCATATAAAGAGAAGAGAGAGTCAAAGTCAGCACCGCGCGCCCCGTCGACCGTGCGGAAGGTTTCGCGTCGCGAACAAGCCCCCTCAATTGGGCACCCTCCGGAATCGCGATTTTCCCATCCACGACGACCGGAGACGCCAGACTCGCTTCGAAGGAGTCACCCGTCCTGTTGCGGGCGGTGGTGACCGCCTGCTCCAGCCGGATTTCCAACGAAGTTCCTTCTGGAACCTCGATCACCGGCCGCTTCGGAGCCCTCAGGATTATGGGGCGATAGCTGTCCGTCTCAGCTACCGCCCCACTCGCCTCCGCAGTCGACCGGCTGCAGCCTGTCGCCGCCAACAACATAGCTGCTACCAGCAACAGTACGGGAGGGCGCATTCGGAACACTCTCCCGTCTTACTGTCCAGCGGAGCGCGATACCGTGGTCTTCGGCGTCGAAAGGTAACCTTTGATGGAGTCCTTGGTTACATCGTTGACGACCAGTTCGTACGGTTGCCGCGCCTTCGAGAGCACGTAGAACTGCACCGGCTCGTTGGTTCCCTTGTCCTTCTTCTCGACCAGCTTGTCGTCTGCCAGCACTTCGAGAGTGTAGCGATTGTGCTTCGGATCGGCCTTCTTCAGCTTCACCTGGATGTCGCCCACCTTCTGCTGGCCGGCCTTCTTGGCGAGCGTGAACTCGTAGATATTGCGATCGCCCAATTCCCGCAGCATCTGGATTTCTTTGGAATTGGTCGCAACCAGCCCGCTCATCACGCCCATGTCGCCCCGAACGCGCTGCAGATCGCCAAGCGTCTGCTCAATGCTCTGCTTCGCGGTTTCCACTTCCGTCTTCACCGCGCCCACATTGTTGTTCACGTCGGTGAACTTGGTCGAAGTATCCTCAGCCGTCGCCTCGATCTTCTTATTGAGATCCGCCGCCATCTGCTCGGCTCGCTGTTGCTGTTCCTTCTGCAGCTTTCCGGCTACGGTATCGGCGTGCCGGCGCGCCGCGGCCTGTGCTTTGGCCAGGCTGGCCGTCGTCTGCTGCTGGCTGGTGCTCAGGTCGCCACGCAACCCTTCCAGCGTCCGCTGCAGCTCACCGTCGGTGGCCGAAAGGTTGCTCCGCAGGGCGGCGTTGTCCTGTTGCGCGGCGGTAATTTGCCGGCGCAGGCCCTCAATCTGAGAACCCTGATAAGCGGTATATCCGCCCACCGCAACCAATCCCAAAGCAAGAAGCCCCGCGATCCACGGGCTGGACGACGTCGTATGCACCGTGGGGGTGGAAGACTTGTCGTCCGGGTCGGCAAACCCGTCGCGGGGGTGGATGGATGAAATGTTGTCCTTCATTTCGTTGAGGACCTCCTACGGAAGGTCTCTTAGGCATGGCTCATGCCAAAGGTGTATCAAATTGAAAATAAAGGGGATATTTATGTGGGCATGCGTCAGCTGCGGTAAAAGTTACCGGTTGCGCAAATGAACATGGCCGGGAAGCGGTAGAACTTGCTGATACCGAAGAGGAGTTCAGTGAATGTAAACGGCCGCGCACCAGCCGTCGACAGCGCACCGGTCCAGAATCTTCAAGCCGATCTCCGGCGTTTCTTCCGTCTTAAATCCCCCTGCAATGAGCCGGCCACCCGGCTTGAGAATCCGGCGGAGGTCGTCGGCAACATTGGCGATCACCGTTGCATTCACGTTCGCGGCAATCACGTCGAACGTCGAAGGCCGTACGCTCCGTGTCGAGCCGGTGAATAACGGAGCATGGGAGTGCCGGGCGGCAATCACCACGCTGGGATAGTCGATGTCGCAGCCCGCAACATCCCCCGCATCCAGAAGATCCGCGGCCAGGCAAAGAATTCCGGAGCCGCAGCCAACATCCAGGAACGACTCGCCGGGCCGCAGGTGTTTATCCATCGCCAGCAGGCAAGCCTGAGTAGCCGCATGACCGCCGGTGCCGCAAGCCTGCCCGCGAATGTAGTTCAGCCGGCGGCGGCCCTCCGGAGGATCCTCGTCCACCCAGGGCGGCGCCAGCCACAGCCGCGACCCGATCGAAATTGCTTTCCACGGCTGCTCGGACACGCTCTGCCAGTCGACGGTTTCGTCCACTGCCTGGGAACCGTCCATGGGCTCGTGATAATAAATCAGCAGCCGCAGCCGGCCTCCCGGAAGATCCTGCTCCTCGATGGCAAAGGCGCCGCGCGCATAACATTCGGCCAGCGTGATCTCCAGATCGCGCTGCCCGCACTCCACCACCTGTTGATACGTCGCCATTCACCACCCCCGGCGGCTCATCCCTGAACCCGTTTCTCTTTCCCCGTCCAGAACCGTTCCTTCAAAATCAATTTACGAATCTTGCCCGTTCCGGTCTTTGGAAGCTGCTCCTCGCTGAACTCCACAATCCGCGGTAGCTTAAACCGGCCCAGCCGGCCGTTCAGATATTCCAACAGAATGTCCGCCGTCAATTGAGATCCCGGCTTGCGAACCACAATCGCCGCCGGAACCTCGCCCCATTTGTCGTCCGGAGCAGGCACCACCGCGCACTCGAAGACCTCCGGATGCGAAAAGATCGCCTTTTCCACTTCAATCGATGAGATATTCTCGCCGCCGGAAATGATGATTTCTTTTTTGCGGTCGACGATGTGAATGTAGCCCTCGTCGTCCCATACCGCCATGTCGCCGGTGTGGAACCAGCCGTTGCGCATCACGGCATCGGTGGCGGCCTTTTCTTTGTAGTAGCCATCCATAATGTGGTCGCCAAATGCCACCACTTCGCCGATTGTCTGCCCATCGCGAGCGACAGGGCGGTCATCGGCGTCGACCACTCTCAACTCGACACCCGGCACGGGCCATCCGGCCATGGCCTGCCGGCGATAGCGCTCCTTGTCATCCGTGATGGTCAGAGTGCTTTTGATACGAGCCGCCGTCAGAACCGGTGCGGTTTCCGTCAGTCCATAGCCCGCCAGTACCTCGCACTGAAGGGCCTTCTCGGCGCGCTCGATCAGCTCTGGAGAAGCGGCCGCGCCTCCAACCGACGCATAGGTCAGGCTGGAAAGATCGTACTTGTGAAGATCCGGAAAGTTGATCATGGCATTTGCCATGGTCGGCACCAGGCCCATTTCCGTCGCGCCCTCTTCCTGGATCAATTGGCAAACGATGGCTGGCTCAAACCGCCGCACCATCACCTGCTTACGCCCCATCATGGTTGATGCCTGCGGCTTGCCCCAGCCGTTTGCGTGGAACAGCGGAATGGTGTGGAGATCGACAATGTTCTCCGGGTTCTTGGCAGTGCAGGTGACGTTTAAGGCATGCAGGTAAAGCGTCCGGTGCGAGAGTGTCACTCCCTTGGGAGTCCCGGTCGAGCCGCTGGTATAGAACAGCTCCGCGATCGAATTCTCGTCAATCGCCATTACGTCCGTTCTCTCCGCGTCTCCCCCGGCGAGGAACGCTTCGTAATCGTCTTCGATCGAAAGGAAACGCTCAATCGAAGGACAACTCGTCTTCAGATGCTCCACCAGCGGAGCGAAATCGTTTTCGAAAAACAGGAACCGGGCTCCGGAGTGATTCAGAATTCCCGTCAATTCCGCCGGCGACAGGCGGACGTTCAACGGCATGACAACCCCCAGCGCCATCGGAACGCCGAAGTAGCCTTCCAGTAGCTGGTTATTGTTAAAGCTCAGAAAGGCGGCGCGATCGCCGGGTTGCAGCCCGGCTTTGCGCAACGCGCTGCCCAGCTTCTGACACCGCTCTCCAAACTGGCCATAGGTCAGCCGCGTCTGCCCGCTTACGATACCGACCTTGTTGGCGAAAAGGTCCATCGCCCGGTGAAGACACCGGATGGGAGTCAAAGGAACAACCATCGCCACAACAGTCTATCCGACAGTGTCCAGACTGGGATCAGCGCGAAAACGATCCCCGGACTAAAAGCATGGGGGTCGTTCCACCTGGAGGCCGGAAACTTCTGCCGTGGAGCGGACGATCGCCTTTCGTCGTCTGCTCCCGTCGGCGGATACGATCCGCCAGAGCGCAGGATGGTCACGCAGTCTCGTCCCCAATGCCGGGAGCGCCGGCAGCCGCGCGCGATAGCAAGTGCGGGTCTCTCTGTGATGCTGGGCAGATCACAAAAAACGATAATCTGCCCCACGGACAGCTTCGGGGCGCAATTTTTCACCGCTTCTCAGCGCGGGGATCCGTACTGAATGTCGTTTCACACGGATTCGTGAGGCTCGACGTTGGAGGCGTCGTCAGCCAGCGCGATCAGCGGCCGGCTACAACTTCGAACTCCGCCTGCGCTCCGCCGGCAGAGTTGGGAGCCACCCACAGTTGATAGCGGCCCGGTTCGGTCTTCCGTTCCATCAGCTCGTTGTAGAACGCCAGTTCCGACGCGGGAAGCGAAAACTGAACTGTCTTCGTTTCCCCCGGTTGCAGGCGGATCTTCTGGAAAGCCCGAAGCTCCCGCACCGGACGGCTGACGCTGCCGGCCAGCTGCCGCGTGTAGAGCTGAACCACTTCGTCGGCGGCCACCTTCCCCGAGTTGCGAATATCCGCGGAAACCCGCAGCGTGCCGCCCAATGCAAGTTTCTGTGTCGAGAGCCGCAGGTTCGTGTACTCGAACGGAACGTAGGAAAGACCGAAGCCGAAGGGATACTCCGGCGTGAAGTCCACGTCGATGTACTTCGACGTGTAGCCTTCCGGATTGAGAGGATTCCCCAGCGGAATCCCCAGCTCCTTCTCCGATGCCGGACGGCCGGTGTTCAGCCGCGCATAGTAGATCGGCACCTGCCCCACCGTTCGCGGAAACGTCACCGGAAGTTTCCCCGAGGGTACGATGCGTCCCGTCAGCAGATCCGCAATCGCGGGACCACCCATCGTGCCCGGATGCCAGGCCCACAAAACGGCATTCGCTTTGGCGGCACTCGTCTGGAAAGTCAGAGGCCGGCCCGACATCATCACCAGCACCAGAGGTTTCCCGACGGCGGCCAGTTCCGCAACCAGCGCTTCCTGAGCGCCGGGCAGGTCCAGAAATGCTCGCGACTTGGCTTCCCCGCTGAGAATCTCTTCCTCACCGATGAACAGCAGCACGACATCCGCTGCCCGCGCCGCCGATACGGCAGCCGCAAATCCGTCATGGCTCGCATCGCGGCTATTCTTCAATGCCTTCTCGTAGACAATGCGATCGTCGCCCAGCATCTTGCGCAGCGCGGCCAGCGGCGTCTGAACGGCAGCTTCGTCCGCTCCCATCGCCCAAGTTCCCAGCTGGTCTTTCTGACTGTCGGCAAGCGGTCCAATGACGGCGATCTTTCGCGGAGATGCCAGCGGCAGGACTCGGTCGTTCTTCAGCAGGACGGCGCTTTCGGCCGCCAGCCGTTTCGCGATTTCCATCCGTTCCGGCAGCGGCGGCTCCGGAGGAACGGACCGGTCGCCAAACAGTCCGAGCCGAAACTTCAGGCGCAGCACATTGCGCACCGCCTCATCGATCAGCTTGGGATCGAGACGTCCGCTGTCGAGAAGACCCTTGGCGTGGTCATGATACGCCGTGCTGACCATCTCCATATCCACGCCCGCGCGCAGCGCCCGAAACGCCGCATCGGCCATGTCGGCGGCGTAGTTGTGCTCGATCAACTCCGGGATCGCGGTGTAATCGCTGACGACCATGCCATCGAATTTCCACTCGTTCCGCAGTACCTTCCGAAGCGTGAACATGTTCGCCGTCGCCGGCACGCCGTTGATGCTGTTGAACGACGTCATGAAGGTCGCCACGCCGGCTTGCCGGGCAGCCTCAAACGGTTTCAGGTATACGTCACGAAGCAGATTCTCGGGAATCCACGTTGTGTTGTAGTCCCGCCCGGCCTCTGCGGCGCCGTAGCCGGCGTAATGTTTGGCGCAGGCGGCGATCGCTCCGGCGGCTTCCAGCGAATCGCCCTGGAAGCCCTGGATCATCGTCACGCCCAGCGCGCTGGTGAGATAGGGGTCTTCGCCCAGAGATTCGGCGATCCGGCCCCACCGGGGATCGCGGGCAATGTCGATCATCGGCGCGAACGTCCAGTGCACCCCTTGTGCCGCGACTTCTTCGGCCGTGGCACGGGCCGCTTGCCGCACCAACTGCGTATTCCAACTGGAAGCCTGGGCCAGGGGAATGGGAAACACGGTGCGATAGCCGTGAATCGCGTCCTGAGCGTACAGAAGCGGAATGCCCAGGCGGCTCTCTTTTTTCGCGATTCGCTGAGCTTCGGCCTTTTCCGCCGGAGTACCGGCATTGAAAAAAGAACTCCAGCGGCCCTTGCGAATCTCTTCCTTCGCATTCTCCGGCAGTCCCGGAGGAAATGGCGCCTGCGACAATTGCCCCAGTTTCTCGGCCAGTGTCATCTTCGCGAGAAGGTCGTCAATCCTTCTCTCGATTTCCTGAGGAGTGAGAGCCAAAAGAAAACCTTGCGCAAGCGCGGACAGCAGCCCGAGGGCGAAAAAACGCCTCACTCCTCTATTTGGACACGAAAATCGCCCGAGCGCTGACGGATTCTACTTTCCGCCAACGCCCACCGGGACGAACTGCGCGTCATTGGTCAGCATCACCACGTCCAGGTACGAGTAGGCCGCGCCCCCCCGAATCGTCAACGTGTGCTTGCCCGGGGCAAGCGAAAATGCCCGCGCCTGCCCGCTATTGCCGCTGACCTTCGCCCATTCCCAGGTGCCGGCTTTCCAGGCAGGCATGCTCCACAATTCCTCCGGACCGCCGTCGATGGAAACGTAGAATGAAGCACCCCGGGAAACGCTGGAGCCGCGGCCCCATAACTGGTACGTCCCTCCCGTGGGAACATCCACCGGCAACGAGAGGATGCCGCTACCAGCGACCGTATTGCGGACATAGAAGCCATTCGAAGCTTTCAACGGTCCCAGATAAAGCGACTGCATCGGAGACACCAGCGGAGCGGATTCCGCTTCGAGGGGGATGTACACCTTCGCCCCGGCGGCGGCCGTAATCGTGAAGGCGGCAGTGGCGACCGCGCTGTCGGTGTAACCGGCGCGGAGAGCCCTGGCCTTGAGAGTCGTGGTAGTTGTCAGCTGCATCGGACCGGCGTAGATCGTGGATGCCGCGGTCGGCTCCTTACCGTCGGTTGTGAAGTAGATCGTCGCGCCGGACGTGGACGATTGCAAAGAAACCGTCACCGAACCTGTAAACGTTCCGCCCGCCGGACTGATGACCGGTGTTGCGGCAACCGGGATCGCCGCCGGAGGAGTCTTCACCGACACGGCATTCGAGAGGGGAGATTCATTGCCCGCGGCATCCCGGGCGGCGACCGCATAGCTGTAGCTGGTGTCGGCGGCCAGTCCCGAATCCTGCATGCCGGTGTCGGCGGTCGTGGTCAACGTTGCTCCGTTGCGAACGATGCGATAGGAGGTGACTCCGACGTTGTCGCTCGATGCCCCCCAGGAAACGGTCACTTGGGCCGGAGACACGGCCACCGCCTTCACCGCCGACGGTGTCGTCGGAGGCTGAGTGTCCGCCGCCGCGGCGTTGCTGTCTCGATTCGACGTGAACCCCGGGCCTCCCGCCGCTACGTAACCGTTGCTGATGCCCGACGAGTCGGGCGATACCCAGAATGCATACAATTCGCCGTTGGTCAGGTGGAAACGGAACCGCACGTTGCGCCCGGCCAGGCTGGAAAGATCCGATGCGCCGTTCCAGGCTACGGCTTGTTTTGTGCTGTCCGCGCGAACGATCGTCGAGTTGGCGCGGGAGAAAGGCGCGATCGCCTGTCCGGCTTCATCCAGCACTTCCACCTGCAGAGCACCGGCGGGATTTTTCACGTTCACAAACAGATGTTTCCCGCCGAATCTTACCGGACGCGTCGTCAGTGTGCCCTCCGGCGTGCCGGCATTCATCGAATAGAATCCGTCGCGCCGCAGAATCGCCAGCCCCGTCTGCATTTGGTGCTGATTGTAGGCCTCGCCATGCCGGGCATTGCGGCCGCTGAAGTAGAAGTACAGCTCGTCGCCCGCCACCAGAAACCCGCCGCCCACCGATTGCGTATTAAAACCGTTCCAGTCTCCATCCCGGTTCGTCGACGGAATGAAGGCGTTCCCGGCCGCTCCTCGCGTGGGCCTCACCCATTGATAGCCGTCCCGGCTGAATCCGGCGTTCAGTTCCACCAGAAGCGGCGAAGGCTCCGGATAGTAGAGACTGAACAGACCGACGAAGATGCTCTCGTAGGCAATGGCGTCCAGATTGTATAGCTGCGGCAGTGTATCGGTATTCGGGTAGGGCGGATCGTTGTCGTCGGTGGACAACCAGAACGCCGACGTTTTCGGGTTGGCGGGTCCCCAGTTCAACAGGTCCTTACTTTCCATGTAGTAGCGGGACCGCGCCTGCCGGTATGGGCGGGCGTCGGTTTCCGGAAGGTAGGCCGGAAACCGGGCGCTCGTCACCCAAACCTTGCGGAACGGATTCCAGAACAGCGTCGTGCGGTCGGAAAGGGACGGGATCGGGTTTGCCTGCTCCACCCAGTGAATGCCGTCCGGGGAAAAGAAGACTCGCAGCCTCTCGCCGCCTCCATAGAAGAACCCCTTGAATTTCCGGGCCGGATTCGGATCTTCCAGATCCATCCACACCGTCCCGGAATCCCGGCCGCCTCCAAAGTTGATGACAACGTTCGAATCGCGGAATGCCGCGTCCGGAATCGATGGCTTGATCCAATTCTTCCCGTCGTGCGAATAAGCGTAGGACAGCCAGGCGGTATTGCTCCAATACCACATCTTGTAAAGATGATCGGCGGGATCGTACCAGACGCCATCGCTGAACGGGATGGCCCGCTCGCCGTTCTGCGTTGCCGGCAGCACCGGGTTTCCCGTATACATCGCCGGCCGGTGGAAAACCCGGCTGAGGGTGGTACTTTCCACCAAAAAATCATCGACAAACAGCTGCCGGCCGATGTCGATCGGAATCACCGCCGGGGGATTCGTCAGATAGCTGGGGACCCGATAGAGCTGGGTCGGTTGCGCCGTCGGGGGCCAAACGGACGGCAGCGCAATTCCGTTGTGAAGAACTTCACTTCCGCTCTGAGCGGCCGCCTGAACAGGAACCGTCAGGGCCACCGCAAGAACGACCCAGGGGCGGAGAGTCGCTTGATACATGATCGCCTCAGAATTGGAATAGTTCCGTTTGCTGCAACGCCCTCTCAGCGTAACTCAGAGTTTCGGTTAAGGAGATGATTCTATTGGAGTTGTTTCCCAGTACGTCTAGCAGTTGAAGGAGTAATCCGCTTGACTCTCGCACTCTTGGGGAGCTTCGCTGTTACCAGGTCGTAAGACTTTCGTATCAGCCCTTCCAGCTCCCGGCGCGGCACCGTCGTCTCCCGCGCCACCGCCACCCAGGACGCCCGCGCGAGATACGGCGCCGGCCGGATTCCCGGACGCTCCGTCAGCTCCGCGAAATCCTCCGCCGTGCACTTGAACGCCAACACGTGTGCGCCCGGCTCCAATTCCGCAATCGCGAACATCTTGCCCGCGACTTTGAAAACCAGATTGTTTTCCCACTGCACATTTTCGGTGGCGCCGGGGAAGGAGAGGCAGTACGGGCGCAGCCAATCCAGCAGCATGCGGAGAAACTACTGTGCTTCGGTGGCCGGGGGAACCGGCTGGGTACGCTGCGGTCCCAGGCCCAGCGCGATCAGCGCCAGAGAATCCAGTTTGCCGTCTTCGGTGAGATTTTGAGACTGCTCGAACCGCTTCAGGGCTTCGATGCTTTTGCTGTCCCATTGCCCGGTGGCGGGACCTTCCAGAAAACCTCTGGCAATCAGCGCCTCCTGGATTTCGCGGTAACGCTCCGTTGTCGGTTGGGTCTGGCGGGGCGGCCCGGCGGGCTTCTTCGCCTTGGCGGAGGACTTTTTGGAGCTGGATTGTTTGGCGGCGCTCGAAGCGCCTTTGGAACTGGTCTTTACCGTCTTACTCTTTGAACCGGTTTTGGCTGTCTTCGCTTTCGACGGCTTGGGGGCAGCCGCATAGGCGGCCGCCCCCAAAAGTCCACACAGCAGAATTGCGGCAACTCTCACTATCCAAGCTTAGTTCTTGGGTAGCGTTCCGGCAACAAAGAAGCTCTGCCAGTTGCCCGTGCGTCCGGCGCGCGCCCCCAGCGAGCGCATGACGCGAAACGCCACCGGATCGCCAGGCTTCAGCGTTTGCTGGATCTTGCGAACGTCTTCGACCGAGGCCACAGGCGAGCGGTTGATCGATACGATCACGTCGCGCTCCTGCAAACCGATCTCCTCGGCAAAGCTGTCCGGCTCGACGCTCGTCACCTGAACGCCGCCCTTTTCCTCCAGGCCTAGCCGCTGCCGCTCGCCCTCGCCGATTCCGACGATCGCGATACCGAACTTGGCTTGGCTGGCGCCTTCGCCCTTGCTGGGCGTGTCGGGCCGGTTGTCGCCGACATTCGGACGTCCCGAGAACACATCGGCGCGGTCGCCGATCGTCACGTCGAAGTCTTTCTTCGTTCCGCCGCGATCCACCGTCATTTTCACGGTTTCTCCCACCGGCGTATCCGCGACACGAGCCACCAAGTCGTCGCCGTCCTTCAACGGCTTGCCGTTCATCGCGATCAGAATGTCGTCCGCCTTCAGGCCGGCCTTTTCCGCCGGACCCTCCGGAGCCACTTCCGTTACCACCACGCCGCCGTCCACGCCGAGAGCCTTCAACAGCTCCGGCTTCTCATTCCGCCCGAAGACCACTCCGATGGAGCCGCGAGTCACGCGCCCCGTCTTGATGATCTGGTTGTAGCTCTTCACCGCCGTGTTGATCGGCAGCGCGAACCCGACACCCTGCGAGCCGCCGGAATCGGTGGCGATCGCCGTGTTGATCCCAATCACCTCACTGCTGATATTCAGCAGCGGACCGCCGGAGTTGCCGGGATTGATCGCCGCATCCGTTTGGATGAAGCTCTGGAACTGCTGGCCGACATTGGTGCGTCCCTTGGCGCTGACAATTCCCGCCGTCACCGTCGCTTCCAGCCCGAACGGCGAGCCGATCGCCACCGCCCAGTCGCCAACCTGCACTCCTTCGGAGTTGCCGATCCGCAGCACCGGCAAAGGCTTCTCCGAATCGATCTTGATCACCGCCATGTCGATCTCTTTGTCAAAGCCGATCAGCTTCGCTTTGTACTCACGCTGGTCTTCCGGGAATTTCACCTTGATGTGGTCGGCTTTCTCCACTACGTGGTAATTCGTAATGATGTAGCCCTTCTTGTCCACGATGAAGCCGCTTCCCGTGCCCATGCGTTTGGGCATCCGCTGGCCCTGGCCGCCGAATGGATTGCCGCCAAAGAATCGGCGGAACAGCTCTGCCTGATCGTCGTTCATCTCTTCATCCGGAGCGCCGGGCGCGTTCGGACGGCCGCGCCGCGCTGTCACCGGCTTCGGAGTGTAGTCCGTGCTGATATTGACCACCGCCGGCTCCGCCGCCTTGGCGATTTTCGTAAATTCGTTCTCAACGCTCTTGGGGCTGGGTAACACCAGGGGAGTCGCGTCCGGAGCGGCGGCCTGCCCGTCGCGAGCCGCATGGACTCCGGTGTTCATCACCGTGCCAATCAGAATGCCCACGCTCAGCGTGAACGTCAAAAGACTGAATGAAAGAAATCGATGCTGTTTCACTTTGTCGAAGAAACTCATAGCACTACCGAGACCTCCCCTTCCGATCTCCTCTAATAAAATAACCGTTTCGCATCATTCTAGATGGCCGGCCACCGAAAGCGGTTTCAATTCCACCAGCAGGATTGCAGCCAGAATCAGCGCCGCGCCCATCCAGGCGTGCGCCGCCAGCCGGTCTCCCGCCACCGCTACACCCGTCGCCGCCGCGATCACCGGTTCCATCGCGAAAATCAACGCTACCCGTGCCGGCGGAGTGTACTGTTGCGCCCAGGTCTGCAGCGTGAATACCAGCGCCGTTGCCAGTAAACCTGTCACCACCACCGCCACAATCAATTGAGGCGTCCAGCGGACAAACGGTTGCTCCAGCAAAGGAACCAGCATCCACGCCACGATTGCTCCAGTGGCAAATTGCACCAGACTCAGCATCTTGGTGCTGCCACTTGCAAACCGCGCAATGACAAGAGGATGAAACGCAAACGCCACCGCGCAGGCCACCGTCAGCGCATCGCCCCGGTTCATCGCAAACTGCAGATTCTCCAGGGTCATCAGCGCCAAACCGGCCAGCGCTAGCAGCGCTCCCGTCCATCCCCGCCATCCAGGAACACTTTTATAGACGATTGCGCTCAGCAAAGGTACCAAAACTACATTTAACCCCGTTAGGAACCCCGACTTCGACACCGTTGTCCACAGCAGCCCGGCAGTCTGCAAAATATAACCGCCGATCAGAAACACTCCCGCCAAGACTCCTCCCCGCACATCGCGCCGGGAAAATCGCACGCCCGGCAGGCAGATCGCCGCCAGGGCCAGACTCGCAATGGAAAATCGGAAGGCCAGAAAGAGCAGGACGGAACAGTCCTCCAGCGCCTGTTTCACCACGACAAACGTCGAGCCCCAGATGACGGTACTCAGCAGCAGCGCCAGGTCCGCGGCCCGGCCGCGGCTTATCCCGAATATCTTCACAACGGATCGTGGAGCAGACGATCGCTCTTAAGCGGTGCCCAGTAAATGAGCCAGCGTCAGCAAAATTCGCTGCAGCCCGACTTCCCGCCCTTCCGGATGAAACCATTCGGCGGTCGTGTGCGCTCCGCCGCCCTGGCCTCCGGCGCCGATCGAAACCGCCTCCCGTCCCAGCGACAAGGGAATATTCGCATCCGTCGAGGCGCAATCCAACCCGGCGCGGATGCCCAGGTGGGCGTCCACCATCCGCAGCGTCTCCAGCAGCGGAGCATGGTCCGCCAGCTTACCGCCCGGCCGCGACCCGATCTCGCGAATCTTCGCCGTCAGGCGGCCCGTCAACCGCCGCCCCGCCACCCGTTCGTTCTCCGCCGCCAGCGCGCGCTCTACGGCATCGGTCAGCAGCTCGGCCAGCTCATTCAGCTGTTCCTGGCTCTCCGAGCGGATGTCGAGCTTCGCGCGAGCCTCCGACGGAATCGAATTGATGCTCGCTCCGCCCTCGATCAACCCGAAATTGATCGAGGTTCGCGGGCGGAAGCTCCGCACCGGCGACGCGCTGAAATCCGCGATCACCGCCGCCAAAGCATGCACCGGATTGCCGGTTCCATAGTCGCTCCAGCTATGGCCGCCCGGACCCGAAAAATGAATCTCAAACCGGCGGCTGGCCAGCGCGTGGCCCGTAATATGATCCACGGCCGGTCCATCCAGAACCAAAAATTGGCGGATTCGCGAGGCCAAGGTCGATTGGCGGCATAAATACCTCATTCCATTGAGGTTCCCCTCGCCTTCCTCCCCCACGTTGGCCACCAGCACCAGCGATGCCGCCGGACGCTCGATCGACCGCAGCAGGTCCCGCCCGCACTGCTTCCACGCCGACGCAATCGCAAGAAGAGCAGCCAGGCCCGCCCCGTTGTCGGCGACGCCCGGGCCCAGAAACCGCCCGTCGGAAGCCAGCTTGATATCTTCGCCGGTCCGCGGAGCCAGCACCGTATCCATATGCGCCGTCAGGGCTACATAGGGCAGGGAAGGATCGCCGCCGGTAAAGGCCACCACGTTTCCCGCCCGGTCGATTTCCACTTCGCAGCCCAGACCGGCAAGCTCGGCCGCCATCCATTCGGCTCGCTTCTGCTCGAAAAAAGTAGGCGCCGGAATCCGGCAAAGGGAGAGATGCCGGTCGTTGATCCACGACCGCTCTTTACTGAAGAAGGAAAGGCACTCGACTACGGCAGGACGCCCGGCCAGACCGGCAATCGGCGACGGTTTACGGGCGCGAAGGCGTAGGGGGAGGCCCATAGCGGAAGTGTACCGCGCGGACCAGTCCCCCACTCGCTAACAACTTACTACTGGAACGACACCGTCTTGGATTGGCTGCTGCTGTAGATGATGTTGGCCACATCCAGCGCCGGCGCCGCCGTCGTGAACGACTTCGGAGCGCTGATGCCCGTAACGGTCAGGTTCCCCATCGGCGTACCCTGGATCGTCGCCGTCACCGGCAACGCCAGCGTGATCGCGGAAGGAACCGTCAGCGTATGCTTGTTCGCCGCTTCGATGCACGTGAAGACCGCGCCCACCGGCTTGTTGGAAACCGTAGCGGTAGAGAAGCCGACCACAGCCACATAACCGCTGTCGTCGCCGCCGGTCCAGTTCACCGTCACCCCGTTGTTCCGGTTGACGGTATTTAGCGCATCCTTGTTGCTCCAAACGAAAACCGCGGGCCAGTTGATCGATGCGTTGAACGAACCCACTCCCGGTCCGCCCGGGCCCGCAACCGTGTGATTCCCGGTCGTCAGGTACTCCGTACCGCCGCCCGGGAAGCCGGGGATGCCGGTGCTGATGCTCTTAATGTAGGTCCCGGGAGATTCTTTCGTCAGCGTTTGGTTCCCGTTGGAGTTGGTCGCCGTCAGTTGCGCGCCCGCATCCAGCCACGTCGGCCTGATCGGATCGACCGTATCCGGCGAGTCGCCTTCAAACGAGAAAACCTGGCAGGAACCGACCGATAGCGCCTGGTTACTTCCCTGCGAGCGGACCAGCTGATCGGTCGTGAAGCTGAAGAATGTGCCCGTTAGAGCATCGGAAACCATGTTATAAGTCTGACCCGCTACCGACAGTGAGGTCGCAATCTTGCCCAGCGAGACCGTACCCACTCGAAGGCCGCCGTTTGTCTGCGCGGCTGTCAACTGCTCTTCCGTATAGCCGTTGGGGTCGGAGCAGACGCTCTTGCCCGGAGGCGCGACGGAAATCGTCGTCGAGTTGCTCGTCACACCGCCCACCCGAACAACCAGCGAGACGTAGCATCCCGTCGGCGTGTCGTTGTCCAGCGTCGCCACGATCTGGTCGATGGCGGAACCCCAGGTGGGGCGGCCAAAATACATGATCGACGCCTTCTTGTTGCCTACCAGGATCTCGACGTCCGTGTCTTTGTTGAGGCCCGAAATGACCGTTTCGGGTGTACTTTGCTGATCGTCTGGAGTGGAACTCGCGCCGGCGCCGGTTCCATACAGAGTCAGCACTCCGCCCGGGTTTACAGACTGAAACAGGGTGCTGACGGGCTCGTTGCCTTGGGCGATGTACTTGAAGGCAACCGCCGGCCCCGTTCCCGCCTGGTTCAGCGTGAACAGCCCAAAGCTCCGCGCGACAACTTTCACCGCGAGATTTGCGCTGGTGGCGTTGTTATACGTCAACGTTAACTGCTGATCGCCCAGCGGAGTGTCTCCGGGAACCACCGCCCCCACCTGAGTGGGCGTGGCATACACGATGAAAAGACTCCTGCCGCCAATCCTGGCCGAAACGCCCTGGAACGTCGTCTGCAGAGGGTAAGTGGCCGAAACAATCCCCGACGGAGGCACCGCCGGACCAAGATTACTACCAAAAATCGCTATGTAACTGCTCTGAGCAATCCCACCGTTGGGAAGCCCCGGCCGCATATAGCCCGCGGAGTTCACGGCGGAACTGACAACGGGCTGGGCAAAGGCCTGCCCGCTGATCAGCGCGGCGGCGGTTACAAATATTCCAGATAAACGCAAAATTCGCTCCTTCATTGGCAAACGCGGAAACCCACGTCATTTTACATCGGCAGAGGTTTTATATTTGTTTATTCTTGACGGCGACGGTTATAGTACTTCCAGGCCCAAATGAGCCCCAGTCCCAGTGATAGTACCGTCGAAGGCTCAGGAATCGCTGTGATTCCCTCCACCAAAATCACGTAATCGGTTGGAAGATCGATCCGGCCCGAAAAATCGTCGTTCCAGTACGTTACCGGTAGCCCCGCCGTCAGCGGGTTGGGGCCGGTCGTCCCCATTCCATCTTCGAAAACGCGTCCGGCGGCGGTCATCGGCTCGTTATCAAACCAGCCAATCGCCAGGTAATAGATCCCGGGAAGCAGGGGGCCGAACGGATGAAGCGCCGGTAGCTCCGATTGACTGCCCAATCCGTCTCCGTCGTCGTTCATGTAAACCCCGGCGCCCGTGGAATCGAAAAGAAACAACTGCGGATCGGAGACGAGAAAGGGCGATTGCAGGGTGACGGCGAAAAACGAAAGCGGATCGGCAATCGAGATTCGGAACATGTCGACATCGAGGCCTTCGAGCAGGTTTCCCTGGATTTCCAGGGAAGGACCGCCCCCGGCAATCGCCTGCGCCGTTCCGGGCAGTTGTCCCGCGTCTCCCGTCTCCAGGATAATGGCGCCTTGAACGCCTCCCGCCATCGCAATGGCCAGAACTGTCCCGGCGATCGTTCGCGCTTGTAAAAACTTCATTTTTGCCCCCCGCGGTTCTACAACCCCCACAGAATACCTGCCATAATGGGTGCCCTACAACGGAAATTGCGGCAATTTCTTCGGAAACTAGTGCTAATTTTGCGGGGGAATATGAAAATTTTCTGGCGAATGGCAATTCCTTTCCTGGCGTGGACCGCGTTCCCGCAGGCTCTTCCGGACGTCTCTCATCTGCGAATGCCCGCCCCGGCGCGAACCCCGGGAAATATTGGACTTTTGGCGAAGCCCACCGGTGAAATGGAAGTCATCGTACGGCTGTCCGGCCGCCCTCTGGCGGTGTATGCCGGCGTGAATGCGAAACGGCTGGGCTTTCGTGTGACGCCTGCCCAGCAGCGGGCTTATTTACAGTCCATTACCCAAAAACAGGACCTGTTGGCGGCGCAAATTCAAGGGCTCGGCGGAGTCGTGCTCGCGCGCCTGACGAAGGCGCACAATGCCATCGCCGTCCGCATCGACGCGGCGCGCCTGCCCGCCCTGTCCCGGCTCTCCGGCGTCGCCGCCATCCGGAAAGTCGTCCATCCCGCCATGATGCTTCCCACCACCGTGCCCTACATCGGCGCGGCCGCCGTGCAGGCGGCGGGCTGGGACGGCACGGGCATTCGCATCGCGATTCTCGACAGCGGAATCGACTATACGCACGCCGCCTTGGGAGGGCCGGGCACCGCCTCCGGCTACACCGCCGCGTATGGGACCTCTCCCGCGGACCCGCGCAATACCACTCTGGACGGTCTGTTTCCCACGGACAAAGTCATCGGCGGCTTCGATTTTGTCGGAGAAGCATGGCCCAATGGTCCGCGAGCCCCGGACCCCGATCCCATCGATTTCCAGGGCCACGGAACCCACGTGGCCGACATTGCCGCCGGAGTGAGTCCTTCCGCCAAGGGAGTCGCACCGGGGGCAAAACTCTACGCCGTGAAGGTCTGCAGCGCGGTCAGCACGTCATGCCACGGCATCGCGTTGCTTCAGGGGCTGGAATACGCCCTCGACCCGAATGGCGATGGCGACATCTCCGATGCCGTCGATGTCGTCAATCTATCGCTCGGACTTTCCTACGGGCAGAGGGAAGACGATTGGTGCCTGGCCACCTCGATCGTCGCCGGGCTGGGCGTTGTCGTGGTGGCCGCCGCCGGCAACGATGCCAACCGGCCATACATCATCTCTTCTCCAGCCGTCAGTCCGGACGTGATTGCCGTTGCCAACACCGAGGTGCCATCCGGGCGAGCCTACCCCCTGACCATCGTTTCGCCGCCTTCGATCGCCGGCGCTTACTCCAATACCGCGACCCTCGCTTTCGCTCCCCTGTCCGGTACCGTCGGCGGAGCGGTGGCTTATGTGGGACGCGGTTGTCCGGCAGGATCCATCGATAGCACCAGTCCGGCGGACCCGTATCTGGCGAACCCGTCGGGAAAGATCGCCCTGATCGACCGCGGCGACTGCGGTGTCAGCCTGAAAATCGACCGCGCCGCAAAAGCGGGAGCCATCGGCGCCCTGATCGGCCTGATCGCTCCCGGCGACGCAGTGTCTTTCTCGTTCGGAGGCGGCACCGATTTTGTGCCGTCCCTGGTGATCACCCAAAACACGGCGGATTTGATTAAGGGGGAAATTCAGGCCCCGGTGATCGTCTCCCTCAGCGAATTTGTCAGCGTTTCCCTGGCCGGCAGCATGGTCTCGTCGTCGTCGCGAGGACCCGGCTACAGCTACAATTCCCTGAAGCCCGACATCGCCGCTCCGGGCGGTTCCGTTTCGGCCCAGGCCGGAACCGGCGTCGGAACCACTCCCTTTGGCGGCACCTCCGGAGCCACTCCGATGGTCGCCGGATCGGCGGCGCTTCTGCTCCAGGCCTCTCCCGCGCTGACACCCGTCGAAATCAAGGCGCGGCTGGTCAACACCGCCAATCGCTCGCTCTTCATCAACAACGCCACCCAACCCGGCGTCTTAACTCCATTGACCCTCGCATCCGGCGAGGTTCGGGTCAACCGCGCCGCCGCGGCCACAACCGCGCTCTGGGATGCCGGCGACCCGGCCAGCGTCTCCCTCTCCTTCGGAACCCACCGGGCCCCGGGCACTTCGTCCTTCAAGAAGAAGATTCTCGTTCGAAACTACAGCGGGTCCGCGCGAACCTACAGCGTTTCGACATCGTTCCGTAACCCCGCCAAGGCCGCCACCGGAGCTGTCACCCTTAACGTGCCGTCCAGCGTGCCGGTTCCGGCCAACAGCTCGGCTACCTTCGTGGCGACTCTGACGCTCGACGCCGCGCCGCTGGCGGCCTGGAACCTGAACGGAGGCCCGCAGGGCGGCAACGGGCCGCTGCTCGATGCTCAGGAGTACGACGGATACATCGCGCTGGAAGCCTCCGGCGAGCAGGTGCAGCTTCCCTGGCATATCCTGCCCCACAAGGCAGCCGCCGTCGTTCCGGCCGCCCTCAGCGTCTCTCTCGGAGGAGCTTCCAGTACGACTCTCGCGCTCAGCAACGCCGCCGGAGCCGCGGCCGGACGCGCCGACGTCTTCTCGCTCACCGGCACCAGCGCCAAAGCTCCCAACGAATGGCTCCCGCGGCCGGGCGACTCCTTCGCCTTCGTCGATCTGAAAAACACCGGCGTCCGCCTGGTGAATCTCGGCGGCCTTGGCTTGGGAGTCCAATTCGCGATGAACACCTGGGGCGAGCGCTCCCACCCCGTCTACCCCGGCGCCTTCCAGATTGAAATCGATACCAATAACGACGGAACCACCGACTTCCTCCTGACCAATCGGGAAAATGGCGGCTTCGTCGCAACCGGACAATGCGTGGTGGTCTTGACCGATGTGGCTGCGCAAACCAGCATCACGCGGTTTTATGCGGATGCCGATTTCAACTCCGGAAATATGATCTTCACGGCCGCGCTTTCCGATCTGGGGATCACCGCCGCCACGAAGTTTACTTATTCCGTATACGCCGGAGACAACTACTTCAGCGGGTTCATCACCGATTCCATCGAGGGCATCGCTTATACTCCCGGATCGCCGCGGTTCTTCGGATCCGGCCTCCCCGCCGCGGGAATTCCCGCCGGAAGCGAGGCCAATCTCACCATCAACCGCTATGCGGCGGGAGACGCGGCGTCCCCCTCACAGTCCGGATTGCTGCTGATGTATCGCGACGGCCCGTCCAACCGGGAAGCCGACGCCATCGCGATCCAGCCGTAGTGGTCCGCTCAGCTGCGCCTGGCGGTTACCTCCAGATACTCGGCGTCCACCTGCGTCCGGGCGCCGTCCCCGGCGCGGTTGGCCGATGCCCACAGGTTGGCCAGCTCGCTCCACAGCTTCTGCTGTGCCTCCGGCTCCAGCGAAGCGAACGCTTTCGCCATCGGCCCATAGTTGACGCGAAAGAACTCCACCACCGCTTCCGGAGAAAAGGGATAGTCGAACCGGTACATCCGCGGAGTGCACTTCAGATCGCTCACTCTGTCTTCGAACCGCTCTCGTACGGTCTTTTCGTCGCCCCACAGCACCGGCGACGGCATTCCCGCGGGAGCGATGTACTTTGCGATCGCCTTGAACATCTGACCGATGAAACCGGCCGGCGTCCAGTTCGCCATCGCGATCGTCCCGCCTTTGCGGCACACGCGGGTCATCTCTGCCGCCACCCGCTCCGGCCGGGGAGCGAACATCGCCCCGATCAGGCTCACCACGGCGTCGAACTCGCCGTCGGCGAAAGGCAGCGCCTCCGCGTCTCCTTCCTGAAACTCGGCCTTCAATCCTTCTGCTTGCGCTCGCGCCCCGGCCTTCTCCAGCCAGTTGGTGGCAATGTCCGATCCGGTGACCACCGCGCCCCGCCGCGCGGCGATCAGGGCGAGTTGTCCGGCTCCGCATCCGACGTCCAGAAGCCGGGTTCCCGGCGCGATTCCCAGGCGCTCATAGAAGGCTTCCGCGTCTTTCTCCATGTACCGGGAAAACACGTCATAGTCGCCCGTCATCCAGGTCGCCTTCAGCCGGGACTTCAGCTGCTCGAAATCCGTTGTGGGGGCCATCCCCGCTTGTGCTGCGTTCATCGTCGTTCCCTCCTCTCTCTCCATACGCGCAGGAGCCGGAGCGGAATACTTGCTCGTCCGTCCGGAATTCTTGCTCCGGCAACACATTTTGTCCAGGCCCCATCCGCCTGAATTTTGTGATTTAATGATGTCCGTGCGAAAGAGCAACCGGCTTGCAGCGGACAACCCATTATTTGGGCCGATTGTTGCTCTCGTAAATTCTTTTTGCATCTGACTTGCAAATGACGGAAGTTCCGTCGCATACTGGACCAAAACGGTCGGTAATGCCCGGCCGATCGAACCAAGGACGAGAATGAGTAAATCGTACGTACTGGCCGATATCCCCAATTTCGGCCGGGTCTTCGACTGCGGCGAATGCGGAAGCATCCATGTCAATGTTGGGTTCGTCAGCATGACGCTCAGCCCGGATGCTTATATGCAGCTGGTTGCGCTGATCAACACCAGCGCTTCAAATTTCGAGGGTTGGATCGCCGAATCCCGCGCCGAGCGTGACCCCGATGCCGTCTAGTCTCTGATCAGGAAAAAGGTGCTCGCGTTATGAACAAGCTAGGAGCTCGCAGAAAGCGATTCAAGATTCAACGGGCCTTGGGCCTGGAACTGCCCGGTTTGGGCAAGCCCGGCGCGCTGGAGAAGCGGAATTATCCGCCAGGCCAGCACGGCAAAAGTCTCCGGCGCAAAGTCTCCGCTTATGGCCAGCAGCTTCGCGAGAAGCAGAAGCTCCTGTTCCATTACGCCATCCGGGAAGAGCAGTTGCGCCGCTTCGTCCGCCATGCGCAGAAAGCGCAATCGTCGGATTGGATGAGCAGCCTGATCTCGCTGCTGGAGCGCCGTTTGGACAACATCGTCTTTCGGCTGGGCTACGCCCGCAGTATCCTCGCCGCGCGCCAGCTGGTGTCGCACGGCCACGTCATGGTCAATGGCCGCAAGCAGACCATCGGATCCATGGTGCTGCCGGTCGGCGCGAAAGTGCATCTCACTCCTTCCGCCAATCAGTTGGAATCTACGCGCTTGTCCCGTAGTTCCCCGCGGCTGGCCCCGCCGTCTTATCTGGTTGTTGAGGTCACCGACGCAAGCGACTCCGGCACCCTGATCTCCTACCCGAACTCCGAACACGTGCCTTTTGAGTTCAAGCCCTCGCTGGTCGCCGAATATTACGCCAAGCGCGGAGTCTAGCCGCCAATGTTCTGGGGCGTACGAAGAGCGGCCAGGACCGTCCCCGCGCGGTCTTCGACGCTGGAGCCGCTGGCTTCCGCGATCGATCATGTCGTCTGGTCGGTTGCCGATCTCGACCAGGCGATCGAGCAGTTCGTCGAGCGGATGGGCTTCCCGTTGCTCTATGGACCTTCGAAGACCGAGGCGGCGATGCGCGTGGCCGATATCGGATTGGGCTCGGCTTGGATTCGCCTGGTCGAGTATCCCGGCTGGCCCGGCAGCCAACCCATCAGCCTTGCCTTGCGAAGCTCCATGCCGCTGGACGACGTGGAGATCTGCGCCCGCCAGCGCGGCTTCGAAAGCGGCGGCGTGTTCGTCTCCGCCGGACGCGACGATTCCCGCCTGCCGCTGATTTCGTTTGTGATGCTCCGCGGCGTCGTTGGTCCTGCCGCCTCCGGAATCCTCCTCGTCAAGTATTTCCACAAGATCCAGGCGCAGCGCGTCGGCGAATGCATGCGCTTCTTCGACAGTCCCGCGGCGGCTTACGGAGTATTGGGGCTGACTTCCGTTCGCGCCGAAGTTTCTGTCGAAGAGGGCGTCGATCGCTGGACCCGCCTGCTCGGGCATGAGCCGGGCTCCTGCAGAAACTGCTGGAAGCTGCCCGATGGCGGCGTCGTCGAGGTAGTTCTCGGATCCGTCGATCGCATTTCCTCGCTGGTGCTGCAAGCCGCGAACACTCGTGTGCTGCAGGGCGCTTGGCGCGATACTGGCATTGCGAGCGAACTTTGCGACGAAACCTTGATCGTGGAACCCTCCTCGGCGGCCGGACTCCGCTTGCAGATTCGACCCAGAAATTGAGGTACCGCATGAAACTGCGCTGTTTGCTCGGTCTCGCCTTTTCCCTGGCCGCGATTGCGCAGGACCGGAAGCCGGTGACGGACCAAAGCTATCGCGTATTCCGCGGCGATGGGACGCCCGCCACAATCCAGGACATCGTCGCCGGTGCCCGGCTCGTGCAGGTTGTCTTTCTCGGCGAAACGCACGACGACCCCGTCGCTCATCACCTCGAAGCCGAGCTTTGGAAGCAGTTGGCCGGCCCGCAATCCATCCTCTCGCTCGAGATGTTCGAAACCGATGTCCAGGGAGTGGTCGACGAATATCTCAGCGGTCAGATCACCGAAGACCATCTGCTCGCCAGCGGCCGTGCCTGGAGAAATTACAAGTTGGATTACCGGCCTCTTCTGGAGCTCGCCAAAGAACGGAAGATTCCCGTTATCGCCGCCAATGCTCCCCGCCGCTACGTCAACCGGGTTGGCCGGATGGGCAAGGAGTCCCTCGGCTCTTTAACTGCCGATGCCAGGCGCTTCCTTCCCCCGCTCCCCTACGCGGATGCGTCGCCGGAGTACTCGGAAAAATTCAACAACTTCATGGAGGAGATGAAGAAAGAGGCTGCCAAGCGCACTCCGCCCCCGGCCGCTCCCGCGGCGCCGAAAGCTCCGCCGGAGCCGCCGCGCGACCCGCGCTGGCAACTGGAAGCGCAAAGCCTTTGGGACGCCTCCATGGCTTTTTCCATCGCCGAAGCGCTGTTGCGGTCTCCATCGGCGCGCATCGTCCATGTGAACGGCAGCTTCCATACGGAAAAGCGCCTGGGCATCCTCGATCACCTTTCGCGCTATCGCCCGAACACCAGCAGCCTTGTCGTCACCATGCGCGCGGAAAAGTCCTTCCCTGGTTGGGACGCCGAAAAGCTCGCCAGCGCCGGCGACTTCGTCATCGTCACCGACCCTTCTCTGTCTCAGCCGCCGAAGCCGGCCGGCCCGTCAAAACCGGAACCTCGCGCAGCAGCGCCAGCGACCGGTCAATAAGCCGGTAGTACTTCCGCGCCTTCAACCGCGTCGGCCGTTGGACGAACGCAGACCGCGTATCCAGCGTCAGCTCCCACTCCGTTCCCGGCCGCGAGGCTGGAAGATAGAACCGGATCGGCTCGTGGTGCGGGTTGAACAGAATCAGAAACGTGTCGTCGATGATCGGATCGCCGACTTCGTTGACGTCGTCCAGAGTCCGCCCGTTCAGCCTCAGCCCGATGCAGCGCACCCACCCTTTGTGCCACTCGTCCTGCGTCATCTCCTGGCTGTCCGGGCGAATCCATTGAATGTCGATCTCCGGATCTCCGCCGCTGATCTCCCGGTCCGGAGCGTCCGGATCGATCCTCCGGTCCTGGAAAAACTTCCGCCGGTGCAAATTCGGATGGCGCTTTCTCAGCTCGATCAGCGACTGCGTGAACGCCACCAGAGACTTTTCCCGGTCGTCCAGATCCCAGTCCAGCCAGCTGATTTCGTTGTCCTGCGCGTAAGCGTTGTTGTTGCCGTTCTGCGTGCGGCCCAGCTCATCCCCGCCGCAGATCATCGGCACCCCCTGCGCCAGCAGCAGCGTCGCCAGAAAATTCCGCTTCTGCCGGCTCCGCAGCTCCAGAATTCCGGGATCGCCGGTTTTCCCTTCCACTCCGTGATTCCAGGAATGGTTGTCGTTGGCGCCGTCGCGATTGTCCTCGCCGTTGGCTTCGTTGTGCTTGTCGTTGTAGCTGACCAGGTCTTCCAGCGTGAACCCGTCGTGCGCCACCAGAAAGTTGACGCTCGCCGTGGGATGACGTCCGTCGTGCTGGTACAAATCGCTGCTGCCCGTCAGCCGGTAGGCCAGATCCGCCAGCTGCCCGTCGTCCCCTTTCCAGTAACGCCGCGTGACGTCCCGGTAAATTCCATTCCACTCCGCCCACAGGATCGGAAACTTGCCCACCTGGTAGCCGCCCTCGCCGACATCCCACGGCTCGGCGATCAGCTTCACCCGCGAAATCACCGGGTCCTGGTTGATGATGTCGAAAAATGCCGACAGCCGGTCCACTTCGTGCAATTCCCGCGCCAGAGCGGACGCCAGATCGAAGCGGAACCCGTCGACGTGCATTTCGAGAATCCAGTACCGCAGACTGTCCATCACCAGCTTCAGCACCTGCGGCACGCGCACGTTGAGAGTGTTCCCCGTGCCCGTATAGTCCATGTAGTAGCGCGGCTGGTCGCTCATCAGCCGGTAGTAAGTCGCGTTGTCGATGCCCTTGAACGACAGCGTCGGCCCCAGATGATTTCCTTCCGCCGTGTGGTTATAAACCACATCGAGAATCACTTCGATTCCGGCGCGATGCAGCGCCTTCACCATGCTCTTGAATTCCGCCACCTGGTCGCCGCGGTCGCCGGAGCTGGAATAGCGCGCCTCCGGCGAAAAGAAATTGATCGTGTTGTAGCCCCAGTAATTGCGCAGCCCGCGATCCACCAGAACCTTGTCGTCCAGAAACGCGTGGACCGGCATCAGCTCTACCGCCGTGACCCCCAGATCGCGCAGGTATCGAATCGACTTCGGATGCGCCACCCCCGCATACCTGCCCCGAATCTCTTCCGGAATCGCCGGGTTTTGCGCGCTGAATCCCTTGACATGCAGCTCATAGATGATCGAATCGTGCCACGGCGTCGAAGGCGGCCGATCGTGTTCCCAATCGAAATGAGGATTCGTCACCACCCCCTTCGGCACCCCCGCCGCGGAGTCTTGTTCGTCTTTTTCCAGATCTTCGTTCGGATTCCCCAGCGGATAACCGAACAGCGGAGCGCTCCAATCCACCGTTCCCGCCAGCGCTTTCGCATAGGGATCGATCAGCAGCTTTGCCGCATTGAAGCGAAGACCGTTCTCCGGCTCGTACGGACCATGGACGCGAAATCCGTAAAGCTGTCTCGGCCGCAGGCCGGGAATGTAGCAATGCCACACGCGCCCCGTCGATTCCCGGATCGGAATCGTTCGCTGCAGGGTCTTGCCGTCTTCTTCGAAAAGACACAGCTCCACCCCCGTGGCTCCTTCGGAATAGAGAGCGAAATTCACCCCGGCGCCGTCCCACGAAGCTCCTTGGGGTGAGGGGCGTCCAGGCAGAATGGGTCTGGCCACGCCGGTTACGCCTCGCCGCCGAAAATCGGAATGACCGCGCCGGTTATCGCCGCCGCCTGATCCGACGCCAGGTGAACCAGCAACGCCGCAATTTCCGAAGGCGGCACCCACCGGGAAAAATTCGCCTCCGGCATCGCCTTTCGATTCGCCGGAGTATCGATCGTCGAAGGCAGAACGATGTTGGCCGTAATGCCGGAGCCGCGATTTTCCGCCGCCGCCGTGCGAATCAGAGACACCAGCGCCGCCTTCGCCATTCCATACGCCGTGCTGCCTGCGGCCGGCTCGACGGCAGCCTTGGAGCCCACCGCCAGGATTCTGCCGCCGCCTTGCTTCTTCATCTGCTTCAGCGATTCCCGGATCGTCAAAAATGCCGTGCGAACATTCAGGTTCATCATCTTGTCCAGAACCGCCAGATCCGTCGCGTCCGCGCTTCCCGGCGCCCAGCCGCCCACCAGGTGCGCCAGCACATCGATCCGGCCGAACTCCGCTGCAACTTGAGATACAAGCCCGGCGGCTTCGTCTTCCTTCGAGACATCCGCCGGAAACGCGCGAAACGAACGGTGCGCAAACTCCGAATCGGAAATGTTTCGCGCGGACCCGGCCACCTTCGCTCCCGCGTTGAGAAACGCCTCAGTGACCGCGCCTCCCAGGTCGCCGGTCGCGCCGGTAATCAGAACAACCTTTCCATCAAGTACTGCCATTTAAGCCGTTCCCTGCGCCACCCCGGCAACCACGATGCCTTTCATAACCTTTCTATGCTCCCCTTGGGACGGACCGGCGCGCAAGTCCGGCTCCATTCCGAAGTCTTGCCGAGTTTCCCCGGTCGCGCTCGCACCACTGTTGGTGGAATTTGCGCAGGTTCCGTCCGCCGGAATGCCACGAGTCCCGGCAGCCGCGCACAAAGTGAGCGGGTATGCCGGCCCTGGGAGTCTCCTACAGGGCATCTATACGAGAGCTAAGCCGCCCTTCCTAGCAAGATCGCGCGCTAAAAGGATTGGATAGAATGCACCCATGAATTCCCGGCGTACTTTCTTTCTCAGTACCGGAGCCGCGCTGGCTTCCCGTGCCGTTGCCCGAGCGGCGAACGACAAACTCCGCATCGCCGTGCTTGGCATCAACGGACGCGGCAAGGATCATATCCAGGGCTTCATGTCGCAGCCCGATGCCGAAGTCGTCATGCTCTGCGACCCGGACCGCAGCCTGCTGGACAAGCGCTCCACCGAGTTCGAATCGAAGTACGCCAAAAAGGTCATGGTGGAACAGGACCTGCGAAAGGTCTTCGACAACAAGTCCATCGACGCCGTCTCGATCGCCATGCCCAACCACTGGCACGCGCTGGCGGCGATCTGGGCCTGTCAGGCCGGCAAGGATGTCTATGTCGAAAAGCCGGGCGCGCACAGCATCTACGAAGGCCGAAAGCTGGTCGAGGCGGCGCACAAGTACAACCGCATCGTCCAGCACGGCGTTCAGCTTCGCTCGTCGGAGGCGCTGCAGGAAGGGGTGGAGCATCTTCGCAAGGGCACGATCGGTAACGTTTATATGGCTCGAGGATTGGTATTCCGATGGCGGCCGTCCATCGGAAAGAAGGGGGTCGAGCCGCCACCGGATTATTTGAACTACGACCTGTGGCTGGGGCCGGCGGAGCATGAGCCGTTCAGCCACCGCTTCGTCCACTACAACTGGCACTGGACCTGGAAGTACGGCAACGGCGATGTCGGCAACCAGGGAATCCACGAAACGGATCTCTGCATGTGGGGCCTGGGCGTCGACAAGCTGCCCTCGAAAGTCACATCGATGGGCGGCAAGTTCACCTTCGACGACGACAAGATTACGCCTGAAGTTCAGACCTCGCTCTATCTCTATCCGGGGCCGGTCGGGCAGCAGAAGATGATCCAGTTTGAAGTGCGCCACTGGTGCACGAATCTCGAAGACGGCGCGGGAGTCGGCAACATCTTCTACGGAACGGACGGCGTCATGGTCGTGAAAGGCTACGACACCTACGAGACGTTCCTCGGCCAGAAGCGCGAGAAGGGTCCGGGCCGCAAAGCGGGCGGCGATCACTACGCGAACTTCATCAAGGCCGTCCGGTCGCGTAAGACGTCGGACCAGAACGGACCTGTGGAAACGGCACACACGGCGAGCGCTCTCGCCCATCTGGGAGCGATCAGCTACCGCTGCGGCCGCCAACTCGATTTCGATCCGGCAACCGAAAAGTTTGTCGGAGACTCGGAAGCTAATTCCATGCTGAAACGCGCCAACTATCGCAAAGGATTTGTCGTCCCTGAGAAGGTCTAGTTCAGCAGTCGGCTCGAACCCGCGTTAAGACCGGGGATGTTCGCGTGGAGCAGACGATCGTTTCTTGTCGTCTGCTAACGGCGGACACCGTCCGCCAGCCGTGACAACAATGGCGAAATGCGAAGCCGCGCGCGACAGCAAGCGGGTTTCTCCGGCGCTCTCATTGATTGTTGAGCTCCGGGCCCAC
>CAZETQ010000018.1:56142-76482 GCA_964515165.1 uncultured Solibacteraceae bacterium | reverse complement strand
AGCCCATGCGCGCGCAAGCTCGCGCCGCCTCGCAGCCGGCATGACCGGCTCCGACCACAAGAACATCGAATTTACGGGGGGAGGGAGTCACTACTGACTACCATTGTAGCGGCCGGGTTCTGCGCTTATACGATTTGATCAAGTCAGGCGAGCCTGACCCTGAGTTTGGACAGCACGTTGACAAGAGGAACGCTCCAGGTAGTATTCACGTTGTCCCCCGCAATGTGCATGGAAAGAGCACGGAGCCCATTGGCGAGCACGACGGGCGATCCGGAATCACCAGCAGCGTTCGGGAGCGCTGATTTGAGCAATCCCGAGAAGATTATCTCTCCAATCCCCGGAAACGGAATGCTGCGGGTGACGTTAATTTGAAGCAGCGTTCCGCCAGCCCACCCGCCGACAGTGCCACGGAACATGCCGATCTGCGCTCTTAGCTCATCAGATTTGGTGACGACCGGCCCAAAACTCGAACCATCGGGTAACGTCGTGACGATTGCGACTTGGTTCGCTGGGATGGCCACGAGAGCGGCGTCCAGGTCTTGCGATCCACCGGGAATTAACGTCGTCCAACCAAAAAGCCCGCCAATGACATTATTGAGACTCGAGGTGTTACGATCTGGCGGGCTTTCGACGGGCGCTTCGCGTACGGCAAGCGCGGGAGGGGCTAAGACATGAGCGCATCCCAAAGCGAAGGGGCGAAGCTGCTGATCAACGACGATCGCGGTTACTGTCCCTGCGCCGCCGAGATTCTGTGCAGCCAGTCTGCCGCCTCCGGCGGTTGACTGCGCGATGGGCTGGCCTTCCTGGTCGATCACGTCGGTAAGGATTCGCGCACCAAGGTGGTGGAGTGGAATATATTTTGGGATGCGGAATTCGGTAGGAATTCGGCCGGTGGGCAGCTTCTTCGCAACGGTGAATTGGAGACAAAGGGTGTCCTTCGCCAAGTTCGTTCGCGAGCTGCTACCAGCTTCCTTAAGAGCAATTCCCACTGAGCGGATCTGTTGCCGCCACCCGAGAGAGCGAAGGAAGTTACGGTTCTCCTTACTTAAATCCTTTGGGAAAAAGAAGCGGTGTTTGCACCAGGAGGAACGAAACACGGACCCCGCCAAGTCCGAGGCGTACCACAATAAGTCGAAGTTCTTCTGATTGCGCCGCACTTACTTGTCCTCTTTCTTCTTCATCAGGCGATCGGCTACGCTCTTCACCGGAACATTGATTCCCACGGCGAGTTTCCATGCCGCTGAGGGCTCGACGCCGGTGGCGGCCGCCTCGGCGGACACTTGAGTGATGGTGCGCTGAATTCCCGCATACGGCTGCACCTCACGCAGGATGGGAACCTTGCCGAGAGGACCCCACCCTAGTCCCATACCAAGGCCAAAAAACGGGCGGTCCAGCACTCTCCCTCGAAGGCCGAGACCGATTAACAGCCTCGGATATGGATACGTCTGCGGATTCTCCAGGTCAATCCCATGCTTCCAGAGGACAAGATTGAACAAGCCGAGAACACTTTCGGCAGCTATCTCTCTGGTGAAGACGCCGCCCCCAGTGGAAGCGGTGGAGTATTCCAGCTCATCGATCTTTTTCACGGGCAGTCCGATGCTGAAGTCGATGAAGTACCGGCTTTCATTTAGCAACTCGACTTCAGGACCAAGAGTCTGGAAGGTTTCAATGAATTGCGCTCCGATTTCATCCTGATGGCTTTGAGCGTCCTTTACGGCATCATCGATTCGTCCAGGTTGGACCCACATGTTGCTGGGTACCGGCAAATCCGTGACGATACCGCCGCCGTAGAGAGTTCGTGTATCCTTTTTGAGCGATTTCAGCTTGAGGTCTTCACCCTGAGCTGCCGCGCCTGCAATCGACAAGAGACTAAAGAGATTAGTCAACCATGCCTGCTGTTTTTTCTTGGCAGCTAAGAATTGGCCGATCGCGACGGCTCTGTCGGGAAGCAGGTAGATGTCTGGAGCGTCAACGCTATCCTTCTCTGTGCGTCTAATCGCCAGAAAGCCGCCCCCCCACTCGCCCATTGACACCATCTTCGCCAGTTCACGCTGCCCACAAGGCAAGCCCTTCTCTTCAGACCTCACACGCTTCTCTTTCTGTTTCTTGGATTCGTTCTCGGGTTGAGGGGGAAAGCACACTTTCAAGTCATCCTTGGATACCAGAGGCCGATGATGCGTATCTTTTAAGGGGTCGTTGTTACTTCGAGGAATGGCGATTGCCGCGTCCCTGCCAATCAAGAGAGTGCCAATGCGCTTCTCACCAAAGATTCTTCTTCCCTGAAATTCCTTCAATAGGACACCGGAGTGGTACAGGAAAACACGACTCCTCTTGATTGTGTTTTCGTATTTCTTGGTTTCCTCATTCTGCTCGTTGTCCAAGTCGAGCACTTGGATCAGCCACACGGACGGGCATACGACACCTTTCGGCAGGTCTGCACATAGTTCGCTCTTCACAGCATCGATCAGCTTCCCAGCGTTGCTCCCGGGAGTGCGGCAATCCTCTTCATCGCCTTTCTCGCATTCTTTGGGCGCCTTAAGCATGCAATCCAAATGGGTCTTGGCATCCGACGAAAGAATTTTGTTCAACTGCGCGGTAACCCGCCACTCTCGTTTGGTGGCTTCCTTTTTAGAAGCGTCCTTGGATATTTCAGCGGTAGGCGGCGTTCCTGCAAGGCCAGGGTTGTCCGACTTGCCACCCAAGGCTCCACCCTCCTCGGTCTTAGCCTGCTTCGGTGGATTCTGGTTGCCCGCTGGCGGCGCTTGGGCGGCGGAAAGCGCGAGACAAACACCGAAACAGGCAATTCTGACTCTAGAAAATTGAATTGACATGAGAGTCCTCGTAGTCCTATGAGCGGCAAAGCAGCAGAGAAGAGGACAAGAGAACCCTCACTCATGATGGTTCGGCAAAGCCGCCTTTCAACTGCCAGCGGAACTTTGAGGTCACAATCTGTGACTCAGCGGGAACCGGGCGATTACCATTGAAGCTTTGGGGGGTCTGTTTGAACGTTCTCGTATTGGGCGGCGGCGGCCGGGAGCACGCCCTCGCTTGGAAGCTGTCACAGAGCAAGTCCGTCTCGAAGCTTTGGGCATCGCCTGGAAATCCAGGAATCGCCCAAGTGGCGGAGTGCGTGCCGGATCCTCCCGTGGCGGACCTGACCGTAGTGGGACCGGAGGCTCCGCTGGTGGAAGGCGTGGTGGACCGCTATCGCGAGCAGGGAAGACGGATTGTCGGTCCTACCGCGGCGGCGGCACAGCTGGAAGGCAGCAAGATCTTTTCCAAAGAGATCATGAACGAGGCGGGAATTCCCACGGCGCGATACCAGGCCTTCGACGACGTGACCGCCGCGAAACGCGCTCTTGCGAGGTTTGAATTCCCACTCGTCATCAAAGCCGACGGCCTGGCGGCGGGCAAAGGAGTAGTGATCGCGAAGACCCGCGAAGAGGCGGCCGCCACCTTGGAACAGATGTTTGCCGGCGAGCTGGTGGGCGCGGCGGGAAGCCGCGTCGTGCTGGAGGATTTTTGCCCCGGCGAAGAAGTGAGCTTCATTGCCTTGACCGACGGCGAGCATATTCTGCCGCTGGCCCCCACGCAGGATCACAAACAGGTTTTCGACGGCGATCGCGGTCCGAACACGGGCGGCATGGGCGCCTATTGCGACGACCGGATTCTCGGCGAGGAAGGCCGGGAGCTGGTGATGCGAACCATCATGCGCCCGACCGTGGAGGCAATGGCGAAGCGGGGAACTCCGTTTACGGGATTTCTCTATGCCGGCCTGATGATGACCGCCGCGGGGCCGAAAGTGCTGGAGTTCAATGTGCGGCTGGGCGATCCGGAGACGCAGGCGTTGATGCACCGGATCGAAGGCGATTTCGTCGAGACGCTGCTGGCCTGCTCGGAAGGACGACTTCGCGAAGCATCGCTGAAATGGAAGCCCGGACCCTCCGTTTGCGTGGTGACGTGCGCAGCCAACTATCCGGCAGACCCGCGCAAGGGGGATGAAATTACAGGTATTGCGGCGGCGGAAGCAACCGGCGCGGTGGTGTTTCACGCCGGCACAAAGATCGATGCCGGACGCCTGGTGACCAGCGGCGGCAGGGTCCTGGGAGTAACCGCCGGGGGAGCCACTTTGCGGCAGGCGATCGATTCTGCGTATGCCGCAGTCGCGAAAGTACAATTTGCCGGAATGCATTTCCGCCGGGACATCGGGGCGAAAGGGTTGAAGCGCTGGCAGTAAAGGAGTTTCCGGCTCTCCGGTTTGAATTGGCCCCTGATCTGCACCGGAAATGCTCATGTTGAAAGCAATATTATGCACAGGCATTATGGCGTTCGGCCTGACGGCTCCGTCTTTCGCGCAGAAGGAAGAGATCAAGGAAGCAGGTAAGGCGACCAAGAAAGCGGCGAAGGAAACCGGAAAAGCGGTTGAGAAGAGCGCCAAGAAAGTCGGAAAAGAAACCCAAAAAGGCGTGAGTAAGGCCGCCGAAAAGACCAAGGAAGGCGCGGAGAAGGTCGAAGACAAGACCAAGCCTTAGACGCGGCAAACCGAAGGCGAATCACGGACCATAACCCACTAAGCTCGATATCGGTTGGGAAGAAGGCTCCGGCCAGTGTAAAAGTTGGCCGGAGCTTAACTTGTGAATGGAGAGTCCCGCTACAATAAAAACGGTTCGGGGACGTAGCTCAGCTGGATAGAGCGTCCGCCTCCTAAGCGGAAGGTCGGCAGTTCGAATCTGCCCGTCCCTACCACGAGAGCCCGCAGCGGGCGCTAACCAAAGATTTTTGCGGCCAGTCCTTTGACGGCGCCCATGATTCCAGTGGAGTCGCCGCTCAGCGCTCCCAGCATATTGGTGAGATCGGCGTCTTTGTTCCCGGCGGCATTCTTCGACAGGAACGCGCCCACCAGAGTCATGACGACGGGTAGCATCTTGGCGATGGTATCGGGACTGATGCCGGTCTTCTCGCCAATCATTGACGTAAGATTTCCTAAGCTGCCGCCGCCAAAAATCTGACTGAGCAGGCTATTTCCGGTATCGACGGCGGCAGGGCTTGTCAGCTCCTGAGGGTTGTCGAGAAAGCCGCTGAGAGATCCTCCGGAAATCAGGCTGGTGAGCGTTCCAGCCGACGGGCCTCCTGCTGCCAGTTTTTCTTTCAGGCCTCCCGCCAACGCGGGCACGATGGTGGCCAGAGCGGACGACGTCTGGTCACCGTTGAGGCCAAACTGTCCGGCGAGTTGCTTGAGCGCGCTTCCATCGCCTGCGGAAATCAGACTTTCGATCAGGTTCATTTTTCCTCCGGACATGGGATGCCGGGAGAAGGGAAAGGAGCTTGTTTTTTAGAGATGGTGCCCGGGGCGGGACTTGAACCCGCACTCCCGTTGCCGGGAAACGGATTTTAAGTCCGTTGCGTCTGCCGGTTTCGCCACCCGGGCACGATTGATTGTTAACGACTTAGCCGCTTTTTGGTCTTTACCAGGTTGAGCGGTGTAGGGACTTTTGCAAGGAGTCCTGACATCACGCCCATCCGCCCAATTGCCAGCTTTATCGACTCGCTGGACGGATGAACATACTTCTGCGAGACAGTCACCGAACTGTGCCCCATCCATTTCATTATCGTGAAAGCGTTCGCTCCTGTCTCGCCAGCCTAGTGCCGAAAGTGTAACAGCAGTTTCCGCACCTCGCGTGCTGTAAAGCTCCGCGCGGCATCGTTACGAACACCCCGCCTCGGCGTGAATCGATGGCCTTCTCGAGCGGCCGGCGTCTATCTGACTTGCGATATGACGGGCATCGGAGGAAAGGCCTCAAACGAGGGGCTCGGTTGGTGGAGTGAGGCCTACGTCGCCTGGCGCGAGGGCAGGCAGCCGATCAGGCCGTGAGGCGGTTCCAGTACTTCGTGCCATGGAGGGCGTGATAAGTTTGCTTTGCCATGAAGGTTCTTTTATCCGCCCTCCTGCTTTCCATTTCATTCACAGCCTCAGCCGCGCTCGTCGCCGTCGAGAACACGTACGAGTTCGAGGGAGAGTTCAACGTCGGAGCGCTACACATTGCCACGGCCACAACCGCGCCACTGTCCGGTAATTTGGTGTCTCACGTTGTGGACTATGACAACGGGTTGCTGACCGACACCTTTTCCTTCCTCGCGACCATCGCTTACCCGGCAGCACCTGCCGGTGCCAAGAATATTCAAACCCTGCTGCTCGAACCGCAAGATGCTTGGTCCGGGAGTACCTTGCCTGTCAGCATTCCGACTGTAAGCTACGACACCAAGCCGATCGTGGCCGATTGCGCCGGCGTGCCCTGCGCATACACGCCGACGACCTTTGCTTGGGACCCCGGAAACTACTTCCCTGTAACCCTTTCCTATGCGACGGGAGGGATGTTTTGCTGTGAGGTTGACCCACAGGGAAAGTCTTTTGACTTGAAAATCAGCGTGTTTACGCCGTTACCAATCAATCCTATGTTCCCTGGTGAGGGCTACAACTCCAAGACGACAGCCACGATCTCCGGGCCATCGCACTACAAGTTCAGCATCACGACAGTCACAATGTGGGAGGCCGCCGAAGTCCCCGAACCCGGCTCGATCGCGCTGGCGGGGCTGGGGTTAGTGGGGGTGCTAATTGGGCGACGACGTTTACATGCCTAAATACCGGTATGCCAAAGAAGAATCAGGCTCCAAAGCAGAAAGTGCTCAGCGGTTCCGGCTGGCACCTTAAATTCGATGAGATCGGAGGTTTCCTCTTTTGTATTCTCGAACGTCGAGGTGTTGTTGGGTGGATTAGCGATTGAATTGATCAGAATGTCCTTAAATATGCCGCAGTTCACGCTCAGTCGAAAAGTCTTCCGCTTCGGCTATGTAATGACATAAAGCGGCTCGTTGCTAAGTTGAAAAGTTGAATATCCAACGGAATTAGATTGCCCATGGTGTTTTGACAATGGCACCCGACGGCATATTGGCTCTCGAGCGGGCTTGGAAATCCAATGAGGCGCCATTGCCGCTTGGACCAAGAGTGTTGAGCGGCCTCATCCGGAAAGCTGCGCATCGTTATCGCGAAGTTGGAGAACTCTACTGGTCGGTGCGTGGGCATCTCCATCCCCGGAAAGCGCAGTAGCGCCTCTCCCAGCACTTCTTCCCGCACCGCAACTCGACGACGTGACTCGCCCCGGCGGGAAAGTACGACGAGGCTGGGAAGACCCTGGTCCGTTGGGCGGCGAGATCGGGGAGAATAGTCCAGTTAACCGCCGATGACGCCTCATCAAAAAATCACATCGCTCGAAGTTCTGGATATTCGCTATCCGACAGTTCGCCTGGGGCTGGCCGGGTCGGATCCGCGGCACCTGGCGCCGAATTATTCCTGCGCGGTCACGATTCTCCGGACCGACGGCGGGTTGGAGGGCCGATCCCTGGTTTTCACGGCCGGCGACGGCACGCAGATTCAGAAGCTGGCAATCGAAGCGCTCCACCGGTTTGTCGTCGGGCGGGATCTTCGGGATTTCACGGCGGAGCCGGGATTATTTGCCCAGGCCCTGATCGAGCATCACCAACTGCGCTGGCTGGCCCTCGGCGCCTATCGAATGGCGTGCGGCAGCGTCATCAACGCGCTGTGGGACCTGTGGGCCAAGCGCGAGAAAGTGCCGATGTGGCGTCTGTTGACCAGCCTGGCGCCCCGGCAGATTGTGCAGTGCATCGATTTCCACCACCTTCGGGACGAGCTGACCGAAGAAGAGCTGCTGGAGATGCTGGAGTCTCGCACCGGACAGAAGGAACGAAATCTGAGCCGGCTGCAGCACGAGGGTCCTCGCGTCTACAGCACGGCGGGATGGTCGGGCCGCCCGCTGGAAGAAGTTCGAAAACTGTGCGGCGATCTTTACCGCCAGGGTACGCGCGCGTTCAAAGCAAAGGTGGGCCGGGGCCAGCAGTATGATCGCGGCCGGGCGCTGGCGGAAGATCGCGCGATGCTGAACACGATCCGGGAAGCGACGGGGGCCGATGCGCAGTTGTTGACCGACGCGAATCAGAATCTGGGCGACTGGCGAAACGCCGCTTCTTACATGAAGGAGCTTGCCGAATACAAGCTGTTGTTCATTGAAGAAGCCATCGCCTACAACGATGTGACCGGCTACATTCGCCTTCGGGAAGCTCTGGCTCCCGTGGGGATCGGGGTGGCGGGTGGCGAGCAGGCTCCGGATGCCATTACCTTTAAGCAAATGCTGGCGGGCGGCGGATTGACGCATTGCCAGATCGACGGCGCGCGCGTTGGCGGAGTCAACGAAATCCTGGCGACAATCGCCATCGCGGCGAAGTATGGCGTGCCGGTTTGCCCTCACAGCGGGGGAATCGGGCTAGGGCAGTTGGTGGGGCCGCTGTCGGTATTCGATCAAGCGTGGTTCGGCAGTGAAGGACGTCTTCTGGAATACCTCGAGTTTTTGCAGGAAGGTGTTTTTCTGCATCCGCTGAAGATTCGCGAGGGCCGTTATGTTCTGCCGTCCTCGCCGGGATGGGGCTTGGAAATGCACGACGACTTTATCGCGCGATACCGCTATCCGGATGGCGTCGATACGGCCAATTCCGCGGAAGCGGACCGGATTGCCGCTGCGCAGCCGGGCGCGCCTCCTTACGCCCGGTATTGGATTTGACGCCATTTCGGCTTGTTCGAAAGTGACGATTGCCGTGTAACGCTGGGCGCGCATCCCGCACTACCTCGAGGAACGGACAGACGCAAGCCGGTCCACTGGAGGAGAAACCAACGTGAGTGCCCTTGTAAGGACCGGTGTAAGCGCTGTCCTACTGATGGCCGCGGCACCCGCCGACAACATCAACGTCTCGAAGATTGCGACGGGAACCACACACTCGATCAACTTCAGTACGGCGGCGATGAAGCCCTTTCTGGCGAATGTGTACGACCTGTCGTATCACACGAAGGCGCTGGGAGGCATCAGTTCCGAATCCAGTGACTATTACCTGCCCACGCCCTGGGCGGACACCTGGCAGGACACCAAAGAGTATCCGAAGCTTCAGCGCGAGGAGCCGACTCCCGCGGCGACCGACGATCAGGAGTATGCTTCGCCTTTCTGGAAGCTGGCGCTGGCCGACATGACCGTTTCTCCGCGGCTGGTGCAATCGCGGATTTTCAAAAGTGGTTCGGCGGAGGCAATGACCACCTACAGCGTGAAGGTGGAGCACTTCGGCTCTCCGGGCGACTATTTCCTCACCGTTCACGTCCCAACATTTCAAATGAGTTTCGCCACCGCCTATTCCCTTTGCTGCCCCGGCGATTACAACGGCGGCACGTATTTATACAAAAAACCAAACAAAATTCGAATGCGTGCCGCCGTTGATTTGTACATCAATAACCTGCCAGCGTGGTCGTCCGAGAAAACGTACACCTATGCCGAAGGCCTCGGCAACAACGCCGCCGATCACTTTGACACTCTTTGGGACCGGGCTTCCTCGACAGGAACCGATACTCTGTATCTCGGCCGGTTCAATGCCGGCGACTCTATCCGGTTTTCCTGGGTGATTCGAACAGACGTCGTTTCCGACGCGCCCAATTGCGGAGACGCCTATATTGGCGCCGGCTATCCCAAGGAAAAACGCTGCTCGGATTCCAGCGCAAAGGTCACGGTCACCGGCGGCTCGATTCCCGGCCTCGGTTTCTACGCCAAAGCTCCATAGCTTCGTTCTGCCGCGGATCGAATCGCAAGACATTCCAGGAGAGCCTTATGCAATTCCGCACCATTGTTGCCGCCACTTTCGTGTCCGTTGCCGCTCAAAGCGCGGATACCGGCGGCGCCTCGCCGGTCCGGGAGCTGACTTCCACCGAAATCTCCAATCTTTCCGCAGCGAATCAGCTTACCGGTTTGACGTTCAAGACGGCGGCCTGGGCCGATGTCACGGCCTTGGGAAACGGTACAGGCAATACGACAGAGCGTCAAACGGGATCCATTTCCGCGGTGTACCGGGGTGTCTCCGAGCCAAATACCGGAGGCTCGCCCGTTCCCGCCGAAACCGCCGCTCCGCCCAGCGGCTCGGTATTTAACTTCAAGCAGACGGGGGACTCGGCCCAAGCTTGGGCAACGATGCGATCGAACGGGATGCCGTTCCTGTTTGCCCAGGCTTTTGGGCAATCCTCGGCGGAGGCGAATGCATCGTGGTCCACCCGGATCAGTTTCAACTCGATGCGCAGTCTGAGCATCGCGTTCAAGCTTCCCGCTCTTACGGTCGGCGGCGCGCTGGAAGGCGAAGGCCCCAGCCGGTGGCAATCCCGCCTGCGCGCCGATCTGCTGATCGACGGAGTCGTGGTCTGGAGCACCGAAGCGAGCCGGTTCAACGTCCCGAACGGGACGACAGGCAGCGGGAACAACTGCGCCGAGCGGTCGGACGAGGGGCTGTTCCTGAACAACTTCGGAAAATCGCTGGGGTTGGGAGCAAACGCCAACACTCCGGCACCGGGACAGACCATCTATTTGAAGCTGGGAACATACGGCGCGGGCAAACAGATTGAAGTGTCGCTGGTGGTCCGCGCCGATGCTGTTTCCCGCGACAAGTGTTGCCTCAAGAGCGGCGAGCTGTTCTGTTCTCGCGCCAACGCCCGGGTGGAGTGGGATAACGGTTCTTCGCCAGTAAGATTCTGGGGGACCAGCGTCTGGATGACGGTTCCTCCGCTTCTGCTCAATTAGGGCCGCATCATCTCCTGCGCCTAAACTGGCAGAAGATGGCGGACGGTCTCAAGTCATACCCGGTTACCTGGAAGGGCGAGGTTCTGCTGGCTTGCCGGAAGTGCCAGAAGAAGCTAAAAGGGCAGAAGGGTCTGCGCGCACTGGCGAAGCTGAAGAAGACAATCCAGCGCTTGAACAAGGAGCATCCCGAAAGGGCTCTGCACGTCATCGGGGTTCCCTGTATGGATTTGTGCCCGAAAGGCGCGGTCACCATCTGCTTTCCGGCTTCCCGCCCGGTCCGGCTGCAGCTGCTGCGGACCGAAGACGAGATTGCGCATTTGTACCGGACGGCGGCCGGCCACAATGCCTAGCGTCCTGAATCTCGCGGCGGGCCGGATGCAGACTCCCATTGGGGAGCTCATCCTGGTGACGGATCGGGAAGGAAAACTACGGGCGGCGGATTGGACGGATTACCAGGAGCGGATGCTGCGCCTGCTGAAGCTGCACTATGGGGAAAACGGGTACACCCTGGTTCCGGATGCGGCTCCGGCGGCGTTGCGCGACACGATGGAGCGCTACTTCGCGGGGGAAATCCGGTCGATCGACGACATCGAGGTCGAGACGGCGGGAACCGCGTTCCAGCGCGGTGTCTGGAAGGCGCTGCGAGCGATTCCGCCCGGGTCGCCGGTTTCCTATGGAGTTCTGGCGGAGCAGATCGGGAGGCCGAAAGCGGTGCGGGCCGTGGGTCTGGCCAACGGCTCCAATCCGGTTGGGATTGTCGTGCCCTGCCATCGCGTCATCGGGGCCAATGGTTCTCTCACCGGATATGGAGGAGGGCTGGAGCGGAAGCGATGGCTGCTGGACCACGAGCAGCGGCATGGATCAGGCCGATAGCACTGCCTGCAGCATCGCCTTTGCGTAGGCAACGTTATAAACTTCGGCAACGAAGCCACCACCGCCCGCACCGTGTGGAATGCCGCGCTCCCGGTCGATGTCCAGGGCGCGCGGATGCTCGGGATAGAAACCGCGGGAGTACTTCTGGCGCACCAGCTCCTTCATCACCGCGAACATGTTCACCATGCCGTTATCGGGAAAGACTTCGGTGTAATCGACGTAGGGTTTCCGGACCACGACATTGCGGTAGTGGACGTGATTGATGCGGTCGCGCTCCCCCAGATAGCGGCACACGGCGACGGGATCCTCTCCCATCTCGCGGCTGACGCCGCAGTCGTAGGTCATGCCGTTGTAGGGAGTGTCCGCCAATGCCAGGTACTCCTTCCAATGTTCGAACGTCGCGACAATTTGTCCGGAGCCGCGGCTGAGGGGGACGGGCGGATCATTGGGATGTAGAGCCAGGCGTACCCGCGCCTTTTCGGCTTCCGGAATCACGGCCTTCAGGAAGCGCTGCGCCCGCTTCATCTGATCGGCGCGGCTATGCCTTCCCATCCCGTCTTTGGGTGGCAGGTTTTTCGAGCGTTCGTAGTCATGCGCCGTGTAGCCCGCTCCTCCGCGGCCCAGTTCTTCCCGATAACCTTCGGTCAGACGGTGGGCATAGAAGTTGTATTCCACGACGGGCAGCCCTACTTTGCCCGCCGCCCGGATGGACTGAATCACCTTTTCGGTTTGAGACTCCGCCTCCGGACCTCCCCAGATGACGTCGTTGAAGCCGACGATCATGAGATTGGCCACCGAAAGGCCGAGAGGTTGAAAACGCTGGATCAGCGCTCTCAGGCCCTGTTCAGTCCAGGGAATCGCCGGTCCGGGCAAGACGACGGAATCCACTCCGATCTGCTTGAAATTCCTAAGGATGGCGTCATCCCTGTTGCCCGCGTTCAGGCACATTTGGGGAAGGTCTCTGGCAGCGGGCACAACCCAATCGGTCTGCCCGCCGAACGATGCGGAAGAAAGAAAAACCGCCCCCGCGCCCTGTAGCGCGGAGCGGCGGGATAGGGAGTCTGGCGGCACGAACGGCCCTCCGGTGAAAAGGAATCTCGCAGACATCGTACAGAATTTTTGCCGGCTCAGATCCGGTGGAATACCCGTAAAGGTTCCGGTCCGGCATCCGATATATAGGTGGAGACAGTCAACAAAGGCTCGAAATTGGCCCTGTGTTACCCTCAAAAATAACCCTATGGATCGTCAAACATTCCTTCATCACCTCGACGAATTGCTGGAGTTGCCGGCCGGTACCCTCAAGGGTCCGGAAGCGCTGAGTTCGCTCGAAAACTGGAATTCGATCGCTGTGGTTTCCTATATCGCACTGGTCGACGAGCACTATGAGCATTCGATTTCACCGCGTCAGTTGGGAAATTGCAAGACCGTCGACGACCTGCTGAACCTGGTTCCAGCCCTGAAAAACTAGCCCAACTTTTTCATGCAACAAGCCGGCTTTATGAACCGCCTCATCCTGCGGCTGAAGCGGTCGAATTCGCCTGCTGTGCGAGTTCTAAAGCGCATTTATGCTTTCGTCACCTGGCCGTCGGTAATTCAGCTGCCCCGATTCGTCCTGGCGCCGCTGCGGTTTTTCTACGAACTGCACTGGATGGTCATCAGTGCATTCAATTCGTTCATTACGTTTTTTTATCGAGCCCCGCTATTTCAGGCTCGCTGTGCCAGCTTTGGGCGGAACGTGCGTATGTGGGGGAAAATGCCGTTCGTCACGGGCCATGTGGAAATCCATGTCGGCGACTGGGTGAGCTTCGGCGGCAATGTACAGGTCATGTCCGGGCGCGTGTACGACCAGCCGAAACTGGTGATTGGCGACCGGGTGGGGATCGGCTGGAACACAATGATCTCGGTGAACCGCGAGGTCGTGATCGAAGAAGACGTGTGGCTGCCCTACGACTGCCACATTTCCGATACCGATGCTCACCCGCGAGAGGCGGATCTGCGCCTGTCGATGCAGCCGCCCAATCCGAAGGACTGCCGTCCGGTCCGGATCTGCAAGAAGGCCTGGATCGGCAACGGCACCCACATCATGAAGGGTGTGACGATCGGAGAAGGCGCGATCATCGGCGCAAAGAGCGTCGTCATCACCAACATTCCGGCTTACTCGCTGGCGATGGGGAACCCCGCCGAGGTGATCATCCGGAATTTCGGCCTGCCCAGCACGGCTAAGCAACCGCCTGCCCCGAAGCCGGAAGCGAAGGCTCAGCCTGAGCCCGCCGCGCAGCCGGAGCCGAAGGAACAGCCGGCGGGCTAGCTAGCCGGGGCCTATCCCTTCAACCACCGGTCGAACCATTCGAACGCTTCTTTTTGCATCGCAAGGTCGAACTTGTGCGGGCCGTCGTAAAAGCTGGTCCGGTAGCGGTCTGACGCGCCGGCCTTCTTGTAAACCTCGCCCAGAATGCGGTCAGACCGTTCCATTTCCGGCAGCGTGAAAAGCTGGTCCTGCCGGTTGCTGAGAACCAGCAGCGGATTGGGACAGGTCAATCCTTGGATCTCCGGATAGTCCAGGTCCCGCGGAAGATTGGGAACGTAGCACATCCAGGTGTGGGTGTGGCACTTGTTCAGCAGGTAATCCCGCCATGTCGACATCATCCCCACGCAACAGGAGCAGCGGATCCGCTCGTCGGCGCCGGTGAGCATGACCGTTCGCAAGCCACCCCCCGATAGACCGCAGCAGCCGATTCGAGTGGGATCCACGTCCGGCCGCGAGGCAAGGTAGTCCAAGGCTCGCCGGTCGTCGAAGACAAAGACGCCGGGCCATGTCATTCCGGCGCAGAACAGACTCTTGGCAACGATACTCTCGTGGGAGGCGGCAAAACGGTTGTAGGCGTTGATTTCGTCTTCGGCCTCGGGGTTGTTCTCTTTCAATCCGGGCCGGATGACTTCCGGCAAATCGGCGTAGCGCATGCGGCGGCTGCCGAAGGTAAAGGTGTCGTGGACAACGACAACGTATCCCCGCTTGGCCAGTTCATTGGCCCAGGCGGCGCCTCCGTAATAATGCTGTTGATGCCGGATCATCAGCGGGTGCGGGTCCTTCGACATCCGGGTGATCTTGCGCAGCCCGAAATACTTGTTGCCGCCGTGATCGTGAAGGCCGACAATTCCCGGAAGTTTTCCCGTTGCTCCCAGCGGCTTCAAGACCAGCGCTTCGGTGGGAGGCCCGTAGGGGAGCTGCCACTGCATATGCTCGATCGAAAGGCCGTCGAATTCGATTCGATGCTGGATGGAGGGAACCGGCGTCGCGGCCCCGCCCGGGGCGGCGATCGCTTCGAGAAACTGCGCGCGAGCTACCGCTCGCCAGGCATCGACGTTCTGGAACATCGGCTGGCGGAAGGAGAGCCGCGGCGGATCGGCCAGAGATTGGGCAGCCCAGTCGCCGTAAGCTCCCAGCATGTTGGGGGTCATGATTTTTCTATGGTGGCGAAGTGAATGGACTATCGCAAGGTGCTCAGCGGTGAATTCTAGGATTCAGGGCGTTCCGGATAAAATCCGGTACACGCCGGCAAATCCCTCTTGCTTCGTGCCCGGCTATGGACACTCCCGGCATTGCGCTGAGTTGCCGAGCACGGACATATGCATATGACCCTCTACTTCGGGAACGGCTTCGGGTCGATCCCCGGGATCAGGCGTAGCGAGTTCTTGTAGTAGAGCTTCTTCAATACTTCGTCAGGCAGATCGAGTCCGTACATCTTCCAGAAGGCGTGACGTTTCCGGTAGTAGTCGAAGTACTCGTCAGAGGTTTCCAGCACCCGGAAATACGTCGCGTACTCCGACGGCTCCCACGTATCTTTGCCCATCACCACGCGGTCCTGGTAGCGGATGAACCATTGGCGGGCAAACCGCGGCTGGCGGCCCAGCTCTGCCAGGACGGCGCCGATCTCGGTGTGCATGTTCGGGATCTCGTCCAGGAGCTTACCCAAGCGGCCGAGATCACCCCCCAGCCAGCTGAGGTGCGCGCTGATGTAGTTCACCTTGGGATGGCGCTTGAACAGAGCCCATTGTTCGTTCATCAGTGTTTCCCATGGCGGATACTTATCTGGCGGCCGCCGGCGCTGGGGCAGCGTGGAAAGCTCCAGCCACCGCTCATTGTATTTATCGACGGGCTGGAAGAACGTTGCCGGCTCCGCCGTGTGGATAAAGCAGGGCAGCTTGTACTTTGCCAGCACATCGAACGCCTTGTCGAACCGCGCGTCGTCGCCGTGGATTCGCTGGCCCTTCCCATCCTTCAAATCCATGCCGAAGTTCTTAAAGATCTTCAGCCCTTGCGCGCCAGCCTTGATGTCGTCTTCCAGCTGGCGGGCCACCTTGTTCGAATAGTCCGGCGAATCGATATCGCGAAAATCCAGGTTGGCGAAAACCACGAAGCGGTTGGCGTACTTTCCCTTAAAATTCTTCACCGCCTGCTTTAACCAGTCGCCGTAGGAACCCGACAGATTCACCATCACCTGCAGGTTCAATTTGTCCATTTCCCGCACCAGCTTGTCGAGATCGGTGTCACGCTGCTGGTGATTGTGCATGTCGATAAACGGAAACTTCGCCCGGCTCAGAGGATGTTGCGGCACCACCAGCGTGGACTTCGGCTCATACTCGTCGATCGGCATAACCTCCGACGGCTTCGGTTCCGGGCGGCGGTTCTGCGCAAATGCGGTCAGGGGCAGCGTGCCCAAAAGTGCGCGACGCGAGAGCATGCGTCAAGTATAGGAAATCAGCGTGGAAATCTGCTGGCGGAATTGTTCCGTCAGCTCCGTTCGCTGCCGGGTGTCCATGCCTTCGGTGAAAACGGGATCGCCGATATTGACAATGACTCTCCGTGGGCGAACGTGCACCGAGTGCATGGAAAGAAGCTCATGCATGCCGATCAAACCGACCGGAACCGCCGGAACCTGGGCCTTGATGGCCATAAACGCCGCGCCTTCGCGGAACTCGCCCATTTCTCCCATCGTGCGCCCGCCTTCCGGAAAGACCAGAACGGAAATTTTGTTTTCCCGAATCACGCGGCCCGCTTCGGACATGCTGCGAATCGCCTCTCGCGGCTTGTCCAAGGGCACCGAGATATGACCGGCGCGGCGCAGATGACCGCCCATCAGAGGAATATTGAACAGTTCCGCCTTAGCCATGAACCGGAACGCCCCGGGTAGCGAAGCGAGAACCACCGGAGTATCCATGTAGCTTCGATGATTCGCCACATAGATATAGTGCTGGCCGGGCTTCAGCTTCTCCAGCCCGCGAACGTCTACGCGAGTTCCGGAAACCACCAGCAGAGTCTTCGCCCAAAGCCGGGCCATCACCGCCTGCTTGCGCCCGCCCTTGTCGAAAGGCGAAACCAGCAGGCTCAGCAATCCCCAAAACACAGTCGACAGGAGGATCGCCGGCACGATGAACAGAACGCTCCGGAAAAAGCTGAAGGAGTATTCCAAGCCGTACTTCATGAGAGAAGCAGCGCCCTCGCTTCCCCAACCAGAAACAACGAACCCGTGATCAGAACGACGTCTTCCGGAGCAGCTTTCTTCACGATGCCCAGCGCATCCGCGACGGTAGCGGCGGCCTGCGCATGCTCCGGTGCCGGAATCTCTTGCGGCGGCATGGCGCGCTCGATCACTGGCGCGGTCAGGATCAGCTCCGAAGCCAGCGGGAACAACGGTTCGGTAATGGCTTGAATGTTCTTGTCGCGCATCACGCCAAAAACCAGCCAAAGCTTCCGGTTGGGATACTTCTCGCGGAGGAAGCCGGCGATCGCCTGGGCACCGGCGACATTGTGGGCGCCATCGAGATAAACGTCCGGGCGGCGCGAGACCAGTTCCAGGCGGCCCGGCCACTGCGCGTCGTGGATGCCGCGTTCGATGAACTCCTGCTTCAGGCCGAGCGCCGCCAGGGCGGCCGCCGCTGTCCGCGCATTCTCGATCTGATGACGACCCAATAGAGAAGGGGCAAAAGAAGGATCGCTGTCTGTTACAAATCGCAAGGGCGCGCCGATTTCCCTGGCTCGCGATTCGATCGAGTACCGGGCTTCCGGCTTCTGAGAAGCGATCACCGCCGGAACGCCAGGTTTGAGAATTCCTGCCTTTTCCCCCGCGATCGCGACGAGAGTTTCACCCAAATAATCCTGATGATCGTGGCTCACCGGAGTGATCACGCAAAGCTCCGGCGTGACAACGTTGGTTGCGTCCAGGCGGCCCCCCAGCCCCACTTCCCAGACCACCCGGTCCACGCGGGCATCGCGGAAGATCACGAGGGCCATTGCCGTCACGGTTTCGAAGTAAGTCGGATGGGTCTCAAAACCTGCAACGGCCGTGTGAACTTCGTCGAATGCCCGGGTGAAGGCGGTCTCGTCGACGGCTTCGCCGTTGATCGAGATTCGCTCCGTCGGCGAAACCAGATGCGGCGAAGTGTACAAGCCTGTGGTGAACCCTGCGGCGCGCAGGCCGCATTCGATCATCGCGCAGGTGCTGCCTTTGCCGTTCGTTCCCGCGACGTGGATGAATCGCAGCTGACGCTCCGGATGACCCAGGGCGGCGCACATCTCGCGCATGCGCTCCAGGCCGAGTTTGATAGTTTTGGTTTCGTTCCCTAGCGAATAGAGGAAGCGGACGGATTCGGGATAGTTCACACTTTGCAGGCAAAGGACTGGGGAACTCGTCCGCCTTTGTTCAGCTCCTGCTCGCCAATCTCGGTGTTGTAGTAGATCCGCGAGGTCAAGGCCTTGGCAGCCCCAAGAAACTCCGTGATGTCTTCCGGAGCCGTGCCGTCGAAACCCTGCTTTAAAATCGCCGTCTGCTGGGCGGCCGTGCAGCTTCGAAACGGTTTGCCGTGGCTCTGTTGGGTGAAGGCGTCCAGCTTGGTTAGTCCTGCCAGGAACGTCGTTCGCTGTTGCGCGGTGCCGTCGGTCAACAGCAGATCGATGTATCGATTGACGTTTGCCGCCTTCGCCCCGGGCGTGCCGGTAGCTGGAATCAAAAGGTCGGTCAAGGCGATGATCGTCTCGTTCTGATTCGCGTTCAGCGTCAGCGGCTTCCAATTGGCTTGCTGCGCCAGCAGGGCAGGCAGCGTTGCCGCGCCTGCCAGAATTTCACGACGTCTCATAGTTTTTCGACTCCGAGGGCGACCAGAAGAAACGCATAATCCAGAGCGATCTCCTTGTAGCGATCATAGCGGCCCGAAGCTCCGAAGTGCCCGGCGCCCATGTTGGTCTTCAGCAACAGCAGATTATCGCCCTTCTTCATGGTGCGGAGCTTGGCCACCCATTTGGCCGGTTCCCAGTACGATACGCGAGGATCGTTCAGCCCCGCCGTCACCAGCATGTCCGGATACTTCTGGCGTTCGACGTTGTCGTAGGGCGAGTAGCTGCGCATGTAGCCGTAATATTTGGACTCCTTGGGATTGCCCCACTCCTCGAACTCGCCGACGGTGAGAGGCAGCGACTCGTCCAGCATCGTGTTGATCACGTCCACGAACGGTACTTTCGCGATCACCGCGCCGAAGAGATCCGGACGCATGTTCACCACCGCACCCATCAAGAGGCCCCCGGCGCTCCCGCCCATGATCCCGAGCTTGTCGGGACGCGTGTATTTCTGCTCGATCAGGTACTGCGCGGCCGCGATGAAGTCGGTAAACGTGTTCCGCTTGGCCAGCATCCGGCCGTCGTCATGCCAGGGCTTGCCCATTTCGCTGCCGCCGCGGATGGAAGCGATGGCGTAGACAAACCCGCGGTCCAGAAGACTCAGCCGGTCGGGACTGAACACCGGCTCCGTGTTGATTCCGTAGGAGCCGTAGGCATACAGAAACGTCGGGTTGGAGCCGTCTTTCTTAAGGCCCTTCTTATAGACCAAGGCGATTGGCACCTTGTTGCCGTCCTGCGCCGTGGCGAAGATGCGCTCCGTCGCGTAGAGATTCGGATCGTAGCCGCCCAGCACTTCATCGCGCTTTTTCAGATCCAGCGCGCGCTTGTCCATATCGTAGTCGTAGACGGATTTCGGAGTCACCAGCGACATGTAGGTGAAGCGAACCTGGTTGGTACGAAACTCGGGGTTGTCGTCGGGTGAGCCCAGCGTAATCGCATAGACCGGCTCCGGAGTCGCCACCGTGTGCGATTTGCCGGTGCGTAGATCTTCCACGCGGAGCCCGGCCAGGCCGTTCTGCCGCTGTACGACTACCAGATGATTCTCATAGGCGTCGATGCGGGTGATGTAGTTGTCGGCGCTGTGCGGGATCACTTCCACCGCATGCTCCATCGACGGCTCTTTCACCGGGATGCGAACGACGCGAAAATTCCGCCCGGTGTCGTTGATCTGGACGAAGAAGTCTTTGCCGTGATGGACCGCTCCGTACTCGATGCCCTCCTTGCGCGGCAGCAGCACCTGAAACGAACCCTGCGGCTGATCGGCCTTCAAATACAGAACTTCTGAGGTGATTTTGCTGTTGCTGTCGATGAACAGATACTCGCCGCTCTTAGTCGTGGAAACTTCGGCTTCGAACCGCTCGTCTTTTTCGTGAAAGACTTCGACGTCCGCTTTGGCGTCCGTGCCTAGCGAGTGCCGGAAAATCTTGTAGGGTCGCTTGGCCGGGTCCAGAACGTTATAAAAGAGCGTCTTGTTGTCATTCGCCCAAGCAAGGGAATAGTAGACGCCTCTCACCTGGTCGTTGAGCATTTTTCCGGTCTTCAGATCCTTCACCACCAGCGTGTAGACCTCGTCGCCTTCGGTGTCGACGGTATACGCCAGCAGTTCCTGACTGGGACTCGGCT
>CAZETQ010000018.1:0-56042 GCA_964515165.1 uncultured Solibacteraceae bacterium | reverse complement strand
TCGTCGCCTTCGGTGTCGACGGTATACGCCAGCAGTTCCTGACTGGGACTCGGCTGATACGCCCCGATGCGGAAGTACTTTTGTCCGGCGGCCAGAGCGTTCTGGTCCACCAGAATTTCCTCGGGAGCGCTCAGGGAACCTTTCTTGCGGCAGTTGATCGGGTACTGCTTTCCCTCCACCGTGCGCATGTAGTAGAAGTAATCGCCGCGCCGCACCGGGACGTTCTCGTCGGTTTGCTTGATGCGGCCAATCAATTCGTCATAGAGCTTCTTCTGGAGCCCTTCTGTGCCCTTGAGAACCGATTCGGTATACACATTCTCCGCTTCGAGGTATTTCAGAACTTCCGGGTCTTTGCGGGCGTCGTCCCGAAGCCAAAAGTAGTTATCGACGCGGGTGTCGCCGTTGACCTCAATCTTCTTCGGGACGATCTTCGCGACAGGCGGTTCGGCAGCGGAAATAAGGGTGCTCATGAGAATGAAGGCGAGCGGAAACTTCACAACTTGCATGGTAGCAATGGCGAAAATATAGCCAGATCATCTGACTGGACACTTGAAGTGTCTGGATTTACTCTGGAGGCATGCCGACGATGAAGATCTCGGAGTTTAAGGAAAAGTGCCTGGCTATCGTGGACGACCTTCCGCCGGAGGGGATCACTCTCACCAAGCGTGGCCGAACCGTCGCGAAAATCGTGCCGGCCGGTCCCCGGAACGTATCGCACCTGATCGGCGCTCTGAAGGACCACATTAAGATCAAAGGCGACATTCTCTCGACAGGAATTGTTTGGGATGCTGAACTTGGATACGTGTATCCTCCTGATTCTCCTGAGGGACGAGCTGAGCGAGCGGGAACGCCGGCTCATTCAGACAACACCGGTGGTAATCTCCGCCGTCGTCCTGTGGGAGCTGTGGAAGTTGGCGAGCCTGGGAAAGATCGAGTTCGACCTCGGCGGCGTTCGAGAGGTTGAAATCCTTTCGCAATTTGAGGTGCTGCCCGTGGATGCGAGCGTCTGTCATGCGTTGCAACGGCTGGACTTCCGCAGCGATCCTGCGGATGAGCTGATCGCCGCCACAAGCATTGTTCATCAGGCCCCGCTCCTCACCCGGGACCGCCGAATTCTGGCCTCAAGAGTGGTGCCTCTTGCCTGACCTTCGACTTTTTCCCGCTTCCATGCGTCTTCTCAAACGGAGCCAGATTTGATCTTCCGCGAGGTGGAAGACCGCGACCTGGTGGTAAAAGCCACCCGGGGGAGCGTCGACGCGTATAACGTGTTGATTTCCCGATGGGAAAGGCGTGTGTTCAACTACCTCGTAAAGTTGGTAGGCAACCGTGAGGATGCCATGGACCTGACCCAGGATGTCTTTTTAAAAGCCTGGCAGGCTCTGGGAAAGTTGGATGATGCGGGGCGGTTCTCTCCTTGGCTGTTTCGCATCGCTCACAACGAAGCATTCTCGCTCTTGCGGAGGACAAAACCGCAGGAAGAACTGGACGAAGCCCCGGTCGTAGTCAAGCCGGCCGGGGCTCTCGCACCCATCGAGTTGTCGCTCGCGGTCGCAACGGCCTTGGACAAGCTGAATGCGGACCAGCGGGAAGCGGTCCTTCTGAAGATCTATCAGGGTTTTAAGTTTGAGGAAATGGCCGAGATCCTGGGAGTTCCCGTCTCGACCGTGAAATCCCGGCTCTACACGGCGCTGGATCTGCTGAAGGACACGCTGGCGCCAGCGAGGACGTAATGGACGAAGAACTTCGAGAACACTTGCGTAGCGTTCCGCCCGAAGAGGCGGAGCGTCTGGAGACGACTCTGGCCGCGCTGCGCGCCCTGCCGGACGAGGAAATTCCCCGGCGGATTGCTTTCGTCTCCGACAAGGTGTTTGAACCCAAATGGTGGCAGCGATTCCCGATCTGGGGATTGGCTTCCGCCGCGATGCTGTCCTTTGCGGTTATGGCGCACGGGGTCATGGTTCGACCCATTCGCAGCAACATCGCATTAACTCCGGTCGTCGACACATCTGCCCTGGAAACGCAGTTCAATCAGCGGCTGGAAGCGGCTTTAAAGAAAGCCCAAGCCGAAAACGACGCCAAGCTGAAGGCGGCTGTCGCCGAGACGCGAGAACGCCTGGAGTTCGATCACCGCGCCACGATGGTGGCGGTCGAGGAGAACTTCGAGATCATTCGGAAGCAGATGAACCGGATGTATATGGCTTCTGCCGACGTCTCGGAGCCGGAGGGCGCGGCTCGATGAAACGCGCTGCCGCCCTTTTGTCGCTTGCTTTATTCGCCGCTCCCGACCGGAGTACCCTGACGGCCGTCGAAAAAGCGATGGACCGCCGGATGGAGACTCTCTTCGATGAGCCGTATCTCCTGCTGGGCACCACTCGCGGCGTTTATCTCGATGGTCTCGGCGCTGTGTTCACCACCGAAATCAGTCTCGCGCTCGGCCCGAACAGTCCGATGCTTCCTCCTGGCGCAAACAAAGAAGGCCGGGAGCGTCTGCGCCAGAAACGCCTGGAGCGGCTACCCGCTCTTCGCACGTCTATGCAGGATTCGCTGCTCCGCGCGGCCGAGATGCTGCCGTCGCTGCCGGGTAGCGAGAAGGTCGTTCTGGGGGTAACGCTCTTTCACCGAAAGCTGGAAGATACCACCGGCATTCCCAACCAGATCGTGATGCAGGGCGCCAAGCGGGATCTGCTGGAAAAGAACAAAGCTGCCATCAAGGTTCAGGAATTCTAGGTGCGTCTTGGCGAGCTTCTGATTTCGAAGGGTCTTCTCGATGAACAGGAACTGAGCCGGGCGCTGGATCTCCAGCGCGAGCGATCCGGCGACAAGCTCGGCAAGATTCTCATTGATCTCGGATTCGTCGCCCCTCGCGAAATCCTCTCCGCTCTCTCCGAGCAGTTGGGAATTCCCGTTGTGACTATTGAAGCGCTGCCGCCGGCCGCTCCGGAAATTGAATCGCTTTCCCCGCGCTTTCTGGAACAGGCGAAGGTCTACCCGATGGATTTCGAGGGTCCGGCACTTCGCCTCGCCATGGCGGATCCGCTGGACTTTGAAACGTTAACCGCAGTCCGCAATGCTACGGGTCTGAAGGTGATTGCGGTTCTCGCGCCGGAAGCGGATATCGTCGACTGGATCCGGCGGGCCTTCGCTTCGGAGGACAGCGGAGCGGCGGGGGAATTCGGCGATGCGGATGCTGCCGAGGATCTGGAGCATCTGCGCGATCTCGCCAGCGAAGCGCCCGTCATCCGCCAGGTGAATGCGATGATCGCCTCCGCTGTGGAAAAGCGCGCCTCGGACATTCACGTTGAGCCGTTCGAAAAGGAATTCCGTGTGCGTTTCCGGATCGACGGAGTGCTTCAGGAACAGGACCCTCCGCCGCGCGAGATGAAGGCCGCCGTCATTTCCCGAGTGAAGCTGATGGCGAAACTCAACATTGCCGAGCGGCGGCTCCCCCAGGACGGAAGAATCAAAATCAAGAGCGTTGGGCGTGAAATCGATCTTCGTGTTTCCACGCTTCCGACTCTTTACGGCGAAAGCGTCGTGATGCGCCTGCTGGACCGCTCGGCCGGCGATTTTTACGATCTGCGGGCGTTAGGTTTTGACGAACGAATGCTGGACCGGATGGAGCATTACACGTCCATGCCGCACGGCATTTTCCTGGTGACGGGTCCAACCGGTTCCGGTAAATCCACCACGCTCTACTCCGCGCTGAAGCGTATCAACCAAACCGACAAGAAAATCATCACCATCGAAGATCCGGTGGAGTACCAGATGGACGGAATCAACCAGATTCACGTCAATACGCAGATCGGTCTGACGTTCGCCTCGGGCCTGCGCCACATTGTGCGTCAGGACCCGGATGTCATCATGGTCGGCGAAATTCGCGATCGTGAAACGGCGGATGTGGCGATTCGGGCATCGCTCACCGGGCACTTCGTCTTTTCCACGCTCCATACCAACGACGCGCCCAGCGCAATCACGCGCCTGACGGACATGGGTGTCGAAAATTACCTGATCGTCTCGTCGCTCGTCTCTGTGCTGGCGCAGCGGCTGGTTCGTGTCATTTGCCCGTTTTGCAAGAATCCCGATGGTCTGGTGGCGAATCCGTGGGGCGACCTGGTGGAGTCTTTCCGGGGCGCGGGATGCGAGCGGTGCTTCGGCTCCGGCTACTACGGCCGTATGGGAATTTTCGAGCTGATGGAGCTGAATGAAGAAGTGCGGCGCCTCATCATGCAAAACTCCGATGCCAGTCATCTCACCGAGGCGGCCCGCCGCAATGGAATGCGCACCCTTCGCGAGGATGGGTGGACGAAAGTGGCGGCCGGTGTTACGACAGTGGATGAGGTGATCCGGGTAACGCAGGAGTTCTGAGCATTTGCCGATGACGACATTCCAGTTCCGGGCCCTGACCGCCGACGGCAAAACTCGCTCGGGCGCGTTGACCGCCGAGAATTCTCGCGCGGCCGCCAGCGAACTGCGGCGTCAGGGGCTGCGGCCGATTCATATCGGCCTGGAGGCTCCGAAATCCGGGTTCCAGCTCCCCTCGTTTACCAGCGTTCGCGAGCGCGACGTGAGCTTTTTTACGCAGGAGATGTCCACGCTGCTCGCCGCGGGAGTTCCGATCGACCGCTCTTTGGAAATTGTTGTGGAACTGACAGACCGGCCGGAGTTGAAGGCCGTCGTGTTGGATGTCTCGCGGCTTCTCAAAGGCGGTAAGTCGTTGGCGGATTCGCTCGCCGCGCATCCCAAGATTTTTAGCGAGCTGTATATCAACATGGTCCGCGCGGGAGAGGCGGGCGGCTCGCTGGCGGTTGTCTTTGCGCGGATGTCGGACTATGCGCGCTCGCGCGACGACCTTCGCGGCTATATCGTTTCTGCGCTGGTTTACCCGGTTCTCCTGGCCTTTGTGGGGTTGGCTTCCATCTTCGTGCTTCTCTATTACGTCGTGCCCCGGTTTGCTTCGATGTTCGAAGACGGCCGGATGAGGATTCCGTTGCCAACGCAGATCATGCTCACTCTGAGTCAGTTCACGCGGGAATATGGGCTTTGGCTCGCCGGCGGACTGGCCGTGGGCAGTCTGGCGTTTTATTCCTATATCCGGCAGGGATCGGGGCGGGTTTGGTGGGATTCGCTGAAGCTAAAAATGCCATTGCTGGGCGATGTGATCCGCCGGGCGGAAACGGCCCGTTTTGCGCGCGCCATGGGGACCCTGGTGGCCAATAGCGTTCCGCTGGTCCAGTCCCTTTCCATCTCCTCTCGCATCCTGAGCAACACCCGGATGTCGAAATCGCTGGAGCAGGTGGCCCAGGGCGTCAAGCGCGGCGAGGGAATTGCGCATCCCCTGACACGCGCCGGCGAGTTTCCTTCGCTGGCTGGGCATCTTCTCGCCGTCGGCGAAGAAACGGGACGCCTGGACGAAATGTTCAACCGGATGGCGGATATTTACGACGCCGACACGCGCGCCGCCGTCAAGAGATTTACCAATTTGTTCGAGCCGCTGCTGATCCTGATTATGGGCATCATCGTGGGCGCGCTGATCCTGAGTATGCTGCTGGCGATCACCAGCATTAACGAGGTAGCTATCTGATGGATGTCTCCATGAAAGTGATTTCCGCCATGGCGCGGCGCCGGAGGAACCGGCAGGGCGTCACGCTGATCGAAATGCTCGTCGTTGTGACGATCATCGCGCTTTTTGCCGCTCTGGTCGCTCCGAAGATTCTGGGCCGGGCCGATCAGGCGCGTATTACCGCGGCCAAGGTTCAGATCCAGAACTTTCAGGGCGCGCTGGCCCAATACAAGCTCGACGTTGGAACGTTCCCGTCCACAGAGATGGGCCTGAAGGCCCTGCGGGAAAAGCCCGACGGCGTCGAAAGCTGGAGAGGCCCCTATCTGCCCAAGGATGTTCCGGTGGACCCGTGGGGGCATGACTATATCTATAAGTTTCCCGGCGAACATGGCGATGAACCCGACATCGTGTCGCTGGGTGCCGACGGACAGAACGGCGGCACCGAGATCAACGCCGACATCCTGAGCTGGAAGTGAGGCGTCGTCGACAATCCGGCGTCACGTTGATCGAAATGCTGGTGGTGGTGGCGATTCTGGGGATTGTTGCGTCGATCGCCTATCCCTCCGTGGCCTCGGGACTCGATTCGCTGCGCCTGTCCACTGCGGCCGACGATGTGGCCACCCTGTTTACGGCAGCGGGCAATCATGCGCGGCGAAAGCAGGATTGGGTGGAAATCCGCATTCAGCCGCACCGTCTGGAGGCGCTGGGGCAGGGACTGTCGCGCACCGTGGATCTCAAAGAAATCACCGCGTCGCCGGAGCAGTCGATTTTTATCGACCCGCTGGGAACGCTTCCGGGCGCGGTCGTCGATCTTCGCGGATCGCGCGGCACGCCCCGGCGAGTGCGCATCGACCCCATCAGCGGCGCAGCCGAAGTGGGCGAGGTTCCCTCCGATGACGCCGCGAAACGGTAGCGAGCGCCCGCGGCGATTGTCGCGGAGCGGGTTTACCCTACTGGAGCTGCTGGTGGCGACCGCCATCCTCGGCATTGCCGTCGCCGCGCTGCTGGGCGGCCTTTCCGATTCTGTCCGCGCATCCTGGCGGGTATCGGAGTACGACAAGGCGACCTTGCTGGCGAAGCAAAAAATGGAAGAACTGCTGGTGGACTCCCGGTTCCCTCGCTTCGAGGTCGTCCAGGGAAAATTCAGCGAAACCAGCGGCTGGTCCGCCCGGCGAACGCCCTGGGACTATTCCCGGCCGGCCGGCGCCGGCGGAAGCGTGATCGATCGCACCGAAGTGGAAGTCTGGTGGATGAGCGGATCCAGCCGCCGCGCGATCCAGCTGGAAGGCTACCGGCGCGGAATTCTGCGGCCGGAAGATTTCGCCGGAGGAGCACTGCGCCAATGATCCGCCGCGTGCCACGGTCCGATGCCGGCGTCACGCTGCTGGAACTTCTGGTGGCCATGACACTCTTCAGCCTGCTCAGCGCAGCGGTTCTATTTTCGTTAAGAACCGCGACCGGCACGCTGGAACGCACGCGCGAAAGAATCCGCGACGCAAGGAAAGTCGAAGGAGCCGGACGAGCGTTGGAACGGATGCTCTCGGGCCTGATCCGCCTCGACGCCGAATACTACGCGCCCGGCAGCAATCAGCCGTCACCCTACCTTTTCTTCCAGGGCGAACCGCAAGCGATGCGGTTTGTCACTTCGTACTCGCTGCAGCAGGGCGCCCGCGGAGCGCCGCACATCGTCGAGTTTTCCGTCATGCCCCGGGAAGACCGCCAGGGGGTGCGGTTGTTTGTGAACGAGCTTCCATACTTTGGTCCCGGCAGCCTGGGCGTCCGAATGCAGGGTATACAGCGCGATTCCAATGGGTATCAGTTGATGCAGTTCGCGCCGATCGTTCCCGGCCCGCAATCGTTCGTTCTGGCCGATCGTCTGCCGAATTGCCAGTTCCTCTATTTGGATCGGTTCGATCCCAGCTATGGAGACCGCTGGCTGCCCTTGTGGCGGGATCCAATCCTGCCACGAGCGATCCGCATCGACATGGGGACCCGCGTGGTCACCGGACAAATTTATGTCTCGACGATCCGCTGAATCCCGGCGCGGCGCGGCGCTGATCACCGTGCTTTGGCTGACTGCCGCCCTCGCCATCATCGGCTTTTCGGTGGCAGCCGCGGTCCGGGGAGAGCTGGGCCGCGCGGAGAACTCCCTGGATGGCGCGCGCGCCGAATTGCTGGCCCGGGGAGCCATCGACCGCATGTTTTTCTTCCTGACGAATCCGCCCTTTGAAGCTCCCGGGTTCATTCCGGACTACCTGCCGGGCCAGCAGCGCATGTATTGGCGGTTCCCCGGCGGCGATGTCCTGGTGGAGCTTCTTCCCGAATCCGGCAAGCTGAATCTCAACTCGGCACTACCGCAGCAAATCCAGACGGTCCTGCTGGCCGCGGGGTATCCGGCGAATCTGGCGCAGGGGTTGACGGAGGCAATCCTCGATTGGCGAACGGCGCCTCCGGGCGGCGTAAGTCCTTTGGATAGCTACTATTTATCTTTGTCGCCGACTTTCCGGCCGCATCATGCGTCTTTTCAGAGGGTCGAGGAACTGCTCATGATTCGTGGCGTCACTCCACATCTCTATCACGGCGGAAGGGAACGTATTCCCGGTGGCGGTGTGATCGCGCGCCCCGGTCTGGCGGACCTTTTTTCCGTGCAGGGCGCCACGGTTCCCGTGGACATCAATAGTGCGCCGCCAGCCGTCCTGGCTTCCGTGGGTTTAAACGCCGGCGAGATCCAGTCGATCGTTGCGGTTCGCCGGCGGATGCCCTACCCGCCCCAGGCGCTTTCGGACCTTCAACTTTCCGCCGGTCCCGCTCTTCGTGTTCTGCGCGCGGGACAGGACCAGGCCTATACCATCAAGGCGACTGCCCGCCCGCGCCTCGCCGGCGGCGGACTCTCCGATTTCCGGTGGACCTCCTCGGCGCTGGTTGTGTATCAACAGGAAGGCGATCGGAGAATCCCGCGCATCCGTGCCTGGCATGCCGCCGCGGCCACCGATATTCCCTGGCCCGCCGCCGCAGCAGGAGCCGCCAATTGAGCCGGACCGGCAGTACTTCCGGCTTCCGCAAATGGGTGGCGTTCGGAACCGGAGTGGGCGTGGAGATCGACGGGAACGACCTGCGGGCGGCCGTCGTGCGTGTGCGGCCCTCTGGAACGGAAACACTGGCGCAGCACACCATCTCCGGTTTTGACAGCAAACCGGCTAGCGAATGGGGAGCGGAACTGGCTTCCGTCTTCGCTGGTGCCGGCGCGGCCGGCCGCGCTGTCATGATCGTGCTTCCGCCGGCGGATGTGATCTCGAGAAATATCGCCATGGCGGGCGTACAGAAGCGCGAAATGGTAGCGGCCTTAGCCTTCGAAATGGATGCATTGGCTCCTTATGGGGATCAGGAAGCCGCTTCCGGCTGGATGCCGGTGGGAGAATCCTCCGCTCTGGCGGCCATCACGCGAACAGAGACGCTGCATCATTACATCGGTCTGTTTGCGGAGGCCGGAATTCCTGTCGCGGGATTTTCCACGCCGGCCGGCGTTCTCTACGCCTCCCGCCACATCTTTGACACCGGCAGCCGCGAGTTTCTGGCAATCGACGCCCGCGACACCGAGACCCGCATCTATGGCGAAAGCGCCCACGCTCCCGCTTACTGGGCGGCTGTCGAACTGCCGCCGGAGCGCGCGGTTTCTCTTTCGCGGGCGCAGATGCGGCTCAACAATCCGGAACTGCTGTCCGAGCCCGCGGTGCTGGAACCGGGCTCGCTGGCGGTAGCGGCGGCGGCCGCTTCGGCCTGCCCGTGGCTCAGCCCGAGCTTGAACCTCCTGCCCGCCGCGCAGCGGGCCACCCGCTCCCCCTGGATGTTTGCTCCCACCGTCGCGCTGCTGGCGATGACGCTTCTGGCCGGGGGGGCTCTCGCCGGATTCCGCCACTTCGAGAGCGAGCGTCTGATGGGCAGTCTGGATGCCGAAATTCAGAAAGCGCAGCCCGCGGCCCGTCAGGCGGCAGAAGCCGAACGGGCTCGGCTGGCGGCATCGGCTCGCGTCGATCAGATTAAGAGCTACCGGGAGCGGACCCGCAAGAGTCTCGATGTTCTGAAAGAAACGACACATCTGATTGCGCCGCCCGCCTGGGCCACTCAGGTCGACATTCTCCGGAATACCGTCAGCGTGTCGGGGGAGTCGCCCGCCGCCGACGGCTTGCTGAAAGTCTTCGATGCCTCGGCGCTGTTTCGAGGCTCCGAATTTACGTCGCCACTCAGCCGGGCCACCACCTCCGGCATGGATGTTTTCCGTCTCCGGACCGAAAGAGAGGGCCCGGCGAAGTGAATCTATCGGAGCGTGATCGCCGCGCGCTGATCATTCTGGGAATTGCGGCCGCCGTCATGGGCGTCATTTACTTCTGGCCTGAACCGAAGGTCGAAGTGGTCGGCGGCACGGCGTCGAATGTGGAGCAGGTGGCCGCCCGCTTACAGGAAGTCCGGCAGGAGGCAGCGCAGCTTCCGGTTCGAGAACAGTGGCGCCGCCAGGCGCAAACGGATTTGGCGGCTCTGGAAAAAGGGCTGATCGCGGCCGAGTCCTTGCCACAGGCGCAGGCTCAGCTGCTGCAGATCGTCCGCCGCGTCGCCCGCGGCGAGTCTCCCGCCCTCGACCTGAAAGGCACGGATTTCGGACAGACCCGACCCTACGGCGATCACTATGCCGAAGTTCTGCTGACTGTCTCGCTGGAGTGCCAGATCGAACAACTGGTGAACTTCATGGCCGACATCGCCGCCCAGCCGGAGCTGCTGGCCGTCGATGAACTGCACGCCTCGGCCGGCAACGGCAAAACGAAAACAGTGATGGTTCGGATGACGGTGAGCGGATTGGTTCGCGGTTCGCTTCTGCGTCCGGCGGGAGCGCGCTCATGAAGCGGCGGCTGCTTTGGATCAATCTGGCATTGGTCGCGGCGCTGGCCGCTTGCGGATATCTGCTTCGCGAGCGGTGGAAGGAAGCGGACCGGCGCCAGCGTGAGATTCTCAGCGCCAATCCGGCGGCGCCGGCGAAAGCTGCCGAAAAGAACGCCGCAGCCGAACCGCCGCCTCGCGCCGCCAGCTATTTCGAAGTGGCGGAGAAAATGCTTTTTTCCAAGGATCGCAATCCCGCCGTGGCCGTCGAGGCTCCGCCGCCGCCCAAGCCTATGCCTCCCCTGCCCGCCGCTTACGGAGTGATGGATATCGGCTCCGGACCCGTTGCGTTTCTCGCGGCCAAGGGTCAGGCGCAGCGGGGTTACCGGGCCGGCGAGACCATCGGTGAATTCAAGCTGCTGGAGATTTCCCAGCAGGAGCTGGCCTTCGAATGGGACGGCAAGACGATTCGCAAAAAGGTCGATGAGCTGCGGGGCGAAAGCCGCGACGCTCCCGCCGGACCGGCGCAGCAGCCTGCTGCCGCCGCTGCTGCCGCTCCTCGCCCCGCCGGCGCGGCCGCTCCGCCGCCCGGCGCCGATGCCACCACCAACACCACCAATCCATCGGCCGATGCGGATCCCTTCGGCCGCGATAGCGGACCGGGGAAGAAACTGTGCAAGCCTGGCGACGCCACACCGGCCGGAACCGTAGTGAAGGGCTTCAAGAAAGTGGTCGGATTCTCTCCGGTCGCGCCCATTTGTTTCTGGGAGGAACAAAAGTAATGAAACTGCTTGTCATCGCGCTGGCGCTGGCTTTTTCCGCGAGCGCGCAACAAAAGCCTCCCGCCAAGAAAACGCCGGCCAAGGCCGCTTCCAAGGATCCCTCCAGCAAAAAGACATCAGGGCCGAAGCCCACGCCCAGCGGCGGCACATCCCCGCCGGCGGGGGCGGCGCAGCTGAACACGACCGACTGGAAGTGGACCGATCCGAAGACCAGCAAGACCTGGATCTACCGGCGCAGCCCGATGGGGTGGGTCCGCATGCCGGAAGAGATGAATCGCTCCGGCGAGAAGGTCACGGTGAACAATCTGAAGGCCGTCGACCAGGGAGAAACCGTTCTGCTTACCCGCACGACGCCGGTCGGCGTGAAGCAGTGGTCGAAGAAAAAATCGGAGCTCACGCCCGAAGAACAGGCTGCCGTTGACGCGGCGCGCCAGGAGAAGAAATGAAGCAGATCGTCGCGAGCTTTTTGGCAGCAACACTCCTCATCGCGCAGCAGCCGGCCGGACCGCCGCTCGTGTTGAACCTGCCAAACGCCTCGCTGACGGAAGTGATCGATATCCTGGCCCGCCAGCTGAAGATCAACTACATTCTCGACCCCCGCGTGAAGGGTAACGTCACCGTTCATACCTATGGCGAGATCCGCGGCGCCGAAGTTCGCGGACTGCTGGAGACCATTCTTCGCGTCAACGGCTTTGCGATGGTCCAGGTGGGCGAGCTTTATCGCATCGTCCCTTCGGCGGAAGCCATTCGCCTGCCGGTGACGGTGCAGAACTCGGAATCGAAAGACCTGCCGGACAACGAGTCGATGGTGCTGAACCTGATTTTTCTGAAGTTCGCCAGCGCGGCGGAGATCAGCAAGCTGCTGGACCCGTTTATTGGAGAGGGCGGCCGGCAGATCGTTTATGAGCCCGCAAACCTGCTGCTGGTTCTCGACAATGCCCGATCCATGCGCCGGACGATGGACCTGATTTCGATGTTCGACAACGATGCGCTGGCGGGAAAGCGCATTCGCACTTGGGAAACCAGGCACTCCCGGCCTACGGACCTGGCGCGGGAGCTGGACCGTGTCGTCATGACGCTGGGACTGGCGCAGAAGACCTCCGGAGTTCAGTTTCTGCCCATCGACCGGCTGAACATGCTGGTGGCTTTCGCACCCAATCCCGGCGTTTTCGACCAGGTGGAGCAGTGGGTGGGAAAGCTGGACGTGGAAGCCAAGCCTCCCGTTGGCGGCACCGATAATTACGTTTTTCGCGTCAAGTATGGCCGGGCCGAGAGTCTCGCGATGGCGGTGACGCTGCTCTATCTCAGCCAGAACCTCAGTCCGACCGACACCATTACCTATATTTATCTGCTGAACATGATGAGCCAGATGAACGTTCAGCAGACCGCCAATGCCGCCGCCGTTCCCGGACAACCGGGCACGCAGGGCTACCCGGGAGGAGGCATGTACGGTGGGGGGATGTATGGCGGCGGCGGCATGTACGGCAATCCCGGCATGGGTTTGATGAGCTTATTCGGCATGGGTGGCGGGATGGGTGGGATGGGCATGGGAATGTACAACAATCCTTACGCCGCTGGCGGCGGAATGCCCGGAGCCTACGGACAACCGGGAGGGTCTCCGCTGGCTGCCCCCGGCGGTCAGGGACTGGCCGGAGCTCTCGGGCGCACCGGCGACCAGACCGGCAGCTACCTCGGCGGGGGCGGCGGAATCCGTGGCGATCAGCCGCCGCTGAAGCTACCCCGCGTCATTCCGAATACGTTCGACAATACGCTGCTGATTCAGGCGACTCCGCAGGAGTATCAGCAGATAGAAAAACTCCTCCGGCAGATCGATGTTCCGCCGCGCCAGGTGCTCATTGAGGCTAAGGTCTACGAAGTCACTCTTTCGGACAATCTCACCAGCGGCGTGCAGGCGTTTCTCCAGAGACGGGGAACCTCATCCGTCGGACGCCAGTTGCTCGGTGCCTTTACCGGAGCGGGAGGCGTGCAGCTATCCGCCGGATGGCTGGTCAGCCAAAGCCGGGAGCTGATGATCTTCCTCCAGGCGCTCGAAGATCAGAGAAGAACGAAAATCATTTCCGCGCCTTCCGTTATTGCGACGGACAATATTCCGGCCTCAATTAACGTCGGTATCGATGTTCCCGTCCTGACATCCCAGGCCGTCGCCGGAGTCCAGCAGGGCGGCAGCTCGCTCTTTACCAACACGGTCCAGAACCGGAACAGCGGAGTTACGCTGACGCTCACGCCGCGCGTCCAGCCCTCCGGAATCGTCTCCATGCTCATCAACCAGGAAGTCAGCGCGGCCATCGCTCCTGCTGCCAATGACGCCATCCAATCTCCCAGCTTCCAGCGGCGGAATGTCCAGACCCAGGTCACGGTTCAGGATGGGGACACCATCGCCATCGGGGGAATCATTCAGGAAAACAACACCAATTCCAGCGCCGGTGTTCCCGGACTGATCAGAATCCCCTGGCTGGGCGTGCTATTCGGCGATAAGAGCATCACCAAACAGCGAACGGAATTGGTGATCTTTCTCACGCCCCGGGTCATCTTCGACACAACAGAGGCTGCCGAGGCAACCGAGGAAATGAAGACGCAATTCCGGAAGATGCGTAAGATGCTGAGCCAGTAGCCGTAAGTGTTTCTTTTCCGGAATTGAGTGTGTCAAATGGAAACAAGCCGGGCAATTCGTGGAATTGGGGATGAAAAATTCTTCATTATGGTGGCTTTCCCTTGACTCGATTGGAGTTCCCGGCTAGATTGGCAAATGTAAATAGGCGAAGTCTAAGGCGCGGCAGCTTGACTTGTGTTGCGTTTGGATGATAGCTTTAACGGCTAGTCGGGTAAGAAGTTTGTCCAACTCCATCCCGCGAGCACGCAAAAAACGACTCTTGATGAGGAAGACGGTTCAATTTGAGTTTTTCGGATTTCAGGCTCCAACCATTGCAACCGAGGCTCAGGTCGATAGAGAACTTCCATCAATTCAACAACGATCCTACAAGGAGATCTTGAATGCTTAACTCTCGCAAGCTGCGAAATGCGCTGGCGCTGGGTGGATTGCTCGTCATGGGCGCCGCCAGCAGCTTCGCGCAAAACTGCTCTGTTTCGGCCCCTTCGTTCGTATTACGTCCGGAAGGCTTGGCAGAGCTCACGGGCAATATGCTCGTGTCCTGCAACACCGCAATCACGAATACGACGGTCATTAATGTGACGGTGAGCGCCCCCATCGTGAACAACAGCACCATCCAGGCCATCGCGGCGGCTGGTGTGACGGTGAACGGTGCGATTTCGGGAAATGTCCTGACCTTCAGCTTTGAAAATACTGCGCCCACCGGCAACGTCGTGGAAATCAGCGGCATCCGCGTGAACGCTACCGGCTTGGCTGCCTATTCGCCTGTTACGGCGAGCCTGTTTATGACGATCGGCAACACCTCCGCCACCTTCACCGGCAACCCAGTTCAGATCGGCGCGGCGTTGACTTCGTCGTTTGCCTTCTCGGTCGTTGGCGGCACGAATGCTGGCGATACGGACGCCGGTCCCGTGATGCTGACGAACTGCACCTCCGGTTCCGATGCCACGGTTCAGGGATTCCTGAAGTTCAAAGAGAATTTCGCCGGCACGTTGAAGGATGGTGCGGGTGAAGGCCAGGGTGCGACCAACCCCACTCAGGTCCGCTTCCAGTTCACCAACATTCCTTCCGGCGTTACGGTCTATCTGCCGAACACGGCGATTTCCACTGGCAACAACCAGTTGACGCCTGTGTCGGGTGTCAGCAGCACCGCTGCTGACCACATCAACGGCGGTTACACCCCGGGCGGTCCCGATGCCGCTTATGCGGGTAGCTACGGTGCCGTTGCCGCTGGAACGGACGCCATCTACTCTGTCACCGTCCAGTCTCTCGGTACCATCGATACGCTGTACATCCCGTTCATCGTTCGCTATAGCAGCACCTCTGGTTTGGGCACCGTGAGCGTGGCCGGTTCGCTGGCGCCTCAGGCTGCCGACAAGGCTCCCCGGTTCACCACCGCTGGTGGCGATCCCGTCAATGCCTTCACCGTTGGCGCTTGCGTGACTTCGCTGCTCTTCCCGTATGTCACCAACTACACGGGATGGGACACCGGTTTCGCGATCGTGAACACCAGCAAGGACACCGCCGACGGTACCCCTGGTCTGCCGTTCAACACGACCGGTCAGGGTGGCACTTGCACCATCTCCTTCTTCGGCCGCAACGCTGAAGATTCCAGCCGCGCTCTGCCTGCGGCCATCACCACGGAAGAGATTCCGGCGGGTGGCGTGTGGAGCTGGTCTCTGTCGGCCGGCAACCTGGAGACTGGTTACCAGGGTTATGCCATCGCTCAGTGCAACTTCCGTCTGGGCCATGGTTATGCCTTCATCAGCGACATCGGCGCTGAGACGATTGCTCACGGCTACCTGGCCCTCGTGATCCCCACGGCGGGTGGCGCGTCTCGTACCGGCAACCAGCTGGTCGAAGCGTTGGACAACTAGTAAAACGGCCCTCTGAGCCAAACCAAGGAACAGGAGGAGCAACCGCTCCTCCTGTTTCTTTTTTATCCGGACGTAAAAAAGCCTCGCCTTCCGGCGAGGCTTTTCTCTATCTTCCGCGAGCTGTTAATTCTGGTCCATAAACCGGTAGCAAATCATGTGGCACACGATCAGGTGAGCGTCCTCGATCCGGCCCATGTGCGGATGCGCCACCTGAATACTGAGCTGCGAAGAGCTGCCCAACTTGCCGCCATCCCGCCCGGTCAAACCGATCGTCTTGCAGCCGATCGAATTTGCATACTCCACCGCGCGAAGAACATTCGGCGAGTTGCCGCTGCCGGAAATCGCCAGCAGAATATCCCCCGGCTGCGCGAAGTTTTTCAACTGTTCCACGAACACGGCATCGTAGGAGACATCGTTCGAGTAGGCCGTCAGCGTCGCCAGCGAATCCGTCAAGGCCTGAATCCGAAACCGCTTCTCCTTTCCGAAGCTCGCGCCCTTAACCATGTCGGTCACAAAGTGCGACGCGGTGGAGGCACTGCCGCCGTTACCGCAGGTGAAGATTTGCTTCCCCTTGTCCCGGGCTTCTTCAAACCACCGGATCGCCTGCTCCACCTGTCCGAGGTCCAGCGTATCCAGCGCTGTCAGTAGCTGTTGCTTATACCCTTCTGTAAAATTCATTCCATTCCTTTCGACAAAACCAATGCTCCATACAGGACGCTATCGTCGCCCAGGGCCGCGGGGACGACATCAATTCGAGCGCGAGACCACGCCGTCATCTGACGCTTCAATTCCGCGCGCAGCGGTGTAAACAGGGCGTCGCCGGCCTTGCTGATTCCGCCCCCGATCACGATCCGGGCGGGGTTCAGCAGCATCAAGGCCGCTTTCAGGCCCGCCGCCAGATCGACGACATACCGCCGCACAAACTCCGGGTCGCCCATCAATTCCTTGGCGGAGCGGCCGTAATCGCGCTCCAGCCAGAGCCCACAACACATTCTTTCAAAGCAGCCATGCGCTCCGCAGAGGCACTCCGGGCCAGCGGGCCGGATCGCGATGTGGCCGATCTCGCCGGCATAGGAGTCGGCTCCGCGCCACACCCGCTCGCCATCGACGATTCCGCCGCCGATGCCGGTGGAAAGCGTCATATAGAACAGTGGAGCGGCCCCGCGGCCCGCCCCGTACGATCCCTCTCCCAGACCCCCAACATTCGCGTCGTTGTCCATGATCGTAGGAACGCCCAGCTCGCCAACCGCCCAATCGGTCAGATCGAAGTCGCTCCAGCCGCCGACATGGGTAGAAAGCGCCACCCGCTGCCGGTCGAACAAAACCGGACCGCCGAAGCCAATTCCGCAGCGGCTGAAGCCCGGATCCTGCGCCCACTCCCGGGCGATCCGCGAAATCTGCTCCAGCATCCAATCCTTACCGCCTTCGCGGTCGGTGGAGCGCCACTCCCGGACTACCATGCGATCCCCATCGAAGACGGCTATCGAGAACTTTGTGCCGCCGATGTCGATGGCGAGGGTATTCATTCCGACGCCGCGGCGGCCAGCACCTGTGCCGGCGATGCCGTACCCGTGCCCGCCTGCATGACCGTGATGGAGGCTACCAGATTGCCGAACCTCGCCGCCTGAACCGCATCTCCGGTCACGGCCAAAGTGACGGCTCCTCCGGCGGAAAAGCTGTCCCCCGCTCCGCAGATATCCACGGGGTTGGGGATGCGCTTTCCCGGAACGCGCCGCGTTCCATCCTTGTTCAGCACGGATGCGCCTTCACCGCCATGCGTCACAATCAGCCACGGAGCCTGCGTCACTTCCCTCAGCCTGGCGTAGTCGCCTGGAGCACCGATCCGCTCGCACGCTTCGTTCGCTTCGTCCTCGTTCGGCTTCAGCGTGACGTGGCGGAAGTGCTCGATCCGCTTGCGGGAATCCACCCAGATCACACGCTTCTTTCCGAGGTCCTGAACGATCTCCCGAAGTCTGGTGGTAACGGCGCCGCCGGCGTTGGTTTCCGCCTGGTCTGCGACGATGATCACGTCGAAACGGGGACCATACTCGCGCAGACGGTTTACCAGTTCCTTGTCAGCGGACTCCGGCAAAGGCCTGGTGTTGACCAGGTCGATGCGCGGAACATCTTCTATTCCGGTTTTGAGATTGATGAACTTGTTGTAGGTGAACGTATGAATTTCCGGAGAGCGCACCAGTAGATCGGGAGCGACGCCCCGCTTCACCAGCGCGTCCACCAGTTCGTTTGCGCTGCTGTCTTCCCCGATCGCGCCCAGCACGCTCACCCGGCGCACGCCCAGCGCGGCAAGATTATTTGCAACCGTTCCGCCGGCGCCCGGAGTTCGATCTACGCGAACCGTAGCGATTCGCGGCAAGCCTGTTTCGCGCGAGGGCTCCGCCAGATCCGGGTCGTATTGCCACCACCGGTCCAGGCAGATATCGCCAACGACGAGAACCGAAACGCTCCGGATATCCTGGAGGATCTTCGCGACATTCATCGCGATTCTCCTTCGAGAAGCGCCCGGCGCAGCGCCGGAAGTGTCGCCCGGTGCGGTCCGCAAAAGTAGAAACTCTCCCCGCCATCGGCAACAGTCCGAACCAGAATTGTTTTATGCGGCCGGAAATAATATCCCGGATCCGTCTTGGGCAGCTCTTTGTGAATATCTCCCTGGATGGGCACGAGATCAAATACGGCGGTGGTGAAATTTCGGATGGTGCGTCCGCCCTGGTGAGCCACATTGCGAGCCATCGCCAGCGCCTTCAGGTAAACTTCCGGGCCCATAATCGCGGAACCGAAATTCAGCATTACGCCCTGCTCCAGCCGTTGGATGGTGGCCGCGAGAATCAGGAAATCCCGGTAGCTGGCTTCGCCCAGAGCAGCTCCGTTGCAGTTGGGATGCTCGTGCAGAATGTCATAGCCGATCCCGGCATGCACCGTGACCGGTATGCCCAATCGGTATGCCGCCGCAAAAACGCTCAGATCCTTGTGCGGGTAGTTGCTGTTTAGAATTCGGCGGCCGACGTTTTCTCCCAAGCCGAGTTCCAGGTCAGCAGCTTCCAGGATCCAGTCGTTCAATTCGCCGGTTTCCTGCCACAGTCCGAACTGACCTTCGGCGATGTACTTCGCGACGCTTTCGGTGGTGGCTCCAATTCGCGAAAGCTCGTAATCGTGAATCGCGCCCGCCCCGTTCATCGCGATGTGATCGATGAATCCGCGTTCCAGCAGGTCGATCAGGTGCCGGTTCACTCCGGCGCGAAGAACGTGCGCCCCCATGATCAGCAAGCGAGCCGAACCTTCCTCGCGAGCACTCTTCAGCCGCGCGGCCAATGATGCCAGGCCGGGATGTTCAAACGCCGGAGCTTCGCTCAGCTCCAGCCAATTGCGGATCTCCAGGTCGTGCTTGCGCTCCTCCAGCGGGCGAATGCTCAACCGGGACCGGTCAAACTGCGGATATCGGCTCAAGGGGAGTTACGCGCGAACACCAGCGCCCTGCGGGAACAGGGCGGGCATCAGTTCGTCCAGGCAGAGGTAGTTCGGGACGATGAAATCGGCGCCCACTCCGACCAATCGCTTGCGCTTCCACTGGTCGATGCGTTCGCAGGCGGGCTCTTCGCTCGCAACGCCCACCGCGACGCCGCCGACCTCTTTGACATTCTCGATTTCGACGTAGCCGTCGCCAAATCCCAGAAACTCGCTGCCTTCAAACTCGGCAGATTCGATAATTCGCTTGATCAGGATGGCCTTGGAGAAGCTCTTGTAGTCTTCCAGCGCTCCGTAGACGCCGTCGAAGTACCTGGAAATATCCAGCAGATTGGCTTCGTCCTTGACGAACTCGTCATCGGTGCCGCTGGCCAGGTAGAGCGTCAACCCGCGCTCCTTCAACGACTCCAGCAGCTTGCGGGAGCCGGGCACAAGGTAGTCTTCCGGAGAGGCCTTCCCCTCGCGGAGCGCCGAAACGCGATCCTTGATCACGGTCCACAGACGATCCAGGTACATCTTTTTATAGACCGCCGGGTCCTGCGGAGTGCCGCCCCGGTTAGTGATCTGGTTGGCGAATTCGATCATCTGGTAGATCGTCTCTTTGCCGGTTAGACGGCCGACAAATTCTTCAACTACCTCGCGCAGCTGCGCCTCGGATTCGCCGGTTTTCAAATCCGCAAGAATCTCAACCATCATGGGGACCATCTGGTCCACCCAGCCGGCACGAATCAGCGACAACGTACCGTCAAAATCAAAAAGGACTACCCGGGCGTTACTTGCGGCCGCGCCCGGCCTTACTCGTTCCATCATCTTCTTCTTATTGTCCCACGCGCCTACAGTGGGGAAAGTGTAAAAACCGCAATGGTTCCGGTGGGTGGGCTACACCAGGTTCCAGGGTTTCCGCGCCTTCCGGCTCAATAAAGCGTTTGCGTCCGAAGCATCCTTGAAGCTCTCCGCGGCCGCATCCCAGTGAAGCTTTTTACCCGTTTTGTAGGCGATATTGCCCAGCAAAGCGACGCTAGTGCCGCGGTGGCCGATCTCGATATCGGCGTTCGGCGCCTTCCGCGACCGGACGCACTCCACAAAATTCGCCGTATGCTCCTTCGTCGGCTCCGGAACATTCGCGTACTCCACCTTCACTTCCTTTGTCGGCTTGAACCGCGGCCAGGCGGCTTCCGGATATACCGCCCAGCTGATTCGCTCAGCGAACAGCGTTCCTTCGGTCCCGTAAAAGCAGATTCCGTTCGGCTGGTCGAACTCGCCGCGCCCGTTGTAATACTTCGGGCCCTGCTTGGCCGCTCCCATGCCGAATCCGTTTACATTCGAACCTTCATAGGTGGCAATGAAGTTGTCGTATTCGTAGGTGACCGTCAGCAGATCCGGCACGTCGCCGTCGTCCTTGATGAGGAACCGGCCGCCCGACGCGGAAATGGTCTTCGGCGCCGTCACGCCCATAATCTGCTGCATGGTGTCCAGCCGGTGATTGCCGAAATCCGTAATGTACCCGCCCGAATAATCGAAGAACTGCCGGTACGTGCCGAGGAACCGGTTCGGATTGAACGGAACCAGCGGCGACGGTCCGCAGTAGAAATCCCAATCCAGACCCGCCGGAGGGTCCTGCGCCGGTTTCCTGCCGATTCCGTCGGGCGTCATGTTCGCGAAATTCCACACACGCACGAACTTCACCTCGCCGATATCGCCGCGCTGGATCTTCTCGGCGATCATCCGGAAATGCGGAGCCGAGCGGTGCTGCGTTCCTACACCGACAATCCGGTTATACTTCCGGGCTGCATTCACCATGGCGCGACCTTCGCGAATCGTCAGCGATGTCGGCTTTTCGACGTAGACGTCTTTTCCCGCTTCACAAGCCATAATCGTGGGGATCGCGTGCCAGTGGTCCGGAGTGGCGATATGCACGGCGTCCACGTCCTTCATCTCCAACACTCGCCGGAAATCGCCAAAGGCTTTCGCATCGGAGCCCGCCCACTCGCGCGCCGCTTCCGCATTTTTCTGATACACATCCGCCGCGGCGACATAAGCCACATTCGGGTTCTCCCGCATCAGTTTCGCAACGTAGCGGCCGCGACCGCCACAGCCGATCAGCGCGATACGAACCTGGTCGTTGGCTCCCCAAACTCGGGACGCGGACAGGGCAGTCGTCGCAAGGAAGTTCCGGCGTTTCATGGCGCCATTCTATCCTGCTAGAAGAACCGGTAAATGCCCGCGACCGCCAAAGCGCTCTTCGTCGGAGGTACAGCTTCCCATGCCGGGAAAAGCTGGATGACCACGGCCATTTGCGCGTGGCTCCGCAAGCGGGGAGTTCGCGTCGCCCCCTTCAAAGCGCAGAACATGTCCAATAACTCGTTCCCGCTGCCCGGCGGCGGCGAAATCGGCAGAGCGCAGGTGGCTCAAGCCGAAGCCTGCGGGCTGGAGCCCTCGGCGGACTACAATCCGATCCTCCTGAAGCCCGACACCGACTCCTGCAGCCAGGTGGTCGTGAATGGCCGGGTCTGGAAAACACTCCCTGCCCGCGACTATTACGGAGCGTTCGACTTTCTGCTCGGACAGGTTCTGGATGCTTACCAACGCGTGGCGGCCCGTTTTGAATTTGTCGTCATCGAAGGCGCGGGCAGCGTCACCGAGATGAATCTCCGCCGTACCGATCTTGTGAATTTCGGCCTCGCCACGCGAGTCGGCGCGCCTGCGATGCTCGTCGCCGATATTGATCGCGGTGGAGTCTTCGCTTCCATCGTCGGCACTTGCTGCCTCCTGCCTCCGGAGGAGCGGGCACTCCTGCGATCCTGGAGCGTGAACAAGTTCCGCGGCGACGCCTCGCTCTTCACCAACGGCGTGGAGTATTTGGAGAAGCGAACCGGTCTTCCGTGCCTGGGCGTCTTCCCCCACAGCTCGGAAATTGAGGTCGATGCGGAAGATGCAGTCTCTTTCAAGGGGCAAAACTCGCTCCGCTCCCGAGTCGCGATTCTCTCGTTCCCGCGCATCTCGAACCTCACGGATTTCCGTCTGCTCAAAGGCGCCGAAATCCTCAGCCGCCCGGTGGAGCGTCAATTTGACGTGATCTTCCTGCCGGGCACCAAGGCAACCAATTCCGATCTGGCGTGGCTTCGCTCCCGCGGGTTTGAGCCGTGGCTTCACGAGCAGCATCGCCTGGGCGCGCACCTGGTGGGCATTTGCGGCGGTTATCAAATGCTGGGGCAGAGGGTGGGAGAAGATTCGGGACTGGGGTACCTGGACATCGAAACAGATTTCTACAACGAAAAGACCACTGTCGCCGTGACGGCCGAACTTTCGAACGGACACCGATTCCCGGCCTATGAAATCCACATGGGCCAAACTACCGGCACGGAGGAAGCGATACCCTTCGCGACGATCGATGGCCGTCCGGAAGGAATTCGACTGCCGCAAGTGACCGGAACCTATCTCCACGGGGCCCTGGAGGATCCCGTCGTGCTCAGCCAGATTCTGGGCGAGCATGTAGAGGCGCCAAAGCCGAAAACGGTCCACTACGATCGCCTGGCCGATTGGTTTGGAGAAAACGCCAATACGAAGCTATTCGAGGATCTCTATTTGTGATCAGAATCGCCGTCCTCCTCCTCACCGCCCTCAGCTTGACGGCCCAGCCCAGGCGAATCATCTCGACGGCGCCCAGTATTACGGAGATCCTCTACGCTCTCGGCCTGGGCGATCGAGTGGTCGCCGTCACTACCTACTGTCATTACCCCGAAGCCGCAAAATCGAAACCGAAAATCGGCACTTACTTGCAACCGAACTTCGAGACAATCCTCTCGCTGAAACCCGATCTCGTGATTGTTGTCAAGAATCCCGTCCGGCTCGCCGAGCGTCTGCGGGAAATGCGTCTCAACGTGATCGAACTCTCCGGCGAGTCGCTATCCGGAATTGCGGAATCCATTCGCCGTGTCGGCGATGCCGCGCAAGTCCCGGATCGCGCCGCCCAACTGAATGCTCAAATGAAGGCGGATCTTGCGGCCATTGGGAGCCGGACTCGCAACGCGCCCCGGAGAAGCATGATCTTCGTGGTCTCGCGGACGCCCGGCCGCCTGGAACAATTGATGGCCGTTGGCGAAGACAGTTTTCTCAACGAGCTGATCCAGATTGCCGGCGGGGAGAACATCTTCGGAAAGAGCGGTTTCTCCTACCCGAAAATTTCCCTGGAGCAGATCCTGACGCGCAACCCTGAAGTCATCGTCGACATGGGCGAGATGGCGGAAACCACGGGCGTCACCGACGCGCAGAAGCAGGCAGTTGTTCAACTCTGGAAGAAATATCCATCCATCACCGGTCGCGTTTATGCCGTCGCCTCCGACATCTTTGTCGTCGCCGGGCCGAGAGTCGTCGATGCCGCTCGCGAGTTCGCGAAAATGCTCCACCCGGAACTAGGCTTTTGATGTTCGAGCTTCGCGACGTCGGGATGACATACGGCAATCGGCCCGTGCTGGAGGGAGTCAATGCTCGCCTGGCGCGAAATTCGCTGGTGACGATCGTCGGTCCCAACGGAGCGGGAAAATCCACGCTGATGGCCATCCTGATGGGCCTGCGGCACGGCCATTCCGGCCAGGCGCTACTCGACGGCAAGCCGGTGGACCGATGGTCGCGTGCCGCCTTCGCACGGCGAGTTTCCTTCGTTCCCCAGAATGTTCGCATCGACTTTCCCTTCACCGCCGAACAGGTCGTCCTGATGGGACGCTCTCCGCACGGCGATGGAATGTTCGAAGTTCCGGCGGATCGTGAGGCAGTTCGAGAAGCGATGCAGTTGACCGATACGCTCCCGTTCGCCTCGCGCGATTTCCGGAGCCTCAGCGGGGGCGAGCGCCAGCGAGTAATCCTGGCGGCCGCCCTAGCCCAGACGCCCGAAGCTCTCCTTCTGGATGAGCCGACCACGTTCCTCGATCTAAAACACCAGATCGCGATCTTCCGGCTGCTGCAGGACCGGGCGAGGAGCGGTCTTCTGGTTCTCACGGTTACGCATGACATCAACTTGGCGGCGATGTACTCCGATCGCGTACTGGTTCTTTCCGCGGGCCGCCTCGTAGCCGACGGCGCGCCACAGACAGCACTGACCACCGAAACGATGAACGAAGTCTTCGAAGTGCATGCCGAAATCGTCCGCGCCTCCGACGGAGTTAATCGGATCATTTATGGAGGCTAAACGCGCGGCGTCGGTTTTTGGCCTTTCCCTCCTCATCCTGGTTGCCGTTACCGCGATCGCGCCTCTCGTGGGTTCGGCATCGATCAGCTTCACCAGGGCCTTCGCGGGACAATCGCCCGATAAGGAGATTCTCTTTTTTGCCCGGCTCCCCCGAGTGTTGATGGCCCTGTTGGCCGGCATGGCACTGTCGACCGGCGGCGTCTTGTTTCAGGCACTCCTTCGCGATGCCCTGGCAACTCCCTACACGCTTGGAGTTTCCAGCGGAGCGTCGCTCGGCGCCGTCGTGGCGATCGTCTTCGGACTCCGGGAAATCGGGAATATTTCGACGCTTTGGCTCTTTGCATTTCTCGGCGCCGCGGCGACCCTGGCGCTAGTTCTCGGCATTGCCAGCGAGGGCCGCCGCATCTCTTCGTTCACGCTTCTGCTCTCCGGAGTCACCATCAACAGCATCTGCCTGGCGCTGATTCTTTTCCTGCAAAATCTGACCAGTTTTGGCCGCTCGCTCAGCATCATGCGCTGGCTGATGGGTGGCATCGACTCGGAGAGTTATTCGACGCTCGCCTGGCTGGCGGCGGTGGTGTTGCCCGTTTGCCTATTCATCTTCTGGCGTTCCAGGCAGTGGAACCTCCTCGCTGTCGGAGACGAATGGGCGGCGGCCCGCGGAATCGAAGTTCGGCGCGCCATGCTGGAGGGCTATTTCGCGGGCTCCATCCTCGCGGGCGCTGTGACATCTCTCACCGGCCCTATCGGTTTCGTCGGCTTGATCGTCCCGCACGCCTTGCGATTGAAGCTCGGCGCGGACCATCGGGTGCTGATCCCCGCCTCCGCCCTGCTGGGAGCGGCCTTTCTCATTCTGTGCGACATGTTCGCGCGCGTCGTCCTCTCGCCCGTCGAGATTCCCGTCGGCGTCGTCACCGCCATGTTGGGCGGCCCCTTTTTTATCTGGCTGCTGAAATCCAAACGTAGGAGTTTGTGGCTTTGAAATTGTTCCTGATCCGGCACGCGGAGCCGGTCCTCACTGGTGTCTTTCTCGGCTGCAAGAATGACCCGCCGCTGAAGCACCCGCCGGCGGACCTGGATCTTCCGGTTGAGATCGCCTACGTCAGCCCCCTCACCCGGGCGCTCCAGACCGCGGCCGGGCTGGCCGCGCCCAAGATTGTGGTGCCTGACTTGCGGGAGATTGACTTTGGAGAATGGGGCGGACTGAATTGGGACGAAATCGAGCAGCGCTGGCCGGCCATGGCCGCCCGCGGCTATCGCGATTGGTTCGGAATGACGCCGCCCGGCGGGGAGGCGTGGAAGAACTTCTCCAGCCGCGTTCGAGCCGCTCTCCGCGAAATTCTGAAGGATCCTCGTCCCAAGGCGATTGTCGCCCATGGAGCCGTCAATGCCGTCATCGGCGGCGAGTTGGGCGGCATGGATCCCCGGAAATTCAAGCAAACTTACGGACAGGTAACCGAATTCGAGATATAAAGCTTCTACCTTGTAGAATGGAATTTCCCCCTTGATCAACAAACTTGTTATCGAGAACCTGAAGCACCGCCCTGTCCGCACGCTTCTGGCGATGCTGGCAATCGGCGTAGAAGTGACAATGGTGCTGACGCTCGTCGGGCTCAGCTATGGCATGCTCGACGAGTCGGCGCGCCGTACCCGCGGCGTCGGTGCGGATATTATCGTCCGTCCCCCCTTCAGTTCCGCGCTCAGCCTCAGCGGCGCCCCGATGGACGAACGGCTGATCTCCGGCTACTTCGACAAGCAGGAGCATATCGCCCTGGCGATGGGCACTGTCGTCGAGACCATCGTGCTACCCGAAACCATGACGGGGTTCAATCTCGACGAGTTCATCCGCATGAACGGCGGGTTGAGGTTTATTGACGGCGGGCCCTTCCAGGGACCGAACGACATCATCGTCGACGAATTCTACGCCCGGCAGAAGAAACTGAAAGTCGGCGAGACGATCGACCTGAAAAATCGCGACTGGCGCGTATGCGGCATTGTGGAATCGGGCAAACTCTCCCGGGTTTTCGTTCAGCTTCCGGTTCTGCAGGAGATTACGGGAAACCGCGGAAAACTCAGCCAGATTTATGTGAAGCTCGACGACCATAAAAATCTCGAGGCGGTCATGGAGAAGCTGCGAAACGATCTGAAGGAATACCAGATCTTTTCGACAGAGCAGTTTGTCTCTCTGATTTCCATCGACAACATTCCGGGGCTGAAGGCGTTCATTGCCGTGATCATCGCCTTGGCCGTCATCATCGGGTTTCTTGTGGTTTTTCTTTCGATGTACATGGCGGTGCTGGAGCGGACGCGGGAGATCGGAATCATGAAGGCCATCGGAGCTTCTCCCACCTACGTGCTAACCGTTCTCCTGCGAGAGACGATCATTCTGGCCATCGGCGGCTCGATCCTGGGAATCGCGCTGAGTTTTGGCACCCGCGTCCTGATTCATGCTCTTGTTCCCGCGTCGCTGCAGCAGCAGATCGTCCCCGTCTGGTGGCCCATCACCGCCATGATCGCGATCATCGGCGCCGTTCTCGGAACCTTGTATCCCGGCTGGCGGGCGGCAAAACAGGACACCATCGAGGCCATTGCATATGACTGATCCGATCATCAGTGTCCGGAATATTCGGAAGGTCTACCGCGTCGGCGAAATCGACGTCGAGGCACTCCAGGGAGTGAACCTGGAAGTCCCTCGTGGCGAATTTCTCGCGGTTGTCGGCCCTTCCGGCTCCGGGAAATCGACGATGTTTCACATCCTGGGCGGGTTGTCGAAGCCGACCTCCGGGGAAGTCATCATCGATGGCCATGCCATGTCCGGCATGTCGCAGGCCGAGCTGACGAATCTCCGCAAAAAGTGCGTCGGCTTCGTATTTCAGAAATACAATCTGCTGCCGACGCTTTCCGCCGACGACAACATCGAGATCGCCCGAACCATCGCCAACACCAACGGTGAGCCGCGAGACCCCTGGTTTCACGAGATTCTCGACATGCTGGGGATCGCCCACCGCCTGCACCACAAGCCCAAAGCGCTTTCCGGCGGCGAGCAGCAGCGGGTGGCCATCGCCAGAGCCATCGTCAACCATCCGTCGATTCTGCTGGCCGACGAGCCGACGGGCAATCTCGACACCAAGAACTCCGACGCCGTTCTGAACCTGCTGCGCGAGCTGAACCGCCGCAAGGGTCAGACGATCCTGATGATCACCCACAATCCGGAAGCGGCGGAAGTTGCCGACCGGATCGTTCACATGCGCGACGGCCAGATCGTCGAAAACCCGCCGAAGCAGTAACGAAGACTCCCGGGCGGCCGGCTAATTCCCGATCGCGCGCCGGTATGGTTCCTTCAGATATTTGGCAGCCTCATCTTGGGCGCCCTGGGTGTTGTCTTTTGTCCGGATCGCCAGGTTATACTCGTTCACCGCGCGCTCCCGCTGGCCCGAAACGTCCAGCACCTTGCCCAGGTTGATGCGCGACCAGACTTCTGTCCAGCGCGGTTCCAGGTTTCCGGCCAACGCTTCTCGAAAGGCGTTCGCCGCCGACTGCCAGTTGCCCTGCAGGAAGAACACCTCCCCGATCCGGTAATGCGCCAGCGAGGAATTCCGGGACACATCCAGCGCCTTCTGGTATTCCTTCAGGGCCTCGCCAAAATCGTTGATTTCGGCAAACTGCTCGCCCTTTCGAATCGCAACCGCCACTCGAATATCCGGGCTCCAGCGCAGAACTTTGTACGCCGGGTCCAGGGTCAGCTTGTTGGGCTTGCCGAACGTCTCCACGGCGAACTCGCTGGATGTGCCGGATACCTCGACCGTCTTCGTTTCGGGGTTGCCTTCCGTCTCAATCCGAAGCTCCACCGGCATCCGGAAGGTATCCAGGTCCTGAACGACTTTGCCGACCGCGCGGAAACCCTTGGCCGTCCGGAAAATCGTGTACTCCAACTTGAATTCCGGAGCCCCGCTGGATTCGATCCACTCGACGAAGAAGTAGCCCAAGTCCTGGCCGAAGACTTCGTCGGCTGTGCGGCGCAGGTTTTCCGTGGTTACGCTCTTGTTGGCGTATTGCTTCAAAAAGGTCTTGAGCGTCGTGAAGAATTTCTCATCCCCCATCACTAACCGGAGCATGTTGAACACCGCGGCCCCCTTGCCGCCGGTCAAGGCCCAGAACTCGGGCGAATAGTCTTCCAGCCGCGCCGACTGGATCAACGGCGGCTGGTCGATGGTCAGCGCCTCGGTATAGGCGTCGCGCATTTCCTGCTCGAACACGCCCGCTCCGCCGCTCTGTTCCAGGTAGAGAAGCTCGGAGTATCGTGCCGCGCCATTGGTGATCCACAGATGGTTGCGGGAAGAGGAAGAAGTGGAAATGCCCCACCACTGCCGGGCGATCTGGTTGGCCAGGCCGCGCGGATTGACGGAGCTGCCGATCGTACCGGGGGACAGGAAAATCAGTCCGGGCGCCGCGTATCCGGCGGGCGCTCCTTTTTCAGTCTCGACCAGCGTGAGAGCGGTCATCGGCGGCGGGCCATACAAGCCGGTCAGGTACGTCAGCACCTTGGCGGTTTCTTCCCCGTACGGTTTGGCCATGCCGGCCGATTCCCGGAAATAGATCGTCGTGTTGGCGCCCATGGCCTGAATCCGCTGCGGCTCGCCCTTGACGATGGCGATGCTGCCACCGAATCCCGGCTGAGGATATTTCACCGTCCAGGCAACGCCGGCGGGATCGTTGGCAAATGTCTCCAGCCCGCCGCCGACCACGCGAAAGCCCTGCGGGGTGACGATCGTGAACTCACCCAGGTAGCGGTCCGCCGTGTAGTCGTTGATGGGGAACCAGCGCGCCGGATACAGAAGATAGGCAAACTCGCTGCGAATCGCCGCAAAGCGGATTCCGAAAACGGGAGACTCCTCCTGCCCGGCCAGCCGTCCGTCATAGCCGATGCGAATCGTCGTGTTCTCGCCCTTTGCCAACGCCGTGGGAAAGGTAATCCGAATCGTGTTTTCCGAGCCTCGCGCGGCACTGAGAGTCTGGTCCTTGTCGTCGGTCACCCGCGACACCTTCAGAGCATCGTTCAGTTCCAGCGTGATCGTTTGGACGTTGGAATCCAGGGGTGTAAATTCCAGCGCCGCCGTTGCTTGAATCGACTGTGTGGCCGGATTGACTGCCGCCTGGACCTTGGTGGATACCACGTCGATCCGCGCGCGCCGTTCGGCGGTCTGGGCGCTGGCAACCGCCAGAGCCCCGGCAACGGCAACCCACAACTTAACGATGCGCATATCTATTTTCGATCAACTCCACAACATGACCGGCGGCCCGGGTCAGCGGGTCGCCTTCGGTTGCCAGCGCCGAGGCGACTTCGCCCAGCGCCTTCTTCATCGACTCCCGGGTACGGGAATCCGTTAGCAGTTTCGATATTTCCGCCGCAAGCTTCGCTCCGGTGGCATCGTCCTGGATCAACTCGGGAACAACTCTTCGTTCCGCGATCAAATTCACCATCGAGAAATGCGGAACGTTCACTAACTGACGTCCTACCAACCACGTTAACGCAGATACCCGATAGAAGGTCACCATCGGAGTCCCCAACAGGGCGGCTTCTACGGTCACCGTTCCGCTGGCTGTTGCGGCGACATCGCAATATGCCATCAAGTTCCACGACTGGCCGCCGGCGACCTTCACCGGAAGATCCCGCAGGCCGGCATCCAGAAAGCTCGTATCGAGTTCCGCCGGCGTTCCCAGCACAAACTGAAGATCGGGGTTCTGACCGGAAAGAGCTTTCACCGTATCCCCCACGATGGGCAGATGGCGCGCGATCTCCCCGCGCCGGCTGCCCGGCAGCAGCGCCACAAGCGGGCGCGCGGGGTCCAGCTGATGCTCCGCGAAAAAGGCCTCCCGGCTTTGCGAGGGCCGGACCAGTTTGGAAAGCGGATGGCCGATGTAGTAGGCGGAGACACCATGGGCGCGGAAGAACTTCTCTTCGAAGGGAAAGATGCACAACAGCTTAGCTACGTTTCGACGAAGCTGCCGGACGCGGCCCTTCCGCCACGCCCACGCTTGCGGCGCGACCAGGTAAATGACCGGTATTCCCAGTTGTTTCAGCGCTTTGGCTACTCGAAGGTGAAAACCGGAGCTGTCGGTTAAAATCGCAACGTCGGGGCGCTCCCGCCCGGCGGCTTCCACCAGACGGCGATACTCCCCCCAGATTCGCGGCAAAGATGTGACTACTTCGGCCAAGCCGACGACCGCCAGTTTCGACTGGTCGGCCACCGCGCGCACCCCTTCCGCCTTCATGCGGACGCCGGGGCAGCCGAAAAAAATTGACGCCGGAAGTGCCGCTTTCAGCCTCGAAACCAAACCGGCGGCATAGAGATCGCCAGACGATTCTCCCGCCGAAACCAGGATTTTCGGATCTACGTTCGATCCCTCCTGGGGTTCACGCTACCATGGGTGCAAGGATGTCTGCAGGCAAGAACGGGGCAATCGTTCTCCCACCCCCTGTGATCCCCGCCGCCGTTATGGCGACTCGGATCCGGCCGGAGATGATTCCCCTAAATAATTTGTTTTCATACTTCTTCAGCGGTGCCACCCCAACTGAAGAGGAGCGGAGAGAATATCTGGACGAGCCGGTTGCGGCCCTTCCGCCGAAGGTGACTGCCTTGCTTCCCCCGATCGGATTGCTGTTTGTACCGTTTCTCGAACGATCCCGCGGACGGAAGAACGGAGCTGACCAGGTTTCCTCGGCGCGCCCGGAGAGTCCCGTTTCGGCCACCCGGGCGTCGTTCGACGACGGTCAGGTATTGCTGTTCGCCTTCGAAGACCGCGATGTGGGCGAATACCACTACCGCTTCTTCCAGGCGATTGCCGCCCTCACGGCGGAGCGAATGCCCGCCCCAGTGGAAGCCGAGTACTTATCGTTAATTCGCAACGAGTTACGCAACAACATCCACGGCGAAGTCGACGAGATCAGTTGGGAGCTGAAGATGGCTCTGATGGAGCGCCAGTCCAAGTTTCACGGCTCCACCAAAAGCCTGCGCGACTATGCCAGGCAGTCGTTTATCGATACGATGACGCTGTATCTGCACGGCATCTGCTGCGATCTGGATGTCGAAACCGGGCCCCGGCAACTGGCCAGCCGGCACTTGCGCAAGCGCCTGGAACTGCTGGAGCGGGAGTTTCCTCCCGCGGCGGGCTACGCCGTATTTCCGGAAGACCTGAAAAACTAAGCCGTCTACTGAACGCTCACGCCCGGGGCGGACCCCTGAGGCTCCAGCTTGATCTCGCCAAACGCGGACTCGTAGTGCGCGATGTTCTGCTGCAACAGGTTGGAAAGCGCCTTGGCCTGCTGCGGGCTGAGATAAACCCCCTGAAACACATTCAGCAGCACAGCATCCGGAGCCGTCTGCGCCGCCGTCCCGAACATCAGAAAGAAGTCCCAAAGACTCGCGCGAATCTGCACGCTGTTGGCATACCCGTCCCGATAGTCGGCGGTCTGCTTCATTTCCACTTTGGGTTGAGGGTTATGGGGAACCATAGGCGAGTACTGCCAGTATTGCAGGTCTTCACTACGGTTGCCTGGGCGAAAGTTGTTTGGGAATCCAGGAAGGAATGGCGGGGACGACGGGGCTCGAACCCGCGACCTCCGACGTGACAGGCCGGCGTTCTAACCAGCTGAACTACGTCCCCGGAATCTTCAGATTACCATAATGGATTTTGATTTGTCCTCGGCTGATAGAATCGAACCGATGCAACTTTCCGCCGTTGGCTTGCTGCTGCCTTTGTCCCTGTCCGTGTTTGCTCAGGGAACCGTGATCCGGAAATCTCCGGAGTTGGACAGGATTGTCCCCGCAGACGCAAAAATCGAAAAGCTCGCTGGAGAATTCCAGTTCACGGAAGGGCCGCTCTGGCTGCGGGACGGATCGCTGTTGTTCAGCGATGTTCCCGGCAATACGATCTTCCGCTGGACCCCCAACGGAGGCAGGCCGTCCGTATACCTGCGCCCCTCCGGCTACGACAGGAACGACGCCCCCAAAGGCGCGTTTGTCGGCTCCAACGGGCTGACAATGGATCGCGAAGGCCGGGTGGTCATCTGCCAGCACGGCAACGGGCAGGTGGTCCGGCGCGAAAGTGACGGCAAGTTAACCGTCCTGGCCTCCCGGTACGAAGGCAAGCGCCTCAATTCGCCCAACGATGCGGTCTTTAAATCGGACGAGTCGTTATATTTCACCGATCCGCCGTATGGCTTTACCGGCGGAGACGACGATCCGAAGAAAGAGCTGAAGTTCAACGGTGTCTACCGGTTGCAGGAAGGCCAGCTGACCCTTTTGACAAAGGACATGACCCGCCCGAACGGCATTGCGTTCTCTCCCGACGAGCGCTTTCTTTACGTTGCCAATTCCGATGAAAAGAAGAAAATCTGGATGAAATTCCCGGTCCGCCCCAACGGAACGCTGGGACCCGGAAAAGTGTTCGCCGACGTAACCGCCGAAACTGCCGATGGCCTCCCCGACGGGATGAAAGTCGACAAATCCGGCCATGTCTTCGCGACCGGACCGGGTGGAGTGTGGGTATTTTCCCCGGAAGGAAAGCATTTGGGAACCATCGCGGCAGCAGAGGTCCCGGCCAATGTAAATTGGGGCGGCGGCGACGGCAAAACGCTGTACATGACCGCGCGAACCGGACTGTACCGGATCCGCCTGAATACCGAAGGCATCCGCCCCTGAGGGAGATCGCGTTTGACACGGCGTGAAGCAATCGGAGCAATGGCCGCCCAGGCGGTCGCGCGGCGCCCGAACCTCCTGTTCCTCATTGCCGACGACCACGCCGGCTACGTTCTGGGGGCGGATGGCAACCGCCAGGCCGAAACCCCGAATCTCGACCGGCTGGCGGGCGAGGGGACTCGCTTTGCCGGCCACTATTGCAACTCGCCGGTCTGCACGCCGTCGCGGCAAAGCCTGTTGACCGGTCTGCTGCCGCACGCTGCCGGAGTGACACAGCTCCGCACCAGGTTGGCGGAATCGAAGCTCACATTGGCCAAACAACTGGACAAAGCCGGCTATACGACGGCGGTGTTCGGAAAGATGCATTTCAACCAGCCCGGCCGCCCGGGATTGCATGGCTTTCAGCACTGTGTCACCGAAGACCGGATCAACCAGGGCTGGACGCAATCGGTCCGGCCCCGGCCCATTGCCGCCGATATTGCCACCAAGCCGCCGTGGCGGCCCTTCAAAGACCCGGCCCGAATCTGGTTGAATGCCGAAAAGCTTCCTTATCCTCGCTACGACGGGCAGATGCGCAGCGATTACACCGTCTCGCAGGCGCTGAAGTTCCTAGATGAAAACAAGTCCAAGCCGTTCGCCCTCTGGGTCAGTCTGCAGGAGCCTCACTCCCCTTACGACTTTCCCGTGGAAGACCGGGACCGGTTCGCGCCCGCCAGCTTCACCCCGCCTCGCGTCGGCCCGGAGGATGCCTGGCAGATTCCTAAGATCTTTCGCGATCTGTCCGGCGATGAGAAGCGCGGCATCAACGCCTCTTATTACACCTCCGTCCGGTTCCTCGACCGCAACATGGGCAAGGTGCTGAGCCGGCTGGATGAGTTGAAGCTTTCAGACAACACGCTGGTTGTCTACATGGCCGATCACGGTTACTGCCTCGGCCACCACGGCCGGTTTGAAAAGCACTGCGGTTACGACCAGGCGCTGCGGGTTCCGCTGATCTTCCGCTGGCCGGGAAAGGTTTCGCAGCGCGTGGTCACCCGGCTGACCGAACACATCGACGTTGCGCCGTCGATTACAGAGCTGCTGCAGATCGACCCGCTTCCCGGCGCTCACGGGCAGTCCCTGTTTCAGGGCCCGGCGCGAACCTCGATTTTTTCGGAGTACCTCGAAAACGAAGAAGCTTTCATTCGCACCGAGCGATGGAAGTACATCTTTTGCTCCGGCAAGCGAAAGCGGGAAGACGGTTATGAAATCGACAATCCGACGCCGGGGCGGTATCAGCGGTTGTACGACCTGAAGAACGATCCCGGCGAGTTCACCGATGTTGGTTCACGAAATCCGGAAATCGTGGCGCAGATGCAGGCGCTGATGCTCGATCGCTTCCGCGCCACCCACCCCGGCGCGGAACAGGAACCGGGAATGGGCGGCAAAGAAGCGGCTCTCGAGTTCTACCTCCGTCCTCGCGACGTGCTGTGACGATTGCGATCCAGCGCCCCGTGAGAAGCCGCGCGCGAAGCCCTTTCCGGCGGAGCAAGCGGCTCGTTCCACCTGAACCGTACAGTGACTGCCTTGGGCCTACCAAAGGTGATGAAAAACACTCAGATCCTCAATGCCACGAGAGCAGGCAGCCGCGACCGGAGGAAGCGGGTTTGTGCGAGTGCATGGGACGTTTTTCACAGGAGCGGGTCAGCGTCAATCCGCCTGAGACTTCCACCCAGCGATTGTCCACCGCCGGAATCCTGCGTCTGCTGCAGCTGCGCGTACAAGCCGTGGAGGGCCAGCAACTCGCCGTGCGTGCCCCGCTCGACAATACGGCCCCGGTCCAGCACCAGGATGCAGTCCGCTTTCCGGATCGTGCTGAGATGATGCGCGATCACGAATGTTGTCCGGCCTTCCAGCAAATTTCCCAATCCCTCGAAGACAAGCCGCTCCGATTCCGTGTCCAGCCCGGAGCTGGGTTCGTCGAGAATCACAATTCGCGCGTCCCGCACCATCGCTCGCGCGATGCCGATCCGTTGACGCTGCCCGCCCGATAACGGCAAGCCGCCTTGCCCCACGATCGTGTCATACCCCTGCGGCAGCGCTTCGATGAAATCGTGTGCCTGCGCCAGGCGCGCGGCCCGGATAATCTCGTCGCGCGTGGCGTCGGGCTTTCCGTAGGCGATGTTCTGCCACACCGCGGCGTAGAACAGCTGGGTCTCCTGCAGCACGAAGGCGATCTGGCGGCGCAGCGAGCGGATCGTGAACTCGCGAATATCCCGCCCGTCAATCGAAATGCTCCCGGATTGTGGATCGTAGAACCGCGGAAGCAGACTCACCAGCGTGGATTTGCCGCTACCGCTGGGCCCCACCAGTCCGATCAACTGGCCCGGTTCGGCGGCGAAGGAAACATCGGTCAGGGTCAACTGGCCGGGAGCGTAGCCGAAGTTGACGTTCCGGAACTCCACCCGGCCGGTCACCGTCTCCAGCTTTTGCGCCTGTGGCGATCGCGGAAGACGCTCGTCGGCGTCCAGAACGGCGCGTACTCTTTCCATGCCGACCGCGGCTTGCGCAATGCTGGTGCTGGCCCGCGAAAGGTCCTGGATCGGCCGGAACAGTTTCCCCAGGTAAGTCAGAAAGACCACCAGCGCGCCGGCGGTCATCGCATTGGCCAGCACCAGACGCGCCCCGAACCACAGAACGGCTGCCGTGCCCAGCGCCACCAGCGTGGTCACTACGGGGCCCAGCAGCGAGCGCACTCGCCGCGCGTAGAGCGCCGCTTCCACGCTTTCCAGGCTCTTCGCTCCCAATCGCTCCCGCTCAAATCCGCCTTGCGCGAACGCCTTGACCAGCCGGATCGCTCCCAGCCCTTCCTGCACGATCGTCACCAGCTCGCTTTGCCGCCTTCGCACGTCGCGCGTAGCCGCCCTGACGACGGAGCGCAGACGCCACACAAAGATCGCCACCAGCGGAGTGACGGCAAGCGCCACCAGCGTAAACTTCCAGTTCAGCGAAAACATCACGGCCAGCATTCCCAAAATCGTCAGCGTGTCGATCACGATGTCGAGAATCGTCGTCGATGCGAAGTCCTGTACAGCGTTGATATCGTCGGTGATCGTGCTGATCAACGGGCCGATCTGCTGCCGGTCGTAGTAGGACATCGAAAGCCGTTGCAGATGGGCATAGACGCTCTGCCGCAAATCGTGACCGATGCGCTGGCCGATGCTCACCGTGTAGAACGCGTTCAGATAAGCGCTAAGCGCCTGCAGCAGAGCGATGGCCACCGTAGCGGCCACGGCCGCGTTGAGGATCGCCAGCCGGTCCTGCGAAATCCCGCTCAGCCATCCCAGCCAGGCCGGTAAGGGCCGTGAGTCGAATACCGAATCCAGTACGATTTTCAGCGGCCATGGCGATGCCAGCGTCATCGCTGTCTCCATCAGCATTGCCGCCACCACCAAAACCAGCCGCTTCCCGTAGGGCCGGACCAGCGTTAGAGAGAACGCGAGCACGCCTGCTGATTCTACCTGCCACGCCACAGCATGCGGTTACGATGAGAACCATGAAGCCCCGGATTGGCCTGTTTGCCGGCGATCCCTCCGGAATTGGTCCGGAAATCACGGCGAAACTGCTCGCCGAGCCCGAAACTCATTCCCGCGCGGAGATCGTCGCCATTGGCGATGCGCCGCCCGCCTGTCCGCCGGCCCAGGCCAGCCGGATCGCCGGCGAGTACACCATCGAATCCCTGCGCGCGGCCATCGCCGCGCTGCGCTCAGGCAAGATCGACGCTTTCGTCTATGCGCCGCTGAACAAACAGGCCATGAAGCTTGCCGGGCTGCCGCACTCCGATGAGCTCCACTTTTTCGCCGAGCTGCTGCGCCATTCCGGACCCGTCTCCGAGATCAATGTCTGCGGGCGTCTGTGGACCGCGCGGGTCACCTCGCACGTGCCCCTCCGCGAGGTGGCGGATCTCCTGACGGTGGAGAAGATCTGCGAAGCCGGACAGCTGCTGCACCGCACCGTTTCCCGCTCCGGAATTACCGCGCCGAAGATTGCCGTCGCCGGGCTGAATCCGCACGCCGGCGAAGGCGGACTGTTGGGTACCGAAGAGATCGGCATCATCGCTCCCGCTGTCCTCAAACTCCGCGACCAGGGACTCAACGTTGCCGGACCGCTGCCCGCCGACACGCTGTTTGTCGCCGCGCGCCGCGGCGGCTTCGATGGAGTCGTCACCATGTATCACGACCAGGGGCAAATCGCCATGAAGCTGATGGGGTTTGACCGCGGCGTGACCGTCGCGGGTGGCCTGCCGGTGCCAATCGCCACGCCGGCTCACGGGACAGCCTTCGACATCGCCGGAAAAGGCATCGCGGATCCGGGCGCCTTGCGGGAGGCGTTTCGCCTCGCTTGCGAAATGACAACTCATTTATGAAAACCAACGCGGCCCGTCTGCTGGACCGTTTGGGCGTGAAGTATGAGCTTCGGAACTATGAGGTGGATCCCGATGCTCTCGATGCCGTTACCGTCGCGGCGAAGATCGGACTCCCGCCGGAACAGGTGTTCAAGACTCTGGTCGCGCGCGGCGACCGGAACGGAGTCTGCATGGCCGTCGTCCCGGCCAATACCGAGCTTGACGAGAAGGCCCTGGCGCGCCTGTCGGGTGACCGCAAGACGGAAGTGGTCTCCCTGAAAGAAGTCCAGCCGCTGACCGGATATATTCGCGGCGGCGTTACCGCCCTGGCGGCGAAACGTGACTTTCCGGTCTTTGTCGATGAGACCCTCGAGCTGTTCGACGTAATCGCCATCTCCGCCGGCGTGCGAGGTACGCAAATTCTCCTGGCGCCGTCCGATTACCTGGCCACGGTGAAGGGTGTGAGCGGTCCGATCGCCCGCGGTAAGCCGGTATAGAATGATGTCGCTCATGACCAACTCGACACGGAGAGGTTTTCTGGGATCGCTCGCCGCCGCATCGCTGATGGGACAGGAACGGCGAACCGGCGCGCCGAAGCTGAAGATTACGGACATGCGGTGCGCGATCATCGGGCGCAGCCCGGTCATCCGGATCGTCACCGATCAGGGAATCTCCGGCTACGGGCAGGCGGAGTCGTACAAGGCGTACCTCAAGCCGATGGCTCTTTTCTATCGCGACTTCCTGATCGGCGAGGATCCCACCGACGTCGCTCGCGTCATGTTGAAAATCCGCCGCCACGGCGCTTTCAAGCCGTGGGGCGCCGCCGTCAGCGCCATCGAGATTGCCCTCTGGGATATCGCCGGCCAGGCCGCGGGTGTGCCGGTCTACAAGCTGCTGGGCGGCAAAATGCGCGACCGCGTGCGGATCTACAACGGCGGCTTCCGGCCTCCGATGAAAGGACACATGCCGCAGAATTATGCGGAGAACGTCCAGCAGATGAAGGAGGCCAAAGAAGGCTTCACGCTGATCAAGATGGCTGTCGGCTTCCACAACGCCGCCATGATGAACGCCATTCCCAACGCCTGGTACGACGAACCGCGCCGGGGAGGAAATCACCCCAACCGCGGCCAGATCACCGAGCGCGGCATGAAGCACATCATTGCCTGTACCGAAGCGATGAAGAAAGTGCTGGGCGACGAAGTCGGCCTGGCCCTGGATGCGGGTCCCGGCTGGACCGTGAAGGACGCCACGACGTTCTGCCGGGCGTGCGAGCCGCTGCACCTGACGTGGGTGGAAGATCTCATCACCGGCGATTACACTCCTTATCCGAATGCGGAGCTGTATCGGGATCTGAAGCAGGCGACATCCGTCCCCATCCATACCGGCGAGCAAATTTACCTCCGCGAGAATTTCAAGGATCTGATCGAAAAGCAGGCCGTCGACGTGATCGGTCCGGACCCGGAGGACGTCGGGGGCATCGCGGAACTGAAGTGGATCGCCGAATATGCGGACCTGCACGGAATCACCGTTGCGCCGCACGGAATCTTCGACGGCTTGATCGGGCTGGCCGCGCACATGCACATGGCTGCCGCAATGCCGCAGAATTTCATCGCCTTTGAATACCCATACGGACAGCCGGAATGGTGGTACGAGATCATGGAGGGCCTGCCCGATCCGATCGTCAAGAGTGGCTTCATCGACGTGTGGGATCGCGTGGGCTTGGGCGTGACGTTCCGGGTAAACGCGGCCAAACAGCGCCTGGCGCCCGAAGACCGGGGCTTCTTCGATTAGCGCTTCCAGTGTTTGTCGGCGAAGTTCAGCCACTGCTCCCAGTCGTAGTCTGTGACGTCATGCTTCCCGGCGCGGATGTGATAGCCGATCCGGCCCATCACCGGTTGGTGGATTGCGGGCATTTCTTTCACCGGAAGCCCTTCCGTTCCCAGCAGCCGGTACACCGGATCGGCGTGAAGCCCGCTGAGAAATTCGCCCTTCGGATCGGCCCACTGGTCGTCCTGCGCGCTGCAAATATAGACCGGCCGCGGCGCGATCAGGGCGATCAGCATGTGCTGGTCAAACGGCAGCGCCGCTTCGTTGCCGTTGTACTTGCGGAAGTTGGCCGCAAACCAGTGGGGAAAATGCTCGTTTAGATCCTTGACGGTTTCGCCGTAGATTCGCTTGGAGAGAGCCGCGCCCCCCGCTCCGGAATCGTTCGAAATCACGATCCCAAACCGTTCATCCTGGACACCCGCCCAGAGCGCCGCCTTGCCCAGACGGGAGTGCCCGTGAACGGCAACGCGCTTTGCGTCCACCATCTCGTCCTTCTCGAGATAATCCATCGCCCGGCTCAGCCCCCAGGCCCAGGCTCCGATGGAACCCCACTCATCCGGAGCGGGCCGCGTCTGCCCGGGCTTGTAGAAAAGCGGGTGGATTCCGTTCTGGAAGCCATCGTCGAAGTCCGGGTCCAGATCGCCGTAGTAGACCGTCGCGATGCCGTAGCCGCGGGCCAGCGCCTTTTCGATGGCCCACCGGCTGGCCTGCGATCCGCGCGGATTCTCCTTTTGCCGCATCCAGGCGGTAGAAACCCGAACCCCCGGATCGTTGGTGACCCCGTGGTTGCCGGTATAGTTCATTCCCAGGAAAACCGGAACCGGGCCCTTTGCGTCGCGCGGCAGATACAGCAGCAGCTCAAAACCGGGATCGACCTTGATCTGTTTGCGGACCGCCTTTCCGTTCAGCGCATCGCGGCTGACTTCCAGAAGCTCGAACTTCACGCCGGCGGGACGCGGTCCGCTGCGTCCGTACATCTCGCGCTCAAACATCTGGAAGATCGCGGTTCGCCGTTTCTTCCAATCGGCGGGCTTCTCCACCCCCGCCAGAACATCGGGAAGCGTATAGGCGGGGACTTTCGCTTCGTCGTAGTTGGCCGGCGAAGCCTGGGCGAAGACGAGAACGCAAACAGTGGCAGCGATCACATTCAGGACTTTATCGCAGTTACACCGAATGATTTCCGGAGCCCATGCCATCATGGAGGATTGGCCGGCGGCTGGCTGCTTCTCATCATTCCCGGGCTGATCTGGGGAGCCTCGTTCCTCTTCATCGCCGAAGGTCTGCGGTCGCTTCAGCCCAACGGCGTTGCATTTCTCCGAATCGCGATCGGATTTGGGACGTTGGCGTTGTTTCCCTCAGCACGCAAATCCGTCGCCCGAAAGGATTGGGCGGCCGTGGCCTGGCTGGGATTCTTCTGGTTCGCCTTCCCTCTGACCCTGTTTCCTTACGCGCAGCGTCACGTCAACTCTGCCGTCACCGGAATGCTGAACGGAGCCAATCCCCTGTTTGCGACGCTGGTGGCGGCCTATCTTGCCAAACAGTGGCCTCCGCGCGGGGTCTCGTTTGGGCTGGCCGTGGGCATGGCCGGCACCGTCCTGGTTGCGCTGCCGGCGGTCAGTGAAAGCGGAAGCAGCGCCTGGGGCATCGTTCTGATCCTGATCGCCATGGTTTCCTACGGGATCGCCCTCAGCATTGCGCGAGCGCTTCAGCTTCAATATGGCGCGGTCCCGGTGATATGGCGAGCGCAGGCTGTCGCTCTTGCGCTGACCGCTCCGCTGGGGCTGCCGGAGCTACTCGCCGCCCGCTGGTCGTTGTGGCCCTTTCTTTCAATGCTGGCGCTGGGAACGCTGGGCACCGCCGTCGCTAACGTACTGATGGCGAAATCCGCCGGACGATTCGGGGCGGCGCGAGCGTCCAGCACGACATTTCTGATTCCCGTTGTCGCCCTTGTTCTGGGCGTTGTTCTCCGCAACGAGAAGGTCGCCGCCGTCTCCATCGCGGGATGCGCGGTTTGCCTGACGGGCGCCTGGCTGATGAAGCGGGCGCGGCACTGAGAAACAAAAGGCGGCCCGCTCCAGGGGAGCACGGCCGCCAATCCATCAAGCGGTTCTATCCCGCAGCCTCGACTTTTCCTCCATTCCGATCGCCGGAATCAGCATCGGCACCTGTTCTCTGTAGCGGCGGTACCTCTCACCATGCAGCGCGACGAGATCCTTTTCCTCGAACCGGATCGCCACCAGGATGTACGCCGTCGTCATCACTGCGAAAAACAGGTGCGCGACCGTCATCGTTGGGGCCGCCCAGAAAGTCAGCAGCCAGCCCACATACAACGGATGGCGAACGTACTTATAAAAGAACGGCGTTTTGAACTCCAGATGAGTGTAAGGCCGGCGCATCAGATATAAGTAGACTTGCCTTAATCCGAACAGATCGAAATGGTTGATCATAAACGTACTAACCAGGACGATCAGTAAGCCTGACGCATAACCGCCAAGCGTCAGCGCTCTTCCGGCTTCGTTCTCGATGTTCCAGACCAGGCCTCCCATGGGCTGCCAGAGCCAGAACATAAGCGCCAGCGCTAAGCTGGAAAACAGTACATACGTGCTGCGCTCCGCCGGCTCGGGAACGATTCTTGTCCAGGCTTTTTTGAACCAGGGCCGCGCCATGATGCTATGTTGCAAAGCAAACACCGCCAGCAGCAAACCGTTGATTGCTACAGCGGCAACTGCGGAACCCTGCCGGCCGGAGTCAATCGATTTCGGCACGCCAAAGTTCCCAAGGAACCCGATCGCATAAAGCAGCGTTGCGAAAAACACCGCATAACAGGCAATTCCGTAAACAAACACCAAAATCCGTTTCATTTTCTAAGCACTCCTGCAAAACTTTCAGCCGTCACAGGAGAATGCGTAAATGGGAGACTTTCGTATTGCCCAAGCGTCTGCTTCCTTTGCTCCAACGTCTGTAAAATAGATCCCGCCGCGATGCGTTTGGACGAAGCAGACGCACTGAGGAACTGAAGTGGATACTTTGTCGGAAGTCTTAAAAGCCATCACTCTAAAAGGGGCTATCTTTTTCAACGCGGAGTTTATCGCTCCGTGGAGCTTCCGTTCCCCGGCGGCGAAACTGCTTACACCTTATCTGGGCCACAAGGATGCTCACATCATCGTCTATCATCTTGTCGTCGATGGAACCGCCTGGATTCAAATTGACGACAATCCCCGTATAGAAGTGAACGCGGGGGACATTGTGATCTTCCCGCAAGGCGATACCCATCTGATGGGAAGCGGCATTCCTACCGAACCGGTCGATCACGCTAAGGATCTGCAGCAAATTCTTTCTCGCGGTCTCGCCGTCGAGCGCCGCGGCCAAAACGGACCATGCACCAAATTTATCTGCGGCTATATGGTCTGCGATCCTCATCTCAGCCGCCTGGTTCTGAAGGGGCTGCCGCCAGTGCTGAAGGTCAACATTCGAGAGGAACCTTCCGGACAATGGCTGGAGAATTCGATTCTGTTCTCCGTGGCCAAAAGCGCGGAAAAGCAGGCCGGCTCCGAGGCCGTTCTGGCTAAGCTGGCCGAGACGCTGTTTATCGAAACGCTGCGGCGATATACGGCCGTACTGCCAACTACGCAGAGCGGGTGGCTGGCCGGAATGCGGGACGCCGAAGTCGGTAAGGCGCTTCTGTTTCTGCATCAGGACCCGGCACACGATTGGACAATCGGAAGCCTCGCAACCAAGGTGGGTGTCTCGCGAGCCGTCTTGGCGGCGCGTTTCCGGGATTATCTCGGCGAGCCGCCGATTGCCTATCTCACGCGCCTGCGGCTTCAACTCGGGGCTCGCCTGCTCGACACAACCCGCGATAGCGTGGCGGAAGTCGCTCTGAAGGTCGGCTATTCCGAAGCGGCATTCAATCGCGCATTCCGGAGGCTGTTCGGCGTCCCGCCGGCGGCATTCCGGAAGAAGGAAAAGATGGCGAAACGCGCGGCTGCCGGGGCGAATTAAAGCGGCTCGCCGGAAGCGCGCGTATAGTCGCACTCAAAAACTTCTGGCCGGCGGCCGGGCGCGAGCCCCGGTACACCGGCCAGAGGACTGAACAATTGCTTAGAACGCGTAGAGGACAGTGCCCTTGGGAGGCTCTGCCGGGATGTCGCCCGCAGCGACCGGCTGCTCTTCGCCCACCGGGCGGACGAACAGGCCGGCGTCACTCAGGTACACTTCCAACTCGGAAGGCCGGGCGATCGTGCCCTGGATCACCGCTTCGGAAAGCGGATCCTCGACGTATTTCTGGAGAGCGCGCCGCAGAGGCCGCGCGCCGTAGCTGCGATCGGTCAGCGTCTTTTCGAGGATGTACTTCGCCGCATCTTCGGCCAGACGAATCTTGATCTGCTTCGGCTCCAGGTTCTTGTTGAGCTGGTCCACCATCAGGTGGACGATCTTCAAGAGGTCCTCATCGACCAGCGAAGTGAACAGAATCACTTCATCCAACCGGTTGAGGAACTCCGGATTGAACGCCCGCTTCACTTCGGAGAGGACATTTTCCTCTACCTTCTGCGGAATTCCGATCGTATCCTGAGCCGCGAATCCGATATGCCCCTTCTTATCCAGGAAGCGAGCACCCAGGTTCGACGTCATGATGATAATCGTGTTCTTGAAGTCGACCGTATTGCCCAAACCGTCGGTCAACTGGCCGTCTTCAAACACCTGCAACAGAATGTTGTAGATGTCGGGGTGAGCCTTCTCGATCTCGTCCAGAAGGATGATCGAGTACGGATTGCGCTTCACGCGCTCCGTCAACTGTCCACCCTCTTCGTAACCGACGTAGCCGGGAGGCGAGCCGATCAGCTTCGAAACCGAGTGCTTCTCCATGAACTCCGACATATCGAAGCGAACCAGCGACTTCTCGCTGCCGAACAGGAACTCGGCCAGCGCTCGCGCGACTTCGGTTTTTCCGACACCTGTCGGGCCCAGGAACAGGAACGAACCGGAAGGCCGCTTGGGCGACTTCAGGCCGGCGCGCGACCGCCGAATCGCTCTCGCCAAGGCGCCAATTGCCTTGTCCTGGCTGATGACGCGCTTGTGCAGCTCTTCTTCGATCCGCAGCAGCTTGGAAACTTCTTCTTCTTTGATCGAAGTCATCGGAACGCCCGTCCAGCGGGCGACGACGTCTTCGATATCGTCCTTGGTGACGACGCCCGTCGAGGTGTCGTCCAGGTTGTACTTCTCGCGCAGGATGCGCAGTGTTTCACGCTCCTTGCGCTCCTCGTCGGAGTAGAATCGCGCCTTCTCGAATTCGTGGTTGGCGATGGCGTTCTCCATCCGGTGAACGATGAACTTGATCCGCTTCTGGATCTCGGCGACGTCGGACGGCAGCGTGGTCTGCTTCAGCTTCACCCGCGCTCCGGCCTCGTCAATCAGATCGATCGCCTTGTCCGGCAGATAGCGATCCGGAATGAAGCGCGAAGAAGTAAACACGCTGGACTCGATGGCTTCATCGGTGTATGCCACAGCGTGGAATTTCTCGTACCGCTCCTTGATGCCATACATGATCTTGATGGCATCGCTCTCGCTGGGAGGCGGAACCTTCACCGCCTGGAAGCGGCGCTCCAGCGACCGGTCTTTCTCGATGGACTTGCGGTATTCGGCCGGCGTCGTGGCGCCAATGCACTGAATCTCGCCGCGCGATAGCGCGGGCTTCAGGATGTTCGCAGCGTCCAGCGATCCTTCGGCGGAGCCGGCGCCCACTAGCGTGTGAAGCTCGTCGATGAAGATGATGGCATTCTGGTTCTCCATCAGTTCTTTCATGATGGTCTTCAGACGCTCTTCAAACTGCCCGCGATACTTGGTGCCGGCGACGATCAGGGAAAGATCGAGCGCCAGGATTCGCTTCTCGGACAAAAAGCTGGGAACGTCGCCGTCGGCAATCTTCTGGGCAAGCCCCTCCACGATGGCGGTCTTGCCGACACCGGGTTCGCCGATCAGCACCGGATTGTTCTTGGTGCGCCGGCAGAGAATCTGAATGACGCGATCCAACTCATAATCGCGGCCGATCAGCGGATCGAGCGAGCCGTCGATCGCGGCTTGAGTGAGATCGCGGCTGAACTCGTTCAGCAGAGACGATTCCTTCGTCCGTCCGGCCGACTGTTTGTCGGAAGTCGAGCGCGCGATTTCCTCCCGCACCTGGTTTAGGCGCAGGCCGCGGTCATGCAGAATCTCGTTGGCGAAACTCTTCTCTTCGCGAAGCAGGCCCAACAGCAGGTGCTCCGTGCCGATGTGCTTGTGACTCAGCCGCTCGGCTTCTTCGGCGGCGTATGCCAGCACTCGCTTGCATTCGTGAGAAAGAGGCAAATCCACCGACGTAGAGACTTTCTCGCGAATCGTTGTCTGCGACTCGATCTGTTTCCGGATCGATTCGATGGCCGCGTGGGAGCGGAGAAAACGGTTGGCGAGCGCCTTGTCCTCCCGAAGCAAGCCCAGCAACAGGTGCTCCGTCTCGATGTACGGACTACCGAACTGGCTGGCCTCGTAACGGGCAAAGAAGATCACCCGCCTAGCCTTCTCCGTGTAGCGCTCAAACATTAGGACCTACCTTTCATTGTAGCCCGGTGAAATGTGCTTCCCGAAGCTCCAACACGCGATCGCATCGCGCCGCAAAAGCCGGATTATGGGTGACGATAACGCTGGTCAGCCCATGCCGCAAATGCAACTCTTCTATCAATGAGATGATTCTTTCCCCGGTTTGGTTATCGAGGTTTCCCGTGGGCTCATCCGCCAGCAGCACCTCCGGGTCCGTCACCAGTGCGCGCGCCAGCGCGACGCGCTGCTGCTCCCCGCCCGAAAGTTCCCCGGCGCGGTGCGTGGCTCTGGCGCCCAAGCCGACTTCCTCCAGCCGGTCTTTGGCATGCCGCTCCGCCTCGGCTCCGGAAACTCCACGGATGCGAAGCGGCATCGAAACGTTTTCCATAGCGGTAAACTCTGGTAAAAGAGAGGATTGCTGCCAGACAAAGGCCAGCCTTCGGTTGCGCAAATCCCCGAGCCCGTCCCCGTCCAGCGACGTCATCTCAATAGACCCGAAAAAAATCTTTCCGCTTGTTGGACGATCCAGTCCGCCTAAAAGATACAACAAGGTGGTCTTTCCGGCTCCTGATTCACCGGTGAGGGCCAGTCTCTCGCCGCGCGAGATCTCCAGGTTCAGGTCTTCCAGAACCGTGATTACTCCTCCGCCCGAGGGGTAACGCTTGGTGAGCCCACTGGTGCGGAGTACCGTGGAGCTGTCCGAGTCCATCCTCAATTCGAGGCTAGCATGGGCGTCAACTCGTCCTGCCCGGCAACGTGGCTAGCTCCGTACCGCACCAAGGGGAACTTCAGCCTGAACAGACCGCTCACTGCCGCGGCAGCCGGCACAGGCGTATTGAGGAGCTGGCGTGTTTTCATGGGATTCGATGAGATTTCACGGCTCATCGGCGCTTGCCTCGCCCCGGCGATGCAGCCCGACGCTGCCGGATTCCCTCCGGCTACTCAGGATCGCCGGGATTTTTCCGGATCAGACCGTGCTTCTCCATCCGGTAACGCAATGTCTTGCGGCTGATGTCCAGGTACCGGGCGGCATGCGTCTGATTTCCCTGAAACCGGTCCAATGCCCGGATGAGGAGTTCTTTTTCGATGCCGTCCAGACTAATCCCTTGTGCGGGCAGGTCCAGTTGGAAGGTGTCGGCAGGCTGCGCGGCCCGCTGCAGGAAGTCCGGCAGATCCGCCAGCGTCACTTCATTGCCCCGGGCCAGCACCACGATACGCTCCAGCACATTTTCCAACTCCCGGATGTTCCCGGGCCATCGATAGCTCTGAAAACGGGGAAGCAGCGCTGGCGGAAGAACCAGGTCCGGACGGCCCTGCTTTTCCCGCGCCCTGCGGAAGAAATGCTCCACCAGCTCCGGGATGTCCTCGGAGCGGTCTCGCAGCGCCGGCAGCTCCAGCGGGATCACCGCCAAACGATAGTAGAGGTCCTGCCGGAAGGTTCCGTCCTCGATCATCGCCGGCAGATTCCGATGGGTCGCCGCGACAAAACGAACGTTTACCTTAACGGGCGCCGATGCCCCCACCTTTTCCAGCTCGCCCTGCTGGATTAACCGCAAGAGCTTCACCTGCAGCTCTCCCGGCATCTCGCCGATCTCGTCCAGGAAAAGCGTGCCCTCATGGGCCATCTCGACGCGGCCGAGTTTGTGCGCAATTGCGCCGGTGAACGATCCCCTGACATGGCCGAACAGCTCCGATTCCAGAAGCTCCCGTGGAATCGTGCCGCAATTAATGGTGACGAACGGTTTGTCGCGGCGCGGGCTATTGAAATGAATGGCGCGTGCCAGCAGTTCCTTGCCGGTTCCGGTTTCGGCGTGGATCAGAATGGTGGCGTCGCTCTGGGCGGCGCGCGCGGCGGTGTCGAGTACGGAGAGCAGCGCCTCCGAATGGCCGATGATGTTTTCGAAACCGTACCGGCGGTCGAGATTGGCCCGCAACGTGCGAACTTCCGCGACGAGCCGGGAATGCTCCAGCGCCCGGCCGACCACCAGCGTCATCTCTTCGGGGTTAATCGGCTTGGTCAGGTAATCGTACGCGCCCAGCCGCATGGCCTCGACGGCATTCTGGATGGTTCCGAACGCCGTCATGAGAATCACCGGGATCTCCGGGTGGCTGGAATGGATTCGACCCAACAACTCCATACCGGACATGGCCGCCATCCGCAGGTCGGTTAATACCAAACCGGGAGGGTCCTTCTCAATCGCTTCCAGCGCCTGGTGCCCATCGGCGGCAGTCGAAACCTGGTAGCCGGCGTCTTCGAGCTGGGTCTGGGTGACCCACCGCAGATTTTTGTCGTCGTCGACGACCAGGATGCGGGCGGAACTCATGCCTGGTACGCTTTGGCCGGCAACAGCACGGAGAAGGTCATTCCCTGATCGGGGTTGGGGTTCGCCACCAGCATTCCACCCATTTGAGTCATGATCTGGTGGGCAACGGGGAGCCCCAATCCCGTGCCATGTTCCTTGGTGGTGAAGAACGGATCGAAGAGGCGGTCTACATTGGCCGGGGCCACGCCGTGGCCGCTATCGGTGACATGGACCGCTACCTTTTCGCCGGCGGATTCCGCGGAAAGCGTCACGGTGGCGCCGTCCGGGCTGGCTTCTATAGCGTTGATGGTCAGGTTCAGCAGCACCTGCTCCAACTGTTCCGGATCGCATTCCGCCAAGGGAAGGCCGGGCTGGATTTTTGCTTCGCAATGCACCATCTTGTCGCGAATCCCGTGGCGCGCCAGTTCAAGAACGGTTTCCATCACCGGAGCGACCGGAATTGCCTGCAACTGCGGCGGCCGCGGCTTGGCGAAATTCAGGAAATTCGTCAGCAATCCGTCCAGGCGCCGGCATTCGCTTTTGATGATCTCGACGCATTTCCCTTGTTTGGAAGCCGGCTCGTGGCTGTGCTGCAGGATGGTTGCCGCTCCTGAAATGCTCGCCAGCGGGTTGCGAATCTCGTGCGCCAGTCCTGCCGAGAGCTGTCCGATGGCCGAAAGCCTCTCGATCCTCTTCATTCCTTCAAAGTTGGCCTGCACTTTCTCGTAGACCGAATGGAGCTGATCGATTCGCGTCTGCAGATCGCGACGCTGTGTCCTGTCCTGATCGGAAATATAGCCTACCAGGAAGCCCAGGCAAAGCAGAGCGACAGACTCCAGCTCACGATCCAGCACCCGCAGTTCCCCGGGCATCGCCAACACGAGCGCCGAACAGAAAATCGCTGCCGCCAGTCCGCCCTTCCAGCCGTCGCTAAATGCCAGGCCAGCGACCGGAAGGCAATAAAACTGGCCGATCTCCCCCGCCCACAACAGATCGAAGAGGGCAATGACGATCAGTGCGACGCCGCTGACCAGACGCCAAAGCCATGTCGGACTGCAGATGCGGATCAAGACAGCTCCTCAACCAACGTACATGCCAACGATACCGGGAAAACACCGGCGGGGCAGGCTCTTTTCGGGCACAGGTGTGCCTTTTGGGGCAGCGAACCGCTTCGAAATCGCGGAAATCGCTGAAAAACCACGGGGATTCTTATGGCAACGTAATTGCACTTCCGGAAGGTTCGGGAGGGATTATGAAGGACTCCATTTTCATCACCAAAGCTGATTTTGCGAAGCTCTCGCAGTTGATCGAAGGGCAGCCTCACGCAAATTTGACGGATCGGGCCGCGCTGGAGAACCTGGCGCAGGAGTTGGATCGCGCCGAGATCGTCGAGCCGCAGGATGTGCCGGCGAACGTTGTCACGATGAATTCGGAAGTTCTTCTGAAGGATCTGGATTCGGGAGAAGTGCTGCGTTACCGGTTGATTTTCCCGTCGCAGGTGAAATCGGTGAATAGTATTTCGATCCTGGCACCGGTCGGCACGGCGCTGCTGGGCTATCGCGAAGGCGACGTTATCGAGTGGCCGGTTCCCCGAGGAGTGCGGCGGCTGCAGGTTCTGAACGTTCTTTCGCAGCCCGAAGCGGCGGGGGTGTGGCAATGACGCGCTGGAATGTCGTCGCCGCGGTGGGACTTGAAGAGAACACCGACGGCCAAACACGCTATGCCATCGAGACCGCGGCCTCTCTGCCGGCGAACCTCACCGTGCTGTATGTGGGGCCGGACCGCATTTTTGCGCGCCGGATGAGCCCGGGGGGCGGAAGCAGCTGCGAGGCTCTGTTAGAGAAGGACCCGGCCCAAAGCATCGTCCGGTATGCGCACGCGGTAGAGGCGGATCTTGTACTGCTGACGGACGACCATTTCGGCGTACGCCGCCGGTTCTGGAAGCCGACGGTTGCCCAGCAGGTGATGCGGCTGAGTCCCAAGCCCGTTATGGCGGCGGGTCATTGCCTGCATGACGGGATCATCGAGGAACCTCTCGCCCGAGCGTGGCCTTACCGGGTGATCCTGTGCCCTCTGGCGCTGGACTCCAGCGACCGAACGGTGATGGATCATGCGGCGGCGCTCGCGCGGAAGTGGGACGCGGAACTGGTGCTGCTGGGGGTTGTGCCGGAAATCGACGACGGTCTGCTGGCAGAGATGCGTCCACCGTCGGCCCGGCTGCTGTGCCCGGAACGGGCCGCACGCCGGCTGCAGTTTCTGGCGTCGCGGCTGGAGGTTCCGAATCGAACCTTCGTCCGAATCGGGTCTCCGGAAAAGGCGATTGCCGCTTTGAGCCGGGAATGCGAGGCGGATCTTGTGATTGGCGTCCGGGCATTTCCTCATGGAACCGGAAGCTTCCGGCCGGATCTGAGCCCGCTTCGCCGGAAGCTGCATTGCCCGGTCCTGACGGTCGTCGAAGGCTCGCCGTTGCCGCGGCCCGCAGACACTCCATGGCTGGAGGCGACAGCGCCGGTAGAGGCGTATGTCCTGAAGAGGTAGCGCAATGAATGGCGGTCCTGTCATCACGTTCTCCGTGCCGCAGCCTTATCTTTCGGCGCTCCAGGCCGTCCGGCGGGAGCTGCGGCAAAGCTGCCTGTCCGTCGCCACGGAAGTGGATGTTGCCAGCCGCATTCGGAGGGAACTGGGAGCCGGTGTGGCGCCTTGCCGGATCCTCTACGTGGACGATCCGGTGCTGTTGCTGGAGGCGGTGGTGTTCAATCGCGGCGCATCGCTGGGGATTCCTCAGCCCGTGATTGTCAGCGGTTCCGGCAATACAACTCAGGTGATGGTCCGGAGTCTCGAAGCGATGGGCAACGGCGTACCGGCCAGCGCGCATGAGCCGCTGCGCCAGCTGCATGCGCGCATCCTCCGGACCATCGGCGCGGTGGGCCAGCAGGAAGAAGAACCGGCCCTGGCCACCAGAGGGGTGTGAAAGCGGCGTCCGGTAGAATTCCCCGGGGTACGGCTGCGGCTACGAACGTGCCGGCGCGACCAGATCCTGGCGAGCGGCGACAGGCTCTTCCGACGGTTCGTAGTTGAGATTCGAGCCCAACCACCGTTCGATTTCCGCGACGGTCATCCCTTTGCGCTGGTGATAGTCGATCACCTGATCCTTGTCGATCTTTCCCAGCACGAAGTAGCGTGACTCCGGATGGGCGAAGTACAGCCCGCTGACGCTGGAACCGGGCCACATGGCGAAGGATTCCGTCAGCTGCATTCCGGTATGAGCTTCGACGTCGAGCAGGTCCCAGAGGGGTCCTTTCTCGGTGTGATCCGGACACGCCGGATATCCCGCGGCGGGCCGGATGCCTCGATACTTCTCGTGGATGAGGTCGTCGTTGCTGAGACCTTCCGATAGGCCGAAGCCCCATTCATTCCGAACCCGTTGGTGCAGGCATTCCGCAAACGCCTCGGCCAGACGGTCGGCTATGGCTTCCGCCAGGATGGCGTTGTAGTCATCGTGCTGCGCGCGGAACCGGTCGCACAGCTCTTTCAATCCGATACCGCTGGTGACGGCGAAGCCGCCAATGTAATCCGCGAGCCCCGTTTCTTTCGGAGCGATGAAATCCGATAGAGACCGGCAGGGTTCGCTGCCTTCGCGATTGACTTGCTGGCGAAGAAAATGGAACCGGGTGAGCACTTTGCTGCGAGCCGGGTCCGTGTACAGCTCGACGTCGTCGCCAACGGCATTGGCCGGGAAGAGTCCATAGACTCCGCGCGCCGTCAGAGCTTTCTCCCGGATGACGCGATCCAGCAGCGCTTGTCCTTCGGCAAATACCTGCTTTGCCTGTGCCCCGTATTCCGGATGCTCCAGGATGCGAGGATAAATCCCCTTCAATCCCCAGGTGTGGAAAAAGGGCGACCAGTCGATAAACTCGCGCAGAGTCTCCAGCGGAAAGTTATCCAGCACGCGGATGCCGGTGAAAGACGGAACGGCAAGGTCCTCGGACCGCCAAGCGATCGGAGTGCGCCGCGAACGAGCCGTCTCCAGCGAAATCGCGGCGAGTTTCGGCGCGGCATGAGATTTGCGAACAGCCTCATACTCGGCGCGATGCTGTTTGACGAATACAGGCTTTCCTTCCTCGCTGAGGAGGCTCGTGGTCACCGGAACCGCGCGGCTGGCATCCAGAACATGAACCACCGGCTCGCTATAGTTCGGAGCGATCTTGATCGCGGTATGCGCGCGGCTGGTGGTGGCGCCGCCGATCAGCAACGGCAGCTTGAATCCTTGCCGCTCCATTTCTTTTGCCACATGCACCATCTCGTCCAGAGACGGAGTGATCAACCCGCTTAGTCCGATGACGTCGGCTTTCTCGGTTTTGGCGCGCTCCAGGATCTTTTCGCACGGGACCATGACGCCCATGTCGATCACTTCGTAGTTGTTGCAAGCCAGTACAACTCCCACGATGTTCTTGCCGATGTCGTGAACGTCGCCCTTCACCGTGGCAAGCACGATCTTGCCCTGGGTTCGGACTTCATGGCCGGCCGCAGCCATTTCAGCTTTCTCGGCCTCCATGAACGGTGTGAGGTACGCTACCGCCTTCTTCATCACGCGAGCGGACTTCACCACCTGGGGCAGAAACATCTTGCCCGCGCCGAACAAGTCCCCGACGATTCCCATGCCCGCCATCAGCGGGCCTTCGATCACCGAAAGAGGACGGCCCAGCTTCGCCCGAGCCTCTTCCGTATCGATATCGATGTACGTATCGATCCCCTTCACCAGCGCGTGCGCCAGCCGGTCTTCCACCGTTCCGCTTCGCCACTCTTCGGTTTTCTTTTCCGCGGCTCCGGCGCCGGCGTTCGCCGCCTTCACCTGCTCGCCAAAATCGACCAGGCGTTCCGTGGCATCGGGACGGCGGTTCAGCAGAACGTCTTCCACCAGAGTTTTCAGCTCCGGCTCGATTTCCTCGTAGACCTCCAGCATTCCGGCATTCACGATGCCCATGTCCATGCCGGCGCCGATGGCGTGGTAGAGAAACGCCGAATGCATCGCCTCGCGAACAATGTTGTTGCCGCGGAAGCTGAAGGAGATGTTGGACACTCCTCCGCTGACCTTCGCGTGAGGCAGATTTCCTTTAATCCATCGGGTGGCGTTGATGAAATCTACGGCGTAATTGTTGTGCTCCTCCATGCCCGTCGCAACCGTGAGGATGTTCGGATCGAAGATGATGTCCTCGGGAGCAAATCCGACTTCGGTGAGGATCCGGTAGGCCCGTTTGCAAATCCGGATCTTGTCTTCATAAGTGGCTGCCTGGCCCTGTTCGTCGAACGCCATCACGACAACGGCCGCTCCATACTTCAGCACGGTAGCCGCGTTCTGCCGGAACTTCTCTTCGCCTTCCTTCAAGGAGATCGAGTTGACGATGCCTTTGCCTTGGAGACACTTCAGTCCCGCCTCGATCACTTCCCATTTGGAGGAGTCGACCATGAAGGGAACCTTCGCCACTTCCGGCTCGCTGCCCAGCAACTGCAGGAAACGGGACATGGCGGAGACTCCGTCGATCATGCCTTCGTCCATGCAGATGTCGATGACGTTGGCTCCGTTTTCGACCTGCTGCCGGGCGACACTGACGGCATCTTCGAACTTTCCCTCTTTGATCAGCTTGGCGAACTTCGGAGAGCCGGCGACGTTGGTCCGCTCGCCGATCATCATGTAGACGCCCTGCTGCTGAGTAAACGGCTGCGATCCGGAGAGCCGCAGCGGCCGAAACTCTTTTTCCGTGACTTCCGGAATGCTGATGGTGATGCTCGTCGTGGCGTCCCGCAACTCGCGCGGATGCCGGCCGTCGAGCGCCTTGGCAATCGCGGCAATATGCTCCGGAGTGTTACCGCAGCAGCCGCCGGCGATGTTGATCAGGCCGCCTTTTGCAAAGTCGCCGAGGAATCGGCCCATATCGGCCGGTTCCAGATCGAAGCCGGTCGGCGAGAGCGGGTTGGGCAGTCCAGCATTCGGGTAGCAGGAAATGGCCGCCGTCGACTTCGCCGAAAGCTCTTCCAGGAACGGGTACATCAGGTCCGGACCGAGGGAGCAGTTCAGCCCCACAGACAACGGATGAATATGCTCCACCGCGTTCCAGAAAGCCCCCACGGTTTGGGCAGAGATCATCGTCTCGCCGCCGCGGCCGACCGCGGCAGAGATCATCACCGGCAGCTCCTTGCCGTCCTGGTCGAATACTTCCCGAATCGCCACGAGAGCGGCCTTGGCGTTCAGAGAGTCGAAAATCGTTTCGACTAACAAAACATCCGAGCCGCCGGCGATCAGCGCCCGCACCTGCTGAACATAGGCGTCCTTGACCTGATCGAACGTGACAACGCGGAAGCCCGGATCATCCGCATCCGGAGAGTTGGAAAGCGATACGGTCAGCGGGCCGATCGCTCCGGCGACGAAACGCTGCCGGGAAGTTTCGTTGGCCACCCGATCCGCCCACTCGCGGCATTGGCGGGCAGACTGCTCATTGATCTCCCACGCCAGGTCATTCAGGAATTTGTCCTCAATGATCTTCTGGTAAAACTCGGGGTCTTTGCGGCCGCCGTGCTCGCGAGGATCGTCGACAAAGAATTCGCTTTGCGCAATGCTGGTGGCGCCGAACGTGTTGGTTTCGATGATGTCCGCCCCGGCTTCCAGAAACCGGCGGTGGATGTCGCAGATCATCTTCGGCTGCGTCAACGAGAAGATGTCTCCGTTATTCAGCAGGTCTTTTGGGGAGTTCCGGAACCGCTCGCCGCGGATGTCGGCTTCCTTCATCCCATAGGTGCGGATGGTGGTCCCCATAGCACCGTCGATGATGGCGATCCGGTTTTCGAGAATCTTTCGGAGCGGATGTTGCGCTGTCGTCATGTCTCCCAATGCCCTCAGGGCCGTGCCGCCGCACGACCGAAGGAATACCTATAGCCATGATAGCGATGAGGAGAAAGGCGCTGCTGTAAGACGAAAAGCTCTAGAAATCCTCGGCGAAGGCGACTTGCCCGGTGACGCCCACCTGGTAGGCCGACACTCGGCGCTCAAAGAAGTTCGTCAGCTCCTGAACATCCTGCAACTCCATGAAAGAAAACGGGTTCTTGGAGCCAAAGATGGGCTCTAAGCCGATGGAAACCAGCCGGCGGTCGGCGATGTACTGCAGATACTCCCGCATGTGACCCACCGAAAGGCCGCTGACGCCCTGCCCGAGCGTATCCTCGGCGAACGTCAGCTCGCAGTCGACGGCCTCCCGCAGCATCTGGGTGACGTCTGCAGCGAATTTCGCGTCGAACAGGTCCGGCCGCTCCCGCCGGACGGTGGAAATCACCTCCAGCGCGAAGTCGATGTGGGCGCTCTCGTCCCGGAAGACCCAATTCGTCCCGGTCGCCAGCCCCTGTAGCAGTCCGCGGGAGCGCAGGTAATACACATAGGCGAAGGCCGCAAAGAAGAACAGCCCCTCAATGCACGCCGCAAAGCAGACGAGATTCAGCAGGAACGCCCGCATGTCGTCATCGGTCCGTAGCTGGTCCAGCGACTCGATGGAATCGATCCATTTGAAGCAGAACTGGGCTTTCTTCTGGATGGACGGAATGTTGTCGACTGCCGCGAACGCCTCCGCCCGCTCGGCGGGATCCGTTACATAGGTGTCCAGCAGCGTCAGATAGAACTGGACATGCAGCGCCTCTTCGTACAACTGGCGCGACAGGTACATCCGAGCTTCCGGCGAATTGATGTGCTTATAGAGGTTCAGCACCAGATTGTTGCCCACGATGCTGTCGCCGGTGGCGAAGAATGCCACCAGCCGCTTGATCAGGTGCTGCTCCGCCGGCTTCATCCGGGTGCGCAGATCCGTGACATCCGTGGAGAAGTCGACTTC
>CAZETQ010000017.1:0-76786 GCA_964515165.1 uncultured Solibacteraceae bacterium | reverse complement strand
TTTCCGGCGCCGGATGAACATAGCATTGACTCGTCGTGACAGAGGCATGCCCCATCAGCCTCATTATAGTAAACGCGTCCGCTCTTGCCTCTCCGAGCCTGATCCCATAGGTGTGCCTCAGAGAGTCCGAAACGCCGGAATGTCCTAGATATCCTTCAGGCCCTGTGCGTACGAGCCTTTGCCTCCGACGTATTCGTAAGCCCTTACGTATGACCAGCGAGCACCTTCAATCATGATGTAGCGCTCGCCAGTTTGCGGGTCCGACTCGATCTTGTCGCCGACTTCGTCGAGTCTACGTTTGAGGGTATCCAACAACTGCTTGTCTGTATACATGAGGCTTCCTTTTGCGGCTTCAATCCTACCGCTAATGGGGTTGAGCGTGTGCGGGTTCATGCCGGAGTCGAGTTCGTTGGCACCCGAACAAAACGCCTTCGGCCGCTCCCAATAAAGAAAGCCCGGGAGAAGGTCTCCCGGGCTCTCCGATCGAGGAATGATGATTTGGCGGCTAGTTTTCGCCCTTCAGCATGAAGTTCAAGCCCCAGGCCGCGGAGTTGCCCCAAGCGGCCGAATTGCCCCACGCCGCGGAGTTCCCCCATACCGCGGAGAACCCCTCGGCACCGCTTAAGCCCCAGGCCGCGGAGTTGCCCCAAACAGCGGAGTTGCCCCAGGCCGCCGAAGTTCCGTCCACAAAGAACGAGTTCCCCCAGACAGCCGACAATCCCCATGCGGCGGAATTCCCCCAAGCGGCCGAGTTTCCCCATGCCGCCGAGTTGCCCCACACGGCCGACGACCCGTCCGGACTGGTCGGCCTCAGGTAAACTTTGTTGGCCGTAGCATCGTACTCAGCCGTCGGGGACAGTGCCGATCCCGTGGGAATGTCGTTGACATTCAACGCCGCCCAAATGTCCAGATAGCCGGCCCCCACGGTGAAAATGTCGTAGTAATTGACAAAGCTCTGGTTGGTAGCGGGATCGTATGCGGTCGTAACGCTCGGGAAATTCTTCGAAGCCGACCGCATCAGGATCGCCTTCACCTGGTCCGGTGTTAGATTTGGCCGCTTGTCGATCAGCAAGGCGGCCGCGCCGCTCACCACAGGCGCTGCCATGCTGGTCCCGCTGAGCCTCATGTAGTCTTGCGAGGCGGCGCCACTGCCCAAACGGAAATAGTAGCTGAGCGGTATCTGATTGACCGAAAGACTCGATAGTGTCGAGATCTTTCCGTTGGTGGCAAGCGAAATGATCTGGTTCCCGGGAGCAACGATATCCGGCTTCACGACATGATCGATAGCCGACGGACCCTTGGAGCTATACGTCGCGATTTGATCGTCCGAACGGTTCACCGTCGCCATGTCCTTCATGGCGCCAACGGTAATCACATGGGGATCGTTGGCGGGAGACATAATCAAGCCGTATCCGCCGGTGCCGAACATGTTGTTCCGGCCTTCATTGCCAGCCGCGACGACGACGACAATTCCCGCCTCCCAGGCTTTCTTCACCGCCAGGCAGAGGGGATCCTTCGCAAAAGATTCCATGACGGGCCGGCCCAGCGAGAGATTGATCACTCGAATACCCAGTGTCCGCTTCAGCTCAATAGCGCGGGAAATCGCGGCAATCACGCTGCTGTCGCTTCCCTGGCCATTTGCATCGAGAACCCGAAGGTTGACGATCCGCACCTTGGGCGCGATTCCGCGAAATGTCTTGCTAAATAGAGGGCCTGTCGAGCGCCCGCCATCGCCGGCGAGAATTCCGGCGACGTGGGTTCCATGCCCGTAGTAGTCGCCGGTGCGGTTATCGTCTTTGACGAAGCTTTCGCTATAAACGACACGGCTAATACCGAGAAGCGGACCTCGAAGATCCTGATGCGATTCGACACCGCTATCGATGACCGCAACGGTTACACCGGATCCGGAATAACCGGCGCTTGCCGCCAGATCCGCATATACCGTGGGATTGGCGTACTCCATCGAGCCTTGAACCGGCCGGTCCGGCGAGATGTAGTCGACATCCGGATCATTGGCAAGATTCTGAATCTCGACGGCGGTAAGCTCAACGATGACGCACTTGACGAGGTCGAGAGTGGTTCGTAAAACTCCTCCGACGATCGGGAGACGTCCCAAGAGACCCACCGGCTGGGCGGTAGTCTTGTATTGAACAATGACCTTAACCCGGGAGTTAGAAGAAACAGAAGCAAGATCAGGCGACAGCTTCGACTGAGCCTGAAGTCCTGCAGATGCAACTAACAGTCCTGCGATAAATATTCTAAGCAGACACATCAGATGACGGGCTCTCCACGGCCCAATGTGCTCATCGGCGGGCCGTTCTGCCGATTCATGAGGGAAATTGATTAGCGGTAGTCCTGACTTAACCCTACGTACGACTAAGTTCCGGATCTACTGCCGCCGTTCGATCTACCAGCGCGTTGCCGTTGATCGTCGAATAGGCGGCGGCCAGGCTGTTTGCGAACTCGGATTCCGGCCGGTCGAAAACGCTTTCGGCGGGACCCGACTCCACAATCCGGCCGTCGTTCAGAAGGCATACCCGGTGGCATAAATACCTCACCGTCCCAAGATCATGAGAGATATAAAGCATCGCCACACCCGATTGTTCGTTCAACTTCTTCAGAAGCCGCAGCAGCTCCAATTGCGAGAGAAGATCGAGAGCGCTGGTGGGCTCATCGGCGATCAACAATGACGGCCGGTGTAGCAATGCCATGGCAATCACGATCCTTTGCGCCTGTCCGATGCTCACTTCCCGCGGATAGCGCCGCAGGAACGCCCCATCGCAGCGGAGATTCATGGCGTCCAGCATTTCCAGTACCCGCTGTTCCCCGATTTTCCAGCAGCGTTTCTCGTGCGCCTTCCAGGCTTCCTTCATCTGGGTCTCAATTCTCAGATGAGGATTCAAGGCCGATGACGCTGCCTGCAACGCAAGACCAATCCCGCGCCCGCGAATGGCGCGCATTTGCCGCTCCGGCAGTTGCAGAAGATCCTGCCCTCGGAACACGATCTCTCCGCGGGTGCGGCTGGTCCGGGCGTCCAGCAGCCGAAGGATCGATAAGGCGAGCGTACTTTTGCCGGAGCCGCTCTGTCCGGCAAATCCAAGAATCTCACCGGGACGAATTTGGAAACGCAAATCCCGCAGAACGCCGGGCTTCGCGGCAAAGTCGACATCCAGCCGAACCGATAACAGCGGTTGCATAGACTTCAGCGGCCCGCCGCAAGCGCAAGCTCCGGCGCGTTCCAAAGAAGCTGCGGTAGAAACGCGGAAGGCGCGAGGTTCTTCACGCGCGGATCGGCGGCGGCCAGGGAATTTTTCGTTACCAGGTAGAGGAAGGGAACCTGCTCTGAGACGATCTCCTGGACGCGATCGAAAGCCGCTTTGCGGCCGGCAAACTTGACGGTTCCCGCCTGCAGCCGCATCAGCCTGTCAATTTCCGCTTCCCAGGCGGTTTCCGGCGCCTTTTGGCGAGGATTCCATTGGTGGTTGGCGGCGGAGCTGAGCCACACATTCATCTGCGAGTTTGGATCGGCATCCACGTTGACCAGCCCCAGCAAGCAGGCCTCATAGTCATAGGTGCGGCTGATTCGCTCGATCAGGGCCGGGAAATCGAGGGGAACGACATTCAGCCGGATGCCGATCTTTTTCAGGTCCTGCTGAATCAACGTGGCGATTTGAATTCTCGATTTATTGCCGGAATTTGTGATGACGGAAAACTCGACGGGCTTTCCGCCGGTATCGTAAAGAACACCCTCCTTCAGACGGAACCCCGCCTTCTGCAGATCCTTTACGGACTGGTCCGCCGCGTAGGCATGCGCCTTGAGTTTCCGGTTGAACCACGCCAGGTTCGCCTCCGACACTGGTCCAATTCCCGGTTTGGCATGGCCCCGGTAGACAAGCCGCACAATGTCATCGCGATTGATGGCGCTCGACAAGGAACGCCGAAATACTTGGGACCGGAACCACTGCTTCTTGTACTCCGGAAGCGGAGACGCCGCTACCTGATTGAACCAGAGCATTTCATTGTCGAATGAGGGGCCCGCATCATAGACGGAATCCGGCCGGTCCAGCTTGAGTTCCTCAAAGGCTTTGGCATCCAAGCCCGCGATCATGTGCAGTTCTCCGCGCCGGAAGCGCATGACTTCGATATCGCGATTGCTCTGGATATCGAATCGAATCACCGCGAGGTAAGGAAGGGGGCGCTGTTGAGCGTCCCGCCGCCAGTAGTATGGATTGCGCTTGAGAAGCAGGTGATCGCCCGGCACGTTTTCTGCAATCACAAACGCTCCGAGTACGGGCCGGTCTTTGCCGCTCCCTTGCGCCGGCGATATCGCAACCTGGTCGAACAATCGTTCAACGCCGGCGACACTGTAGGGGAAAGTCATCGAGAGTTCGTGATCGCCTTTCGCGGCCACCTGCGGAACACCCTCCCCGGCCCGGAAAGAGTCTCCCATGGGCGACCGGACGGCCGGGTCCACCAGACGGCGAAGCGTAGCAACAGCATCCCTGGCGGTAAACGCGGACCCGTCCGAGAATCGAACACCCCGGCGCAGCAGGAACGTAACGGTGCGCCCGTCACCGCTCAGCTTCCATCTTTCAGCCAGTTCCGGCTGCAGCTGCTGGGTCGATCGATTGAAGCGGATCAGCACGCCACCGGTCAAATAGCGGATGGTTTCTCCGGATTCTTCATCCACAAGCAGCGGATCCAGCGTCTTGGGATCGCTCCGGAGGCACAGACGCAACTGGGGCTCCTGCTCGTTCAGTCTCTCCGCCGCGGATGGATGGCCCAGAGCGAACGGAACAGTGGCGATGAGAACAAGGCGGCGCGATAACATCACGAGGAACTCTCCTTGCCCAGCAGGCCTTGAAGCCCCACCAGGACGGTGAAAAGAAGCAGCGCCGGAGCCAGCACCCAAGGCTGATTGCCGAGCGCGCCAGTTAAGGGAATCTCCGAAAGCATGTTGCCCAACGACGGCAGCGGCTCGCACACGCCCAGCCCCAGCATTCCAAGATTGGCTTCGGCAACCAGGAACAGTGGGATTAAGGTCCAGAACTGTGCGGCCAGCACAGGGAGAAGAGCGGCCGGGATATGAAGGCAAGCGACTCTCCGGCGATGTGTGCCCGCGGCAACGGCCTGGCGAACAAAGCCGGAATTTCGCGCGCTGGAGACCCCGGCCGCTACTACTCGAACACCCGATGTCCAACCAATACTCCCCAGAAGGAGGAACGTAATCACTACGGATACGGCGGGGGCGACGTTCAACGGCAGAAGTGCGCGAACAAACAACAACAGCAGGAGCGACGGTGTCGATGCCACGAGATCCGTCAGGCTTAAGGCCAGACGCCGGGGAAATCCGTCAAAATAACCGGCCAGGATCCCGAGCCCCAAACTGATAGAGGTTGCCAGCAAGGCTGCGGCGGGAGCCAGCAATAGCGATACCCGTCCCCCGTGTATGAGTCTGGAGAAGCGATCCCGGCCGAGTTCGTCCGTTCCGAGCGGGAAACGGGCCGATGGGGCCGCGCTGGGGGCTTCTCGAAACTGTTCCTCATATCCGGCGGGCGCCGTGATATCCGCCAGCAGAGAACACAGGAAAATAGCTGTCAAAAAGACGGCGGCTAACCGCCGCATCCATTGCCGTACCTTCATGCCTGCCGTCTCCCGTCGTCCGCAAAGTCGGCAATTCGGTTGAAGGTCACTGTCAAAGCGCCAATGATCAGCGTGAGGCTGACCAGCAGCGGCAGATCCCGCGCGAGCGCAGCTTTCCAGGCAAGTTGTCCCAAACCCGGCTCGTCGCAAAGTGCCTCCGCTGCGATGGTGGCGCTGATGGCAATCGCCACCGAGGCGCTGGCCAGACCAAGCAACTGCGGCCACACGGCCGCTACCAGATAGCGGAAGAAGACCACGCACTGCGTAACGCCGAATGCTCTGGCCGCGGCAATATACGATCGTCTGGATTCCGATCCAAACAAGTTGTCCAGGACGCAAAACACGCGCGCGAACACAACGACAGCGACGACCAGAAAGGCTGGCCCGCCGGCGAGGTAGCAAAGATACGCCAGCAGCGCGGACGGCACGGACAGAACAGCCCCGCTGATCGCAGTTCCTAGAACGGAAGCGAGACGGATGCCCCACAGTTGCACAAGGGCCGCCAGCAGGAAGGCCGCAAGCCAGGCCAGAAGCCAGCCCAAAGAGAGAACCCGGACGCTCTTCCGGTACCGTTGGCGGATCAGCTCGGACACCGGCCGGTTCAGCGTCTCCGAGAATCCAACATCACCGCGAACCGCGCGCTTCAGGAACGAAAGATATCCGGCAACCAGGCTCGATTGCTTCCTGCTTCGCCGGAGCGCCTCAATGGATTCATTACTCAGGCGGGTGTCCAGTTCCCGCTCATCGGTTCCATATCCCGGAGCCAGCCGCACGATGCTGGTGGTCACAAACCCCAGCACCAGCAGCGTCAGTAGAATCCGTGCCGGCACTGAGACCAGGGAAATGACCCTAGGCATCGATGCTCCATTCGTTGATAACCTGGGCCAGTTTGGTCAGGTCCAATGGTTTTGGAACAAAGGCGTCCATTCCGGCCGCCAGGCAGCGCTCCTCGTCATGCTCCATTGCGCGGGCGGTAACGGCGACGATGGGAGTGCGCCGGCCCACCTCTGCCCGGCGAACTTCGGCTGTCGCCGTGTAGCCGTCCATCACGGGCATCTGGCAATCCATCAGCACCAAAGAGAATTGCTTTTTCAGAATCAGGTCGACAGCTTCTCTCCCATTGGTTGCCAGTTCCGTTGTGTATCCCAGCTTTTGCGCAAAACGCAGGGCGAGCCGTTGATTGATGGCGTTATCTTCGACGATCAGCAAGTGCTTCGACCCGGGCAGCGCCGAGTCGCCGGTGTTCTCCTGCAGGGCCTCTTCGACAGTCTCGGATTCGGGCTCCGCCGGGATTGACGCGACGATTCGCTCCACCACGTTCGACGGTGGCGGCGCTTCTGTTTCCGGTAAAGGAGCTTGAAACCAGAACGTCGATCCCACGCCGGAAGTGCTTTCCACTCCGATGTGTCCATGCATCAGTTCGACCAACCGTTTGGAAATGGATAATCCCAGGCCCGTTCCACCGTGCTCCCGGCGGTCGGAGATGTCCGCCTGCGTGAAGGGCTGAAACAGTTGCCTCTGATCTTGGGCGGAAATACCGATGCCCGTATCTTTCACCTCAAAGCGAATGTGGTTCGAGACGCTATCGCGGCACGTCCGAATCTCCACACCCCCGTGAGAGGTGAACTTCACCGCATTTGCAATCAGATTGAGCAGGACTTGACGAATACGGCCCGCATCTCCCAGAACGCCTTCCGGAAGATCCGGATCGAACAGGAGAGCGATGTCCAGCTTCTTGGCGCGAGCATCCGCCTTCACCACCGCCGCTGTTCCTTCCACCAACTCCGTCAGGCGGAAGGGCGCGGACTGGATGCTCATCCGCCCGGCTTCGATCTTGGACAAGTCCAGAATGTCGTTGATGATGCTGACCAGCGCCTGTCCCGAGCTTCGAATGGCTTTCACATACTCGACCTGCTCCGCATTCAGTTTGGTGTTCAGCAGAAGCACGCTCATCCCGATGACGCCATTCATGGGAGTCCGGATTTCGTGACTCATGTTGGCGAGAAACTGCGACTTCAGTTGGGCCTGTTTGCGCTCCGCCTCCAGCCTCTCGATATACAACCGGTATGTCCGGCTGAGGGCATAGACGATGGGCACCACCAGCAGCCAGGTTTGCCATCCGACAAGCCGGCTAACGGTAGAAAGCAGAGTAACCAGCGGCGCGCCCACCAGGTAGTAAGGGAAAGACCAGGTATAGCTTTCCTTCCAGATACCGAATGCGCTCTTGTTTTCCGTCAAAGCAATGATTCCGGCTATCGAGCCGGTGTTGACGAGAAAGTATGCGACTGTAGCGATGCCCAGCACGACGGTTGGCTCCAGCGCCGGGCTCCATAGGCTCGCCCCGTAATAGCTGGCCTTCGCGACGGCGACGGCGGCGGCCGAACTCCCCAGATTGAAGCTGATCTTGACGAATTCCCGCTTTTCCTTCGCCTTCCAGACGTACTGCCAAAAAATGGCCCCGCTTCCGAGAATCAGCGTCTCCAGGAAACTCAGCTCGGAAACACCCAGCAAGATGACCAGAAAGTTGACGGAAAGCGTGCCCTTGATCGACGGGAGGTTGATTTTCATGCCCGAACAGGCGCAAGCCCCGATCAGGTAGAGCAGAAAGTACGGTCCGTGGCTGATCTCGGAATGAGAAAACGCGAAAATCCAAGCGCCTGCGCCGATAGCACAGAACACCGCGACATACAATTTGGCGCCGAACGACATACCGGTTGGATAATGCTGTTAGCCGTATCGGCGAAAAGCGGTAGGTGTTTACGACAGGCTTGCGAATGCGCGGGTGCTTGAGGAGGAAATTCCTGAGATTATGGAGTTTTTCCCCTAAGCCTTCGGCAGCCGGGCTATCGGCGAATACGCCGCCGGAAGACCTGTAGGAGTTTCGGCATCGTCGTGCCTCTTCTCAACGATAGGACGTCGTTAGCGTGAACCGGCACGCAGGTAAGCGTCGTCGCCGCGCTTCCAATCTTCGCGGCAAGGGGCAAATAAATCGAGTGCTTCGGAATCCTCGTTCGCTACAACCTTGTGGGGAAGATGAGGTGGAATCTGCAGCGACTCTCCCGTGCCGACGACGATTTCCTGTCCGCCCAGGAAGAAGGTCAGCTTTCCGCTGATCACGGTGCTCACCTGTTCATTTTCGTGACTGTGTTCGGGAACGACGGCGCCCGCCTTCAAATAGAGCCGGGCAATGGTCATCCGCTCGGTGTGCACGCACTTGCGGGAGACGAGGGGATTCAGTTCTTCGGCGGCAATGCCGGACCAGTCGTGGAGAGTCATGACTCCTGAATTGTAAGATGAAGGAATGACTACCGCCCCGCCTTTTCCGGCTTTGGACAAGGGAATCGGCTCCATTATCCGCACTCCCGCCTCCAAGGATCTGATTGACGGCGTACGGGTAGAGCCCTATGCTCTCTGGCCCGACGATCGAGGCTATTTTTTGGAAGTGATCCGGGTTGGCGCGGGTCTGGCCGCCGGCTTTCCTGTCGATTCCACCCAGGTTTCCGCTGCCCTCAGCTATCAGGGCACCATCAAGGCATTTCATATCCACCAAAAACAGACGGATCTATGGGCGCCGGCAATGGGAATGTTTCAGGTTGCGCTTGTCGATATGCGGCCTCACTCCCCTACGTACGGGCTCCGCAACACGATGTATTGCGGAGCTCTGAAGCCCTGGCAGATTCTCATTCCCCCCGGCGTTGCTCATGGGTACAAGGTTGTCGGCGAGACGGCTGGGATGTTAGTTTACGTGACCAACCGTCACTACGATCCGGCTGACGAAGGCCGGATCCCGCATAACGACCCGCAGATCGCCTACGACTGGGAAACGCAGCACAAATGAAATACATGACGTTTATGTCCGGATTACGTAAATTGATACCGTCCTAGTACTTCCGGGCCTATTTCCCTTGTGAAATCATTGTAAAACTCTTGACTTGAGGGAGATAGTGAGGAATCATAGCCAACAGTAGGATCTTCACTATGCGCAAATTGTTGTTACTGACCGCTCTCTCTGCTTCATTTGCGGGATCGAGCTTTGGGGCTCTCGTTTTTGGTCTCAATTTGAATGGTTCGGGAACGGCAAGCCCCGGTATTGGCACCGGCTTGATCACTTTCGACGAATCGACAAACACAATGCGCGTCCAGGTTGTTTTCAGCGGTCTGCTGGGAACCACGACAGTGGCCCACATCCACTGCTGCGGCGCGTTTCCCACAGGTGTCGCCACCGAGGTTCCCACGTTTCCCGGTTTTCCCACCGGAGTGCAGTCCGGGAGCTACGATCAGACATTCGACACCACGGACTCCTCGACATTTAACCCGGCCTTCGTAACCGCCAACGGCGGTACAGCGGAAGGAGCGGCCGCGGCCCTCATTCAGGGTGCGCTGGATGGTAATGCATATCTCAACATTCATACCGCCCGGAATCCCAGTGGCGAAATCAACGGCTATCTGATTGCCATGCCGGAACCCGGCACTTTCGCTTTGGCGGGGGGAGCTCTCGCCGCTGCCTTGTTCTCATTGAGAAAGCGTAATCGGGCCTAAATTCAACCTCCTGTGTTTCTTTGGAAGGCTCCGTTCGTAACGGAGCCTTTTTTTATTTGCCGGCCCATGTCGCGACCCCATAGTTGCGGAGTGTAACGGTCACCCGTAGCCCAGTTGTGAGAGTCTGCTTGAGAAGATCTTCGGCAATACAGTAACCCCATGGGAATGGGAAGGATACACGCGAGCATATATCGAAAAAGGAGTCGTTCGCACCAATAGCTCAGGCTAAAATCGAGTCACGATGTCCGCCATCGAGTCTAGAGCAAGCGAAACCGAGGTAAGGCATCTCAAGACTCTGTATCAGCTCTTAGCGGCAATGACTCGATCGAAGAGCCTGGAGGAGGTCTATGGGGCCGCCCTGACCAGTCTGTTGGACGCGACCGGCGCTGACAGGGCCGCCATCCTCACCTTCGACGAACAAGGCATCATGCAATTTCGTGCCTGGCACGGTCTGTCTCACCAGTACCGGGAGGCGGTCACCGGACACACTCCATGGGAGAAGGGCGCGCAGGAAGCGGCACCGATTGCCATTTCCGACATTCACCTTGCGGCGGACCTTGCGGATCATCGCCACACATTCGAAGCCGAGGGCATTCGAGCGTTGGCGTTCATCCCACTGGTTTTGGAGAAGGGCGTTTTCGGTAAGTTCATGCTGTATTACCGGGCGCCGCATCCGTTCACCGGGGAAGAACTTTCCATGGCGCAAGCCATTGCCGGTCACGTCGCCTTGGCCACCGGGCATAAGCGAAGTGAAATCGCGCGGCAGGAGGGAGAGCAGCGGCTGCAAGCCATCCTGGACAACTCCGCCGCGGTGATCTTTATTAAGGACGCACAAGGAAGGTACATTCTGGTGAACCGCCAGTATGAGGAACTCTTCCATGTCACGCAGGCGAAGATCGAAGGGAAGACGGATTATGAGGTTTTCCCCAAGGACGTGGCCGACGGGCTGCGGGAGAACGATCGAAGGGTTCTGGCTTCCTCGATGCCCTTGGCGTTCGAAGAGCAGGTGCCGCTGGCGGACGGCGTGCATACTTATTTGTCGATCAAGTTTTCGCTCAAAGGACCAGGCGGCGCTGTCGGCGGAGTTTGTGGAATCGCCACGGATATAACCGATCGCAAGCGGCTGGAAATGGCCAGCGTCTATCTGGCCGCAATTGTCGAATGTTCCGACGACGCCATCATCAGCAAAGACCTCAACGGCTGCATCACCAGTTGGAACAAAGGGGCGGAACGAATCCTCGGCTACTCCGCGTCCGAAGTAATTGGGAAACCCATTTCCATGCTCGCGCCGCCGGAGCGGGCCGATGAGATGAAGAATATTTTGAGTCAAATCCGGCAAGGCGAGCACCTCCATCACTTCGAGACGCGGCGCCGCCGGAAAGACGGGGAGATCATCGAAGTTTCCATCACCGCCTCGCCGATTCGGAATGCCGCGGGCGAGATTATCGGCGCGTCGAAGATCGCTCGCGACATCACGGAGCGGAAGCGTAGGGAAGAGGAGCGCGGCGTCCTTCTTGCGCGAGAGCAGGAAGCTCGAAAAGCAGCCGAGCTTCTGATTCAGATCGGCCCGCGGCTGGCGGCTCAACTGGACTCGGAGAAATTGGCCCAAACCGCGACGGATATCGCCACCGTTCTGACGGGCGCGGAGTTCGGCGCGTTCTTTCGCAATGTCGTGAACCAGCGGGGCGGATCCTATCTTCTGTACACCATTTCCGGAGTGCCCCGAGAGTCGTTTTCCCGTTTTCCGATGCCGCGGAACACCGAATTGTTTGGCCCGACCCTTCGCGGCGAGGGCGTCATTCGCATTGACGATGTGTTGCTCGATCCGCGATATGACAGGAATGACCCGTATTACGGGATGCCCGAAGGGCATCTTCCGGTGCGAAGCTATCTTGCTGTGCCTGTCGTCTCACTTTCAGGCGAAGTGCTGGGCGCCCTTTTCTTCGGCCATTCCACGGCCGGGAAATTCGTCGAGTCGCATGAAGCCATCGTGAAAGGAATCGCGGCTCAAGCGGCCATCGCTCTCGACAATTCCCGTCTTTTTGAACAAAGCCAGTCGACACAAGCGGAGCTCAAGCTTTCCAACGAAGAACTGCGCCGCGTCAACCAGGACCTGGAGACGTTCGCCTATTCCGCCAGCCACGATCTGCAGGAGCCTCTTCGAAATATTGCGATTTCCGCGCAGCTTCTGGAACGCAGCCTGGGCCAACACATGGACGCCGAATCGATGCCGTTTCTGGCCAACATTCGGACGAGCGCCCGGCGCATGGGGGATTTGATTACCGACATTCTCGCCTTCACCAGCCTGTCGAAGGGGAACGAAGGATCCTGCGTCGATGCCGGAGCTGTTCTGAAACGGGTTCTGGAGGATCTGGAGAGCCAGATCGCCAGCTCCGGAGCAGTCATTACTGCCAGCGATCTCCCGATGGTTTACATCGATGAAAGCCGCCTGGCGCAGCTGTTTCTCAATCTGATTAGTAACGCTTTGAAATACCGGAATGAGGAGGCGCCTCTTGTTCACGTTACAGCCGAGGTTGGAGATGAATGGAGCGCGTTCTCCGTTTCCGACAACGGGATTGGAATTGATATGCGGTATTCCCAGCAGATTTTCGGAGTCTTCAAGCGTCTCCATGGACGCGAGAAATATCCGGGCAGCGGCGTGGGGTTGGCCATCTGCCACCGCATTGTGGAGCAGTACGGCGGTCGAATCTGGCTGGAAAAATCTAAGCCTGGCGCCGGATCCACCTTTTGCTTCACCGTTCCCGTTAAAAGACCCTAAAGCTTCAGAGCAAACGTCATCCGATCGGAAACCGGCGACAGTGCTGTTGGTGGAGGACAACGATCCGGATGTTTACGTGATTCGTGAATTGCTGTTGCTCTGCCCTGTTCCGATCGATTTGCACGTTGTGCGCGATGGCGCCGCGGCTCTCGCCTACCTGGATGACGAAAAGAACCCGTGTCCGGAACTCGTCCTGCTGGATCTGAATCTCCCGAAGCTCGGCGGGATCGATGTCCTGCGGCGAATGCGCAACGGAGTGCGGTGCGGCCGGACTCCCGTCATCGTCGTTTCCTCATCGGATTCGGAAACGGATCGCAATGCGGCCCAAAATCTGGGGGCGCAAGCGTACTTCCGAAAACCTTCCGATCTCAAAACCTACAGCAATCTTGCGGATATCGTCTTGGAATTCCTGTCGCCCAAAGGCGAAGCCTAGTGCTGCTTCTTTCGGGAGAACTCTCGTAGCGCGTCTTTCCCCACCCAGCGGGCGCCGGCCTTGGGCGACTCCGCCAACCGTTGAGCCAGCTCCGCTGCCGCGCCTTTCAAGTTCGGGTTTCGCGTGGCGATCGCCCGCAATGCCCAGCTGACGCCTTTCTTCACGAAATTTCTGTCATCCTCCGCGCCGGCTTCGATCAGCGGCAGGCATTCCAGAAACTCCCGGTCTTCCGCCACCTTGTTGTGGAGCGCCACCGACGCCAGCAGCGCGAAAGCTCCGCGCTTGGAAAACTCCGCCCGCCGCTTCGACCATTGCCGGATCTTTCGAAACGCGTATGGAGTCTTGTCGAATAGAAAAAAACAAACTGTGTCGCAGACCGCCCAATCTTCAAATTGCCGGCACCATTTGTCCATTTGCGCGGGCGTGACCAGCTCCGGCTCCCCCAGCAGGGCCGCCATCATTCGAGCCTCATACCAGCCGGTCTCCCACAGTCCTAGCGCCAGCGCGTGGTCCTTCCCGATTTTCTTTGCCTTGTCGCGCATCACGCTCATCGGGACGCCGAAGGCCTTGTCCGACGGGATGGCAAACCGCGCCATCCCGTCGCGGGTTTTCTTGGTCCCGGTGCGGCGGATCCAGGCGACGACTTCGTCGACACGGTTGGTGATGTTGTCCTTGCCGGTCTTTCGCGTTGCCGGCGGTCGTTTCATGGCGAAGGTTGCCCGACAGGTGAAAAATTAGCGTCCGGTGACGAGAGGCACCAGGCCGGCGGAGCTGATTTTGTCACCAGCGCCCGTTGCATCCAGCGTTACCGTGACAGTCACATTTTTGCAAATGGATCCGGAGCACGCCTGTCCCTTGATCGTGACCTCGGCGGGATCCGAACCCGCCTTCCGAGCCTTCGCGACGAAAAGCGCCTCGTCGTCAAAGCCCCAACTGAACCAGCGCAATTCCGGCTTGGAAAAGTCTTTCGGAGCCGTCTGCATCCAGGGCCCTTCCACCGCCAAGCCGCCGGTCACCTGGAGGGTCGTAGGCTTCTCGACTCCGAGGGACGGCTTGCCGGCCAGCTTTACGTCCTGACGCTCCTTGTTATCCATGGCGAAGGTATGCCATCCGGGTTCCAGCTTCGCCTGGACGGCCAGCAGTTCGCCGTCCCAGCGGGCCCGATAGGTGACGCACAATTGGTCGTCGTTGCGGACTTCGACAGGCGCCGACCAGTCTCCGGCAGTCAGCAAGGCCGGGATCAAAAAAGCGAAAGATCGAAACTTCATTTGCGAAAGCTCATCCGGAAAGTCTGCAGCGGCATCTCCAGGCGTTCACCGTTGCGCAGTACCACCAGCCTAACGGAATCTCCGGCCTTCTTTTTCAGACGGATGAAGAAATCCGCGGTATCGGCGATATCGTCTGTTTCCGTACCGTCCACCGAGACGATCACGTCGCCGACCTTCAGTTGATGACTCTTCAGAGTCTCGGCGAAGCTGCTGACGTACTTGACGCGGCTGGCAAAACCGTTGCTCTTCAATCCCAGCGATTTTTTCTCTTCGGCCGGCAGCGCGGTGGATTCGAAGTAGACGCGCGGATCCACCGTCAACTGCTTGTAGCGAATGTCGGTGAACCACCATCTCGGCGGAAGATCCAACTTCAAGTTCAACGGCTTTCCGTCGCGTTCCACCCGGAGAGTCGCTTCTTTGGAGGTCCGCGGCAACTGATCCAGCTCCCATTGCAGGTCAGCGAACGTCCAGACGGTCTTCCCGTTGAATGCCGTAATTCGATCCGCCGCCTGCATCCCCGCGGTTTGAACGGCGCCTTTGACTTCCTTGGCGACCAGGCCTTTCGGAACGTCCAGGTAGATCCCCAGGTTTTTGATGTCCGGAGACCGGAACATCTGGGTCAGCTTGTCGAGCTTGCCTTCGTTTTCCCGCTGCTGGCTCAAAAAATCGCCGATCAGATGGCACTCGACGCACTGGTTGCGGGCAAACGTGCGCTCCACAAGGAGGGGAATCTCCTTCGGATACATGGGCGTGGGAAGCGGCTTCTTCGCGATCTTGCCGGCCTGGTAGTCCGCATGAAGTTCCAGGCCTTTTTGCAGAGCCAGTTCGATGCTTTCGAGACTCAAATAGGTATCCGGCGAGGCGGCGTCCCGTCCGCCATAGCGCAGGTAAATCTGTTCGTCGGCGTTGAGGATGAAGAAATAGAGAGTGTTGTAGCGGTCGTAGTCGAACAGGGCGATATTGACATCGTCCATGCGCGGAACGCGCACGCACACGTACTGCTGCATCAGTTTCCCGCGAGGTGAATTGGCCGGTGACAGCACAACCTGTGCGTCAAATACGCGTCCGGCGATTCAAGCCTCGCAGCGAAACTCCAGGAAGATCGGCTTCTGCGTGCGCTTGGCCTCCCGCAACGCTTCCTGGTAGTTGTCCAGCCAAGGAATGCCTTCATCCTGGGCGGTCAAAGCCGCCACACCCAGAAGGGCGAGAAAGATTGTTCGAGCGCCGGTCACCCTTTCAGGATAACGGCGGAACTACCGGCTCCGTGCCTGCCAAGAAAGCGCTTTGTGCGAGGCCGCCGCCGTCGCCGCCCTGGATCTTTTGGCGGACGTTCTTCCGCGCTTCGGCTTGTTGCTTGCCCTCGCGAATGTGATGCATCTCCTCGCGCACAAACTCGCCAGCCTGTGTGGAAGGAGCCTTACCTTCTTGCTTGTCCTTCTTTGCCCTTTTCAGAGTTTCTTTCTCTGGCATAACGAGACTTGTTGCAATCCGGGTGCCCGGATGGGAAGCGCGTGGACTCGGGGTGTCCACGCGCTTAGCTCCTCGGGGCCGCGCGGAGGTCTCGCGACAGCCAGAGGAGGGAACTCCAGGGCGGCATAGGAAGTTCCTCTGCTTTGTACAAGCGCAAATTCGCGAAAAATCGGGTCACGATGTTCGTTTTCGAGGCGCCGCGCCCTTTTTCTTTTTGGGAGGAGACGACTTCGAGCGGCTGGATGGAGCGGCCTTGACGCTCGCCACCCGGAATGCCTCCCGGATGACCGCTCCCAGTTGCTCGTCGTCCACCCGGGAGAGTTCGACGCCCACCCACCCCGCCACGCCGACATACGGCGGCCGGAAGTAAGTCTCCGGATCCTCCTCGACGAAAGCCGCTTGCGCTCCCGGAGCCGCCGGCACCCACACCGCGATATGCCCATCGCCGTGGTGGTTGTTGGCGAACATCGCAAAGACCCGCTTCGGCGTGAAGAATGTCGGTTCGCCGTGCGATATCTTTTCGACTGTACCTGGAATGGACTGGCAGATGCGCCGCACCCGCGCAAGTTGGGAGCCGTCGTCCTTCTCGGTTGCAGCCATACGTCGATTCTGACGTGGGGTTGAGGGAAAAGAAAGGACGAGAATCATGACCCAAGCCATTGATCCTGGAGTCCGCATTGGCCACGTTCACCTGAAGGTGGCCGACCTGGAGCGGGCGCTCGGTTTCTACCGCGGAGTGCTGGGATTCGAGATTACGCAGCGAATGGGTTCCCAAGCGGTGTTCCTCTCCGCCGGCGGTTATCATCACTACATCGCTCTGAACACTTGGGAAAGCCGCGGCGGGTCCTCCCCGCCATTTGGCGCCACCGGACTGTATCATTTGGCCATTCTCTATCCGGGCAGGCCTCAGTTGGCTGACGCGCTGCGCCGGTTGCAGACGGCCGGCATTTCGCTCGACGGCGCGAGCGATCACGGCGTCAGCGAAGCGTTATATCTGCGCGATCCGGATCAAAACGGCGTCGAACTCTATTGGGATCGGCCAAAGGACGATTGGCCCTATGATTCCCACGGCCGCCTTCAGATGTTCTCGCAACCGCTGGATCTCGCCGGCCTTCTTGCCGAAGCGCCGCCGGGCATTTGAGCGTTCGCCGTTGGTGGTTTATTGCTTGGTTGCCTTGAGGGTGGTGGTGCTCGCCGAACTTCTCGTGAGGGGGAGACGCAACTTACTCTACCGTCGTCACGCGCAAAGTTGCTTGCGCAACGCCCGTGCTGGTGTCGAGCATCTTGAGGAGCCTCGCGAATCGCTCCTGCTCCGGCCCGAATTCGTGGCACTCCGTTCGCGACCGGCCTCTCTCTTCCCGCTTCCTGCACGCCCATTCTGACCACTGCGGAGGCGGTTCGGGAAAGCCGAGCAACTTTAGATGTTCAGAACCTGCCGGCCGCACAGCCTCGACGAGAAAATCAATATCTTTCCGGGGAGACTGAATCTGCCGGTCGGCGTCGTCCGGGCCTGGGAAGAGGACCACGACGTTGCCCGACTTGTCGATGTTCAGCAGCAGCAGGTAAGCGGGCCGCTCCGATCCAATGCGCAGCTTCACTTTGTCGCCGGCCTGAAACTGAGCTTTGAACTTGTCGTCGACAGCTTCGGCGTCGATCCGGACGTTGAAAAGTTGATCGGGGTTCTTCCACGCGCGGAGACGCGCGAGCGGTCCGTTTGCGCGCACTCGGCCGGGGATTTTCCCGGCCTCGTCCTTCACGAACGTCTTAACCAGCGATCCATTCTGCTCGAACAGCGAAAATCCTCCGGGAACCGCCGCGAGCATCATGTCGTGATCCTTTTCAACGATCTCGATGCCCTCGGCCGAACGCAGCGGCTTGGCGACATCCGGAGGAATCTCGACCAGCTTTAATCGAATCCGAGCCGCCGGAGCCGGTGCAGGTTGAGCCGGAACTGATGGCGGGACTGCCGCCGGTTCCGGAAACGCGGGCGGCGTCGGCTTCGGCGGAACCGGCTTAGCGGCTACCACTGGCTTGGGCGCCGTGCTAGGCGCCGGTTTAGCCGGCGGTGGCGCGGGCCGCGTGCCGCCCAATACCGGGCGCTCCAGCGAGAACTCAGTTGCCGCCAACAATTGCGGACTGTGCGACACGAGTTGGCTCATATGCTCGCGAACAAACTGGAACATTTCGCGATATGTCATGGTTCCGTCCCGATTCGTATCGCCACCGCCAAGCAATCCGGCAAGCAAGCTATTTGTGAGCGCGCCGTGGGGCAGGCCGTCGATCGTGCGACGTATTTCGGCCGCCGTCTCTGCCTTGCCCGCCGCGGCCAGTGAGACCACGTTGGCGTACGGATAGCGTTCCGGAGGTTGCCGTTCCATCGGTCCAGACCGCGCGGGCAACGGCGCCCCCTTGAGAAGGGTCTCGATTGGAATGCCTTTCGGGATCCACCCATCCGGATCGGTAAGGCTCTTCGCCGAGTTTTCGGAGAAACAGGCGTCGAGGATCACTAGCGCTTCGGCCTGGGCGGGCATTTCAGGAGGATCGGCCGGAGATCCCGCCACCCGACCAGCAAAGTACCCAAGACGTCGTTCCGATCGATCCCCCGAGGCACGAGAGCTCCCGAGTAACGTCCCAAATAGGTGGCAAGGGCGGCGTTACCCTTGTCGAACGCGCTGGTTCCGTGTCCGCTGAAATAGAACAGTAGGTGGCCGTCGTCCTTCAGGCGTGCGACTAAGCTGTCCAACGCCTGAAGAATCGTTTCGCGGGTCGCTTGCTCGTTCAGCAGTGTAATGACGTTGGAAGGGGAATATCCGTGCCTTTGCTGCAAAGTCGACGATAAGGAGGCAACGTCGTGAGATGGACCCACCAGCCCGTTCGGGCGCTCATCGTCGACACCGGCGAGAAGAGCGTAACGCTCCGCCTGCAGGGAGCACGCGGTGAGCACCGCGAAAAGCACTCTCCACATCTATTGCGGCTTCTTTAGATTGGATGTCACGTTGAAGGCAGTCCAGACAAACAAGTCACGGTTGTCTGCCACCAACCCGGTTTGCTGAGCGGCAGCGGCGCCGGCTTCGGCGCCGTATACGGCTTCGTTGCCGCGGCGGCCCAAATATCTTCCCAGCCCGACTCGCGTGGTCGTGGCCGCACTCTGCACAGTTTTCGCCGCTGCCGCTTTCACGTTGCCGGTCTCACCCGGAAGAAGCGGGTAGGGCGTCGAACTGCAAGGAGTTTTGGTTGGGCATGGCTTGCCCAGCCGGCCCCGCATCTGCACGAACTCATCCCCGTTCATCTCGACCACCATGTTCACGGTGGTGCCGTCCGGTCCGTTTCCGGCGAACCATCGCAGGGCACCCGCCGCCGTCTTATCGGTCAGCTTCTGCGGATCCTCCGTCATGATGACGTAAGGCTGCAGACTGGCCGAGTCGAAAAGGGTTAGACTGTTTTCGCGCTGAACCACAAAAAAAGAACGGTTCAACTCGAGTGCGCGCATCACCGGCGCGTCACTGCTCACTTGCGCGGTCCCCGCCGCGGGTTGCACTTCCTCCGGCTTCGGGGGGCCTGCCGTACCGACTAGAAAATCGCCGGAACGCTCTCCGGTGGCAAACGGCTTCTGAACTTTGTCCTTTTCATCGCGTGTGCCAGCACCGCGCGGCCAACGTACTTCTCCAGGTCGGAAAACGTAACGCCCCCGTCCTTACCGGCTGCCTTGCCTCGGAGTCCTTCCAGCACGTAATACGTGAAGATGCCGTGATTGATCTCGGGATCTTCGTAACTGAACCCGCCCGGCCGCGTGGAAAGCAGGATTGCCACACCCTCCGCCTCCTGAAACTGGGCAAAGGAGCGCCCTGTGTCGGTTGACTTCGCGTCCGGATCGTTGCGGCAGGCGTCGATCAGAATCAGCTTGCGGCGAGCACCGGACGCCGTCATCAACGCTTGCACTTCGTCGACGGAGAGCGCCATCTGCTCGTAATCTTTTGATGTTGCTCCGTATGTCATCAGGTAGTTCTTCCCCTGGGCCGACTGAAAGCCATGCCCGCTGAACGCGAACAGCAACGTCGCTTGCTTGCTTCCATCCAGGAGAGTCTTCTGGTCCTGCAGCGCCTTGCGAATGTTGTCCGCCGACACCTCAGTTGTTGAGATCACGCGAACCAGATAGCCCTGCCGCTCCAACTCGCGCTTCAGCTCGATGGCGTCCGGAAGCGTATAACGAAGGGGATTGAGACCTGACTCCAGTACCGGGGCGCTGCGATCACAGCTACACGCATCTCCGCTTCAAATTCGGTCTTCGTCGCCGGTGTGACGTCGACTCGTTGAAACCCGCGGCTCTCCAGCTTCGAAGGCGCGGGGGTCGTCGCGTCCGCAGGAGTGGCCGAAGGCGTATTCGCCGGCGTTGTTTTAGGTTTCGCTTTCGCGAGAGCAGGCTTTTTGGCTGGAGCGGGCGCAGACGGAGTCTGTGCGACGGTTAGAGTTGCTACAACAATTAGTGAAGCAATGCCACGAGGGAAACGGTGCACGGACCCTCCTCTGGAGAATATCCACTGACCGGCAAAGTTATTAGCCGGGACTTCCCTTTCGGCTCCCGAGTAGGGATGAGTATATACCAACTATCATCGAATTGAGTCGAGGCCGCGAGTTACTTTTTTGTCCCCGAAGGCCCTTTTTCCAAGAAAACGAGCCTATCTGCCCCATCAGCAACGCCGGCATCTCCGAACCTAGGCGTTTTCAACGACTTCCATGCAGCCCTTCCAACAAGCCGTAAAATGAAAATCCGGGTGAATTTCTATCTTCCAACAATCTTCTTTTCAAGAGCTGCCGGGACGCTGGCTCAAGCGGTGGCTCTATTGGTGCTGGCGGCTGCCGGAAACGTAGCGGCGGACTTACCCCTGACTTACGATTGTCCCCGCACGTCCGCACCCATTCGGATAGACGGCAAGCTCGACGATTCGGCATGGCAAAAAGCTTCGTGGACGGCCGACTTTGTGGATATCGAGGGCGATAAAAAGCCGAAACCCCGGTTTCGCACCCGCGTCAAGATGCTTTGGGACGACCAGTATTTCTACATCGCCGCCGAGCTCGAAGAGCCGCATGTCTGGGGAACCCTGACCGAGCACGATTCGGTCATCTTCCGCGATAACGACTTCGAAGTCTTTATCGATCCCAATGGCGACACGCTCGAATATTACGAATTTGAGATCAATGCGCTGAATACGGGATGGGATCTGTTTCTCGACAAACCCTACCGCCAGGGCGGCAAGGCGCGCAATGACTGGGAGATTCCCGGTCTTCGGACGGCCGTGTACATCGCGGGGACCCTCAACGATCCCGGCGATATCGACAAAGGCTGGACCGTGGAGATCGCCTTCCCCTGGAAGGCGCTTGGAGAATACGCCCACAAGCCGGCGCCGCCCCATCCCGGCGACGAATGGCGCATAAACTTCTCCCGCGTCGAATGGCTCCATGAAATCGTCGAGGGCAAATACTCCAAGGTGAAAGGCAGGAAAGAGGACAACTGGGTCTGGTCACCGCAGGGCGTGATCAATATGCACATTCCGGAGCACTGGGGCCGGGTGCGCTTCGTGGCCTATCACGACATCTTCAGCGAGGCGGGGCAGCAAGCGATTCGCGCCGAGGTTCGAGCGAAATGCAGCGCCCCGGATCCGGCGATCATCGATCGCCGGTGGGTAGACTTCATCCGAGGCCTTCCCGCGGAGGCCGACGGCAAACAGGCCTATATCGGTTTCCTGAAAGATCGCTACCAGTACACCATTGCGCGCGTCAACGAAGCCTACGGTATCGACTATTCGTCCTTTACCGACTTGACGGCGTTCGACTTCCTGTCCCTCGACCGCTCCCGCCCGGAGGTTACGAAAGACGATGAAGCCTTCCTCCAGACAATGCGCGATATCGCGGCGCGAATTTCGGGTGAAGAACTGACGAAGTGCAAGCCGAATCGCTAGCGCTACTGCGTTACTTTGCGGCCAACTTTCCGGATGGCCGATGATGCGCCCCGCATAGCCGTCATTCCGATACGGACTGGATCCTAGTCACGGCGCAAGCGCAGTGCGAGCAATCCGGCAAAAGTGATACTGACGAACACTAGCGTTCCTGGTTCCGGAATCGCCGTCAGACTGACTGAGTGCAGAGGCGCTCCATCGCTGAATTCCTCGGTTCGATCGCTGAGGCGGAGCAAGAACACGTTGCCATCCTGTCGGAGCGTGATAGGACGCGCCTCCACGAGCGGGCCAGAGCCGGGCGGATCGTGGATACCGGCGCTGAATCCGGCCCCTCGATATCCTGTAAACACTGTCGAAACCAGGTTAGCCGCCGTAAAGTTCGGGTTAGCGCTCACAAAATCCCCGACAATCCCTGAGCCATCAGCGATTGGATCCTGAATGAACCCTATACCGTAGAATCCGGGCTCAAAGATCGTATTTTGATCGAAGATTGCTACTGCAATGCCACTCGCAGGATTGCTCGCGAAGTTATCGACTGAATAAGTCTGACCACCGGCCGACAACGTCGCGGAAATCGGCGAGTAGGATACCCAACCTGATTGGAGAAATGGTGGAAGAAAGCTTACATAGTTGATGCTGCTGGTGTCGAAGATCGCTGTAAGGGTAAATGGTGTCGGATTCGCGAAATTTGTGATCGGTCCACCGTCCTCGCTTATCGAGTCTGTGGTCGCAAATACACCGTTATAAGTTAGTTGGAAGGGGGCGGCATTCGCCACATTTCCGGTGAGTAGAATGAGTCCCGTCAACACAACTATTGCGTCGCGGGCCAGAAGCATCTTCACGTTCATCTATCCTCCTCGGACTGAATCGCAGAACAGATTATATCCAGCTCTCTATGTGCAGTGTGAGTCCCGATAAATGCATCGGTATCATCGGTAGATCTGGCGCCCGGGCGTTACACGACGATGTTCCCGACTCACGGGCTACTCGGCCCCGTCCTACCGCCCTACCAGCAGAGCCGCGTCCGGCCGCAGCAGCGGTCGCAACTCGATCGACGAGACCACAACATCGCCTTCCGCGGTGGGAAACATCAAGCCTTGCGCCGTCAGGGCAAAATTGTCGGTCGGACGAAATGCATGCAAATGCTGCTTGCGCAGGTAGCGATTGACAGCCTCCTGCAATTGCCCCTCGCCGCCCGCCTGAATTACGTTCATCAAGCCTAACCGTTGTCCGTTCTCCAATTCAAACGACGCGTAGGACTGCGGAGCGCTCCGGCAGGCCAGGCTCAGCACGCGAGGGCTCTGGTACAGGATTTCCACGTTCGCGGGACAACTCCGGATCCAATCGTTGATCTTCAGCGCTTGCGGAGGCGCGGTGATTTCCAGCCACTCCCGGCCCCCCTCGTTTTTCGCGATCAGCCGCAGGTCTGTGGTCGAAACACCCGGACGGCAGCCGCTAAACAGGATCGCGGAGATCAGGAAGGCAAAGCTCGAAACGCGGAACATAGGTCCACTTCTATGATGCGCGCTTCTTCCAGGCGGTCCAGGTACTCGTTCCGGGAAATCTCGTAAGCCCCCATCGATTCCAGGTGCGGAGTGAGAAACTGCACGTCGAATAGGCGGATTCCCGCCCCAAAGAGCGTCCGGATGGCGGTCGCCAGGGCAACCTTGGACGCATCGCGAACGTGATGAAACATGCTTTCCGCCATGAACCCCGCGCCGCGCTGCACGCCGTAGAGACCACCGGCTAAGAGATCGCCGCTCCAAACTTCGATCGAATGCGCCTGTCCCAGATGATGCAGCTTGGAGTATGCCTCGACCATTTCCGGGAAAATCCAGGTGCCGTCTTCCCGCCCGGACCCGCACTCCTCCATCACCCGGGCAAAACAGTGGTTCCAGGTGATCCGGAAGCTGCCGCGCCGCAGCAGCCGCGCCAGGCTCGTCGACACATGAAGATGCTCGGCATCCATCAAGCAGCGAGGGTCCGGACTCCACCACAGGACCGGACTGTCTTCGCTGTACCAGGGAAAGATCCCATTCTCATAAGCGTTCAGAAGCATGGCCGGCGAAAGGTCGCCGCCTCGAGCCAGGGGAGCGTGTCGCGGAGCTTTACGGGGATTCGGAAACAGGTTCACTGGCGGCCGCAATAAAAAATTTAACAATTCCGGAACATAAGCTAATGATGCGCGGCAGCCAGGGATGGCTGATCGTCGCATCGTCGAGCTTGGTATTGTTGCTCGACTGCGCCATGCCGTTGGCCTGCGTCACCATCGCCGTCGGGTCGGACACATTGCCGGTTAGAGATCCATAGAGAACCTGCGCGTTGCCGCACAGTGGTGCAAACGAAAGACAAAGCAGGAGAAAAAGCGATAGCCGGTGAGTTCTGGCAAATCTCAAGCCCGCGAACTTGGACGGCCCCATAACGACCTCACAACAAAGTGAATTTGGTTGGGTAGCCAAAAGTTGAATGCAAGGCTCGTGGTACTTTTTCGAGCGATCCCGCCCGGCCACAACATTTTGGCCTAAAATTGTTCGAGGAAGTTCTGTGGAAAACAGCCGGAGAACCCATATAAGTCCGGCGGTTTCATACCGTCAAAATTCACACCGGGTTTTGCACGAGTTTTTCTTCCTCGATCCGTTTGCGAGTCTTGCCTATGAACAGCAACACGGCTAACGTAAGACGTTCCCATTCGATGCCGACGCTGGATGTTGCTTACGAGCGCGGGTTGCCCGCGAACCTGGATGCCGAACGGTTTGTTCTTGGCTCGATCCTTCTGGATTCGGAAAACTACATCACCGTTGCAGGACTCCTCGACGATGCCGACTTTAGTCTGGAGGCCAATCGCCGGATTTATGCCCGCATGCGCGATCTTTATGATCGCGGAGAACGGATCGACCGCGTCACGCTCGCCGACGAGTTGATGCGCCAGAACCAGCTCGAATCGGTCGGCGGGCTCAGCTACCTGGTGTCGCTCGATGACGGCCTTCCGCAGTTGTTCAGCCTGGAAGGCTACATCCGCATCGTGAGCGAGAAGTCGATGCTGCGGAAGATTATTCTTTCTTCGCAGCAGGTGATCGATCGCTGCTTCCTCGCGCAGGACGATCCCAAGTCCATTCTCGGAGAAGCGGAAGAAACGCTGCTGAAAATCAGCGGCTCGGCGACTCGTGACAGCCTCGTCCAACCTGGCGACATCATCGAGTCGTATCCCGGGGGGCTCGACGGCCTTCTCGATCCCGGCAACCGGCTGAAGGGGGTCTCCACCGGCTTCTTTGAATTCGACCGCATGACGGGCGGTTTGCGCGGGGGAGAACTGGTAATTCTTGCCGCGCGTCCGGCCATGGGAAAAACCGCCCTGGCGCTCAACATCGGGCAGTACATCGCGACACATCCCAAAAATCCGCAGACGGTGGCGGTCTTCTCGCTCGAAATGTCGAAGGAGTCGCTGCTGACCCGTATGATCTGCGCGGCCGGACGCGTCGACCAGTCCAAGTTTCGCGCCGGCTACCTCAACGCCGGGGAGCGGCGGGAGCTGGCCCGCGCTGCCAACAGCCTGGTGAACGCGAAGCTTTTCCTCGATGACTCCTCCAACTCGAATTTGATGGACATGCACGCCAAGCTCCGCCGTCTGCAGGCGCAGGAAGGCGGGTTGGGCCTGGTGGTCGTCGACTATTTGCAGCTGATGAGCAGCCGCGGCCGCCACGAAAACCGCGTCCAGGAAGTCAGCGCCTTGTCCCGCGGCCTGAAGCTGCTGTCAAAGGATTTGAACGTTCCCGTCCTAGTGCTCAGCCAGCTCAGCCGAGCCACGGAGTCTCGTCCCGGCGACCACCGCCCGCAGTTGAGTGATCTCCGCGAATCCGGTTCGATCGAACAGGATGCCGATATCGTCTGTTTCGTGTTTCGCGAGGAATACTACAAGCCGGATCGCGAAGACCTGCGCGGCGAAGCCGAACTGATCATTGCCAAACAGCGAAACGGTCCGGTGGGCAAGGTGAAGCTCGTCTTCCTGCATCACTGCACCAAGTTCGAAAACCGCGCCGAAGACTACCAGGCGAACGAGGCCGTCGAGTAAGCTTTTTCTAAGGACCCGTTGGGCATGCGATCGCTTTTCAGTCGCCTGCCTTTTCACTCCGCCTGATTCCTCTCCCAGTTATGCGATAGCCAGGAGAATTTTCCCAATCCCTTCAATCATTTACTGTTTCTGAACGCGCAAACCGGACTGCCGGCCATGCTAAATCCTAGGCGATGGGAGAACCCTCTGTGCCCAAACAACCCAAACCGGGACGGCTCTTCGTCCGGGGCAGGCGAAAACAGCAGCGAAACCACAGCGAAACAGCGGCAGAACAGCAGCGAAACAGCGGCGAAGCGCACACAGTACCTTTCTAGTACTCGCTCGGACCGGGAAGCATGTAAACTGGGACGTTTTGGATGCTGCTCCAAGTTAGAGGAATCACCAAGCGGTTCGGCGGAGTCGTTGCTCTACGCAATGGAACGCTCGAAGTTCAGCCGGGGGAAGTGCACCTGCTGATGGGCGAAAACGGCGCCGGCAAATCCACGCTTATGAAGATCGTCGCCGGCATGCAGCGTCCTGACACCGGTCAATTTCTCTGGCGCGGCAATCCGGCGTCATTTGCGCGCCCGGCGGATGCCGCGGCCGTCGGCATCGCGATGGTCCATCAGGAATCGCTGCTGGCTCCGCACCTCACCGTCGCGGAAAACATTTTTCTCGGACGGGAGTCCGGAGTTTGGATCAACCGAAAAGACGTTCTCGCTAAAGCGGAGAAGCTGATTGAGCAGAATAACTTTCCGCTGAAAGCCGAATGGCTTGTCAGCCGGCTCAGCCCCGCTGGCAAGCAACTGGTCGAAATCTGCCGCGCCGTCTCGCAAGGGTCCTCGCTGCTGATCTTCGATGAGCCGACCTCGTCTTTATCTGAGGCGGAGACGGCGGAAGTGTTCCGGATCGTGCTGGAGCTGAAGGCAAAAGGCATGGGTGTGGTGTACATCACCCACCGCATGGAGGAGCTTCGCAGCGTCGGCGATCGCGTGACCGTGCTCCGCGATGGCGAGACCGTGCACACCGGCCCATTGGCGGAGCTGACCACCGACCAGTTGATCAAGCACATGGTGGGGCGGGAGCTGGCGGCGCAGTATCACCGCGATCCGGTGGAACCCGGCAAGGAGCTGCTGCGGATCGAGAAGCTCAGCGTCAAGCCCTTATTAAAGGAGGTCAGCCTGAGTGTCCGCGCCGGCGAGATCGTCGGCTTGGCCGGGCTGATCGGCGCCGGGCGGACCGAGCTTTGCCGCGCCATCTTCGGAATCGATCGGGCGGACAGCGGGACGATCGCGGTGGAAGGTTCCCCCGCGGAGATTCGCTCGCCGCGTGATGCGGTGAAAGCGGGGATCGCCTTGATTCCCGAAGACCGGCAGCGCACTGGACTTTCGACGCTGTTGTCGATTGCCCAGAACGTGACCATCGCCAGTCTCGATTCCGTGAGCGTCGGCGGATTTCTCGACGCCAAGAAAGAGAGTCGGGTAGTGAGCGAGTTCACCAGGCGCCTGCGGGTGAAGGCAGATTCCGCAAATCAGCGGGCGGGCCGGTTATCCGGCGGGAACCAGCAAAAGGTAGTGATCGCCAAGTGGCTGGCGCGCGGGGCGCGTATCTTTCTTTTTGACGAGCCGACGCGAGGCATCGATGTGGGCGCGAAAGCAGAGGTTTTCGAAGTGATGGATGAACTCGCCCGGCAGGGCGCGGCAATTCTCATGGTCAGCTCGGAGCTGCCGGAGTTGCTGCAAGTGGCGGACCGCATCGTCGTGATGCGCCGCGGCCAGATCACCGGACAGCTTCCCCGAGGCACTACCCAGGAAGCGATCATGAGGCTTGCGGCGTTTCAATCCGTCTCCGAGGAGACGGCTGCGTGATCCAGCGCCTGCTGCCCTTCGGCACCCTCATCCTTTTATTGGTTGTTCTCAGCATTCTTTCGCCGAACTTCCTGACGGAAACCAACCTCTCCAGCGTCGTTCGCCAGACAGCGGTGATCAACATCATGGCGCTCGGCATGACGATGATCATCATCGCCGGCGGCATCGATTTGTCGGTCGGCTCGATCCTCGCCTTCGGAGGCCTGATGGGCACGATGGCTCTCGAAAAAGGATCCTCCATCCCCGTCGGAGTCCTGATTGGAATCATCGCGGGAATGTTCTGGGGCTTTGTGAACGGGCTTCTCACCACGAAGCTGAAGATCAATCCGTTCATCGTGACGCTCGGCACTCTCGGAATCGTCCGCGGCGTAACACTGATTATTTCCAACGGTCTGCCGGTGCACAACATTCCGCAATCGTTCTCCTACTTGGGGGAGGGCACTCTGGCCGGCGTCCCATTCGTCCTGTGGATTCTGCTGATCTGCGCCGTACTGGTGCACATCATCCTGGAGCACACCAAGGTCGGACGCTACGCATTCGCGATCGGCAGTAATCCCGACGCGGCATTCTATGCCGGGATTCCTGTTGCATTCCACACGACGGCCGTCTACGCCCTCTCGGGAATGCTGACTGGCTTGGCCGGAATGATCGAGGCCTCTCGTTTGATGACCGGCCAACCGACGGCCGGACAAGGATACGAACTGCAAGCGATTGCCGCCGTCGTGATCGGCGGAGGTTCCCTGCGAGGAGGCGAAGGAACGGTCACTGGAACACTGGTGGGCGCCTTCATCATGGGGCTGCTTTCCAACGGCAGCGACCTGTTGGGAATTTCGCCCTACGTCCAGCAGGCCATCATCGGCGCGGTCATCATCCTGGCGGTCTTTCTGGATGAGCTGAGAAAGCGCCGGGCCGTCTAGAAAACGCCGATCGATTTGCCGGTCATCAAAACACCGACGCAAACAATCACAACCGCGGACAAAACCGGGATCCATCGAAACGCGGCATTTCCAGTAAGCCGCTCGGAAGACGGCACCAGATTCTTCGCGTAGAGCACCGCCGCGCCGATCGCCATCAACACAATCGCCAGTCCAAAGCTGAACGCGACCAGCAGCAGCAAGCCGTAGCCGGTGCGGCCCAATGCGATCGCGCTTAACAAAAGGACCAGCGCCGAGGGGCAGGGAACCAGCCCGCCGCTGACTCCCAAGGCGATCAGCCCGGCGAGCGTCACTTCCCCCTGCGGCACGTAGTGATGATGGTGCAGGTTGCCGTCGCCGTGATGGTGGTCATGCGCGTGACCGTGAGGATGGTGATGATGCGGATCATCTTTCCCACGGAGCCCGGCCAGCCGCTTCCGGAACAACGAGAGCCCGATCAGAACGATCGACAACCCGGAGATCGCACCCAGCCAGGGGACGATCTTCTCCGGAAGAATGTACTTCGAAAGAAATAAGGTAGCGATCCCCAGCAGGAAAACGCTGATCGTGTGGGTGAATGTCACCATCCCGCCCAGGAAAGCGGCGTGCTGGATAGTCCCGCGCGATCCCACCAGGTAGGCCGCGACGATGGTCTTCCCGTGACCCGGCGACATCGCGTGGATCGCCCCCAGCACGAACGCCATCCCGATACCCAGCAATGCCAGGTGAAAGGGAATCTCCTTCTTGCCGAGCAGTGTGGAAAGAAAGTCGCCGCGCTGGACGGTTCCGGATACCTTCGGAGCGGCAGAAACCCCCGTTGATTGCCATTCGAGCGAAGCTTTCAACTCCTGCGGAGGAACGACAGCAGAATCGCCCGGATACTCGGAAAGGGCCTTGCTTTGATCTTGCGAAGTGGCGGAAGACCGGATTAAATTTGTCCCCGAGCCCGGCACCACGACGATCTCCTTCCAGCCGGCCCGGCCGTCGAAGTTCGGATCTTCGAATTTCAGCGAGACGACCTCCGGAGTGGGAGCGGACAGGTGAGCCGCCACGCGGACGACCGGCATGCCGCCCGCTCCGTCGGTGGCCCAGGCTTCGATCTTGTCGATCGTCAACTCGAGCCGCTGCCCGCCGGCGGTGACTTTTAAGCTTCGGACCCAATCCGGCATCTTTTGCTTCGCCAGTTGTTCGACATCGGCAAGGGTGGCGCCGCGCTTCAGGTCGCGCGTAATCTCGAAAGTGGGAATTTCCGCCAAATCCAGGGAATAAAGGATGGACAGGCGGTCGCCTTCGGGCGTCAGGCGAGTATAGTGGCTGACGCTAAAATTCCCCATCGGATGGGCGGAGAGAGCCATCCCTAAGAGAACAAACGGCGAAATAATACGCGCGAACATGGGCAGATTTTCTTTGTACATCGTGCGGGAGTGACCGGATTGCCCGCGTGATAATCTTTAGTATCCCTTGGCTTACGCCGGAGGGCTCCCCCGAATGTGCCTGGCTTGGGACCCAAAATGAGTCGCACCGACGCACGTCCGCCATTTCGCCAGCGCGAGGAACTGCTGGACTTCCTGCTGGAGGTGTCGGCCGTCGCCTCAGAGACGCTGAATCTGGATGAGTTGCTGGCCGCCATTGCACAGATGGTGCAGCGTACGATTTCCGTGGAGTTGCTCGCCATTCTTCTCTACAGCGACCGGCGCAAGACGCTGCGCATCCGGTATGCGATGGGGCACCGGGAAGAAGTGGTCCGGAATGTGGAGATCCGCCTGGGAGAGGGAGTGGTCGGGGCTGCGGCGGTCAGCCGGAAGCCGGTTCGTATCGGAGATGTCCGGCAGGACAGCCGGTACTTGAATGCGGTGGACCCTGTACGGAGCGAAATCGCGGTGCCGATGATGGCTCGCGGTCGGCTGGTCGGCGTTCTGGACCTGGAGTCGACGGAGCTCGACGCCTTTACGGGGGAAGACCAGGCGATGCTGACCTTGATCGCTTCCCGCGTCGGGGCGGCCATCGACAACGCGCGTCTGCACCAAAGGCTGGAGCGCCGGAACCGCACTCTCCGGACGCTGGCCACGCTGGCTCAGGAGTTTTCGTCGATCCTGGATCTGGACGAGCTGTTGAAGCGCATCGCCCAAGCGGTCCGTTCGCTGATGGACTTCGATGCGTTCAGCATTCTGCTGATCGAGGGCGACCATTTGCGCCATCGGTTCAGCCAGCGGTACGACGAGCGCGTCGAGGTGGACAATATTCCCCTGGGACAGGGTGTGACGGGTCATGCCGCCTCTCTTCGCGAACCGATGCTGGTGAAGGACACTTCCGCAGATCCGCGGTACATCTCCGCGCATCCGGACATCCGGAGCGAAGTCGCTGTCCCGCTGATCATTAAGGATCGCGTGCTGGGCGTAATCGACGTGGAGAACGAGAAACTGGGCTACTTCACCGAGGATCATATGCGGACGCTGACGCTGCTGGCCCCGCAAATCGCGATCGCCATTGAAAACGCGCAGTTGTACGAAGAAGTCGAATCGCGCCAGAGGGAGATGGAAGACGACCTTCAGGCAGCCCGGCGGCTGCAGCGGGTGCTGCTGCCGCGGCGCGCCCCCGCCATTTCCGGTCTGAAGGTCGCGGTGGGCGCTCGCGCGGCGCGGGAAGTCTCGGGCGACATCTACGACTTCCTGGAGCAGAGCGAAGACTACTCGCTGGTCGCGTTTGGCGACTCCAGCGGCAAGGGCGCGGCGGCGGCACTGTACGGCGCCCTGGTGAGCGGCATGCTGCGGTCGCTGGGCACCGAAAAGATCGGTCCGGCGGACATGCTCAAGGAGCTCAACGAGGTTCTGATGGAGCGTAAAGTTGCGGCGCAGTATGTCACGCTGCTCTCCATCCTCTGGAATGCTTCGCGCCGGGAAATGACGATCGCCAATGCGGGGGCCATCCCGCCGCTGTTGATCCGGCACGGCAAGATTTCCCAGCCGCTGGTGGCCGGTGTTCCGCTGGGCCTATTGGCCGAACGCAGCTATGACGAAACCGTGCTTCACCTGGAAGCCGGCGACATCGTCGTGCTGTATTCGGACGGCTTCCAGGACCAGGGCGACTCCCTGGGGCGGGAGTACGGCGAAGTGCGCTTGCGCGATTTTCTGCCCACGGTTTCCCACCTGCCGGTGGACGAAATGAAGGATGCGTTGTTTACCGATCTGGACCGGTTTCGCGGCGATATCGAGCGCCACGACGACCAGACGGTGATTGTCATGAAAGTGATCTGATCCCGCTTGGAATCCCCCTTTTCCTACCGCCAAAAGGAGTTGTACTGCGATGACGCGCCGCTTCAGGCGATTGCGTCGGAATGCGGCACTCCGTGTTATGTGTATTCCGCTCGCGGGATCGCCGCGCGCTATCGGGCATACGACGAAGCGTTCGGCGATCTGCCGCACCAGGTCTGCTATGCCGTCAAGGCCAACTCCAACCTGGCGATTCTTCGGCTGCTGGCGCAGTTGGGCGCCGGCTTTGACATCGTTTCCGCCGGCGAGCTGTACCGGGTTTTGCAGGCGGGCGGAGATCCGGAGAAGGTCGTCTTTTCCGGCGTCGGGAAAACCGAAGCGGAAATCGAGTATGCCCTCGATCACGGGATACACAGCTTCAATTGCGAGTCCGAAGCAGAACTGGAAGCTCTGAGCTCCATCGCGTCGCGCGGCAACCAGGTGGCCCAGGTTTCCATCCGTGTCAATCCGGATGTCGACGCCTCGACGCATCCGTATATCTCAACAGGGCTGAAAGACAATAAGTTCGGCATCGACATTGACGAAGCGGCGTCGATTTATGAGCGGGTGCGATCGCTGCCGGGACTTGCCGCCACCGGCGTGAGCTGCCACATCGGCAGCCAGATGCTGGATCCGGCGCCCGTCATGGCGGCCGTCGAAAAAGTCGTCACGCTGGCGGCACAACTGATTCGCGACGGCGCTCAGATTGAGCATCTGGACTTGGGCGGCGGTTTGGGAATCGCCTACACGCCAGAGCAGCGCACTCCCCATATCCGTCACTTCATCCAGGAGATACGGACGAAGGTTCGGGATCTGGGCCTTGCCGTGATGATCGAGCCGGGCCGCAGCATCGTCGGCCAGTGCGGGGTGTTGCTCTCGCGCGTGGTCTACCGGAAGCGGAACGGCAAGAAAGAGTTCGTCATCCTGGATGCGGCGATGAACGATCTGATTCGCCCGTCCCTTTACAGCGCACACCATGAAATCTGGCCCGTGACACAAAAAGAGGCCGAGATGCTGACGGCGGACATCGTCGGGCCGGTTTGCGAAACCGGCGATTTCCTCGCCCGCAACCGCGAGTTGCCGGCGGTGGAGCCGGGGGAACTGGTTTCGGTGATGACAGCGGGAGCCTACGGCTTTGTCCTGTCTTCGAACTACAACTCCCGTCCCCGGGTCGCGGAAGTTCTGGTCGATGGCGCCGGGTGGCGGGTGGTGCGGAAGCGCGAAACCTTCGAGGATTTGGTCCGGGGAGAAGAATAGGGGAAGTCACCGCCGAGGGCGGGAATTTGACATCATAGGCAGGAACTCGTCGTGTACAGCCGCAGCCGCCGCAAGGTCAAAGTAATCTTTGCGATAGCGGACAGTCTTTTCATTTGGGCCGCTTTCGAAGCCGCGTATCATATCCGTTCCGTACTGCCATTCGAGCGGAATTTCTACGTCCTGACGACGGAAAAGATGCTGCTGCTGGGGTCTGCGATGGTGATGTGGGTGACTCTCGGATTTTGGCTGGAGATTTACGAACGGCTGGATTCGGCGCTACCTAGCGTTGTCCTGCGGGATACCTTCCGCCAGTGCCTGTTGGGCGGTATCGGGATCGTCCTGGTGGAGTTCCTGTCTCGATTGGATCTGAGCCGGTTCTTCATCGGCGCATTCGTCGTGTTGAGCTGGATGCTCCTGTGCCTGTTCCGGTTGAACGTCGCGCGCTTATCCGGCGGACTGCGGAAGACATTTGGCGTGCCGCATTACGTCATGTTGGTCGGCTCCGGCGAGCGGGCTGCCCGGATTCAAGCGCTTCTGGAAAAGTCTTCTCACCATGGAATCCGGCTGGCGGGAGTGATTCCGGAATCCGATGCCGCCTCGACGCTGCAGCAGCTGCTGGGACAGCAGATCATTGACGAGATCATCTTTGCGGTCGACTCCGGTAAATTGCCGGAGCTGGAAGAAGTTTTTCTGTTCTGCGATGAAGAAGGCGTGCGCACCAGGGTGGCGGTTGATTTCTTTCCGCATGTGAACAGCGAGGTTTATTTGGATCGGCTGGGGCCGGCTCCCCTGCTGACGTTTTCGGCCGCGCCTCACGATGAGATCCGGTTGATGATTAAGCGCGGGACCGACATGGTTCTCGCAGCGGCGGCGATGGTTCTGCTGGCCCCCTTCATGCTGCTGGTGGCAATGGTGATTCGCGTGACATCGCCGGGCCCGGCGATCTTTCGACAAGTTCGCTGCGGTCTGAACGGGCGCAAATTCGTGTTCTACAAGTTCCGCTCTATGGTGGACAACGCGGAGCAGCTAAAAGAATCTCTGCGGCACCTGAACGAGAAGGAAACCGCGTTCAAGATCCCCAATGATCCTCGTTTGACTCCGGTAGGCCGATGGCTTCGAAAGTTTTCGATCGATGAATTGCCGCAATTCTGGAATGTCCTGAAAGGCGACATGTCGCTGGTCGGTCCGCGTCCGGCTGTACCCGAAGAGGTGGACCGGTACAAACGGTGGCAGCGCCGCCGTCTGCGGATGCGTCCTGGGCTGACCTGTCTGTGGGCGCTGAGCGGGCGCGATCATCTGGACTTTGAAACGTGGATGCGGATGGACATGCAGTATGTCGATAACTGGTCCCTGGGGCTGGACTGGAAGATTCTTCTAAAAACCGTACCCCAGGTGCTGATGGGAAAGGGAGCGCATTGAGAAATGGAAGCTACGTTGCTGCCATCGTTGATTCCCGCCGAGAGCGAAGTCCTCGAGCTACTGAAGACCACGGGGGCGATCCGCTCCGGCCATTTCCGGTATCCGGACGGCATGTATTCCAGCCTGTACGTCCAGGTGGCGCTGGCCATGCGCGACTATCAAATTGCGAAGAAACTGAGTGTCGCGCTGAGCCGGAAAATTCGCCAGAACAAAGAAATTCGCGCGATGATTCCCCAGCTATCGGTGGTCTCCCCGGCAACCGGCGGGCTGCCGATCGCCTACGGCATCGTGGAAGCGCTGCGGGCGAATCAGATTTATTGGGCGGAAGAAGACATTGAGGGGAAGCCGCAGCGGTTCCGCCAGTTCATCGAGCCACGCCCCGGCGAAAAGGTTCTGATTGTCGACGACATTCTGCGGAGCGGACGAAAGCTGGCGAAGCTGCGGAAGCTCATTGCCGATTGCGGAGCGGAAGTGGTAGGAGTCGCGGTGATGGTCTACCAGCCGACGCCAGAGAGCTCGAAGGTGGAAGACGTGCCGTTTTTCCACCTGGTGAAGCTGGATGCGATGTACTACCGCGACGCCAGCAGTGTGAAGCTGGGACCCGGGGAAAAGCTTGTGGATATTTTAGTGTGAATGGGCTGAACGAGATTCCGAAACGTTTTATTCTTTCCCCACCGGTATACCTGAAAGTCTCGATCGAGAGTGAGGATATCGCCAGTTTCCCGATCGGTTGCCAGTTGAACCAGACAGGCATCGGCGAGGCTCATCGGGACGTTCCGGTAGCGGCGAAGCAAGGCCCGGATCGTCCCAGGAGAATCACTGAGGCGGAAAGCGATTTCAAAGGCTCCATTGGCCACATTCTCCAAGACGCGGTCACTTGCGCCTTCGACATCTTTCAGCAGATAACAGCACTCCGAGATTACAGCTTCACAAGTGAGAAGAGGACCGTTTGCCGCCTGGAAACCGGCAATGCAACGTTTGTGCCAATGGTCCCGGCGGTCCAATAGCGCGACGATGGCGCTGCTATCGACGAGTATGGGCGTCAGCGGCCGTAGCCCCGCAGATGTTTCTTTTTGTTGGATCCCAGATCTGCCACCCCGGAATCGAATTCGCCTACGCCGACGATCCGGTTCAGCGTGGGACCGGCGTAACGTGCCGCCAACAACTCCAACCCTTCGCGAACTGCCCGGGAGGGGGTCAGGCCGAGGCGTTCCAATTGCTGAAGCGCGCGCGCCGACTTTTCGTCGAGCCTGGCCTGTACGATTGTTGCCACACGTCTATTGTATGACATGGTGTAATACCAAGGATCTCCTATCTCCAGCCTCGTGACGGGGCTTTAGAAGGCGGTATTTTCAGGTCTGAAAATTTGCGCAGACCATAAAAGGCGATGGTCCGCGCCACCGTGAGGCCGGATATCCCGGTCGGAACGACCGAAGGCTAGAGATTTGCAATACGGCTTGGTGAGAGGCTGCTCACGGCCGCAATGTCATGCTGCCGCCTTCAGCACTTCGCGCAGGCGCTTGGCGACGGTCTGGGCTTCGCCGGGCTCCAGCATCCACACGGCGATGACCAGTTGATCTTTGTTGGAAGCGGGGTTCACTTCGATGGCCGGATCGCCTTCTTTCAGTTTGGCGATGAGTTCCTTTACGGAAATCTTCACGACGCCGGGATCCCACTTGATCCGCAGATGGGGCACCGCGTTGGCAATTTCGAACTGGAACTGTTCGGTGGAGACAGACTTGACGGCGCTGACGCTGTCGGCAATGATCTTGCAGCGCTTCTCCCACTCTTTCCATTCGGCGGCGTGATCGCGCTTGGTGTAGCTTTCGATGGCGACCATCATGGAGAGCAGTTCTTCCTTGTTGACCTTCATCCCGCGGCCGATGGCGTCGGAGTTAGGCCAGCCGTTGAGGCGGGCGGCGGCGATCAGATCCTTGCGGCCGACGAGAATTCCCGCCGACTGCGGACCGCGGATACCCTTGCCGCCGGAATAGGTGACCAGATCGAAGCCCATGCCGGTGTACTTCCAGAGATTTTCGACCGGAGGAACATCGGCGGAGGCGTCATTGAAGGTCGGAACGTTCAGCTTCTTTCCGAGGGAAGCAAATTCAGTGTCCTTGATCTGGCCGACGTTGTTGTTCGCGTTGAAGAACAGCATCATCGCGGTCTTGCCGGTGACGGCGCGCTCCAGCTCGGCCGCGGTTTCGATTTCGACGAATTTGATTCCGGCATTGCGCACGGCATGGTCGTAGCCGTAACGGTGCGTCTTCTGGACGATGACCTCGGTCTTCATCCCGGTCAGATCCGGCAGGCGGCGTACCTTTTCGATGTCGCTGCCCGTGAGACACGCGGCGGTTCCCAGTGTCAGGGCCGCGGCCGCTCCGGAGGTAATCATGCAGGCTTCGGCTTTGACCATCTGGGCGATCCGCGCTCCGCAGGCGTCGTGCAGCTCGTTCAGATGGACAAACTGTTTGGAGGCGTAGTCGTAGGCGGCAACGACCTCCGGCATCATCAGGGAAGCCGTCAGCGTGGTGTAGGTGCCTGCGGCATTGATGAACGGCTTGATGCCGAGTTCCTTAAAGTAGTCGCGCGCGGGAACGGACTTTGCCGCGCGAGCCGATGCGGGTGTCAGCGCTCCGGCGGCGGCAGCGCCCTTGAGAAAATTACGACGGTTGGACATGACGGTTCACCTTACGAATCAGAGTATCAAGCGGTTTGGCGGAAGCGGAGCCCCGCCCATTTACGAAGAATCAGCTCCAGCACATTGAGAGCGACTGCCAGGGCCAGCAAAGCCGGCCAGAGGCGCATGGAGCTCGCAACGCTGCGGCCCCCGGAATTGAAGACGCTACGGGGATCGGGATTGAAACGGCCGCCGGTGAATTGCGCCACCTGGCGCAAAAGCCCCTCGTCGGCGCCGAACTGAGTCATTTCCCGCTCTTCCCGATAGTAGCCGGTTTCGGGAAACGCCCGGGTTTCCGTCAGCGGCCGAACCCGAAACAGCCCGCTTCGGTCGCCGATGCGGACCTTGCCGCGATAGATGCCAACGGCCGTTTTTTGAATCTGGACGGGTGCCTGGAACCCATCGGGACCGAAAACGAAGAGCGCGGGCGGCTGCGCCGGTTCCGGAACATGATGTCCAAGACGATAGTCGATCACCAGCTCGCTGGTGGCGGGGTCGAAATCGGCGCGCACTTCCCCCGAATCGGCGTGAGGGAGCAGATCCCGCAGTACGTTCGCCCAGAACCGATCGAATCCTGGCCAAGCCACCCACGCTTCCGCCCAACGCGCTTTGGCATCGGAGGCAAAGACGGCGGTGCGGCCGAGTCCGTACTGCCAGCGGGTCAAGAGAGGATCCTTTTGATCGTTGCTGGTTCCCGGCACGTTTAAAATTGTCTCCGCCGTGGGTTTCGCCGTGAACTTGACGTAGCCCTTCAACGCCGGAGCTTTCGCCATATCGATGCCGTCGAGAATTTCGACCTGCTTGGAGATGAGAGGCTGGATGGGCTTCTCGATGGCCGTGGAGCCGGTGTGTTCCATGACGTCCCGCAGCAGGATCTGTTCCAGGCCGGAGGGATCGTTCAGGAAATAGGGCTTGCCCTTGGAGAGAGTGGCAATGCGTTCCAGGTAGGCGCGGTTGACGTCCTGCCCCAGGCCCACAGTGGAGATGGTGATCTTTTGGATTGCCGCTTCGCGAGCCAGTTGGATGGAGTCGCCTTCTTCGGAAATACCGTCCGTCAGGAGCACGATGTGCTTGAACGTCGCGCGAGTAGGGACCACGCGCCGGTACGCTTCGTTCAACGCGGGAGCGATCTGGGTTCCGCCATCGGGCGTGATTCCGGCAATCAGGCGCTTGATGAGCGTCCGGTCTTCGGCTTTGCGAATCGGCACGGCCCATTGAAACGAGTTGTCGAAAATGAGCACGCCAACCAGGTCCATCGGGCGGAGATTGTCGATGACTCCGATGGCCGCCAGCCGCGCCAGCTCCATTTTGCGGCCTTCCATGGACGAGGACTTATCGACGATGAGGACGACGCAGGTGCCCTCGGGGGAACGGGGCGGGGCGAGTTTCGCCGGAAGCGCGCGCTCCAGCGGGTCTTCGGGAGTGCCGGGTTTCTTTTCGACGTAGATGTTGCGCTCGCCGCCAATGACGATCATGCCGCCGCCGCGCTTGACGAACGTCTCGACGGCGGCCTTCGTGTCGGGGGACATGGATTCCAGATCCTGGTTGTTCAACACCAGAAGCTGGGTGTCGTCCAGCGCTTTGCCGTCTAGCGCCTGAGCTCGCTTGACTTCGAATTGCCCGGCTTCCAGGGTGCGCATCAGGTGCGCTTCGGTTCCCTCGGGATCCTGCGAAACAAAGAGGAGCTTCGGCCGGCGGAGAATCACCGCCCGATCGAATCGCACCTCGCCGAGGCCTTCCGCGCGGATGGCTCCGCTGAGGGCGACCGCGCCGCTGACCATCAGAGAAGCCTGGGCGCGCAAGCGATTCTCGCCCGCTTCGAGAGTGATGGGAGAGAGGCCGATCCTCTTACCTTCGGCGGTGATCTCGAGCTCGCCCGAGGTTTTTCTGGGACTGCTGACCGTCAGCTCGATGGCGAAATGTTCTCCGGCAAACGCGATCTCCGGAGTATCCACGGATTCCAGCCGGAGCGCGGGGCGCACCCGTCCGCCGAGAGGGTAGACATCCACGGGAATCCCCAGTTCCTTGGCCTGCCACGCCGCCCGGGTGATGGAACCGAGATTCTCGCGGCCGTCGGAGACCAGGACGATTCGCGGAATCATGCTTTCGGGCAGCTCCATGCTGGCTTCCCGAATGGCGCCTTCCAGGTCCGTTCCGCGTCCGGATTCTCCCGCGGTGTTCTGCAGCTTCCAACCGGACGCATGCTCCCGGGTGTCGGCGGCGCGAGTGGCGCGCGCAAAGGGAATCACGCGCATCCAGTGGCGGCCGCGAACGGTTTCCAGCCGGTCCGCCAGTTGAGACGCTTTCGCCAGGTCCTGCGCCGGGATGCTGGACGAGGTGTCGATCAGGATGGCCACGGCGGCCTTCGTTTCCGCGACGGTGAGTTTGGGTTCCGCCAGCGCGACAACGACGGCCAGGAAGGACAGAGTTTTCAGCAGGAGGCTGAGGCGCTGTTTCCGGTCGAGGGTTGCGCTGCGCCACATCCACCAGGCCCAGGCCAGCGGGGCCAGCATGACCAGCAATATCCAGGGACGCTCGAAGCTCATGAGGCTTTCCTCAACGGATTGGCATTGGGCGTGCGTGCGATAAACAGGCGGCGAGCGCGGCCAAACAGCATCCATTCGACGAGGAGCCCGGTGCAGCCGAGAATCGCCAGCCATTGCCACAAGTCGCGAGCCATGGGCGCGCGATCCAGCGCTTCTGGAATGCCGGTGCGAACGGTAGAGGGAGGCTCCCAGGAAGTGGTAGCGACTTCCGGCAGGGTGAGCGAGTAGACCATTTCGCGGCGTCCATCGACGATGCGAACGATGCCCGCCGATCCGGCAAAGAAGCGCAGCGTCTTGCCATCGACCGTGAAGGGAACAGGGCCGACGCCATCGGCTGTGACTTTGAGGGAGCCGGGCGCCGGCTCCGAATCGAGCGGAACGACAACTCCGCCGGCTGAGCCCGCGTTGAGCTCCCAACTAAGGAAGACTTCCGGCGAAACCCAGCGAATGATGTTCGCAAAAAGCAGCGGCGTCGCCAGTTCAAATCGCAGCGGCGACAGCATCGGATGAAATCCCAGGACCACGGTTCGGGTGGAAGGGCGCGCGAGGATGACCGGGCCGGTGGCGGTATCGGCGACCGGAATATCGCCGGCGGCGGGTTGAAACACGGAGGCTCGTTCCAGTTTGACATCGCGTGTGCGGAGGCCGGCGGCCAGCAGATTCTCGTTGTGCCAGCGAGTCAGGTCGGCGGGAGCTTTCGATGCCGCAATGGCGACCGGCGATCCCGATTTCGGAGGATCGATCCAAATGGCCGCTGCCTTTTGGGGTGGTTGAGGCGCGAACCGATCGAAAACCACGACGTCGCTCACGGTGTTCGGGGAGTATTCGCTGGGCGCGCGGTATTGCACCTCCAGCCGGGGATGTGTGGAAAAGACCGGTTTCAGAAGGTTCGGTTCATTGGAATAGACGGCTACGTGAACGGGTGTCTGCTGGGGAATCTCCAGAATGGCGCGATCGTCGTCCGGAAGGGTGTCGTTGGTTTGAAGCCGCACTTCCAGCAGTCCCGCGGAATTCGTCTTGAAATCGAATGTGACGTTTTGCTCGGCATTCGGAGCCAAAGTGAGCGCTCGGGAAGCGATGGGGGCGCTGCCGAAAAGCAGCGTCAGCGGAACGGTTCGCGGGCGAGTGCCGTCGTTGCGAGCGGTGACGAAGATCTGCCAGGTGTTCCCGCCAGAACCCGCTCGCCGCAATCCGACCTTGCGCACTCCGACGTTTTCGAGAGCGCCCTTCACCGGAAGAACGCGGACGTTGGTGAGTTCGGAATCGCCGATGGAGTCTCCAGCGGTAATCCGGCCCGCCCCGGCATAGACGATCTCCCCGGCGCGCCGATGGGCCGCCCTCTGCGCCTGACGGGCGAATTGCAGCGCCGATCCCAAGCGGAGGGCGGAAGGACTCGGCTGAGTGTGAGTGATCGCTTCTTCGATCACCTTATGGTTGGTTTCAAACGCAGTGGCGGCAGTCGCCAGCGCGTCCGCCCGCACCAGCATCACGCGATCGCCCTGGGGAACTTTCGCCAGCCACGCTTTGGCGGCCGAGCGGCTTTGATCGATCCATTTGGTGTTGCCCGTTCGGGCATTCATCACCGCCGAGGAGTCCAGAATCAGCACGTGATCGCGGGTGAGGTCCAGCGGCGATCCGCACCGGAGCTGCGCGAGCGCGGTGATCAGGCACAAGAGGCTGGCAATCTGCAGCAGCAGGGACCACGGCTGCTGAATCTTGCGCCGGTGCTGCATTTCACTGGGAGCTTCGGAATGCACCCAGAACCGAAGCGTGGCGACGCGGTGTTTCTGCCGTGCCCGATCGAGAAGATAGAGAGCCGTCACCAGCCCCGAGACTCCGGCAAAGAGCGCCAGAAACTCGGTCAGGCTGAGATTCAGGAAAAACACTAGGCGACTCCACGCGAACGGACCATCGGTCCGAAGATCGCATCTTCGACCGACATGGAGGTCGACAATCCGACATACCGGCCGCCGTTCCGCCGGGCCAGCGTTTGCAGCGAGCCGCAATACCGGTCGAAGGCTTCCGTATATTGCTGGCGGGCACGATCGTCGAAGGAAATTTCCAGTTGCTTTTCCGTCTCGACGTCGATCAGCTCCAGTTCGCCGCTCCAGGGAGGGGTGCGATCTTCCTCGGCCCAGATTTGGACGAGAGACAGCTCGTGCCCGTAGTCGGCGATGAATTGCAGCGGCTTTTCGACTTCGCCGTCGTCCAGAAAGTCGGAAATCACGATCACCAAGCCGCGCTGCGGATATTCACCGACAAATTGCCGGGAAATGTCCAGAAATTTGGTGGCCCCTCTCGGCTTAAGCGATTCCAGAAAATCGACGACGGGGGAAAATCGATGACGGCCTCCACCGCTGATCAGCGGGTCCAGCAGTTTATTGGCAAACGGCTGGATGTGGATCGTATCGAGACGCACCAGGCCGACATAGCAAAGCGCAGCGGCCAGCCGGCGCGTGTAATCGAACTTGGACCCCTCCGCCGTGGGACTGCCGCTGTCCATCGATTCGGAGATGTCCAGCAGCACTCGCACCGGCACGCGCGGTTCGATCTGGAACATCTTCAGGAACATCTTTTCCAGGCGGAGGTAGGCCCGCCAGTTCACGGCGCGCAGATCGTCGCCATGGTGGAAGTGCCGGTGGTCCAGAAACTCCTGACCGGGGCCGGCGAAGCGGGACGCGTTGTGGCCGCCCACGAGCCCGGCGAACGAGCGCATCCAATGAATCGTCAGCCGTTCCAGCCGTTCGAGGAATGCGCGGTCAATGAGTTGCTTGGTTACTGCCATTGAGCCTGCTGCGATTGTCCAGCTTTAGCGCGCCGCCAGGGCGGTCACGCTGGAAATTATCTCGTCCAATACCGTTTCCGGAGTCTGCCCGTCGGCATGAGCATCGAAATTCAAGATGATCCGGTGCCGCAAGACGGCGGGCGCTACTACCTTGATGTCTTCGACGGAAAGCTGGAAGCGGCCGCGCATCAGCGCCAGGACGCGCCCGCATTCCACCAAAGCTTGCGCTCCGCGAGGGGAGCTGCCATAGCGAATGTACTTCTTTGCGAGGGCATGGGCGGAAGGAGTGTCCGGTTGTGTCGACATCACCAGGTCCACGGCAAAGTCGCGGACGTGCGGAGCCACCAGCACCTGGTGGCAAACCCGCTTCAGCTCCTGCACGCCGTCGTGATCCAGCTTGGTTTCGAGTTCCTGTTCTTCGCGCTGGATCGTATATTCCACAATGCGATTCAGATCTTCGCGCGACGGATACTTGACCAGAATCTTCATCAGGAAGCGGTCCAGCTGTGCCTCCGGCAGCGGATACGTCCCTTCCATTTCGATGGGATTCTGCGTCGCCATTACCAGGAAGGGAGCTTCCAGTTGATGGGTGGTAGTACCGCTCGTGACGGTACGCTCCTGCATCGCTTCGAGCAGTGCCGATTGCGTCTTGGGCGTGGCCCGGTTGATCTCGTCGGCCAGCACCAGGTTGGAGAAAATCGGACCGGGCTGAAAGCGCAATGCTTTGGAACCCCGGTCATCCGTTTCCATGATCATGCTGCCGACAATGTCGGCGGGCATGAGATCGGGAGTGAATTGAATGCGCGAGTACCTCAAGTGGAGCACTCGGGAGAGTGTTCGGAGCAGCGTCGTTTTCCCGAGCCCCGGTACGCCTTCCAACAGGACGTGCCCCCCGGAGAGCAGGCAAATCAGGACGCCATCGACAACATCCTGCTGACCGACAATGACTTTCGCAATCTCCTTGCGAACTTGATCGAGCCTCGAAACGGCCAGCTCCAGGACGGATTCGGCTTGCACGTCACCATTCTAACAACGGGGTTTCGACAGCCTTTCGATGTTCGCCCCACTTGGGGATCAGGTGGCGAAGGTCATGTTCGTGGGAGGGATCCCTCGCGACTGGCACCACTGAAAATAGAGACGGATGTAGCTATCCAGGACGTAGCTGGATTTCTTGAAGCCGAGCTTCGATGCCGTGGAATCGATCCAGGGTCCCGGGCCTTCAATTTCGACAAAATCGCCGATAGGCGTTTCATCCAGCAGGACGACTCCCGGATCGCCCAGGCGATGATATTCGGTCCGAAACTTCTCGTACCGGAATTTCGGTTCGAAGCCCAGCCGCTCCAGCACGGTTTGCGCGCTATCGAAGTCGGAGATTTCAAATTCAATCTCCTCCCTGGATTTGTGCGGTCCTTCGCGTTGGGGGCCTTTGAAGGTAAGAATGCTGTGCTCTCCGGTTCGCCGCAGTCTCAGCGCCTGACCCGCGTTGCGGAGTTGCAGCGAGTGCGAGTCAAAAAGAAGGTTCTCCTCAAAATGCCGCGGGGTTCGGACGGCAAAACCATTGGCCGTGAGCAGGCTGGTGGCGTATCGCGCGGAATGGACGCGCACTTTGATTTCCGTTTCGAGACCGTTGTTTTCCAACTTGGATAGAACTCATAGAATATCGTCCGCGCGGAAGTCTCGAACGGTATACTTGTCTCAGGGCGCCCGTAGCTCAGCCGGATAGAGCATTTGGCTTCGAACCAAAGGGTCGGGAGTTCGAATCTCTCCGGGCGCACCATTCCCTCCAAAGACTGAATAAACGTTCTACGAGCTTCGTAGCGTTCGAAGTTTTTTGCTCAAATACCGGTTCCAATACATGATGAAGCCGGTGATGGTGAGCAGGGGAAGAACAAGGCCCAGGACGAACCAGATCCATTTCACGGCCAACCCCCACGAGGTGCCGAAATGGAGGGGAGCCACCAGCCAGATGAGCCAGTCGCCCAATGTCTGGTTCTTGCCGCGGTGCCACGTGAGCAGATGCTCGCCGGTGCGCTGGTCGAAGTAGATGAAATCGGTGTTGGAGTAATCGCCCATTCGCCCACGCGCCATATAGACGGTAAAGATCGGCTTGGGGCCAGAGCCGTAGAAATATCCTTCCAGGTAGCCGTCCGGCGAAATCTCCTGTGATTTGTTCAGTACGGCGCGGACGTCCAGTGGGACCTGGGGTTTCAGCGGCCGCTCGCCGATCTTTCGCATTTCGGCTGCTGGATAGTTTGCCGTCACGATGCGGGAGATCCGATTGATCGGCTTTGTAAAAAGCTGCGGCCACGTGAAGTACATTCCGGTCAGCGCCCAAATCAAGGTGAAGGACAGAGTCCAGAAGCCGCTAATGTTGTGCAGATCCCAGTTGATTCGCTTCCAGCCGCGTTGGAGGTCCAAAATCAGCGCGCGCTTCCAGGAACGAATGCCGGGCCACCAGAGCACCATCCCGGTAATGACGAGCGCTAGCAAGGTAGCGGCGCCGACGCCGTTCCAGAAGCGGCCCTGGCGTCCGAGGAGGAGGTTGACGTGCAACTGCTCCATCCACTCGACCCAGGACTCTTCCCGGTCTGCGTGCCCGATTACGTCGCCGGTTATGGGATGGGAATAGACCGCCAATTGCTTCAACGGTTCGCGCGGCCCTCCGCGTTGCGGCGGCCCTTTCCGCTTTTCCCGGATAGTTGTGAGGTAGAGGGGATTGGCTTCCTGCGGGCAGGCGGTGAGGAATGCCTCTTTGTCCGGGTAAGCGCGTTGCACGCGCTCCACGACGGACACCAGCTTGTCCGGCGAGCAGGCCCGAAGGTCGACCGGACCCACATCGATCCGCGGACGGGGCATGAGCTCCTCTTTGAAGACAAGAATGGAGCCGCTGATGCCGATGGCCAAAATGTAAAGTCCGACGATGATCCCGGTCCAGAGATGAATCTGGAACATCGCTTTCCGCAGCCAGAGCTGCTGCGGCTGGCGCAAGGCGCGCTGCCAGAAACTTTTCTTCGGTTTGGGGGCAGCGATTGCGGGAGCGTCCGCTTCGATTCTGGCCGCCATGACTAGAATTGCAGGCGCAGAGCGATCTGCAGGGATCGCGGACCTCCCAGTTGATAGAGCGGATTCATTCCGCCTAACTGGGCCGCTTGCGTGCCGGTAGCCCAACCGAATGGGCGCGTTGCAGTGGCGGTTTGGATATTGCTGCTGATGGCGCCGAAGTTGGCATGATTTAGCAAATTGAATGCCTCACCACGAAACGTCAGCCGAATACGTTCCGACATGACGAACTCGCGCCTCACCGCCAGGTCCACCTGATAAGAAGCAAACCCGCGCGCAATATTTCGCCCGGCGTTTCCTTCCGCACCGTTCGGAGGCAAGGAAAATGCCGCAGCGTTGATCACCCGGTGGCCAGGAGCATCCTCGACCGTAACGTAAAGCGGCTGGCCGGCGACCAGGTTGGGACGCGGGGAGTATTGCACGCCGGCAGAGGTGATTTGATTCGATCCCGTAACATCAACGGGTGTCGAAGAGCGGGCGGAAATGCGGGAATCCAGTCCCCAATTCCGGAAAAGCGCACGGGCCACGGGATTTTCGTAGGCGCCGGGAATTTCGTAGGAGACAGCCGCTTGCAAATTATGGCGGATGTCGAAGTTTGCGTCTCCCCTCTTCTGAACATTGCCGTTGAAGTTGCTGGAGATATCGTCGATGGCGTGCGACCAGGTGTAGGCAACCAGTGTTTGCAGACCTTTGGAGTAGTGCCGGCGGAATTGGGTTTGCAGTCCCTGATAACTGGAGTTAGCGCCGTTCACCGTTGCGTAAAGGTATGCCGAGCCAGGCGGGAAGTTGGGATTGTTGAGTCTGTCCGGGTAAAACTGCCGTGCGACCAGAAGTTGCCTGCCCGTCGATCCAACATAGCTGACCGAAAGAACTTGCGCCGCGCCCAGTTGCTGTTCAATCGTGGTGTTCCATTGGAAGGCATAAGGCAGCTTCAAATTCGGATCGAACCCAAAAACATTGCTGGAGGATGTAGGGGTCAATACCGGGGTGGGCATCGGAATGCTTTGAAGCTGATCGGCCGTCAGCGGAAACGGTTTGTTATTGAGATTCACCGATCCCGTGACTCCCACGCCATACCAATAGCCTTCCGACGCCTGCACGCTGCTGGTGTCGTGGAACATACCAAATCCTGCGCGGAGCGACGTTTGATAATTGCCGCTTTGGCGCAGCAGGTAGGCCAATCCGAAGCGTGGAGCGAAGTTGTTGTAGCGCGTCTTCCACAAGTCCGAACCCTGCGGAGCGATTTGCGTGGTGGAGAGGTCGTCCAACTGGTCCACGGTAAACGGCTGGTTGCCGCCGGCATCGCGGGGAGCCGGACTCACTTCCCACCGGACTCCGAGCGACAGGCGCAGGCGGCTGGTGACCATCCATTCATCCTGCAGAAAAAGAGACAGGTTCTTATAGACCGGCGCCATATCACCGGTCGAACGGTATGCCGTATAAAGCTGCGGAGTGTTTGTCAGCAGTTGGTTCTGGTTGTAATAGAAGGGAGTCTGGTAAAACTGCGGCAGGCTGGAATCCGTTCGGGTATGCCGATAATCCACGCCGGCTTTCCAGGTATGCCGTCCGCTAACCATGGTGAAGGTGTCGACAATATTGAACTGCCGCTGGCGGTTGGACATCGGATTCAGCCAGAAGCCGGGGAAGGTATTGACGCGATAGCTGAACAACGCCCAGTCCGCTTCGGTTAGGCCGTCAAAGTCGCTGATCCGGAGCGGTGTGGCTCCGCCGAAGTCATCGATGGCGACTTGAGTCAACTGGTCCGCCCAGGTTCCGTTGAATCGAAGGTCGTTTGTCGCGCGAGTGCTCACGATGTCCGTCGCTCCCAAAGTGAACGACTTGCTGTTGACATTGGCATCGGTGACTTGGGCCAGGTTGCTGGCGTAGCGGCTGGTAGTGCTGGATGGGACAAACGACATTCGCCCGAACACACGGAACCGGTCGGTAAAGTTGTGGTCCACGCGGAGTCCGTTGGAGTTGATGGTGCTGGGCTGCGAATAGCTGGCGACAAAGGGAGCCGTGTACCCAGGCTCCTCCGCATATCCGGGCGACGGGAGCGGAAATGCGCTCAGCACGCGCCGCAGCTCCGGCGGCGCGATCGTGCTGCGGAGCGCCTGGGTCGGGACACTGGTAATGGTGGCCTGCTGTGGTGCCCGGAGTCGCAGTGCTTCGAAAGAGTAGAAGAAAAATGTTCGCTGCTTGCCGTTATAAAGACCAGGAATCCAAACGGGCCCTCCCAGTGTTCCGCCGAAGTTGTTCTGGCGCATCATCGGCTTGGGCAATCCCGCGCGGTTATTGAAGAAGTTATTGGCATCCATGGCGTCGTTCCGGAAATACTCAAAGAGCGATCCATGAAAATCATTGGTCCCGGAGCGAGTGGTGAAGGAAAATTGACCTCCGGGGACGCGGCCGTATTCTGCCGAATAAGTGGAGGTCGTGCCCCGAAACTCCTGAAGAGCATCCACGGAAACGAGACTCTGTGTGGTTCCCAGCGCCGTTCCGTTGGGTACAGAGCCGGAGTATCCGGCGCCCCGCCCTGGTGACGCGGTATTGACGCCGGTGTTGCCGCTGACGCCATCCACCATAAAGTAGTTCTGCTCGGCGCGCATGCCGTTTACCGAGATCTGGCCGCTGCTGCCGCTGGAAGGGACCGCCACCACTCCAGGAATTAACGTGAGAAGCGACTGAAAACTGCGCCCATTCAACGGCATGTTCTTGACGAAGCCCTGATCGACGACACTGCTGAGGGCGGCGTCCACAGTATTAAGCTGCGCTGCGCTGGCATCGACAGTGACGGACTGGGCTTCAGATCCGACCTTCAATACCATGTCGGATGTAATTTTTCCCGCAACTTCGACCCGGATGCGCTCGAGAGTGAATTGCTCGAACCCGGGCGCGCGCGCCGCCAGACGGTACTCCCCCGGCGGAATGGCGGTGAAAAGATAGATGCCCTCGCCATTGGTTTCGGCTTCCAATTTCGCCTGAGTGTTGTTGTTGGTTAAAGTAACCTTGGCCTGGCTGATGACGGCGCGTGCCCGGGTCGGTGACCGTTCCGGATATCTGTGCCTGCTGGCTCCAGGCCGTTCCGCAGAAAAGAACGCCGAGTGCCGCCGTCCAAACTCGCTTCAGTAACACTTCTTCTAACTCCTTCCGATCCGGCATCGAGAGATTCTTGAGGCCTGAGGACAACTTTACTTGCAACTAGATTGCAATATATAGAGGTTAGTATAAAGGATTTGCCGGGTGCGATAGGAAATGGAGAGTCTGAAGGGCTGCAAATGGCTTGCAGCCCGGTGGAAAGCGAGAACCGGATTAGAAGCGAATCTTGGCGCCCAACTGCACGACGCGGGAATCCGCCTGGGCCGAGGTGATCATGCCGAAATTCGATGCACCGAAAGTGCCGCCGGGATTATTAAAGTGCGGCGTATTGGAAAGGTTGAAGGTCTCACCGCGGATTTCGAGCACCGTGTTCTCGGTGAAGGCGAACTTGCGGAATAGTGAAAAGTCCAGATTCTTCAAGCCGGGACCCACCAGAATATTTCGTCCCACATTGCCGAATGCGCGGTCTTCCGGCGCCGAGAATCGGGAGGTGTCGAACCAGGGAGTGCCGGTTGTCACGATTCCATTGATCGTCACTTCTCCATTCACGTTGGGCCGGTTGTTGATAAAGGGCGCATTCAGGCTTGTATTGCTGTAGCTGATGTTGATGGGCCCGCCGTTTTGCAGGGTGAGGACTCCGTTGACCTGCCAGCCGCCGGCGAGCCAGCTGGCCACGCCCGACTGCGCCCACCGCTTGCCTTTTCCGAAAGGAAGCTCCCAGAGGAAGCTTTGCACGAAAACGTTGGTCCGATTGAAGTCGGAAGCGGCGCGGTTCATCTCGAAATCGTATTGGTTGAAAGGCGTGCACGCGCGATCGGAGCAGTAGTCGATGGACTTGCTGTAGGTATAGGCGGTGGTGATCATCAGTCCCTGGGAGAAGCGCCGGTTCGCCTTCACCTGAAGACTGTGATAGTTCGTGTTGCCGCCGATGATGGTGGTGGTGCTGGTCCGGCGGCCGAATGCCTGATTCAGCGGCTGGCCCGCCGCGCCGGCTCCTAAGACCATTCCCCGGTTCAGCTGGAGGGCCATGGGATTGCCTACACCGTGGTTTCCGACGTAGGCGGTATCGAGGGTGAATCCCCAGGGAAGCTCGCGCTGGATGGCGAAATTCCAGGACTGCACGCGTCCATGAGTCATGTCCTGTTGCATGACTCCATAAGTCAGATTGAGGGGCGCATTTTGGATGATGCCGTTGCTGGGAATCGGAAGAAGGATGGGGGCGGGTAGTCCGACAGCCATCGACCCGGCGGGGGTATAGGCGTTCGGTGCGTTCAACTCGCTGACCTGATTGGAAGGAAAGTTGTACTGGGACGTGTCGCGGAAGAGATAGCTGATACCGAACGCGGAGCGGACCACCGTTTTTTCGTTCACGCGGTAGGCCAGTCCAATGCGCGGCAGCCAGTGTCCGGAAGCCTGAATTCCAAGATTTCGCGGAATGTCGCCATAGCCGCCCACGCGCAAGGTGTTGTTGCTGGGGTCGTAATTCACGAATTGGCCGTCGAAGCGGGAGGTGGCCGCCGGCCACAACTCATACCGGACGCCGAGATCGAGCGTCAGCTTGCGATTGACCTGCCATTTGTCCTGCGCAAAGAAGAAATAGTAGCTTTGGCGAACGGTGGGGAACTGGACGTACAGGTCGCGCCCGATCTGATTGGGAGTATCCATCAGAAAGCTGGCGAAAGAATTTGCCGAGCTGTTGGCCACTCCCAGCGTGGAGGTTTGTCCGGGTGCGAAGATGAACCGCCCGCGGGGATCGAATGTCTGGGTTTGCAGCAGGTCGTTTCTCACCTTGTTCAAATCGGCGCCCCACTTGAAGGTGTGGTTGCCGAAGATCTTTGTCCAGGTGTTCTGCAGTTGAAAGTTCGTTTGTGCCCGGCGCCAGGGCTGACTGGGGGAATAGCCAACCAGGGGAGAGTCGAAGCCCTGGATGGACATGGAGCTCATTCCGCTGGACCAGTCGTCGATGTTCGCTCCGCCGATGCCGAGATCGCGGGCCGTCGTCGTTCCGAAATCGGTCTGGTTGACGTCGTTGCGAATTCTCGACACTCCGAAACGCGCCTGAGTGATGAGCGTTGGGCCGAAGACGTGGGTGTAGCTGAGGCCGGGGGCTTGGCTTCGGGAGGTGCCAGTGCCCGCGAACGCTCCGTTTCCGGGGCCGCCGATGATGCCGAATACCGGCGGGACGGTGATCTTCGGCTGCTGGAAACTATAGCGTACGGCAAGAGTATCGTAGGCGCTGAACTGCTGATCGAATTTGACGTCGAAGCTATCCGTGTCCTTGGCTTGCTGAACTGCGTAGGGGTAATTGCCGGAGGCCTGAGCGAGAATCGGCGCCGGGACGTAAGAAAGGATTCGCGAAGATATCGGGCTGATCCGGTGTTGCGGGATCACATTTCCGGCGAAGGGGAGCCGGCCGCTTCCATCGGGATTTCCGGTGGCCGGATCGTAGACGGTCGTGGAAGCTGTGGCGAAGTTACCGCCGCGGTATGCCATGTTCGGGATGGTCAGGCTTCCGCTGGCGGCGGCTTCCCGGTCCCGCAACCCCTGGTAGTCGCCAAAGATGAAAGTCTTATTCTTGACGATCGGTCCGCCGAACGTAGCGCCGAAAAGGTTGTAAACCAAAGGCGGCTTCTCGAGGGTGAAGTAGTTCTTTGCCGAAAGCGCGGCCACGCGATTGAATGCGAACGCACTGCCGTGGAACTCATTCGTCCCCGACCGCAGCACGACGTTCGTCACGCCGCCGGTAACGCGCCCGAACTCGGCGTCGTAGTTGCTGGTGGTGACGTCGACGGTTTGGATCGCCTCAATCGGCGGCACGATGACGGTCAGGTTGCCGTTGTCCCAATCGTTGTTGATTCCTTCCATCAGAAAGCTGCTGGCCTGCCGGAACTGGCCGTTCACGTACGTCGACAGGCTCTCCTGCGAGTTGTAGAACGAGGAGTGGGCGCGGAAGGGGCGCGAGGCTCCGGGCACCAAGCCAATCAAGCCCTGGTAATTGCGATTGAACGACAGCGGCATGTTCTGCAGCGTATGGGTTTCGATCTTCGCACCGAGATCCGCGCGGTCGGTCTGGAGGATCGCTGCGTTTGCCGACACCGACACGCTTTCGGTGACGCTGCCAAGCTGCATGGTAAAGTCTACGCGTACCGCGCTGTTGGCTTCCAGCCGGACATCGGTGCGGACAGCGTGCCGGAAGCCGGTATGGTCGGCCTCCACCATATACAAACCAGGATCGAGCACCGGAAACGTAAAGTTTCCATTCTCATTTGTCTTGGTTGTGCGAGCCAGATTGGTTTCCACCGACGTCACCTTCACGTCGGTTTGGGGCAGCGCCGCTCCCGAAGAGTCCAGCACGGTTCCCAACAAGGAACCTTTGTCAGCCTGTCCGAACAGGCTGGACGCTCCCAGAACGAACAATCCCAAGTGAACTCGCAATAATCCCTTGAATCCCGTTTTGCCTGCCATAGGCCCCCTCATCTTGCAGCAGTCGACGCCCCCAAGCGCCAGCGCGGCCAAGTTCATCACCGCCTCTTCCATTGCGGCAAGTCTCAAGATGTATGATGCGCGCTGTTACGGCGGCCGCCGGAGTTAACAGTATTCGGATTTGAGCGGCGATAACTTACAGAAAAAGCAACGTAACATTGCGTTACGAGGAAGCTTTATCGAGAATTGGGTAAGATTCCGCCATATTTCGGGATCAAAATTCGATTGGTGAATTCATCGTGTTTGCGCAGACTCTCGAGGGCCTTCGGCAGCTCCATCTGCCGCACGATGGACATCACCTGTTCTTTGCCTTCCTGGGCCCAGGCATCGCGTTCGGCGCTGTTTGACGCCAGCGGCGTACCGACGCCGGCATGAGCCATCGCGTCGGGAATCCAAGAGCCGAGGCTGAGACTGCCGGAGAATCCAAGCTTGCCCAACTCGGCGAGTCCCTCATTTTCCGGAATCGGCTTAGCGGCGTGAGATTCGGCTGCGCCGTAGTCCGTTTTCAGAGGAATGTCCACCAATCGCCCCGCGATGAGATGACTGCCATAGATCGTTTTGCTTCGAGCATCGGCGGGCAGCTTCAATCTCGGCAGATAGCGATCCATGTCGATATAGAGGATCGGCACGTGCTCCTGATCGAAGAACTCGCGGGCGAGAGTCCCGCCGGTGAGCGGGGCAGGGCCGTGGCTGGAGGAAATATAGACCTGGCGGCGGAATCCCTGCTTCAGCAAAGACTTTGCCGTAGCGCGGAGAAAAGCGACGCTTTCGGTAGGAGTGATGTTGATCGTCGAAGGGGCGACCATCGTGGTGCCGGGGTAGGACCAGACCAGCCCTGGCAGGAACAGAGAATCCGTCTGTTCGGCCATGGCCATCGCATATCCGAGCGCGTAGACATAGTCGCGGTCGCTGGGTAAAATGCCGTTCGTTTCCACCGCTCCGATCGGGATAAAGATTACGTCGCTTCTCTTCAGATAGTCCACCACCTGGACCTGGCTGAGGCGCGTCAGGTCGCGAGTGTGGAGCTTGCGCACCTGGCCCCATGCGGATTGGGTCAGGCACGCCGCGCCAAAGGTCAACAGCAACGCGGCGGTATGGCGAACGGGCACCATGTTCGACACTAGGGTTCTCCTTTTTCTAACCGTTTCAGTTCCAGAAAGTCGGCAGCAGGCTACGAAAGGCGGCCGGAGCTATATTCAAAACGGTATCGCCGTACAGTTCCGCCTGGACGACCATTTCCCAGGATTTGGGCGATCCGCCCTTGGCCCACTCTTCGTCGATCGTGCGCAATCCGCCGGAGGTAGTCAGCAGCGAAGTCAGGCAGGTGAGGTTGCGGCCCACCAGAACGAGAATCTGCGAATCGCCGCCCTTGGCGGGAGCGAGGATCATCACGGACGACCCGAGCCGCCGTTCTGAGGAGTACCGCTGCTCCCGAAACTCGGTTTTTTCGCCGGGCGCGGGACGCATACTCCGGATGACCTCCGGAGTGACGCTTTCCATCTGGAAATTTGTTCTGGCGAGCAGAGGCGTCAGGTACACCATGTTGCGCGGCATGCCGAGGAAGATGGTGTTGGGTTCGGAGAGAGCGTCGACGGACAGCTTTCTCGATTCGATCAGGTTTACGGTCTGCCCGTGCGCCGACAAGTATTGCAGCAGCCGAACGCCGGCAGTCATTTCCATTGCCCCAACGTAGGACTGGGAACTCTCTGGCGGCCCCCACTGCTCCGCTGTCTTCTTGACGAGGCTGGAATTGGGCCAGGCCGAATATTCCGAAATGCTCAGATCGCGAATCGAGAGTTGATGTTGCGGCCAGTAAAAGCTGAGTGGACTGGGAATGACAATCGTCACCGGCTTGTCCGGCATCAGGTAGGAGGCCCAAAATCGCGGCAGCGGCTCCACGGGCGGGCGCGACGCGTTGAGCCGGTAGTTTTGAATCCACAGGCCCGCGCACAGTACCAACAACAACAGTTGGCTGATGCCGATCGCCCAGCGATACGGTTTGGGAATGGCGCCCAGGCGCGTCAGCAGGGATGTTTTCGGCAGCTCATAGCTCCACTTCAATTCGTGACTGCCCCGGGGGATGGACAGCCGAAGTGGGAAAGCACTGCCGGCCGCTTCGTAGAACTCCTTCAGCTTGGTGCGAAGTCTGGCGATTTGAACCCGTACGGTGGAATCCAACTTCGGGTCGAAGTCCGCACTGCGGCCCAAGGCTTCGGTGGCGATGGCATACTCGCCGATGGACTGCCCCTGGTGCTCCCACAGATAGAGCAACAGGGCCCGCATCATCGGCGCGGGACGAAACGTTTCACTGTCGGCGATTTGACGCACCAACTCGCTGTGCCTGTGCTGCATGCCAGGAGCACGGCGGCCATCGGACTCTACACTCTTCGTCGACATGAACGACGCCCATCAAGGAGGGCCGGTAGTCATTCTCTAACACTCGGGAGGAGGTGGCAATACGAAGTCGGGAGCGTTTAGCGCAAACCGGACACAGTGACAGTCTCGCCTGCGATATCTCCAAAGATTGTCACCTTCTGCCCGTAGGAGTCGGCTTCGATCTTTTCCGGATTGGCGACCTGATAAACCTTGCCCTCTTCTGTGACGATGACAATCTTGTCCCCTTCGCGGATGCAGCGTTGGATGCATGTCACATTGGTCCACATGGCTTTGCCGCGCTTGGCGCATTGCTGATCGACAAAGTAACCGACGATGCCCTTACCTTCTGGAGGAGGAGCAGATGCGAGCATGCTCTTGGGCGTACTGGCCGGAGGTCCCAACGGCTCCAGCGATTCCAGGCGATAAATGCGGGCCAGGTTGTTCAGAGTGAGCCGGATGTGCACCCACTCCGCCCGCAATCCCTCTGCTACCTTGTGCGCGCCGAAAACCTGGTTGACGGTGCTGCCGTGGGAAAGCGCTTGCTGGAGCTCCTTGCGGAACTCTCCGTCTGTCAGGACATTCGCGGACCCGCCGCGGGCAACAAGTGCCTGGATGGAGGCGCGCAGGTTCTCCGCAGAAGACTTGTCCGATTCGGGGAGCGAAGCCGGCAGCGTGACGAGCGCCTGGCTGAACGCTTGCGAAAAACCTCTTGTCCATTGGTCGGCCTGCTCCACCTGGAACAGGACATAGGCGCGACCGTACGTATCTTTGTCGATCGAAACCTGTGGGATGGCAGGCGTTCCGGCGAACAGGAAAAATCCGATGGCAAGGAAATGCGGGCAGCGTCCTGACGCGATCATCGCGGCGGCCTATGCGAACAGCTCGTTGAGCACCCGAGCAGGATTGACGCCGACCAGGGATTCGTCGCGGCCTTCATAAGGGAAGGTATTCCTTTGATGATCGATCCCCAGCAGGTTTTGAACGGTGGCGTGAATATCGCTGTGTGTCGTCTTCTTGTCGGGATCGGCGGCATATCCCAGCTCGTCGGTGTCGCCGAGATCAAACCCGGGCTTCAGCCCCGCGCCCGCCATCCACATGCTAAACCCGTAAGGATTGTGGTCGCGGCCCGGCTTGGAATTCTTCGCCTCGATTGTGGGCAGGCGGCCGAACTCGCCGGACCAAACGACGAGCGTGTCTTTCAACAGCCCGCGCTGCTCCAGATCTACGAGCAGTCCGGACATTCCCTGATCGATGTACTCGCAGAGACCGGGAAGCTGACCCTCAATATTGTTGTGCGTATCCCAATTGCCGCCCCCGCCGCCGTAAATCTGCACGAAGCGCACATCTTTTTCGACAAGCCGGCGCGCCATCAAGCAGAGCTTTCCGAAAGGTCCGCCCACCTTGGCATCGACGCCGTAGAGCTTCTTCGTCGCTTCGCTCTCCTGATCCAGATCGGCCACCTTCAGCGCTTCCACCTGCATCCGGGCGGCGAGCTCGTAATTGGCGATGCGTGATTCGAGATCCTGATCGAGAGCATAGGAAGTCGCCTTCTGTTCGCGATTCAGCTCCCCTACCATGTCCAGAAATCGCCGCTGCTGCTCCGGGCTGACGGAGTCGGGCCGCTTGATGTCGAAGATCGGAGCCTTGGCGTCCGCCCGCATCGACGTTCCGTTGAAGATCGGCGGCAGCCAGGCCGAAGAGTGCGCCCGATCGCCGATGCTCGCGCCCTGACCCAGCGCGATGTATCCGGGCAGGTTCTGATTCTCCGTGCCGAGCGCATAGTTCACCCAGGAGCCAATGGAGGGAAAGCCGGTGAAGCCGCGGCCCGAAATAAAAGTGAATTGAGCGGTGGAGTGATCGATCCGATCCGTGGTCATCGACCGGACGAAGGTGACCTTATCGACAACGTTCTGGAAGTGAGGCAGAAGGTCCGAAACGTGGCGTCCGCTTTGGCCGCACTGCTTGAACTTCCACGGGCTAGCCATAATCTGCTGTGATCCGTTGAGCGCGCGGCCTTTGATTTCGAATGGCGCGGGCTTGCCATCGTATTTCACCAGCGCGGGTTTGGGATCGAACATGTCGATCGTGCTGGGTCCTCCGCCGATGTAGATGAAGATCACTCGCTTGGCTTTCGCCGGAAGCAGCGGCGCTTTGGGTCTCAGGTCGTACTGCTTCTCCTTGGCCAGGATCGATTCGGCAGCATACAGCCGGTCCTGCTGGATGATGGAGTTCAGCGCCATCGCACCGAATCCCATCGCCGCATCTTGCAGGATCTGTCTGCGGGAGTGTACTCGTCTCATCTCCATCTCCTTAATAGCTGTAGAGAAACTGGTTCGCGCCAAGCATCGCCTGCAGGAACAGCCTCAGGCCTTCTTTCGGATCGGCATCGGAGGCGATCGACCCTTTGGCAATCGCAATCTCTTTCTCGGTGGGCGGGCGGCCGTATGCTTCGTCAAAGGCCAGCAGCACCGCCTGGTCGTAGTTGTAGTTCGCTTTTTCGAGCATCCGCGCAGCGAACGCCTTCGTCGTGCGCATCACCAGCGGGTTGTTCATCATCGCTAGAGATTGCGTAGGAAGCGCCGACCGGAAGCGCTCCGCCTGATTGTCCGAAGTCATATCCGGGCAATCGAACACATGCAAAAAGGCAACCCAGCGAGTGCGCGTTTGCGACAGATAGAGGCTGCGCCGGTTCTGTCCGTTGAGAGTCTTCTTTTCGTCCTCCAGCCATTGGCCGTCAGAACCGCGCTTAATCGGGACTTGCGGACCGTACATCTTGTCATTCAACAGCCCGCTGACCTTCAACATCGAATCGCGAATCGATTCCGCTTCCAGACGCAGGGGAGCCTTTCGCCAGAACAACTTGTTCGAAGGGTCGGCCGCCAGGTATTCGGGGACCTCCGCGGAATCCTGCCGATACACCTGCGACATCATGATCTGCTTGTTCAGCCACTTCAAGTCCCAGTTGTGTTCCTGAAACGAAACCGCGAGGTAGTCGAGCAATTCAGGATGCGTGGGTTTCGCGCCCTGCGTGCCGAAATCGTCGACGGAGCGCACAATGCCTTCCCCGAAATGCCACTGCCAGACCCGATTGACGAACACCCGGGAAACCAGCGGATTCTCCGGCGATACCATCCACTGCGCCAGTGTCAGCCGCCGGTTGGTTCCATTCCATTCCGGATGCTGCTTCGGATCGGGAAAATTCAGCGGGGCTTGCAGATTGTCGAGCACCAGCGGCAGGCCCGGCTGGACTTCCGCGCCCGGCGCCAGGTAGTTTCCACGCTGCAGGATGTAGGTCGGGGAAGGCGTTTTCGAAACATCCCACGCCGCTTCGATATAGTTCGGCGGAATCTTGGAGGGATTCCGGCGGCTGGCGCGCTTGACCTGGATTTCGTCCTTCCACTTCGACAATTCGGGGAATCGCTTCTCCATTTCCTGATCGGTAATGAAGTCTTTCGCCGCATTGCGGTCGACTTCCAGGTCCGGATCGTTCTCAATGTCCTTGCGAATCTGGAGCCGGCGGATTTCCTCCGACATTTCACGGCCGGCTTTCAACTCTGCACGATAGCGTTGATAGGTGGCTTCCAGAAGGTCGTCCAACCGGCGGAGAGCCTTGGAATCCCTGCTGGTAACATCCTGAATCCAGGCCTCACGAGCATGGTCGTCCATGTCCAGGATCATCCGGCTGGGCCACGGACCGAAATTGAGGTCGCCCGCCAGCCAGTTCTCCGGATCGAATGTCGCCTGGTAGACAGCCATTAACTTGTAATAGTCACGCTGCAAAATCGGGTCGAATTTGTGGTCGTGACAGCGGGCGCACTGCACCGTCAAACCCATGACGGCGGAAAGGCTGGTTTCCATCGCCTTCTGTTGAGCGTCGAAGTACTTGTCGACCTCGTAGATGGTCTGGTTGTCGGTAATGTCTGCCGTTGTCCGGAGGAATCCGGTGGCGGTCAGAGGCTCAATCTGGTCGGCCACCGGAGCCGTGCCCGGTTTGTAGTTGACCAGTTGGTCCCCGGCCATCTGCTCCAGCAGAAACAGGTTGATCGGCTTGTTCCGATTCATCGCCTGGATGACGTAATCCCGGTACTTCCAGGAAACTTCGCGGTCGCTGTCGCCGGCATCGCCCCGGGAGTCGGAATATCCCGCAACATCCAGCCAGTGGCGTCCCCACTGCTCACCGTACCGGCTGGAAGCAAGAAGCCGGTCCACAACTTTTTCCCACGCATTCGGAGATTGGTCTTCAACGAACGCTTTCACTTCCTCGGGGGTAGGCGGCAAGCCCGTCAGATCGTAGGTGGCACGGCGAATCAGGGCCGGACGGCTGGCCTCTTTCTGCATCCTCCATCCGCGACGCTCCAACTGCGCCAGGATGAACGCATCCACTTCCGTCCGAACCTGGTTCCGGTCGTTCACCGCCGGAACCGCAGCCTTCACGGGCTTCTTGAAAGACCACCAGTCGCGCTCCTTTTGGGTAATCCGTGCCGCCTCCTTCTTCAGAAGCGCGGCCTCCATTTCAGGAGTCTGGGTCGGGAAACGGCCGAACTGGATATAGGCCTGGATGCTCTGTTGATCGGCGGCGCTCAGCTTGCCGCCCTGGGGCATCTGCCCGTTTTCGATCATCTTCCAGAGCAGGCTGCGCTCCGGTTTGCCGGGCGCGATGACGGGGCCGCTGGCGCTGCCTTCCATCATCCCGGTGAAGGTGCTGAGATCCAGGCGCGCCATCTTCTGTTTGGAGTTGTGGCAGGAAACACAACTTCTTTCCAGAATAGGGAGGATCTCGTCCTTAAATAAGGGCGCTCGCTGGGCGAACGCCGGAAGCACAAAGCCCAGAACAGCGAACGTGGCTCTCTTCATAATGGATACGAGATTCCACGATGAATTCATCACGAATCAGGGCTCTCCGCAAGTTTCATAGGGCATGTAGCGAAATGTTACGTTCCTAACCCATTGATTTTTAAAGTAGCCTCTGGACTACACCAAGGGTCCCATGCCTTCTCGGACCTTTTCCAGGAACGCCGTTACAATCGCCTTTTGATCGCCTTGCCCTAAGGCTTCAATCGGAAGGAAACCGCGATAGCCGACCTTTTCGATAATCTGGCGGATCCGGGAAATGTCGATCGGAGTTGATTTGCCGTCGAAGTATACGTTTTCCTTGATTTGCCAGGTACAGGCATAGGGCAGGAGTTTTTCGATTTCCTGGTAGGGGTCGCCCTTTCGAACACTTCCCACGTCCAAAACTACACTAAACCAATCGGAATTGACGGCATCTACTACGCGGATCGTTTCGTGGGCCGTTTTCAGAAAGTCGTCATGGTGCTGCATCGCAACGATCACTCCGTGTTTTTTCCCGAAATCGGCGCATTCCTGGAAGGCGGGAATCATCCACTCCAGGACCTTATCGAAGGTCGAGTCCTTGGGGACGGATGGCCCGGAGAATACGCGGATAAATGACGCACCCAACTTCTCGCTGGCCACGATCCAATCCTTGACGAGTTGGATCTGCTGCCGGCGCTTGTCGGGGTCGGCGATCGTGAAGTCGTTCCGGACACCTGTGCCGCTGATGGACACGCCGTTCACGTAGGCGCGCTTCTTCAGCCGGAAAATCGTCTCGTCGTCCGGGACGTTCGGATAGCCTTTGAAGTAGTAGCCCGTGGCATCCAGACCCTCGAGTCCCTGGGAGGCGCAGTAATCGACAACATCCTCCAGGGTCATCTGGCCGGCCATGAGCGGCTTATTGAACGAATAGGCGTTTAGCGCCAAGCGAACCTTGACTCCGGGGGTGCGTTTCACGATCCCCGCGGCCAGTGATAGCCGGCCAGCCCCCAGCCCGGAAATGGCGAGCGCACCGGCTCGCCTGAAAAGATCGCGACGGCTTTCCATCGTGGGCAGTATATACGGTCCAGCGCAGAAATCGACGCTTCAGGAGGTACTTCACGTCCTGTTACGCCACGGGAAGTCAGCGGGCCGAGGCAGGTTGGGTCACTGAACTGGCGATCTTTCGAAGCTCTCGAACGCTTTGTTCCACTGCCTGATCCTCGTCATTTCCATAGTCGGGATGAAGAAAATCGATTTCCACCGCCAGAAACCCTTGATAGTTTGCCTGATGGAGCAACCGGGCGAGACGGAGGTTATCGACAATACCGTCACCGACAGGCGTGGACGAAAAGAAATACCATTCGTCTGGAGCGACTCCCCGCTGAATCTTCAGATCCTTAATGTGGGTCGCGTAAACGTAACGGGCCAACTTCTCCATTCCCTGAATGGGGTCGTCCAATAGCCGCACAAAATTTCCGGTGTCGAAGTTCATACCCAGATAGGGTGAATTCACGTTGGTCAGCAACTCGAGCATCTCGTCTGCCGTGAAGTCAATGTGATTCTCCACGGCTAGCCGGATCCCGAATTTTTTCGCCTCGCGGACCGCTGAGGAAAACATGGCCGACAGGCGATCGATCTGGGGGCCGTGCGGTTCATGCCGGAACATCAGGCTGCTGCCCACGACGCGCATCACATCGGCCCCAATCCAACTGGCGTGTTGGAGGCTCTGCAGCATGTCGTCATAGGCGGCCTCATTCTTGCCGCCCTCCAATCCATCGGGATGTCCCCACGCGTAAACGCGATCCAACCGATAGCCATCGAGCTTCTCGCGAATTTTTGCCAGAAATTCCTGGTTGCGCGGGTTGATAAAGCACGACTCCAGCGAAACGCCGTCGACGTCCAGTTGATGCGCGCGGTCGATAAACCATTCGACCGTTCGGGATGCTGGAGGAGCGGGCTGTTGGGGATAGACTTCTCCGAATGCGCGGTGGTAGCAATAGCTGTCGATGCCGATCTTCATGGTGGGCTGTCCAGGTTTCCCAGTGCCTTTCAGACGATGAAACCATATCTGCTGGCCGTAAACATCAACGGAATGAAGGCGGGGGGCGCTAAAATTCTTCCCGTTGGCGATGGAGATGCTGAGCTGCCGATGATCCGGACTGTTCTCACCGGAATCTCGAGGGGATTGAGAAGTCTAAGAAGCGACTTGAAGTGAGCGCTCCCCCGTCCCTACGCCCGCTGGCGGACCTTTAAGGCCAACTGGCCGGCGGGATCGTAGATGAAGCGTTACTCATGGAGCCGGTTCATGGCACCCCAGTCGAAGCTTTTCCAAGCTCTGCACTTGTCGTGCAGAGTCAGGTACAGCAGCGCGAGAACAGTCTCATCGATTTTCTGCTCGTTGATCGGCATCGGTTCCATCGTAGGACGTTATTGCAACCCGGTAACGGCCAGACTAAGAATGCCCGCGCATCGTCGTCTGAATGTCCGGCTTCTTGGCGCGAACCAGTTCCAGGAACTCATGGACAACCGCCCGTTCCTGATCGGGCCGCCATGCCATCACCAGGCTGACTTCGGGCGACTCCGGGACGAGGGGGCAAAATACCAATCCCTCGGGCCGGTAATAACGAAGACTGGACGGCAGAAGAGTCACCCCTTCTCCCGCCCCGACTAAAGTCAAGATCGTCTGCACCAAAGCGCTGTTCATCACTTGCGGGGAAAATCCAGCCTTGCGGCATAGGCCAATGATGGTATCGAACAGCCCGGGCCAGGAGTCCCGGTCGTAGAGAATGAAGCGCTCCTCCGCCAGCGCTTTGATCGTCACCGGGCCTGTCGCCAGTCTGTGCGACTCCGGCAGGACCGCCAGAATCGGATCCTTATAAAGCGATTCCGAACGGAGAGCGTTGTCAAACGGCGGCTCCAACGATCGGGTGAACCCGATATCGATTTCCCGCTCCGCCAGAGCTTCCATCTGCCGGACGGGCCCCATTTCCACAAGTGACAGCCGGACTCCGGGAAAACGGCTCCGATACTCGCGAATAATCTGTGGGAAAAAAGGAGCGGTCGCCGCAACCATAAAGCCGATGGACAGGGTCCCGGCCTCGCCACGGAGAGACCGCTGCGCCATCTCGACCGCGCGATGGGCATGCGCCAGGATCTCCTTCGCTTCTACGAGAAACACCTCGCCATGAGCCGTCAACCGCACTTCGCGGCCCTCGCGGCAGAGCAGCGGAACTCCAATTTCCCGTTCTAAATCCCGAACCTGCTCGCTGACGGACGACTGCGCGATATGAAGCCGCCGGGCGGCTTGGCTGTACCCTTTGCACTCGGCAACCGCGCAAAAGTACCGGAGGTGGCGAAGCTCCATCCCTTTAGTCTATCGGTATTGCCGATAGATTCATTCGGAACTAACGTTGTCACCTTGGGACCGCAGACTTCATCTCTTCATAGGTAGCGATATGTGGATCGTTCGGGTCGCGCTGGACCGGCCGTACACTTTCATTGTTTTAGCGCTGTTGATTCTGATCATCAGTCCGGTGATGATCTCGCGAACGCCCACGGATATCTTTCCGAATATCAACATTCCCGTTATCGCCGTTGGGTGGCAGTACACCGGATTGAACGCCGAGGAATTGGAAGGACGGCTGACCACTCCGTACGAGCGAGTCCTAACGACGACCGTCGACGACATCGAGCACATTGAATCGACGACCGTTAACGGCATTTCCCTGATCAAGATCTTCCTGCAGCCGACGGCAAGCCTGGACCGGGCGAACGCTCAGATCACCGCGGTGTCGCAGACGGCCCTCCGGCAGCTTCCTCCCGGAACCCTTCCTCCGCTGGTGATCAACTACAACGCGTCAACGGTTCCCGTCCTGCAGTTGGCGCTTTCGGGAAAGGGCCTTTCCGAACCGCAGTTGAACGACCTGGCGATGAATTTTCTTCGGACGCAGCTGATCACCGTGCCCGGAGCTGCCGTGCCCTATCCGTACGGCGGAAAGCAGCGGCAGGTGATGGTGAACCTGAATCCCGGTTTGCTGCAATCCAAGGGGCTTTCGGGCACCGACATCGTTACGGCGTTGAACCAGCAAAACCTGGTGCTGCCGTCGGGAACCGCAAAGATCGGCTCGTTCGAATATGACGTCGCCCTGAATGCGGCTCCCAAGACGGTGGCGGAACTGAACGATCTTCCCGTCAAGGTCGCGGGGGGAAGCCCGATCTACCTGCGCGATGTGGCGCAGGTGAGCGATGGATTCGCTCCACAGACAAACATCGTTCGTCATGACGGCCAGCGCGGCGCGCTTGTCACGGTGCTCAAGGCGGGAAACGCTTCGACCATCGATGTGGTGGACGGCATCAAGGAAATGCTGCCGAAGGTCGCGACTACGCTTCCGCCGCAACTGAACGTCAAGCAGCTGGCCGATCAGTCGATTTTCGTGAAAGGCGCCGTTGAGGGAGTCGTGCACGAAGCGGTGATCGCCGCATGCCTGACCGGCATCATGATCCTGATCTTCCTGGGCAGCTGGCGCAGCACATTGATCATTGCGGTTTCCATTCCGCTGTCGATTTTGACTTCGGTGACCGTGCTGAGCTTCCTGGGCGAAACGATCAACGTGATGACGCTGGGCGGCCTGGCGCTGGCGGTGGGCATCCTGGTGGATGACGCCACAGTAACGATCGAGAACATCGAACGCTACCTGGAGGAAGGCCAGCCTCTTCGGGAAGCGATTCTTCACGGAGCCGCGCAAATTTCTGTTCCCGCACTGGTGTCCACGCTTTGTATCTGCATTGTGTTCCTGCCGATGTTCTTCCTTGGGGGAGTTCCACGTTACCTGTTTGTGCCGCTGGCGGAGGCCGTGATCTTCGCCATGATCGCGTCGTATATCCTCTCCCGGACGCTTGTGCCGACGCTGGCGATGTACCTGCTACGGGCGAAGCATCATGGCAATGGGCACTCTCGCAATCCATTCACCCGGTTTCAACAGTCGTTTGAGCGTGGGTTCGAGCGGGTGCGGAATGGCTACCGGGGAATTCTGAGCGGCCTTGTCGCCCGGCGGGCCATTTTTATTCCCGTATTCTTACTGATTTGTTCGTCGTCGTTCTTCCTGATTCCGTGGTTGGGCGAAGACTTCTTTCCCAGCACCGATAGCGGGCAGTTCATCCTGCATATGCGCGCCAAGACTGGCACTCGTATCGAGGAAACCGCTCGTTTGGCCGACATGGTGGAGGGTTCGATCCGGAAGGCGATTCCGGCTTCCGATCTGGACAACATCCTCGACAACATCGGCATGCCCTACAGCACGATTAACTACACCTACAGCACGTCCGGCATCATCGGAGCCGCTGACGCCGACATCCTGGTCTCGCTGAAGGAAGGCCATCGTCCAACCGAAGAGTACATCCGCGAGCTGCGGAAAGCTTTGGTCCACGAGTTTCCCGGGACCACCTTCTATTTCCTGCCCGCGGACATGACGACGCAGATTCTCAATTTCGGACTGCCTGCCCCGATCGACATTCAGATCGACGGCGCCAATATTGATGCAAATCGCCAGCTTGCCAATAAATTGTTGAGCGAACTGCGAAAAGTTTCCGGGATTGCCGATCTCCGGATCCACCAGCGGTTCGACTATCCAAAGTTCGACGTCTCCGTCGATCGCACCAAGGCGGCACAGGGTGGCTACACGCAGCGCGATGTGGCGGGAAGCCTGCTGGTGTCTTTGAGCGGCAGCTTCCAGACCACGCCCTCATTCTTCCTGAATCCGCAGAACGGAGTGAACTACAACCTGGTGACCCAGACGCCCCAATATGCGATCCAGTCGTTGCAGGCTCTGGAAAACATTCCGCTCAGTTCCGCCGGCATGACCCGGCCGGAGATTCTTGCCGACGTCGCCTCCATCCGGCGCTCCAGCGAGATGGCGGTTCTGAATCACTACAACATTCGCCGGGTGATCGATATCTATGCGGGCACACAAGGCCGGGATCTGGGTGCCGTCGGCCGCGACGTGACGAAGATCGTCGACGCTCACCGGAAAGAGCTTCCCCGCGGAAGCTTCATGAACATTCGCGGGCAGTTGACCACCATGCAGAAATCCTATGTCGGTCTGCTGGCAGGCCTGGCGTTTGCGATTGTCCTTGTCTACCTGCTGATCGTCGTGAACTTCCAGTCCTGGCTGGATCCGTTCATCATCATCACGGCCCTGCCCGCGGCCTTGGCGGGCATCGTGTTCTTCCTGTTCGCCACCGATACCCATCTGAGTGTTCCCGCGCTGATGGGCGCCATCATGTGCATGGGCGTCGCCACGGCGAACAGCATTCTGGTTGTTGCGTTCGCCAAGGAGCGCCTGGCGGAAAATGGCGATGCCATCCAATCGGCGGTGGAGGCCGGATTCACTCGATTCCGGCCGGTGCTGATGACCGCGCTGGCGATGATCATCGGCATGATTCCGATGGCAATTGGCTGGGGGGAGGGCGGGGAGCAGAATGCCCCGCTGGGCCGGGCCGTGATTGGCGGCTTAAGCTGCGCCACGATCGCCACGCTGGTTTTTGTTCCCGCAGTTTTCGCCCTGCTGCACGGCCGCCGTCTACGGCGTGCCAGCTAACGGTGCCAATGAGATGACAACAGAAGAACTGAAACCACCGGATGCCGACTTGGTAAAGGAGCCAGCCGTGAACAATAGCGGCTCAGTAACGCGATGGCTGGTTGTGCTGGCTGTGTCGGCGGCAATTGGTCTGGTGGTGTATCGCGGAATCCATGCGCGCGCTTCGGCAGAGGCGGATCTGAAATCGGCTGCCGATGAAGCCGCCGTCTCGACTGTCTCCGTCGTGCATGCCCAGACGGGCGCGCCCTCGCAGGAGATCACACTGCCCGGAAATGTCCAGGCTTTTACGGACGCTCCGATTTACGCGCGAACCAATGGATATCTGAAATCGTGGCATTTCGATATTGGAGCGCACGTCACCCGCGGTCAGCTGCTGGTGGAGATCGAAACACCGGAAGTCGATAAGCAGCTCCAGCAGGCGCGCGCGGATCTGGAAACAGCGAAAGCGAATCTGAATCTGGCAAAGTCGACGGCAGAGCGCTGGCAGGCTCTCTTGCAGTCCAACTCCGTTTCGAAACAGGAGACAGACGAAAAAATCAGCGATCTCAGTGTGAAGAAGGCCGCCTATGAGGGAGCCGCGGCGAATGTCCATCGGTTGGAAGATCTGCAGTCGTTCCAGAAAGTCTATGCGCCGTTTGACGGTGTGGTCACGGCCCGGAATACCGACATCGGCGCGCTGGTCAGCGCCGGCGTCAACGGCACGGGCAAAGAATTGTTCCATTTGGCGGCGATCCGCAAATTGCGCGTCTTTGTGAACGTTCCGCAGACCTATTCCCGAGCCTCACGCCCCGGAGCGGTGGCGGCGATCACCGTAGCCGAGTTCCCGGGAAAGACATTCCGGGGCGTGCTGGCACGTACCGCCAACTCCATCGATCCGGCTTCCCGGACGCTGCTCACCGAAGTGGATATCGACAATCCGTCGGGAGAGCTCCTGCCCGGTACCTACGTTTCCGTGCACCTGAAACTTCCGGGAGAGGTTCGCTCCCTGATTCTTCCTTCGAACACCCTGATTTTCCGGTCGGAAGGCCTTCGAGTGGCGGTGGTCTGCAACGGTCATGCTCAGTTGGTGCCCGTGACGGTGGGGCGCGACTATGGAGATCGTGTCGAAGTTCTTTCGGGAATCAAGCCGGGAGATGCGGTAGTGGCAGATCCCTCGGATTCGTTGATCGACGGAACTCCCGTCCGGCTGCCTGACAAGGCTTCGGAATGAAACTTCGTTTCCACATCGCCGCTGCCGTCGTCTGCATTCTGCTGTTGTCGAGCTGCGTTGTCGGGCCGAAGTATGTCAAACCAACGACACCAATGACGCCTCAGTTCAAGGAGCCGCCACCGCAATCGTTCAAAGAGGGCAACGGTTGGAAGCAGGCGCAACCGGGCGACCAGGCCATTCGCGCCAAGTGGTGGGAGATTTTTGGCGACCCGCAGCTGAACGCTCTGCTGGAGCAGGTGGAACCGGCCAATCAGGAGTTGAAGGCGGCAGAGGCTCGCTTCCGCGAGGCTCGCGCGATGATCCGATTTAATCGGGCGTCGCTGTATCCGACAATTTCCACCGGCCCCAGCCTCGGTGCCTTGCGAAACTCCCAGAACCGTCCGGGATTCCCGCCCAATCTCACGGTGGGCAACAGCGGCAGCTTCATTCTTCCGTTCGATCTTTCTTATGAAGTGGATCTGTGGGGCCGGCTTCGAAGGAGTATCAGCGCGGCTCAGGAAGAGGCCCAGGCGACCGCCGCCGACCTGCAGACGATCCGATTGAGTATTCAGGCGGAAGTGGCCATGGATTACTTCGAGCTGCGAGCCGCCGACGCGCAGAAAGCCGTATTGGATGAAACCGTCAAAGCTTTCACGGAAGCCTTGCGGTTGACGACTAATCGTTTTGAGGGCGGAGTCGCGGCGAAGTTCGACGTCACGCAAGCCCAGACGCAACTCGAAACAGCGCGCGTCCAGAACACCGATGTCACGATTCAGCGAGCCCAGTATGAGCATGCGATTGCCACTCTGCTGGGTAGGCCTCCCGCCGAGTTCAGCATCGCCTTTGATCCCTTGAAAATTGAGCCTCCCCGGATTCCGGTCGGTGTGCCCTCGCAGCTTTTGGAGCGGCGTCCGGACATCGCTTCCCTGGAGCGTCGAATGGCCGAAGCGAACGAGCAGATCGGGATCGCCCGGGCAGCATTCTTTCCGACCGTGATGCTGGGAGCATCGGGTGGCTTCCAGGGCACCTCAATTCTGAATTGGTTCAACTGGCCGAGCCGTTTCTGGTCCGTGGGAGCGACGGGTCTGCAGACGATTTTCGATGCGGGCCGCCGAAGTTCCGTATCGGACGCTACGATTGCCGGCTACGAGTCTACGGTTGCCAACTACCGGCAGACGACTCTGACGGCCTTCCAGCAGGTGGAGGATAATCTGGCGGCGCTGCGCATTCTGGAAACCGAAGCATCGCAGCAGCGAGATGCGGTTACGGCAGCTCAGGAATCTCTACAACTCGCCACCAATCGCTATACCGGCGGTGTCGATACCTACCTGCAGGTAGTCGCCTCGCAGACGGCGGCTCTGGAAAATCAACGGAATGAGATCGATATTCTTCGACGGCGGATGGCCGCCAGCGTCCTTCTGGTGAAAGCGCTGGGGGGCGGCTGGGACGTCACCCAACTGCCGACGGTCGCTGACCTTCGCTAGCCCGTCCCTTCCCGTCACCAGCTTTTCGATACGATTGCTTCATGCCGAGACGTTGGTTGGGGTTCGCCCGGCCCCTGGTCGCGGTGTCGCTGGCCGCCCTTCGCCTTGCTGCCGCCGATACCGAGGGAACCGCTTTCTTCGAGAAGAACATCCGCCCGCTGCTGGCTGCGAAATGCCTGGTATGTCACACCGCGAGCCGCCAGCCGATGGGCGGCCTTGGACTGGATAGCCGGGAGGCCGTTCTGAAAGGTGGGGCCCGCGGACCGTCTCTGGTTGCGGGAAAGCCGGAAGAAAGCCTGCTGATTCGGGCGGTTCGCAAGACCGACGATCATCTCAAGATGCCTCCGGGAGAGGCGTTGAAGGATGCGGAAGTCGCAGCTTTGGCTCAGTGGGTGCAGATGGGCGCTCCCTGGGGCGCCACGAGCTCGGCAATCCAGGACACGCAAAAGTATTGGGCTTTTGATCCGCCAAAAAAGCAGGACCCACCGGAGGTGAAGAAAACCGGTTGGGTTCGTTCGCCGGTCGATGCATTCATTCTGGCGGGACTTGAGTCAAAGGGACTTTCTCCCGCTGCTCCGGCCGACAAGCGAATACTCATTCGGCGAGCGACGTTCGATCTGACAGGGCTCCCTCCCACCCCGGAAGAAGTGCATACGTTTCTGGATGATCAGAGCCCGGATGCCTTTCGAAAAGTGGTCGACCGGTTGCTGGCGTCTCCGCGATACGGAGAACGCTGGGGCCGGCACTGGCTGGATGTGGCGCGTTATGCCGATTCCAACGGTCTGGATGAGAATCTCGTTTACAAAAATGCGTACCGCTATCGCGACTACGTAATCCATGCGTTCAACCAGGACAAGCCGTATGACCAGTTTGTCCAGGAGCAGCTGGCGGGTGACTTGATGCCGGCGAAGGACCTGGCGACGCAGTTCGAGCGATGGACCGCTACGGGCTTTCTCTCTTTAGGGGCGAAGATGCTCGCCGAAGACGATCCTGTGAAAATGGAAATGGACATCGTGGACGAGCAGTTGGATACGACGGCTCGAACGTTCATGGGTCTGACCGTAGGGTGTGCCCGTTGCCACGATCACAAATTCGATCCGATTCCGACGGCCGACTACTACTCTCTCGCCGGAATTTTCCGAAGTTCAAAAACGATGGAGAACTTCAAAGTGGTGGCCAAATGGCATGAGTACGTTCTGGCCCCGCCGGACGAGGTTCAGAAGCTGCGGGACCACGAAGCGAAGATCGAGGCGACACAGAAGGAGATCGGAAAGATTTCTAAGGTTGAGAACGATAAGCTGGCCGCGGAAGGCCGGCTGAAGATGGGACAGTATCTCCTGGCCGCGACCGATCTGATGCGGTACCAGGCAATCAAGCTCACGCCGAGGAAGGAAGGGATTGCCGGGAGCGTCATCCGGGAAGCGGGATCTTTCGACAAGGGGAATGCTCCGCGGAAACTGACCAAGGGAGAGCGCAACATCCCGAAGGATGTCGCCGGACCCTATTTCTCCGAATACGTCATCCAGGCCGCAAATGCCGGAGATTTCCAGCTCGACATGTTGGAACTCGAAGCCGGCGGCGGAACTTTTGATATCTCCGTCAATGGAGTCCTGATGCGGAAAGGCGCGCCGCCGGTGGAGAACCGCGAGGCTTCGCCGGATGAAGGCGGGTGGTCGGCCATCGGAATTCTGCCGCTGGCCAAGGGCACGAATACCATTCGCCTGTCTCACAACAATCGATTTCCCTATTTTGAAAAGCTCCTGATTGCGCCCAGTCGGCTTCCGGCCGGAACGGAATCCCCGAAGAGCACGGTTCAGGTAGCCAGGCAGTACGGAATCAATCCAGGATTTCTGGACCAGTTGGTCGATAGCATGGGCCGCTCGAAGGGAGCGCCGCACTCGGTGTTGTATGCCTGGGATAACTACGGCAAGTCTCTCGACGGCTGGACGTCTCCCGCTGCGAAGTTGTTTGCGGGATCGAAATTTGCCAGCCGTCAGGAACTGGCGGCGCGATACGAAAAGGTATTCGCCGAAACGGTGGATCTCTGGAAGAAGTACCAGGGCGAAAACAAGACACCCGAGAACGCCAAAGATTCTAAAGAAGAGAAAGAACCGCATCTGCCCGACCCGGCGTTCGACGCGCTTCGCGAATTTCTCTACGAGAAGGCAGGAGTGTTCCGGGCGTCGGCGGATGCGAAGCAGTATTTCCCCCAGCCGGTTCAGGAGCAGCTAGCGAAGCTCGAAGAACAGCGCAAGGCGCTGGAAGCGGCCACGCCGGATTTGCCAAAGGCGATGGGGGTCACCGAAGGTAAGATCGCCGATCTCCCCATTCACATCCGCGGTAGCCACTGGACGTTGGGTAAAGAAGTTCCACGGCAGTTCCTGCAAGTCATTGACGGCGAGAATCGGACACCTGTTGGTCTCAATGAAAGTGGAAGGCTGTCCTTCGCAAAGTGGCTAACCAATCCGAATCACCCATTGACCAGCCGCGTGATGGTGAACCGGCTGTGGCGATGGCATTTCGGCCGCGGAATTGTTCCTTCCGTCGACAACTTTGGCCGGTTGGGCGAGAAGCCTACCAACCAGCCTTTGCTGGACTGGTTAGCAGTGGAGTTTGTGCAGCGCGGCTGGTCCATCAAAGAGATGCACCGGCTGATGATGCTGTCCAGCACCTATCAAATGAATTCCAGCGAGAATGAGAAAGCGGCGGAAGCCGATCCAGAGGACACGCTTCTCTGGCGGATGCCGCGCCGCCGGCTGGAAGCGGAAGCGATTCGCGATGCCATCGTGGCGGTGGCAGGCAATCTCGACACAACGATGGGTGGAACCATCCTGAAGTACAAAGACCGGCAGTATGTCAGCAATACGTCGAAACGCGGCGACGTGGATTATGACCGCAATTTGCGGGCTGTCTATATTCCGGTGGTGCGAAGCTCCATGTACGAAGTCTTCTCGGCCTTCGATTTACCGGATCCAACAACTCCCAACGGCGACCGGAACTCGACCGTGATCGCTCCGCAGGCATTGTTCATGATGAATGGTTCGCTGTTGCTGAAGAATTCCCGGAAGATGGCGGAGGGCCTGTTATCCCGGCAGGATCTGGATGACAGCGCGCGCATTCGCGATGCTTACGAACGGGCGCTCGCGCGTCCCGCGACTCCCCAGGAGATCGATCGTGCGATGACGTTTATCGGCCGCATCGAGCAGACTCTGGCCGATCGACACCCGGATGCGAAAGAGCGCCGGTCGCTGGCGTGGCAAAGTTTTTGTAAGGCATTGATTGCTTCGAACGAGTTCGTTTATCTGAATTAAGGATGCTATCGTGAACGCTCACTGGAACCCGAACTTCAACCGGTTGCGCACTCGCCGGGAATTGCTGAAGGCGAGCAGCGCCGGATTTGGCCACTTGGCGCTCATGGGCCTGCTGGGGGACATGGCGAAAGCGGACGGCAGCCCGCTGGCCGTGAAGCAGCCCCATTTTCAGCCGAAGGCCAAACGGATCATCTTCCTTTTCATGCACGGCGGCCCCTCGCAGGTAGACACCTTCGACTACAAGCCGCTGCTGATTCGCGATCATGGCAAGCCGCTCCCGTTCGCCCGCCCGAAGGTAGTTTCCAGTGAGACCTTCAACCTGCTGAAGTCCCCGTGGGAGTTCAAGCAATACGGCCAAAGCGGAATGTGGGTCAGCGATCTCTTCCCGGAAGTCGCAAAGAAGGTCGACGACATCTGTTTCATCAAATCGATGTACGGCTCCAACTCGCGGCACGGCGGTGCCCTGCTGGAGATGCACACCGGCAGCGATACCTTCGTCCGGCCCAGCATGGGCTCCTGGATTACTTACGGTCTGGGTACCGAGAACCAGAGTATGCCCGGTTTTGTGACGATTTCGCCCACCCAAAGCCACGGCGGCGCGAACAACTACGGCTCGGCATTTCTTCCGGCTCCCTATGCCGGTACTCCGGTTGGTTCGGTAGGCGTTCCCGCGCGCGAGGCGAAGATTCCGTTCATCGCGAATTCCGAGACTCCCCGGGATATCCAGCGAATGGAGCTGGATTACGTACAGCAGATGAATCGGGAACAACTGGCCGGCATCGGTGCCGATCGTGAACTCGACGGGCGAATCGAATCGTTTGAACTAGCCTTCCGCATGCAGAGCGAGGCTCCGAGTCTGCAGGATATTTCCGGGGAGTCTCCGGCGACGCTGAAGATGTACGGCATTGACAACCGCGTCACCGAGGACTTCGGCCGTCAATGCCTGATGGCCCGGCGGCTTTCGGAACGCGGCGTCCGGTTCGTGCAGGTCAGTCATACCTACAAATGGGACCAGCACGCGGCGTTGAAGCGGGACCACGAGAATAATGCCCGGGAAGTGGACAAGCCGATTGCGGCGCTACTGACAGACATGAAGGCTCGGGGCTTGCTGAAGGACACACTCGTGATCTGGGGCGGGGAATTCGGCCGCACCCCGACGGCGCAGGGCTCCGATGGCCGCGACCACAATCCCGAGGCGTTTACGATGTGGATGGCCGGAGGAGGCGTCAAGCCCGGCCTGCAGTACGGTTCCACCGACGACTACGGATACTATTCTGTCGAGAACAAGGTGCACTTCCACGACCTGCACGCGACGATCCTGCATCTGATGGGCTTGGACCACAAGAAGCTGACCTATCGCTATGCAGGCCGTGATTTTCGGTTAACGGATGTTCACGGCAATGTCGTCCACGACATCATTGCCTGACCGGACCGGCAAATTCGCTATTCGCCTTTGACTTTCAGCCGGTCCTTGTTCTGCTCGATGAAAGCACGGATGCTGTCTGCCTGGTCCAGCAGCTTATTCCACTGCTCCTGATACAGAGTTACCGGAAACCGGCCCAGGCCGTAGACGCTAACAGCGCCCTTCTCCGAGACCTTGAAAGAGATCCCTTTCTTTTCGGCTGCCTCGCGAGAGGCCTTCTCTTTGCGGAGCTGTTCCAGCTCTTCGCGTTCGTTTGTGCTCATTTCGGACATAGAACCTTCTATTTTGCAATAGAGGTTCCGGTCCTGTGTTTCGCGGAATAACGATAGAGACCTCCGGCGGCGGCAGCAATGGCAAACAGCAGCGCTCCCGAAGGCTCCGGCGTGACGACAGGCAAAGCTTGCGTCTCCACAAGCGGAAAGAGGAACTGATCGAAAATGGAGCCAAGAACTTCGCCTTCGAAGGCAGTGTTCACCAGTGTCCAATCCGCGTTGCCGACCAGCAGGAGAAAGTCGCCCGGGCTGGAGAAAAAGAAGCCGCCACCGGCCTGAAGGCCGGAAAACGACCAGTTAGTCTGGCTTCCGTCCTCAACCCGGAAGTCCGCATGAAATCCACTCAGTTCCGATAGATCGATCCATACGTCGACATTCGCGTCGATGGTCTGCGCCGGATAGAACAGGATCAACACGAACGATTTTTCGCGGCTGATCGTCCCTGCGGAATTCTTGAACTGCCCGTATCCGGTTAACAGCGTCAGCCCATCGGGAAAACGCCTGGTCACTTCCTCGTCGACGAATTTTGTGAGTTCTGCATCGTCGACGACCGTTCCGTTTGGGCTCGCGGAGCCGAAGAAAAGCTCCGTCCGGCTCCAGATCTCGGCGGGCGAAATCGGCCTCTTCGGGCCAATCTCGGCTTCCAAATGGTTTTGGGAGCAGGATGCTCGTTGCGAATACCGCATACAGCGCCCTCCGAGCGAACTTCTTTCTCATTTCTTCCCTCTAATTCGATTCAGTAACTGGCGTTGGCACTGCCGCGCCTTCCTGAAATCAGCCTAGGAGCACCCAGGATCACCCCTGCGAGCCATCTGGAAACTGGTGGACCAAGTCCTGGCTGGAATGTCGCGGCAGTTTGATCGGCTGTGCTCGGACGTGGGCCGGCTGCGATCCGCCGGAACGTCTCTTGCGCCTGGCGGCCGATCATGGAACGAACTTCCGCGCCGGGCTGCACACCGGCGAGTGCGAGCGGGCCGGTTCCTCGACCGTTCGCGGAACGGCTGTCGAAATCGCGGCGGATGTGCTGGCCGAGGCGAAGAGTGGAGAGATTCTTGTCTCCAGTACCGTCAAAGATCTCGTGGCGAGATCGGGGATCTCTTTTCAAGCATTGCCCCTGCGCACCGCGAAGAGTTCTTACGGCAATTGGAGCCTGTTTCACGTGACCAGTTGCTCCACGACCGACGCCAGCCTCGCGCGACGCCCGCCCATGCGTAATCCTAACGCCGCCTCAATGCCGCGAGTGTCAACAGCCGCTTGGAGCATCGGAGGTGTTCTCGCTTCCGTTGAGCCAAGCAGGATCGGACGACGGTGTAATCTCATGATCAGTGAGACAATTCCCAGGCCGGCGATTTGGCACCGTGGTTTTCCACGTACTAATCGCTAGCGCCGCTGTCAGTTCAATTTGGGGCCAGAACTCTTCCGCCTCCGGCGTCGAGATTAAACAGACTTATGAGAAGCTCTGCGGCGGGTGCCACGGGGTGGACGCCCGCGGCACTCAGCAAGGGCCGGGTCTCATCGGCAACCCGACTCTGAGAAGGCGCTCCGTCCAGAATTTGCGCAATCTGATCCGGAATGGAATTCCGGCGGCTGGCATGCCGGGATTCGATTTACCGGCAGCCACAATCGACGCTCTGGCGGATATGGTGATCTCGCTCAACGCGTATGCGGCGGATAGCACGGTATCCGGAGACCGCGAGGCCGGAAAACGGTTTTTCTTTCAGACGGGGAAGTGCGCATCGTGCCACATGATTCAGGGTGAGGGCGCTCCGGTTGGCCCGGATCTCTCGAGCATTGCGCGCGAGATGACTGCCGAACAGCTCCGGCAGTCGCTGGTGCAGCCCGATGCAAGGATCGCGCCCGGTTATGGATTAGCGACTGTGCATTTGCGTGACAAGCGCTCCCTGCGAGGATTCGTGCGAAGTCGAACCAATTTCGACTTGGCCCTGCAGGACTTGAATGGAGTGATCCATCCTCTGCCGATGGGCAACGTCGTGAAAATCGATGAAGAGGCCCGGTCACTGATGCCGCCGGTTGCGGCGACCGCAGAAGAGTTACAGAATCTGACCGCTTTCCTCGGCCGGTTGACCGGCGTGCAACCCGGCTCGCCCGCGCCGCCAAAGTCTGCGGATCGAAGTGGAATTGACTTTTCGAGGATCCAGAATCCGAGGCCGGGTGACTGGCTCACCTACAACGGAAAGCTGGGTGGAAATCGCTACAGCGAGCTGAAACAGATCCATGCGGCGAACGTAAACAAGCTTGGGCTAAAGTGGACGTTCTCCATTCCGCTGTGGGCGCAGTTTCTGCCGGATACTCCGTACTTCCGCGAAAACATGCGTTACTTCGGTCTGGAGACGGTCCCGATTGTGGCGGACGGCATCATGTACATCACCGGCCCGAATCAGGCGTTTGCTCTCGATGCGCGGACAGGCAATCAGATCTGGCATTATTCCCGGCCGCGCACTCCGGGGCTGGTATCCGATCCCTCGCTCGGTACGAATCGCGGTGTCGCGATTCTTGGAGACAAGGTTTTTATGGTGACGGACAACGCCCACCTGATCGCTCTGAACCGTGTTACGGGACGGCTTGTTTGGGAAGTGGTGATGCCCGATGAGCCGCAACGCTATGGCGGAACGCTTTCCCCGCTGATCGTCAAGGACATGGTGATTGCCGGAGTGGCAGGTGGCGACTGGGGGATTCGAGGATTCCTGGATGCTTACAACGCCCAAACCGGCGAGCGCGTCTGGCGGCACTGGACGATTCCGGCGAAGGGCGATCCTGGCTATGAGACATGGAAAGGAACCGCCGTTAGCCTCGGCGGGGGAGCGAC